>NZ_JBEXUA010000002.1:0-641580 GCF_040614235.1 Mycobacterium sp. NPDC006124 | reverse complement strand
GCCCGTCGGTGGTGATGACGAGCTTGGCCTCGGCGTCCTCGACGCGGGCCTTCAGGGCGCTGGCGGAGAAGCCGGCGAACACCACCGAGTGCATGACGCCCAACCGGGCGCACGCGAGCATCGCCACGATCGCCTCGGGGACCATCGGCATGTAGATGGCGACGCGGTCACCGGCGACCAGGCCGAGGTCGGTCAGCGCGTTCGCGGCCTTGGACACCTCGTCCTTGAGTTGGGCGTAGGTGATGGTGCGGTGGTCGTCGACGGGTTCGCCGACCCAGTGGATGGCGACCCGGTCGCCGTTGCCTGCCTCGACGTGGCGGTCCACGCAGTTGTAGGCCACGTTGAGCGCGCCGTCGGCGAACCACTTGGCCACCGGGGCTTCCGACCAGTCCAGTACCTCGGTGAACGGCGTCTCCCAGGCCAGCCGTTGGGCCTGCGCCGCCCAGAACGCGAGGCGGTCGGCGTCGGCCTCGTCGTAGAGCGCGGCGGTCGCGTTGGCTTGTTCGGCGAATGCGTCCGACGGCGGATAGGAGGTCTGATGGGACGGCGCCGCAGTGTCGTTCTGTGCCATGAACGTGAGCGTAGTCACCACCGATGTGGCCAAGGGAGACAACTCACGTCGACGGCTGCGGACGGTGCCCGATGCGCGCCGAACGCGCACGTGGACGGGTCCAACGGTCGGCGACCCCACGACGGGACGTCGCGCCGTGGCACTAGCGTGTCCTCGTGGCCGCTCCCGATCCCCTTGCCCCACTGGCGGAATTGCCGGGGGTGGCCGACGCCGCCGAACAGGCCAGAGAGGCGCTGGCCTTGGCGCACCGGCACAAGGCGAACCGTCGCGGGTGGCCCGCCACCGCGGCCGAGGCCGCGATGCGGGCGGCCCGTGCGTCGTCCGTGCTCGACGGCGGATCGCTGGTGCTCACCCCCGGCGAGGGACCCGATCCCGTGCTGGCGGGCGCGCTGCGTGTCGCCGAGGCGCTCGAAGGTGGCGCGTCCCAGCTCATCGGGGTCTGGCAACGCGCCCCGTTGCAGGCGATCGCGCGACTGCACGCCCTCGCCGCCGCCGACCTGACGGAGGACGACCGCCTCGGGCGTCCGCGTGCCGACGACGGCGTCGGGCGTCGGCTCGAGATGCTGGCCGACGTCGTGACGAGCACGCGGGTTTCGGCTCCGGTGCTCGCCGCGGTGGTGCACGGCGAGCTGTTGGTGCTGGCCCCCTTCGGCGTCGCCGACGGCGTGGTGGCGCGGGGCGTGTCGCGCCTGGCCACGATCGCCAGCGGTCTGGACACCCGCGGTCTGGGCGTCCCCGAACAGTTCTGGATGCAGAAGCCCGGCGACTACCGGGCGGCCGCGCGCGGGTTCGAGTCGGGCACCGCGGAGGGGCTGACCGCCTGGCTGCTCAACGGCTGCCACGCTCTGAGGGCTGGTGCGCGGGAGGCGTTGACGATCGCCGAGGCGTCGTCGAAGAAGTGAGCTCAGCAAAATGAAGCGGGCGGCGCTCCGAATGACTCGGCTCGCCGCCCGCTAGCACGGAACTCCGGATACCATGCGTGCTTCGTGGGTTGCGTGGGTGGCCTCGGCGTTCTTGCGCTGCGGTTCGGCTGCTGGCCCCACCCAAGGGGTCGTCGCTTGGCGTCCGCTCTTCGCAATTCCGCAGGCCCGCAACACTTCTACCATTATCGCGGCATGTGCTCCGCGTGGGTTCGCAGGTTCCGTGCTGGGAAGCCTCTGTTGGGAGCGCGAACCTTCTCTTCCGGTTCGAACTTGGCCTCGATCGGCTTCCGTGACTCCTTTGTACTCCGTGACCGCGGTCACATCAAGGGCCAATTCGGGCGAGTCGCCAGATCGTTACGCGCACACCCCAGCAAAAGCGTCGGCGGCCTCTTTGCGCGCTTAGAAGGCGAACCGACGCAGCAACGAGTAGGTCAGTGCACCGGCGGCCAGGGCGCTGACGCCGACCGCGACGGAGGTGGCGACCGCGGCGCCCGACGGTGCGCCGATGCGTTCCCTGAGGGACACGGCTCGGGAGAACGTCAGCACCGGCCAGTCCCGACCGAGGGCCTCCCGGCGCAACGCCCGGTCGGGGTTCACGACGGTGGGGTGCCCGACCGCCTCCAGCATGGGTAGGTCGGTGATCGAGTCGGAGTAGGCGTAGCAGTGGTCCAGCGAATAGCCCTCGCGTGCGGCGAGTTCCTGGATCGCCTCGACCTTGCCCTCGCCGTAACAGTAAAAGGCCACCTCGCCGGTGTACTTGCCGTCCTCGACGACCATCCGGGTCGCCATCGCATGCGTCGCGCCGAGGGCCTTGGCGATCGGTGCGACGATCTCCTCGCCCGAGGCCGACACCACGACGACGTCGCGACCGCACAGCTTGTGGTCGGCGATCAGGTTGGCCGCCTCAACGAAGACCAGGGGGTCGACGATGTCGTGCATCGTCTCCCCGACGATCGACTTGACCTGCTCGACGTTCCACCCTGCGCACATGGTGGTGATGTAGGAGCGCATCCGGTCCATCTGTTCGTGGTCGGCACCCGACATGTGGAACAGGAATTGCGCGTAGGTCGACTTGAGGACCGCTTGTCGGTTAATTAGACCCTGATCGAAGAACGGTTTGCTGAAAGCCAGCGTGCTCGACTTCGCGATCACCGTCTTGTCGAGGTCGAAGAACGCCGCCGTGCGAAATGGCGGGTCGGTGGCGGGCGCGAAACGCGGCTCTGTCGGGTCCGCCGAGGCGGCGCCGGAAGCGGTCACGAAGCCAGCATAGGCGGCGGGCGTGTCGGGTGAGGCGCCCGCTGTAGCGAAGTGGCAGTCCCCGCCACGTGTCCTCCTGGGTAACTTTCCAGGTCACCGTACGATTCCATTGAGGATTCATAGGGTGTCGATGACTTGCGCTCGCCCTCATCGCCGTGTGTATAGTAAGCATCACTCGGCTTATGCCGGGTGTGCATCAGCCCGACCCCCCGGGGCTGATACACGACGACCTCCGCCTCCTCCCCCCTGGCGGGGGTCGTCCCTTTTTCCGGGGTGTTTCTTCGCAACGGCCCCTTCAGAATTCCAACCGAAGTGACCGTTCCCCCCATGAGTTTGCGCGGCGCTCGTGCGCGCCGGTCCATCCACAGACGCTGTTTCATACACATGTCTGGCACGTTGCGGCCTCAGCGGACCCTTCGGGCGTCCGCCGTAGCCACACAGTGGAGGCATGAGTTCGAGCAACGTCACTCTGGCCGTGGTCGCCGACGCCTCCCTTCGGCACGACGTCGACCGCGTCGCGGCGGCGGTCGGCGTACGCGTCGTGCACGTCGGCGAACCCTCCAGCCGCAAGGTCTGGCTGGCGGCGTCGGCGGTCGTCCTGGATCTCGAGGGCGCCCGCCGCTGCGCCGAACTGGGCCTGCCGCGCCGCGACCACGTCGTGGTGGTCGGCACCGCCACGCCCAACCCCGATCAGTGGCACCTCGTCGTGGCCGTCGGCGCCCAGCGGGTGTTGTCGCTGCCGTCGGACGAGGTGAGCCTGATCTCGGCGCTGGCCGACGCAGCCGAATCCATGGCCGACGACCGCAGGCGTGGCCCGGTACTGGCCGTCGTCGGCGGCTGCGGCGGAGCGGGCGCCTCGGTCTTCGCCACCGCACTGGCGCACGTCGCGCCCAACGCCCTGCTGGTCGACGTCGACCCGTGGAGTGGCGGAATCGACCTGACCCTTGGCAGCGAGCTGGATGCCGGTCTGCGATGGCCCGAACTGGACCTCGGCGGTGGCCGGGTCGGGCATCACGCGTTGTCGGCCGCGTTGCCGTCGCGGCATGGTGTCACCGTCCTGTCGGCAGGTCGCTCCGGCGGCGAGATCGACGCCGGCGCGCTCACCGCGGTGGTCGACGGCGGCTGTCGGGCGGGTGCCACGACGATCTGTGATCTGCCCCGTCGTGCCACCCCGGCGGTGGGTGCCGTGCTCGACGCCGCAGACCTCGTCGTCCTCGTGGTCCCCGCCGACGTCCGGTCGTGCGCCGCCGCGTCGGCCGTGGCGACGTGGCTGAACGAGGCCAATCCGAACGTCGGGTTGGTGGTCCGCGGACCCGCCCCGGGCGGCCTGCGCTCCGCCGACGTGGCCCGCATCGTCGACCGACCGCTGCTGGCGGCAATGCGACCGCAACCCGGTCTTGCCGCCGAACTCGAACGGGGCGGGTTGCGACCGAGGCGGCGCTCACCCCTGACCGCGGCCGCTCGGCAGGTACTCGAGGTGCTACACCGCCAGCCCGGCGCGACCGACGAGCAGTTGATCGCATGAGCGCTTCGCTGATCGAGCGGGTCAGGGAGCGCCTGGCAACCGAGTCAGGACCGCTGCTGCCCAACGTCGTCGCGGAGGCGATACGCGCGGAGTCGGGTGGCTTGCTCGGAGACACCGACGTCCTGAGCAACCTGCGTCTGCTGCAGACCGAACTGACCGGCGCCGGAATCCTGGAACCGCTGCTCTGCGCGAGGGGCACGACCGACGTCCTGGTCGCGGCACCCGACGCGGTGTGGGTCGACGACGGGGGTGGGCTTCGGCGGACCGCCGTGCGATTCGACGACGAGGCGGCCGTCCGGCGGCTGGCCCAGCGGTTGGCGCTGGCGGCCGGGCGACGCCTCGACGAGGCCCAGCCCTGGGTCGACGGGCAACTCCCCGGTCTCGGCGCCGGCGGATTGACCGTGCGACTGCACGCCGTGCTACCTCCGATCACGCCCGCAGGCACCTGCCTGTCGCTGCGGGTGTTGCGACCGGCCACCCAGGATCTCGCGGCGCTGGTCGACGCCGGGGCGATCGCCCCCGACGCCGTCGCCCTCGTCGGAGACGTGATCGCCGCACGTTTGGCGTTCCTGGTCTCGGGCGGCACCGGCGCCGGAAAGACGACGCTGCTGTCCGCGGCGCTGGGTGCCGTCGCCGCGACCGAACGCATCGTCTGCGTCGAGGACGCGCCCGAACTCGCCCCGCGCCACCCGCACCTGGTCAACCTCGTCGCCCGCTACGCCAACGTCGAGGGTGTCGGCGAGGTGACGGTTCGCGACCTCGTCCGCCAGGCTCTGCGGATGCGACCCGACCGCATCGTCGTCGGAGAGGTGCGTGGCGGCGAGGTCGTCGACCTGCTCGCCGCGTTGAACACCGGTCACGACGGCGGCGCCGGCACCGTGCACGCCAACAGTCCCGCCGAGGTGCCCGCCCGTCTCGAGGCGTTGGCGGCGGTCGGCGGGCTGGACCGGGCTGCGCTACACAGTCAGCTCGCCGCGGCCGTCCAGGTGGTGCTCCACGTCGGCCGGAACGGCTCCGGTTTGCGCCGACTCCAGGAGATCGCCGTCCTACGCCGGGGTGTTAACGGACTCGTCGGGGCGGTCACCGCCTGGCATGCCGACCGCGGCGTGGGCGCCGGCATGGACGCCCTGACCGATCTCCTGTCGGCGCGCGGCTCGTGACGGTCGCGGCGCTGATGCTGGCGGTGGCGCTGGTCGTGTCCCCGGGCCGACCGCACCGGCGGCTGGGTCCCCCACCGACACCGGCGCGGCCCCGCCGCCGCGTCGTGACGGTGGGGTGCGTGCTGGCCGTCGCGGCGACCGCGGTGGTCGTCCCCGTCACCGCGACCGTCGCGCTCGGGATGGTCGTTGCGTCGATCATGTTGCGCCGCAGGAGAACCCGGATGCGACGCGTGCGTGTCCACGAGGCGACCACTCTCGAGGGTGCGCTCGGCGTCCTGGTGGGGGAGCTCAGGGTGGGGGCACACCCCGTCGTGGCCTTCGAGAGCGCGGCCGCCGAAGTGGACGGTCGAGTCGCGGATTCGTTGCGTGCGGTCGCCGCTCGCGCTCGACTCGGAGCCGACGTCGCCGCCGGATTGAGCGCCGTCGCCAGGCAGTCGACGGTGCCGCAGTACTGGGAGAGGCTGTCGGCGACCTGGCTTCTGGCCCAGAGCCATGGTTTGGCGATCGTCGCACTCGTCCGCGCGGCTGAACGCGACATCGTCGAGCGCGAACGCTTCGCCTCCGGGGTGTCGGCGGGCATGGCGGGTGCGCGGGCCACCGCCACGATCCTGGCGGGACTGCCGCTGCTGGGCGTCGGTTTGGGCCACGCCATCGGCGCCGAGCCGATGCGGTTCCTGCTGTCCGGCGGCGTCGGCGGATGGTGCCTGGTGATTGGCGTGGCGCTCGCCTGCGCAGGGCTGTCGTGGTCGGACCGCATCACCGACCGGGCCCTCGGATGAGCCTCGCCGCAGTGCTTCTCGCCTTGGCGGTGCTGCTCACCGGAGGTCGGACGCGTGGCGTCGACCCGGCCGGGGGTGTCGTGCCACCGGCGACGGCTGGCGAGGCGCACGACCCTCTCGCCGTGGCCTCGGCGCTGGACGTGTTCGCCGCGTGTCTGTCGTCGGGCATGGCCGTGGCGGCCGCCGCGCGGGCGACGACACCGTTCGCGCCGCGCGACCTGGCCGACGTGCTGCAACGGGCTGCGGACCTGCTCGCCGTCGGCGCCGACGCGACGACCGTCTGGTCGACCGTGGACCCCGCGGGGGAGCCGCGCGTCGAGGCGCTGTGCCGGCTCGCCCGTCGGTCCGCGGCGTCGGGAAGCGCTCTTGCGCAGGCGGTTGCGGACCTCGCCGACCAGTCCCGCCGCGACGCGGGCGATTCGGCGCGGGCCGCGGCCGAACGCGCGTCGGTTTTGATCGCCGGTCCGCTCGGTGTGTGCTATCTGCCGGCGTTCGTCTGCCTGGGGATCGTGCCCGTGGTGGTCGGGCTGGCCGGGGACGTGTTGCAGTCGGGCATGTGGTGAAACGCATTGGAGCACGCGGAGACGCCGCGTGCGGGTGCCGGATGAATGGAGAGAGAAGTGTTGCACGGCAACGTATTACGACGGGTTCAGGCGCGACTGGTGCTGCTGGCCGTCGACGAGGACGGCATGAGCACCGTCGAGTACGCCATCGGCACGATCGCTGCGGCGGCGTTCGGGGCGATCCTCTACACGGTGGTCACGGGGGATTCGATCGTGAACGCCCTCAGCAACATCATCACCCGGGCGCTGAACACCAACGTCTAGGTGACGATGCGGGTGGTGCCACCGTCGAGGCGGCCTTCGCGATCGCCGCGCTGGTGGTCGTCCTGGCGTTCTGTGTCGGCGGCCTCGCGGCCGTGGGAATGCAGGTGCGGTGCGTGGACTCCTCGCGCGAGGCCGCCAGGTTGGCCGCCCGTGGTGACGAGGGTGCTGCCGCCGACGTGGTGCGCCGGGGCGGACCGGCGGATGCTCGGCTGGCACTTCACCGAGACGGCGGATACGTGGTGGCGCGGGTCAGCTCGCAGTCGATCCTGTTGCCCGGCATCACGATTGCGGCCGAGTCGGTCGCGGCGGTCGAGCCTGGCCTCTGACTGCGGCGCGGCCAGCGTGGTGGCCGCGATGATGATGGCGGTGTTGATGGCGTTGACCGTCGGTGGGGCGCTGGTGGGTTCGGCGGTGATTGCCCGGCATCGTGCGCAGGCGGCGGCGGATCTGGCCGCCCTCGCGGCGGCTGGCCGGTTGGCGTCCGGCCCGCAGGCGGCGTGCGCGTCGGCGGGGTCGCTGGCCGCGGCGATGTCGGCGACGGTGGCCGGGTGCACGGTCGAGGAACTCGACGTCGTCGTGGCCACCGAGGTGCCCGTGCGCCTGGGTCACTGGGGTGTACACGTCGCCCGTGCCAGCGCCCGCGCCGGACCGGCGTGAGGGGGAGGCTAGGTGCGGGCGCGACGCGACGCCGACTTGGCGCGGCGGGTGGTCGTGCGTGTCGCGGGGGGTTCGTCGTGCGTCGGCAACCTCAGCGACAGCAGGCCGGCGTAGGTGTCGGCCGCGATCTCGACCCGGTGGGCCGTGACGTGCACGGGCGTCCACCCGCCGTCGACGGACCGCAGTCGAAGCACGCGCGATGCCGGGCCCTCGTCGAACTCGGTGGACATCGCAACCATGTCGGCCTGGTCGTCGGGATGGACGATGGACTCGCCCGCCTCCGTGGCGTGCCAGTCGAAGAACGGGCACGGCTCGTCGAGCCACTTCAGCAGCTTCCACGTCGTCAGGTCCACCAGCGCCCGGTGCACGCCCGGCCGTGCCAGTCCGTTGAGGATTCGTTGGCCGAGGTCGTCGGAGCGCCTCGACGGCACGTCGGTGACCGCCCGCCAGTTCATCGCCCGGCAGATCAACCGCTCGCGGCTGGAGTCGTCGACTTCGGCGAGCACCCTGGCCGCGAAGCCGACCGTGATCGGCTTGCCCTTGTAGTCGGTGACCTCCCAGGTGCTGCAGAACGTGCGTCCGGCCTCGGGCCTGATCGCCACCGCCAGGACCCTGGCCTCGTCCGGGTTGAGATTTCTGGCGGGCAGATCCTCTGCGAATGCCCGGCCCTGCGTGGCCTCGGTGGTGGGGTCCAGCCCGCTGTTCATCAGCGACTCGGGCGTGTCGGTGGCGACGCCGTCGCTCAGGTCCCACTTCAACGGACCCGGCATCACGCGGTCGGGCGGATCCCGATCCAGCGGACCGATCCACACGTGCACCCCGTGGATGCGACCGTCGGTCATCTGCACCACCTCGGTGCGAATCACGCGGTCGCTCTTGGGCGTCAAACTGCTCAAGGCCTTGCCGCCCTGCACCGTCTC
Organism: Mycobacterium sp. NPDC006124; assembly: GCF_040614235.1. NCBI lineage: Bacteria > Bacillati > Actinomycetota > Actinomycetes > Mycobacteriales > Mycobacteriaceae > Mycobacterium > Mycobacterium sp. NPDC006124. The sequence goes on along the minus strand of NZ_JBEXUA010000002.1, from coordinate 632,961 downwards.
GTTGATGGCCGTCTGGATGGCCATCAGGTGGGGGCTGCGCCGCAGGAACGCGCTGACCGGGACGAGGTTCTTGGTGTGCTGGCCCTCGGCGACGACGGCCGGTTCGTCGCCGAGTGTCTCCACCAGCAGCCAGTCGTCGGTCATGCCGACATCCTAGGCGTTCGGCCACCTGCGGCTTAGCGGGATCAGCCCTGCGACGTGCGGCTCGGACTGCATCGTCGCAGCGTCAGCCGGGTCTCGGGGACGCGCCGCCACCATGCACCGTGGTTGCGTCACCCCTGCACGACCAGGGTCGGTCGTCCGTCCCGACCGGCTCACGCGGGGGACTTGGCCAGCTCGTCGAGCACCAGCCTGAGCACCGCCACCGCCCCGGCCTTGTCCAGCGGGTCGTTGCCGTTGCCGCACTTCGGCGACTGCACGCACGACGGGCAGCCAGACGGGCACTCGCACGATTCGATCGCCGAGGCCGTGGCCTCCCACCACGTGCCCAGCCGTCGATACCCGCGGTCGGCGAAGCCTGCGCCGCCCGGGTGGCCGTCGTAGACGAAGATCGTCGGCTCACCCGTCTCCGGCCCCACCGCCATGGACACCCCGCCGATGTCCCCCCGGTCGCAGCTGGCCACCAGTGGTAGCAGCCCGATGGCCGCGTGCTCGGCGGCGTGCAGAGATCCCGGTACGCGGATGTCGTCGATTCCGCTGTCCGCCAACGCCTCCGGCTCGATGTTGCACATTACCGCCATGGTGTCGAGCGTCTGGGTGGGCATGTCGAGGTCGACGAAGTCGATCACCTCGCCGTTCATCCGGCGCCGCAGGAACCCGATCACGGTGTGGCTGACCGACACCGGCACGACGCCGATGGTGATCGGCCCCACCGTGCGTCGCTCTCCGGCACCGGTCACCGCGACGTCGGTCAACTCGCGCGCCGAGGTCGAGTACCCCGGATCGTCGGCGCGGACGAACGCGATGCCGTCCTCGAAGTCCAGCGAGTCGACCACGTAGGTCTCGCCCTGATGCAGGTACACCGCGCCGGGATGAATCGACGACGGTGCCTGACCCGCACCCGTGCTGCCCAGCATGCGGCCCGTGCCGGTCTCGACGATCGCGATCTGCCCGCCGGTGGATCCGCGGATGTCGACGGCGGAATGAGGATCCAGACCCGGTGCGGGGAAGTAGCCGGCGGGGCGGCGCCGCAGGAGGCCGTCGTCGACCAGTGCGTCGGCCACGGCTTCGGCGTTCCAGGTTCGCACCTCGGCCTCAGTCAGCGGCAATTCGGTTGCTGCGCATAGCATTTGAGGACCAAGGACATACGGATTGGTCGGGTCGATCACCACGCGCTCGATCGGCTTGTCCAGCAGGGCCGCCGGATGGTGCACCAGGAACGTGTCCAGCGGGTCGTCCCTGGCGATCAGCACGATCAGGGCGCTCTGCCCGCGCCGCCCCGCCCGCCCCGCCTGCTGCCAGAACGACGCCACCGTGCCGGGGAACCCGGCCAGCACCACCGCGTCGAGACCGGCGACGTCGACGCCCAACTCGAGGGCGTTGGTGGTGGCCAGCCCACGCAGTTCGCCCTCGGACAGGGCCCGTTCCAGAGCGCGCCGGTCCTCGGCCAGGTACCCGGCCCGATAGGACGCCACCAGATGGGCGAGGTCGGGTGCGACGTCCTCCAGCCGGGCCCGGGCCCCGAGCGCGGTGAGCTCGGCCCCGCGCCGAGACCTGACGAAGGTCAACGTGCGTGCGCCCTCGGCGATCAGGTCCGCCATCACCCGGGAGGCCTCCGAGCCGGCGGAGCGCCGCACCGGGGCGCCGTTCTCGCCCGTGACGTCGTCGCGCAGCGCGGGTTCCCACAGCGCGACGGTGCGGCCACCCTGCGGGGAGCCGTCGTCGGTGACCTCGGCGACGGTGTGGCCGAGCAGTTCCGACGCCGTCTCGGCCGGTGCGGAGGCGGTGGCGCTGGCGAAGACGACGGTCGGGCCGCCGTCGTCGGCCGCGTACCGCTCGCACAGCCGCACCAGGCGGCGTAGCACCATCGCCACATTGGAACCGAAGATGCCGCGGTAGTAATGACATTCGTCGACCACGACGTACTTCAGGTTGCGCAGGAACACCGCCCAGCGGGCGTGGTTGCGCAACAGCGACAGATGGATCATGTCGGGGTTGGAGAAGATCCATCGCGACCGCTCGCGGGCCAGCCGCCGGGCGTCGTTGGAGCTGTCCCCGTCATACGGGCTCGGCGAGACGTCGCGCAACCGCGGCACCGCGTTGGTCAGCGACTGCGCGGCCCGCAGCTGGTCGTGTCCGAGTGCCTTGGTCGGCGAGAGGTACAGCGCCCGCGCGCGGGGATCGGCCGCGAGCGTGGTGAGGATCGGCAATTGATAGGCCAGGGACTTGCCCGACGCGGTGCCGGTGCTGAGCACCACGTGGCGACCGGAGTGCGCGAGGTCGGCGGCGGCGGCCTGGTGGCTCCAGGGCTGCGTGACGCCGCGGTCCACGAACGCCGAGACGACGTCCGGATCGGCCCATTGCGGCCAGGGTTGGGTGCGAGCCCGCCGCGGCGCCAGGTCGGCCACGTGGCGCAGCGGATGCTCGTCGACGTCGGTGCCCTCCACGGCGCGGGCGAGCAGCGCGCGACCGAAGTCAGAGACCCCCTCGGACACGCTGCACCCCCTCGACGTCGCCAACCACTCCATGATCGTCCACGTCGTCGCGGCCCGGTGTCGCGGCGGGAAGGCCGTGCTGGCCTAATGTCGCAGTCGTGAGCCAGCTGTCCTTCTTCTCGGCAGAGGCGGTGCCGCCAGCGGTCGCCGACCTGACCGGGATTCTGGCCGCCTCGGGACAGGTGGTGCTCGTCGGCCAGGGCAAAGAGCAGGCAGCGCGCTTGTCCGTCGTGGTCGACGCGCAGTGGCGCGCGGAGGCGCTGGCCGCGATGATCGCCGACGCGGGTCTGGTGCCCGAGATCGGCCGGACCGACGAGAACACCCCGCTGGTGCGCACCGCGCCGGATCCGCTGCTGTTCGGCATCGCGAAGAGTTGGACGCGCGGTGCGGTGAAGACCGTCCCGCCGCAGTGGCTGCCCGGGCCGCGGGAGCTGCGGGCGTGGACGTTGGCCGCCGGAACGCCCGAAGCCGACCGTTACCTGCTCGGTCTGGACCCGCATGCGCCGGACACGCATACCGCACTCGCGGCGGCGATGATGCGGGTGGGAATTGCACCAACCTTGATCGGCACCCGCGGGACACACCCGGCGCTGCGGATCAGTGGCCGTCGACGCCTATCGCGCCTGGTAGAGAACGTAGGGGAACCACCCGAGGAGCCTGAGGCGTTTCACAGCTGGCCGCACTCCGGGTGAGTCCCGCAGGCTAGGCCAGTTTGCGTAGGCTCGCCGGTAGTGCCAAATTGTCAGTTGCCGCGGGCTGGTGGGACCACTGATTCAGTGGTATCGCGCTTTCGGCAACATAGAAGTGGAGCGTAAACACAGTTGGCTGACTCCGGCGGTGGCAGCGGCAACGGCAGGATTCGGCGACTCGTCATAGTCGAGTCGCCTACCAAGGCGCGCAAGATCGCGGGCTACTTGGGCTCGAACTACGTCGTCGAATCGTCGCGTGGACACATCCGCGACCTGCCCAGGGCCGCCGCCGACGTGCCCGCGAAGTACAAGACGGAGCCTTGGGCGCGCCTCGGGGTCAACGTCGACGCGGACTTCGAACCGCTCTACATCGTCAGCCCCGAGAAGAAGGGCACCGTCGCCGAGCTCAAGGCGCTGCTCAAGGACGTCGACGAGCTCTATCTTGCGACGGACGGTGACCGTGAGGGCGAGGCGATCGCCTGGCACCTGCTCGAGACGCTCAAGCCGCGCATCCCGGTCAAGCGGATGGTGTTCCACGAGATCACCGAATCGGCCATCCGGGCCGCCGCCGACGACCCCCGTGACCTCGACATCGACCTGGTCGACGCCCAGGAGACCCGTCGCATCCTCGACCGCCTGTACGGCTACGAGGTCAGCCCCGTGCTGTGGAAGAAGGTGGCGCCGAAGCTGTCGGCGGGCCGGGTCCAGTCGGTCGCGACGCGCATCATCGTGCAGCGCGAGCGCGAGCGGATGGCATTTCGCAGCGCCGGCTACTGGGACGTCACCGCCGAGCTGGACGCGTCGGTGTCCGACCCCGAGGCGTCTCCACCGAAGTTCACCGCCAAGCTCAACACCGTCGACGGCAAGCGCGTGGCCAGCGGTCGCGACTTCGACTCCCTAGGTGGGCTGAAACGCCCCGAAGAAGTGCGGGTGTTGACCGAATCGGCCGCCTCGGCCCTGGCCGGCGGTCTGCGCGGCGCCCAGCTCAGCGTCGCCTCGGTCGAGCAGAAGCCCTACACCCGCCGGCCGTACCCGCCGTTCATGACCTCGACGCTGCAGCAGGAGGCCGGCCGCAAGCTGCGGTTCTCCTCGGAGCGGTGCATGAGCATCGCGCAGCGGTTGTACGAGAACGGCTACATCACCTACATGCGCACCGACTCGACGACGCTGTCGGAGACGGCGATCAACGCGGCCCGCAACCAGGCCAGGCAGCTCTACGGCGAGGAGTACGTCCATCCGACGGCCCGCCAGTACACCCGCAAGGTCAAGAACGCCCAGGAGGCTCACGAGGCCATCAGGCCGTCGGGCGACGTCTTCCAGACGCCGGGGCAGCTGCACTCTGCGCTCGACAACGACGAATTCCGCCTTTACGAGCTGATCTGGCAGCGCACCGTCGCCTCTCAGATGGCCGATGCGCGCGGTACGACGCTGAGTCTGCGCATCGCCGGTGCCGCGCGGTCGGGCGAGCAGGTCGTCTTCAACGCCAGCGGCCGCACCATCACCTTCGCCGGTTTCCTCAAGGCCTACGTCGAGAGTCTCGACGAGCAGGCCGGTGGCGAGGCCGACGACGCCGAGAGTCGACTGCCGAATCTGACGCAGGGACAACGCGTCGACGCGTCGGACCTGACCGCCGACGGGCACACCACCAGCCCGCCCGCGCGCTACACCGAGGCCTCGCTGATCAAGTCGCTCGAAGAGCTCGGCATCGGCCGCCCGTCGACGTATTCGTCGATCATCAAGACGATTCAGGACCGTGGCTACGTCCACAAGAAGGGCAGTGCGCTGGTCCCGTCGTGGGTGGCGTTCGCCGTGATCGGGTTGCTGGAGCAGCACTTCGGCCGGTTGGTGGACTACGACTTCACCGCGGCCATGGAGGACGAGCTCGACGAGATCGCATCCGGCAACGAGCGACGGACCAACTGGCTCAACAACTTCTACTTCGGTGGCGAGCACGGCGTCGACGGTTCGATCGCGCGCGCCGGTGGGCTCAAGAAGCTGGTCGGCGGCAACCTGGAGGAGATCGACGCGCGAGTCGTCAACTCCATCAAGCTCTTCGAGGACGACCAGGGTCGGACCATCAACGTCCGCGTCGGCCGCAACGGTCCGTACCTGGAACGCATGATCGTCGACCCCGACGATCCCAACGGCGAGTTGAAGCCGCAGCGGGCCAATCTCAAGGATGAGCTCACCCCCGACGAGCTGACCCTCGAGCTCGCCGAGAAGTTGTTCTCCACACCGCAGGAGGGTCGCTCGCTCGGCGTCGACCCGGTGAGTGGTCACGAAATCGTCGCCAAGGACGGGCGATACGGGCCGTACGTCACCGAGGTGCTACCTGCGCCGCCGGAGACTCCCGACGACGGTGACGCCGCCGCACCCGCGAAGAAGACGAAGAAGCCGCCGCCAGGGCCCAAGCCGCGCACCGGCTCACTGCTGCAGTCGATGGACCTCGAGACGATCACGCTCGACGACGCGCTCAAGCTGCTGTCACTGCCGCGGGTGGTCGGCGTCGACCCGGCGACGAACGAGGAGATCACCGCGCAGAACGGCCGCTATGGTCCATACCTCAAGCGCGGCACGGACTCTCGCTCGTTGGCCAACGAGGAGCAGATGTTCACCGTCAGCCTCGAGGAGGCGCTGAAGATCTACTCCGAGCCCAAGCGGCGCGGCAGGCAGGGCGCTGCGACGCCGCCGTTGCGCGAGTTGGGCACCGATCCGGTCTCGGAGAAGCCGATGGTGATCAAGGACGGCCGATTCGGTCCGTACGTCACCGACGGCGAGACCAACGCCAGCCTCCGCAAGGGTGACGACGTCATGTCGATCACCGACGGCCGGGCCTCGGAACTGCTCGCCGACCGGCGTGCGCGCGGCCCCGTCAAGAAGAAGGCGCCGGCCAAGAAGACCGTCAAGAAGGCGCCGGCCAAGAAGGCGCCCGCCAAGAAGGCCGCGGCGAAGAAGGGTTAGTTCGGCGCCTGGCTCGACACGCGCCGGGAGGCGGCGAGGTTGAGCGGCCGGGCCAGCTGCGTCGGCGCGCCGCGGCCGCGCAGTTCGACGATCTCGCCGACGTCCCAGCGCAACGCCTCGGCGTCCAGCGCGCCACTGACCGCGATGGCCGACGCCAGCACGTGCCCCTCCTCCAGCTTGGCCAGCTCGGTGAGCCGGGCGGCCTCGTTGACCGGGTCGCCGATCACGGTGTACTCGAAGCGGGCCTGAGCGCCGATGTGGCCGGCGATGGCCCGGCCTGCGGACACGCCGATGCCGAAGTCGGTCTCGCCCAGCACCTCGATCAGTTCGTCGTGCAGTTCGCGTGAGGCGGCCAGCGCGGCCCCGGAGGCGTCGGGGTGCTCGATGGGGGCGCCGAAGATGGCCAGCGCCGCGTCACCCTGGAACTTGTTGACGAACCCACCGTGCCGGTTGACGCTGTCGACGATGACTCGGAAGAACTCGTTGAGCAGGCTGACGACCTCGGCGGCGGGCCGCGTGGAGGCCAGCTGGGTGGAGCCGACCAGGTCGACGAAGAGCACGGCGACGTCGCGCTCCTGTCCGCCCAGCTCGGTGCCGCGCTCCAGTGCCCGGCGGGCGACGTCCTCCCCGACGTAGCGGCCGAACAGGTCCCGGAGGCGCTGCCGCTCGGCGAGGTCGCGCACCATGTCGTTGAAGCCGGCCTGCAGCAGGCCCAGTTCGCTGGCGTCGTAGATCTGCATGTGGGCGTTGTAGTTGCCGCGCTGCACCTCGCCCAGTGCCCAGCGCAGTTGCCGCAGCGGATCGGCGATCGACATGGCCACCAGCACGGTGCCGGCCAGACCGATGACCAGCGCGGCGACCGCCAGCAGGAGGATCGGGGTGTTGAGGCGCTCCGCGGGGGCGGTCAGGATCTCGAACCTGCTGGCCACCAGGGCCAGCACGATGGCCAGGATGGGCACGCCGGTGGACAGCACCCAGGTGAGCACCTGCCGCTGGATGACACCTGGCGCCTTGAAACTCTCGGGGATTCCACCGCGTAGCGCGGCCACGGCGACCGGCCGCAGCACCCGCTCTGACTGCAGGTAGCCGATGATTGCCGTCGCGGTGGCACCGAGGGCCGCGGCGACGGCGACGACCGGCGCCGACCTGCTGGCGACGGGCCAGCTGGCGACGATGAACACGATCGAGCCGAGGAACCAGTTCGAGACGTTGATCACCGACCGGTAGAAGGGCATCCTCAGAGCCCGCACGCGGGCCAGGTCGGTCACCGCCGGGTCACCACCCCCGAGCAGACTGTCGCGGCGCTGCCAGCGGATCACCGGGATCAGCAACCGCAACGTCAGCCAGGACAGGATCGTGAACGAGACGAAGAGATAACCCAGGAACACCGCCAGGTTGAGGGTGGGCAGGTCCTGGAGCTGAACCCGGTCCTCGGCCGGTAGCCCGAATCGCAGGAAGCCCAGCACGAAGAGCGCGCCGATGATGTCGGCCTGGAGCATGCCGAGGGTGAACACCGGCCACGGCGTGCGTGCGACCCACCGCACGAAGGCGGTGATCCGCCCCATCGGCGGTGTCGGACCGGTCATCCGACAACCGTATCGGTCCACGGGCGTCGGCACGGGCGCTGTCGCAGACGTCGTCCGAGCCGGTGTCGGCCGCGACCACTAGGGTGGCGCCTGATGAGCGGTGTTTTCTCGCGTGTGGTGGGTCAGGACGCCGTCGAAGCGGAACTGGTTGCCGCCGCCCGCGCAGCGCGCGGTGATTCGGCTCACAACCCAATGGGCACCGGCGCCACGGGCGGCCGGATGACCCATGCGTGGCTGATCACCGGGCCTCCCGGGTCCGGCCGGTCGATTGCGGCGGTGTGCTTCGCCGCGGCCCTGCAGTGCACGTCCGACGGCGCCCCAGGGTGCGGGGAGTGCCGCGCCTGCACGACCACGATGGCGGGCACCCATGCCGACGTGCGCCGGATCATTCCCGAGGGCTTGTCGATCGGTGTCCGGGAGATGCGCGACATCGTCCAGATCGCGTCGCGGCGGCCGGGCACCGGGCGGTGGCAGGTCGTGGTGGTCGAGGACGCCGACAGGCTCACCGAGGGTGCGGCGAACGCGCTGCTCAAGGTGGTCGAGGAGCCGCCCGCGTCCACGGTCTTCCTGCTGTGCGCCCCGTCGGTCGACCCCGAGGACATCGCGATCACCCTGCGCTCGCGGTGCCGCCACGTCGCCCTGGTGACCCCGCGGCTGGACGCAATCGCGCGGGTTCTGGTCGACGTCGACGGCATCGCCGAGGAGGACGCCACGTGGGCGGCGTCGGTCAGTGGCGGGCACGTCGGGCGGGCCCGTCGGCTGGCCACCGACGAGCAGGCCAGGAGCCGCCGGGAGCGTGCGCTGGGGCTGGCTCGGGACGCGGCGACGCCGGCGCGGGCCTATGCCGCGGCCGAGGAGTTGGTGGTCACCGCCGACGACGAGGCCAAGGCGCTCACCGGCGACCGCAACGACGCCGAGACCGAGGAACTGCGCACGGCACTCGGTGGCGGAGGCACCGGCAAGGGCGCCGCGGGTGCGTTGCGAGGCGCGGCCGGGGCCCTCAAGGATCTCGAGAAGCGCCAGAAGTCGCGGCAGACGCGCGCCTCGCGCGACGCGCTGGATCGCGCGCTCATCGACCTGGCCACCTATTTTCGCGACGCCATGCTGGTGTCGTCCGGGGCGACCGGCGTGGTGGCCAACCATCCCGACATGGCGGACAAGGTCGCGGCGATGGCGGCACACGTCCCGCCCGACCGACTGCTGCGCTGCATCGAGGCAGTGCTCGAGTGCCGCGACGCGCTGGCGGTGAACGTGAAGCCCAAGTTCGCGGTGGACGCCCTGGTGGCCACCGTCGGGCAGGCACTTCGCGGCTGAGCGCCCATCGTTTTGGGTTGGCACCGCTGCCTGCCGTAGACTCGGCTCGCCTGGCTGACCAGGCGTCGCCGCCTTAGCTCAGTCGGTAGAGCATCTCACTCGTAATGAGAAGGTCTGGGGTTCGATTCCCCAAGGCGGCCCCACGATTCGTCGACCGGGATGGTTCGGTCAGCGGCCCGCGACGGGAATACTCTGCTCGAAGCTGAAGACGTTGGTGGGGTCGTACTTCGCCTTGATCGCGCGCAGGCGGTCGACGCCGTCTCTCCAGTACGCCGTCTCCCAATCGGGCATGTCGGCATTCGGCACGTTGACGTAGGCCCCGTTCACGAAGGGCGACAACGCTTCGCTGAATTCCGCGACCCAGGCCAGGCATGCGCTCGTGGCCGGGTCGGGTTCGCCGGATGCGTGGGCAGGCGCGTCGCCGCGGCGCGGGCCCCAACCTGCGCCAGGTTCGGCGTAGAACAGCGCGTTGCGGTGCGCGAAGGCGGATCCACCCGACGGTTCACTGTTCCTGACGGCACCGCCGAAGGCCTGGGTGAAGTAGTTGCACCCCGGTGCGGGAACCTTGGCCATGAACGAGGCGACTATCGCGATGGCCTCCGCGGGAAACGGCTCATAGATGAACTGCGAGTTGAACTTCCAGTTTCTCGGCTCGTCGGCCGTCGGGATCTGGAAGCCCGCGTAGGTCTCGCCCCAGCCCGCGTCCCGGGTCGAGACGGCCGCGTTGCCCACCGACAGAATCGGCGCGAGCAACTCGAGGGCCTCGGTCTGCGATCCGGAGACGAGCACCGCGACGAGCACGAGCTCGCCCGGGTCGATCTCGAGCTGGCTGGTGAGCCGCTGGTCGGTGTCGATCGCACAGCGCTGCCAGGCGTCGAAGACGCTCGGCAACTCCGTCATGTCCGACCAGGTGGCGGTGAGGTAGACGATCTGCGTCAGGGGATGGACCCGGTAGGTGAGCGACGTGACGATTCCGAAGTTGCCGTTGCCGGCGCCGCGCAATGCCCAGAGCAGGTCGGGCTCGTTCCGTTCATCGACGATGATGGCGGTGGCGCCGCCGTCATCCGAGGCGACGACGACCTCGGCGGCGAGCAGGTGGTCCGACGCCATGCCGAACGCCCGGGTGAACAGTCCGAAGCCGCCGCCGAGGGTGGCGCCCACCAGCCCCACCGAGGCCTCGGTGCCCGTCGGCGCCGCGAAGCCGGCCCTGGCGAGCGCGGCGACGGCCTCCCCCTGGTTGAGCCCGGCGCCGACGGTCGCGGTACGCGCCTCGGCGTCGACGGTCGCGGACTTCAGCTCGCTGACGTCGACGACGATGCCGCCGTCGACGGTGGACCACCCCTCGAGGTTGTGGCCGCCGCTGCGCACCCGCACCGCGACGTCGTGCTGCCGCGCCCAGGTGAGTGCGTTGACGACGTCCCGGGTCTCCTGGGCGAAGACGATCACCCTCGGCTCGTGGGTGAAGAAGAGGTTCCACGAGTCGCTGGCCGATCGGTAGTCGGTGTCCTCGGGGCGGACGATGCGACCGGTCAGCTCGGTCGGACGTGCGTCGGTGGACGTCATGCGATCGCCTCGTTCTCTGCCGTCATGGCCGACCATGCGTGGCGGGCATCGAGGGAACCATAGATGACGTCCGGCGGGTCGGACTGCCCGTTCGGCCGCCGACTCGCTCCGAACTACGGCGGCGCCACGTAGCCGACCGGACCGGAGGCCAGGCACACCGACAACGCCGAGGTGTTGGCCACGGCGTCGACCGCGTTTCCCGCCCCGGACAGCCTGACGAAGACCCGGTTGAGCCCGGGATGAACCGGTACCCGGGTTGGGTCGCCGTCGGACAGGGCGAAGGTCATCGACCCGTCGTTGTTGGCCAAGTAGTTGATCTCGGCGGTCCACTCCGTCGGCAGCATCGGACCGTCCAGTGGCATCCGGACCGGGGTGCCGGGCTGAACGAGGTAGCCGCACTGCGGTTTTGGGCCGGCAAGGGTGTGCCGCACCCAGGTGACCTGTGCGTCGACCAGATGGCCCTTGCGGTCGAAGGTGCGCAGATCGGTCGTGCTGGTGCTGAATTCGGGACGGTCACGCACCAGTGCGAAGACATGGCCGAACAGGTTGTCCGGCCACGCGAACCGCTGCAGGATCAGCGGGTCGACCTCTTGTTCCAGCAGGGGTGCGGTGGTGTCGGCGTGCGCCGCCGACAGGCTGGCCAACACGCTGGCCACGTAGGCCCGCGTGGGGTTGTCGCGCCACTTCGCGGTGAAGGTCGCGGTGGAGTAGCCGCAACTGACGACGAAGAGCGCGGCACCCGCCACCACGGCGACCGTGCGGACCCGCGAGGCGTCCAGCCGCGCGGAGGTCGCCCGATTCGGCGCCAGCACCCCGACGGCGGCCAGCAGCGTGAGCATCACCGCCAGGTCGGGCAGGTAGCGCAGGGTCTGCGCCAACTCGATGGCGGTGAAGCGCGAGGACCGCATCAGGTAGATCGGCAGCTGGCAGGCGATCACGTAGGCCGCGGCGGCGAACCACAGCACCCGGGCGTGTTCCTTGCGGGCCACCGACAGCGCGATCACCGCCACCAGCACCACCCAGCCCACCACCATCACGGGCCACTGGGGCAGCGCCCACGGCGAGGACGGCGCCCAGCGCTCCCACTGCCATGGGCCGCCGATCAGGGCGGGCACGATGCCGTGGGTCACCGAGCGCACCAGCAGATCGCCGGTCATGGGGAAGTCCAGCGTCCAGCGTCGCTGGTCGACGACCAGCAGGTAGACGCCCACCCACGCCACGGTCGTCGCACCCGTGGCGAGCCACAGCAGTCGTCCGCGCCGCCACACCGTCACCCATGCGGACCGGTCGCCCAGCACGTAGGCCAGCAGCGTCGCGACGGCGAAGGCCGCGAACGGAACGACCGCGGCCTTCTCGAAGAACGTCAACCCCAGTAGGTACACCAGCGTGCCGGTCACCGCGTAGCGCCGATTGCCGGTGCGCACCAACAGGATCGCGTCGGCGCACACCCAGGCCATGGCCGCGGTCATCGGCAGCGCGTTGAGCGCCGCCGCCCACCATGCGAAGGCGGGCAGTGACAGCGGAGAGAAGAGCGCGAAGGTCAGGGGGATCAGCAACAGCGGTCGCCAGCCGAGGATCACGTGCAGCGCCCGCAGAATGGCCAGCGACGCCACCAGTTGCAGCAGCACCAGGCATACGGCGGGGACCATCCAGTCGAACGGCGCCACCTTGGCGATGGCCCCGGCGAGCAGGAACGCCGCGGGCATCACGTGACCGTCGTGGTCGTCGAACAGGTATGCCGGGGACCACAGGTCGTGGGTGCCCGCCCGGGCGATGAGGATCAAGTCGTCCCAGTAGAAGTAGCCGCGGAACGCGAGCACCCCGCGCATGGCCAGCTGCGCGGCCACCAGCGCCACGGCGACGACGAGGACCCAGTGCGCCCGAGGTCGCCACGCTCCCAGCCGCCGAATCACCGGTGCGACTGTACGTGTCGGTATGGTGGCCCGGTGCGGACACTCGTCACCGGAGCGGCTGGCTTCATCGGATCAACGCTGGTAGATCGACTCCTGGCGGATGGTCACGTCGTCATCGGGGTCGACGACCTGAGCTCCGGCAACGCCGTGAACATCGTCGGGGCGGAGCGGCACGACGCCTACGAGTTCGCCAAGGCCGACATCGTCGACGCCGACCTCGTGAGCCTCGTCGAGGAAGTCCGACCCGAGGTGATCTTCCACCTCGCCGCCCAGATCTCGGTGAGCCGTTCGGTCGACGACGCCCAATTCGACTCCAGCGTGAACGTGGTCGGCACCGTGCGACTCGCCGAGGCCGCCCGCAAGGGTGGTGTGCGCAAGATCGTCCACACCTCCTCCGGTGGCTCCATCTACGGCAAGAATCCGCCGGGCTACCCGACCACCGAGGAGATGCCCGTCGACCCGTCGTCGCCGTACGCGGCCAGCAAGGTCTGCGGCGAGGTCTACCTCAACATGTTCCGGAATCTCTACGACCTGGACTGCTCCCACATCGCGCCGGCCAACGTCTACGGGCCGCGGCAGGATCCGCACGGCGAGGCCGGCGTCGTCGCGATCTTCGCCAAGGCGCTGCTGGCGGGCAGGACCACCAAGATCTTCGGCGACGGGTCGGACACCCGCGACTACGTGTTCGTCGACGACGTGGTCGACGCGTTCGTCCGGGCCGGTGGGTCGGCCGGCAGCGGTCAGCGCTTCAACGCGGGCACGGGCGTCGAGACCTCGACGCGGGCGCTGCACACCGCCGTCGCCACGGCCGCCGGAGCGCCCGACGAACCCGAGATGCATCCTCCGCGCCTGGGCGATCTCCGCCGGTCCAGCCTGGACATCGGCCGGGCCACCGAGGTGCTCGGCTGGACCCCGAAGGTGGGACTGGCCGAGGGCATCGACCGCACGGTCGCCTTCTTCCGCGACCAGGTCTAGCGGGTTCGGGGGCCCGCGCGCCGTCGAGCGCGACGGCCCTGGCCAGCTGGGCGTAGCGCAGCTCGAGATCCTTGAAGCGCATGTAGGTGCTCAGCGTGGTGAACAGGAACGCGACGATCAGCGCGTACTCGAGCAGGTCGGCGCCGCGGGCGACCCCGAGCCAGTTGGCCACCACGGTGGTGTCGTCGGGGCGCACGATCGCGTAGACCGCGGCGAGGACGAACAGCACGTACCCGATCTTCACCCACGCCTTGGCCTGGGCGCTGCGCCGTGACCGCAGCAGGTACACCAGCAGCGTCAGCACGGCGGCGATCAGCAGAAACTGAATCCAATTCATCGGCGCATCCTCTTCCGCAGCAACCCGTCGAAGACGATGTTGACACCGTTGACCAACGGCTGACCCTTCGACATCGAATAGTCGGTGTAGAGGATCTCGACGGGCTCTTCGGCCACCCGCCAGCCGTTCTCCACGATCAGGGCGACGATCTCACTGGCGTGGGCCATGCCGCTCATCGTCAGGTTCAGGCCGTCGGCGACGGCCTTGTCGAACACGCGCAACCCGTTGTGCGCGTCGGTCAGCCCGAGCTTGCGGCTGGTGGGGCTGAGCTTGGCGATCAGGGGGAAGACCAGGCGTCTCAGCGTGGGCATGTTGTTGGGGGTGCCGTCGGCGAAGCGCGTGCCCACCACGATGTCGAGATTCTCGGCGCGGAGGCGGCCGATCATTCGGATGACGTCGGCGATGCGGTGCTGGCCGTCGGCGTCGAACGTCGCGAAGACCGCGGCGCCCGGCCGGCTACGCGCGTACTCGACACCGGTCTGGATGGCGGCGCCCTGGCCGAGGTTCACGGGGTGGCGCACGACGTGGGCCCCGGCCCGCAGGGCCTGCTCGGCGGTGTCGTCGCGGCTGCCGTCGTCGATGCAGACCACGTTGTCGAAGACGGAGCGGACGTCGGTGACGACGTCGGAGATCACGGACGCCTCGTTGAAGGCGGGGATGACGATCCACGCGTCGTCATAGCTGTTGCCCTGCATGTCAGAGGTCAAATTACACGCTCACGACGGGGGAACCCTGGCAAGTGCGGTCAGGTGCACCGCGATCCCCGCCAGCGGCCCGCAGAGCAATGCCACGACGGTGCGGGTCTCCAGCGCCCACGGCGCCAGCAGCAGCAGGGTCGAGGCCACCGTCGCGCTGATCCACCCGATCGCGTAGGCCCGGTGCAACGCCGCCGCGACCGTGGCGGCACCGGTGAGCGTGAGCGCCGCGATCATCACCGCAGCGGCGGTGAACCATGCGAGCAGCGCCCCGTCGAGCTGGTAGTCGGGTCCGAACGCGGTGCGCAGCAGCCACGGCCCGAGCAGTCCGGCGACCAGCACGGCCGCGGCGCCGAGCACGGCCAGCGCCGCCACCGGCGTCACCAGCGACCGCAGGCGCCGCGCCCGCTGGTCGACGAAGTGGGCGATCAGATTGCCCTGCATCGCGGTCAGCGGCACCAGCAGCGGAGCGCGGGTCAGCGTCACCGCGAGGATGACGACGCCGCCCGCCGCACCGAGGTCCGCCGAGGTGGCCTTCAGCAGGACGGGGAATCCCATGATCAGGATCGCGCTGGCGCCGGCGGCCGCGATGGAGTGCGAGGCGCCGCGCAGGAACACCGCCGTCGTGCCGGGGGTCGACAGTCGGGCGGTCGCGCGCGTCGACGGCGAGGCCAGCAGCAGCACCAGCCAGGCGATCGCACCGGCCACGGTCGCCCACAGGTACCCGACCAGACCCCAGCCGACCAGGAAGGTGGCGGCGGCGACGGTCACGCGCATGGCGGCGTCGCCGACGATGAGGGCGCCGTACTGGGACCAGCGGTCCACCCCGGCCAGCATCCCGAGCAGCGTCGCGTGCACGCAGAATCCGGCGACACCCGCGGCGAGCAGGACGACGCTCAGCGCCTGGGATTCGGAGAACACGTGCCAGGACCACAGCGGCGAGGTACCCGCGATCGCGGCTGCCGAGGCCACGCCGACGACGGCGGCGACGCGGATCGGGCTCGACCGTGGTTCGGGCACCCGGGTCAGCGTCCTGGCCTGGCGCACCTCGCGGGTGGATTCCTGCAGCAGCCCGTTGGCCGCGCCGGCGAAGAGTCCGAACGCACCCCAGAACACCGCGAACACCGAGAAGCCGGCTGGTTCGAGATTGCGCGCCGCGAGGTAGAGCACGGCGTACCCGCACAGCGCGCTGACGACGGTGGCCGTCCCGACCCGGACGACGCTGCTCCGGGTGACGGGTCCCTGGGTCGGGACGGCCGCGCCGTCGGTCACAGGTCGGGGACGTCCGTCGAGTAGAGCCATGCTTGCCACAGCGGCCGTAGCGATTCGTCGGCGTAGTTGGCGGCCAGCCCGGTGAAGTCGTCGGTGACGGCGGTGCCGTGGCGGTGCCGAGTCGTCCAGTCTTGCAACAGTTCGAAGAAGTTCTCGTCGCCGATCGTGCCCCGCAGCGCGTGCAGCGTCAGGGCGCCGCGCTTGTACACCCGGTCGTCGAACATGTCGCGCGGTCCGGGGTCGGACAGCAGCAGGTTCTGCGGGGAGTGGCGCAGTCGCTGGTGGTAGTGGTGGGCGTGCTGGTCGGCGGTGCGCCCGCCGGATTCCTCCGACCAGAGCCATTCGGCGTAGCAGGCGAAGCCCTCGTGCAGCCAGATGTCGCGCCAGCGCCGCGCGGTGACGGAGTTGCCGAACCACTGGTGGGCCATCTCGTGGGCGATCAGCCGCTCGGCTCCGCGCTCGCCGTCGCAATGATTGGCTCCGAAGATCGAAATGCCTTGCGCTTCCAGCGGAATCTCGAGGTCGTCGTCGGTCACCACGACGGTGTAGCCGTTCGCCAACGGATACGGGCCGAACAGCTTGACGAAGAGCTTCATCATCTGGGGCTGGCGGCCGAAGTCGTGATCGAATGCCGCGCGCAACCGTTGTGGCCGAACGGCATTCATCGGCACTGGTTGCTTCGTCAGTCGGTGGTGCTCGTACTGGCCGATCTGCAGCGTGACGAGGTAGGTCGACGTCGGTTCGGGCTGTTCGTAGGTCCACGTCGTCATGGCGGCCCTGGTCTTGCGCGACTCCAGCTTGCCGTTGGCGAGCGCGTAGTAGGGGTTCTCGCACGTGATCGCGATGCGATAGCTCGCCTTGCTGCTCGGATGATCGTCACACGGGAACCAGGACGCCGCCCCGTTGGGTTGTCCGGCGACCAGTGCACCGCTGGTGAGTTCCTCGAATCCGACGTCACCCCAGAGTGATCGGATCGGTCTGGGCGTACCCGAGTACTTCACGGTGATCGACAACGCGGCACCGGCGGCCAGGGGGGTGGCCAGGGTGACGTCGAGCTTGCCGCGCGAGCGCGAGAAGTTCGCGGGCCGATGGCCGTTGACCGTCACCTTCGAGACGGCCAGCGCATCGGACAGATCCAGGCTGAAGGTCCGCAGTGAGGCGAGCGTCACCGCGGTGATGGTGGCGGTGCCCGCCAGCCGGTTGATGTTGACCTTGTACTCGACGTCGAGTTCGTAGCGGGAGACCCGGTAGCCGAAGTTCCCGTTGCCGGGGAGGTACGGGTCGATGACCGGCGGAGTTCCCTTGCTGCGCTTCACACCTCGGGTCATGCGGCGCTCTTCGAGGACTTGCCCGACGAGCCGCGCTTCTTGCGCTTCGGGCCCCACGGCGCGATCGGGTTGCCCTGCCACCGCGACGACGGGGGCACCTCGTCACCGCGCATGACCAGCGAGGCCGGGCCGACCGTGGCGTTGGCGCCGATCTTCGCCGCCGGCAGTGCCACGCAGTGTGGCCCCAGCGTCGCACCGGACTCGACGACCACGGTGTCCAACCGCATGATGCGGTCGTGAAAGAGGTGGGTCTGCACCACGCAGCCACGGCTCACCGTCGCCCCGTCGCCGATGGTGACCAGGTCGGCCTCCGGCAGCCAGTACGTCTCGCACCAGACGCCGCGCCCGATGGTGGCGCCCAAGGCCCGCAGCCACACGTTCATCACCGGCGTCCCGCTCGCCGCGCGCGCAAACCACGGCGCGGCAACGGTTTCGACGAAGGTGTCGGACACTTCGTTGCGCCAGACGAAGGACGACCACAGCGGGTGCTCCTTGGCCTCGATGCGGCCCACCCACAGCCACTTGGCCAGCACGGCGATCGCGCCCGCGACGGCGCCGACGACGATCAGCACCAGCCCGCACGCCAACGACGCCCACACCCAGCCGAACCCGACGGCCAGGGCCTGCAGCGCGCAGAGCATGGCGACGCCGATCGCGAACGTGACGATCATCGGCAGCAAGCGGCAGGTCTCGACCATGCCGCGCAACATCTTCAGCTTGCGCGACGGATGAAAGGTGCGCAGGGCGTCGGCCGCGGTCGGTTGCCTCCGCAGCCGGACGGGGGGACTGCCGAGCCACGACGAACCGGCCTTGGCCTTGTGCGGCGTGGCGCTGAGCACCGCGACGAGCCCGTCGTCGGGCACCCGCCGGCCCGGCTGGGTGATGCCGGAGTTGCCCAGGAACGCGCGCTTGCCGACCGTCGCGGTGGCGACGTGGATCCAACCGCCGCCGAGTTCGTAGGACGCCACCATGGTGTCGTCGGCCAGGAACGCGCCGTCCTCCACGACGGTGAACTTCGGCGTCATCAGCGTGGTCGAGATCTCCGTGCCCCGACCGATCTTCGCGCCCAGCACCCGCATCCAGGCTGGTGTCAGCAGGCTCGCGTAGACGGGGAACAGGTAGTTGCGTGCGGCGTCCATCAGCCGTTCGGTGGTCCACAGCTGCCAGCCGACGCGGCTGCGCACGGGGTGGTAGCCCTCGCGCAACCCCAGCGACATCATGCGGACGCCGAGGACCGTCAGCAGGGCGTAGACCACCACGGAGACGGCGGTCGCGACCGGCGTCCACGCCAGGGCGGGCCAGATCGCGTCCCCGAGAGAGGCGGTGTCGCCGATCGCCCAGCCCACCACCGCGAGACCGGCGCCGAGCGCCAGCAGCGGGACGGCGCCGAGCAGGATCGAGGTCAGCCCGTACATCGCCACCCACAGTGGGGCGCGCGGCGGGCGTTCGTCGGGCCACGGGTGGCGCGCCTTGCCGGACTTCATGGCCGGTGAGCCCTTCCAGTACTGACCGGCCTTGACCTTGCCCACGACACCGGATCCGGGGGCGATGTCGGCGTTCTTGCCGATCACGGAGCCGGGCAACAGGGTGGTGCGGGCGCCGACGGTGGCGTCGTTGCCGACGACGATCTCCCCGACGTGGAACAGGTCGCCGTCGATCCAGTGCCCGGTGAGGTCCACTTCGGGCTCGATGGAGCATCGGTGGCCCAGCGACAGCATGCCGGTCACCGGCGGGGCCGAGTGCAGGTCGACGCCCTTGCCGACCCGGTTGCCGAGTGCGCGGGCGTAGTACGTCAACCACGGTGCGCCCGCGAGGTTCTCGGCACCGCTGGCCTCACCGAGGCGTTCGGCCAGCCAGACCCGCAGATGCACCGTCCCGCCCCGGGGGTAGGTACCCGGCTCGAGGCTGCCGATCAGGATGCGCGCGCCGATGACCGCGATCGCCATTCGGCCCACCGGGGTCACGAAGACCAGGAAGCCGATCAGCAGCAGCCACCAGTTGACGGGTACGGCCCACGGCAGCAGCTGCCACCTCGCGGCGACGTCGTTGAGCAGCGCCAGCCACACCACCCACTGCATGCCCGCCAGCGTGGACAACGGCACCGACGCCGCGAGTTGGGTCAGTGCGGCGGTGCGGGAAACGGGTGCGACGGTGCGTGTCTCGACGGCGACCGGGGGATCGAGTTCGTCGAGGTATCCGGCCAGCGAGCCGAGCCGGGGGTGGTCGTAGAGATCGGCGACCGTCACCTCCGGGTACCGCGTGCGCAGCGCGGCGACGAGCTGCGCGGCTGACAGCGACCCGCCGCCGAGGGCGAAGAAGTCCTCCTCGGGGCCCGCCACGGGTGCGGCGAGCACATCGCGCCACAGCCCGGCCAACCAGCCGGTGGTGCCGGCGAGATCGGGGTTGGCGGCGTCGTCGGCCGCGTCGCCGACCGGCCAGGGCAGTGCGTTGCGGTCGACCTTGCCCGACGTTCGGGTCGGAAGTTCGTCGAGCAGAACGAGTCTGGGTACCAGGGCCGCGGGCAGCGAATCGGCCAGCGCCACGCGGGCGGCAGCCAGGTCGAAGTCGGGATCGGCGCTTGCGATGTAGCCGACCAGCAGGGGAGTGCCGCTCGCGGTGCGCCGGACGGCGGCCGCCCCGCCGCTGACACCGGGCAGGTTGACCAGGGCGTTGTCCACCTCGCCGAGCTCGATGCGCCGCCCGCCGACCTTGACCTGGTCATCGGCACGGCCCTGGAAGTACAGCCCGTCGGACTCCAGCCGGACCAGGTCACCGCTGCGGTAGGCGCGCGACCATCCCAGGGTCGGCATCGGTGCGTACTTCTCGGCGTCCTTGTCGGGGTCGAGGTAGCGCGCCAGCCCGACGCCGCCGATCACCAGTTCGCCGACTGCGCCGAGGGGAACGGGGTTGCCCTCGGAGTCGACGACGGCCAGGTCCCACCCCGGCAGCGGCAGGCCGATGCTGACGGGCCCCGTCCCGAGCGGTGCCAGGCACGCCACGACCGTCGCCTCGGTGGGGCCGTAGGTGTTCCACACTTCGCGGCCGTCCACCGCGAGACGTTCCGCCAACTCGGGCGGGCAGGCCTCGCCGCCGAAGATCAGCAGCCGCACCGCCTCCAGGGCCTCGGCGGGCCACAATGCGGCCAGGGTCGGCACCGTCGAGACCACCGTGATGTCGCGGGACACCAGCCACGGACCCAGATCCATGCCGCTGCGCACCAGCGATCGGGGGGCGGGTACCAGGCAGGCGCCGTAGCGCCACGCCAACCACATCTCCTCGCACGACGCGTCGAACGCGACGGACAGGCCCGCCAGCACGCGGTCGCCCGGTCCGATCGGGCCGTCCTTCAGGAACACCTGCGCCTCGGCGTCGACGAAGGCGGCGGCGTTGCGGTGCGTCACCGCCACGCCCTTCGGGGTTCCGGTGGAGCCCGAGGTGAAGATGATCCAGGCGTCGTCGCGGGGCATGGGCGGACCGGCACGCCATCCGCGCGACGAGCCGGGGCCGCGCACCAGCCCGAGGTCGGTGATGATCGCGACGACGCCGGCCTCGCCGAACACCAGGTCGGCGCGCTCCTGCGGATCGTCGGCGTCGACCGGCACGTAGGCGGCGCCGGCGGCCAGCGCCGACAGGATCGCGACGTAGAGCGCGTAGCTGCCCGAGGGCATCCGGATGCCGATGCGGTCGCCTCGGCCGATCCCTCGCGCGGCCAGCCACGCGACGCTCTCCTCGACGTCGGCGATCAGCTCGGCGTAGGTCAGCTGCACGTCACCGTCGTCGAGGGCGGGTGCGTCGGGATGCCGCTGGGCGGTCTCGTGAAGGATGTCGACCAGCGTCCGCGACGGTGGTGCGGAGTCCGACAACAGGTATTGCGCGGGGATGTCCGGCCGAGCCTCCGTTGTCACGACTACAAACTACTAAGCCCGGCCCCGTGGTTCGCGCCACGCCGCGCGTTCGCCGGGTCATACCGAGGGAATCGGCGTGATCGCAACCATCGCCCGACCTCGGCGCCACGTCTACCCTCGCGCAGATGCGGCTATTCGTGGTGGACGGTGCGGGCGACGACTGGAGTGAGCTGACCGACGGTGGTGAGCCCACCGTCCGGCTGGCGGCTCCCGACCTGCAGCGGGCCCAGCGTGGCCGCGCTCGGATTCAGTCCGACCGAAGTGGTGTGGAGGTGATCCTCGACGTCACCGTCGCGGTGGCACCCGACTTCCGCTCGGTCCGCGAGCTGGCGGTCGTCGACGACGGCACCCTGCGCTACGCCGGCACGGTCGACGGGCTGGCCGGGTTGATCGCCGACATCGAGGTGGCCGGCGTCGCCGACGGCGTCACGCTCATCGCGGCCTCGCCCCGCGTGGACCTGCGCGAGCTGGGCCGCGACGTGTTGCAGCGGCTCGCACTGCGGGATCGCAAGTCCGCCTGAGGGCAGGCCGCCGCTGATGCAGGTCGTGCATTAGTCGGTGCCATTTTGGTCTTGGACATGTATTGATCCGGGACCTAGCGTGGGATGCGTGACGACCTTCGACACCGCACCGACCATCAGCACCTTGACCGGCCGAATGATCATTGCCGGTGAGCTCGTCTCGGGCAACGGCACCGAGGTGCGCGCCTTCGACCCCGTCGCGGGCCACGAGATCGAACCCGCCTACCGGTACGGCGACGACGATCACGTCGTACAGGCCTGCGTGGCGGCCGCCGAGGCCTTCGACGAGTACCGGGCCACGACCTCCGAGCGCCGCGCCGAGTTCCTCGAGCGCATCGCCGACGGCCTGGACGCCCGGCGCGACGCCCTGGTGGCCAGGGCGACGGCCGAATCCGGTCTGCCGCACGCCCGCATCACCGGCGAGGTCGGCCGCACCTCCGGTCAGCTCCGCCTCTTCGCCGCCGTGGTGCGCGAGGGCAGCTGGAACGGCGCCCGGATCGACCCTGCCCTGCCCGACCGCGAGCCGCTGCCGCGCCCCGACATCCGCCAGCGCGCAGTCCCACTCGGCCCGGTCGCGGTGTTCGGCGCCAGCAACTTCCCCCTCGCGTTCTCCGTGGCCGGGGGTGACACCGCGTCGGCCCTGGCGGCCGGATGTCCCGTCGTCGTCAAGGCTCATGACGCCCATCCGGGCACCTCCGAACTGGTGGGCCGCGTCATCACCGACGCCGTGGAGGCGTCCGGTCTGCCCGCGGGCACGTTCTCGCTGTTGTTCGGCTCAGGACCGGGGCTGGGTACCGCACTCGTCACCGATCCGCGGATCAAGGCCGTCGGATTCACCGGATCACGTTTGGCGGGAATGGCTCTCGTCGCGGCTGCGGCCGCACGCCCAGAGCCCATCCCCGTCTACGCCGAGATGAGCTCCATCAACCCGGTCTTCCTTCTGGACGGCGCGCTGGCCACCCGCGCAGCCGACCTCGGCCGTGCCTTCGTCGCCTCGCTGACGATGGGGTCGGGGCAGTTCTGCACCAATCCGGGTCTGGTCATCGCCGTCGACGGACCGCACCTCGACACGTTTCTGGCCGCGGCCAAGGACGCCGTCGAACAGGCGCAGGCGACGCCGATGCTGACCCCCGCCATCGCGGCGAACTACGCGACGGGCGTCGCGGCCCTCGACGCCGACGCCGACCTGCTCGTGCGCGGGACACCCGGTGACGAGCGCACCACCTGTCGGGCCGCCCTGTTCAGCACCGACGCCGCCACCTTCCGCGGCTCCGAGGCACTGCAGGCCGAGGTCTTCGGTGCCTCCAGCATCGTCGTGCGGTGCGCCGACGCCGCCGAGATGGCAGCCGTCGTCGGTGATCTGGAGGGTCAGCTCACGGCGACCCTGCACGTCGACGACTCCGACCACGACCAGGCCGCGGAGCTACTGCCGCTGCTCGAGCTGAAGGCCGGCCGCATCCTGTTCAACGGGTGGCCGACCGGTGTCGAGGTCTGCCACGCAATGGTTCACGGCGGACCCTCGCCTGCCACCTCCGATTCCCGCACCACCTCCGTCGGCGGCCGGGCCATCGAACGATTCTTGCGGCCGGTGTGCTACCAAAACGTCCCGAAGTCATTGCTGCCCAGTGCAATTGCCGAGGGAAACCCCGACGGGCTGTGGCGCCGCGTCGACGGCCAACTCACCCAAGACTGACCGAACCCCACTGCGACACCTCTCTGCGACCTAGGAGTCACGACATGCTGGACGGCGTACTGTTCTTTCCCGTCACCCCCTTCACCGAGAGCGGTGACGTCGACCTCGTCCGGCTTGCCGAGCACGTGTCCAAGGGCGTCGACGCTGGCCCCGGCGGCGTCTTCATCGCCTGTGGCACGGGCGAATTCCACGCCCTCGAAGCCGTCGAGTTCGCCGGCGTCGTGCGCACCGCGGTCGAGGCGACCGGCGGCCGGGTGCCGGTCTACGCCGGCGCGGGCGGCTCGGTCGCCCAGGCCAAGATCTTCGCCCGTGCGGCCGCGGATGCGGGTGCCGACGGTTTGTTGCTGCTGCCGCCCTACCTCGTCACGATGCCCCAGCGCGGGCTCGTCGAGTACACCCGTGAGGTCGCCAGCGCCACCGACCTGCCGCTGATCGTCTACAACCGCGGCAACGCCCGCTACACCGAGGCCTCCGCGGTCGAGGTCGCCCACTTCCCGACCGTGGTCGGCTTCAAGGACGGAACGGGCGACGTCGACCTGGTGGCACGCATCGTGCGTGCCGTCACCGACGCACTAGCGCCCTTGGGCAAGCCATTTCAGTTCTTCAACGGTCTGCCGACCGCCGAGGTGTCGCAGCAGGCCTACCGCGCGTTGGGCGTCACGCTGTACTCGTCGGCCACCTTCGCCTTCGCCCCCGAGTTGGCCCTGGCGTTCTACGAGGCGCTGGAGCGGGACGACGAGGCACTGGTCGCGGCGCTCCTACGGGACTTCTTTCACCCGCTGGTGCGGTTGCGGGACACCGTCCCCGGGTATGCGGTGTCGCTGATCAAGGCGGGTGTCAGCATGGAAGGCGTTGCGGCGGGACCGGTTCGGCCACCGCTGATCATGCCGTCGCCCGAGGACGTGGAGGCGCTGGCCGACATCATCGCGGCCGGTCGCGCGGTGATCGCCAACGAACTCGCGGCCGCGCGCTAGTGCCCGCGAGCATCCGGATCACCGGCGTGCGCATCACGCCGGTCGCGTTCGTCGACCCACCCTTGCTCAACACCGTCGGCGTGCACCAGCCGTTTGCGCTGCGGGCGATCATCCAGGTGGACACCGACGTCGGTCTGGTCGGGTTGGGCGAGACCTATGCCGACACTCGCCACCTGGCCCGCCTGCAGGCGGCCGCCGATGCCGTCACCGGACTGGACGTGTTCGCGCTCAACGCCATTCGTGCTGCCATCGCCGAGAGGCTACGGGGTGACGACGCAGCCGTCGGCACTGCCGGCATGATCACCACGGCCAGTGCGGTCGACCAGGTGTTCTCACCGATCGAGGTGGCGTGTCTCGACGTGCAGGGCCACGCCACCGGCAGGCCCGTCTCGGATCTGCTGGGCGGGTTGGTCCGCGACGCAGTGCCGTTCAGCGCCTACCTGTTCTACAAGTGGGCGGCGCATCCAGGCGGTGAACCCGACTCCTGGGGCGAGGCTCTGGACCCGGCGGGCCTGGTCGCGCAAGCCACCAAGATGATCGGCGAATATGGTTTCACGGCAATCAAACTCAAGGGCGGAGTGTTTCCCCCCGACGAGGAGATGAAGGCCGTCGAGGCGCTACACGAGGCCTTCCCGAACCATCCGCTGAGACTGGATCCCAACGCGGCCTGGACGCCGCAGACCTCGGTCAAGGTCGCGGCAGGTCTCGCCGGCATCCTCGAATACCTGGAGGATCCGACGCCGGGTCTGGACGGCATGGCAGAGGTGGCCGCGCAGTCGCCGATGCCGTTGGCCACCAACATGTGCGTGGTCGCGTTCGATCAGCTTGCCCCCGCGGTCGCCAAGGACTCCGTCAAGGTGGTGCTCTCGGACCACCACTACTGGGGTGGCCTGCAGCGGTCGCGGCTGTTGGCCGGCATCTGCGACACCTTCGGGCTCGGCCTGTCGATGCACTCCAATTCCCACCTGGGCATCAGCCTGGCGGCGATGGTGCACCTCGCCGGTGCGACGCCGAATCTGACCTATGCCTGCGACACCCATTGGCCGTGGAAGACCGAGGAGGTCGTGAAGCCCGGCGCGCTCGAGATTCGCGACGGTGCGGTGGCCGTGCCCACGACGCCCGGGTTGGGCGTCGAGATCGACGACGACGCCCTCGCCGCACTGCACGAGCAGTATCTCCGGTGCGGGATCCGCGACCGGGACGACACCGGCTACATGCAGAGCGTCGAGCCCTCGTTCGAGGCCACCAGCCCGCGCTGGTAGTTACACTCATACCCGATCGACGCGGCAACGGCGCCGACTGATTCGGGGAGTGCATGGATGTTCTCGTTGGCGCGGCTCTCCTGCTTCATTGCGGTCGCCGAGGAACTGCACTTCGGCCGGGCAGCCGAACGATTGCACATGACGCAACCGCCGCTGAGCCGCCAAATCCAGCAGCTCGAATCCGAACTCGGGGTGCAGCTCATCGACCGCACCACCCGGTCGGTCACGCTGACCCCGGCCGGGGTGGCCTTCCTGCCCGACGCCCGCCGCATCCTGCAACTGGCCGAAGGTGCGGCGATGACCGTCCGGCGGGTGCCCGCCGGCGACCTCGGCACCGTGGTCGTCGGCTTCACCGCCGCCTCCGCGCACGCGGTGCTGCCGCGTCTGCTCGAACGCGCTCGGGAGGAGCTTCCCGACGTGAAACTCGAACTGCGCGAGATGGTCTCGGCCGTTCAGCTCGAGGGTCTGATGAGCGGGGAGATCGACCTGGGGATGGTCCGCCCCCCGGTCAAGCGGCCGGGCATCGTGTCGCGCCCGCTGTTGCACGAGCAGCTCGTCGCCGCCCTGCCCGGCGAGCATCCGCTGGCGCACCTGCCCCGCCAGCTGACGCTCAACGACTTGGACGGTCAAGACGTCATCATGTACTCACCGGTCCAGGCGCGGTACTTCAACGATCTGCTGATCAGTACCTTCACCATCGCCGGTGCCACCCCCCGCTACGTCCAGTACGTCACGCAGGTGCACACCATGCTGGTGTTGGTGCGGTCCGGGATCGGGATCGCGCTGGTGCCGGCGTCGGCCGCGACACTGCACCCCGAGGGGGTGACGTTCCGCTCCATCGGGGCTTTCCGCGAGCGCCCGGTGGAACTCGACGCTGCATGGCGCAGCGACAGCACCAACCCCGCGCTGTTGCGGTTGTTGCGTGACGTGCTGCCCGCCCGGGAGTGGACGACCGACGATCTGGTCGACGAGTTCGCTCTCTGAGCGCTCCGAACCTGGCTAGTTGCCCGACTCCGGTGGTGGTTGGGGTTCGAACGGTGTGTACCACCACCACTCGGCGCGTTCGCCCAACGGTCCGCGGCAGGGTTTCACCGCCGGTGGGGGTTGGGTCGGGGTGCGGGCCAACGATCCGGGGTCGAGCGGGTCGCCGTCGGCGTCGACGACCACGAGCGTCGACGCGGATCCGGTGATGGTGATTCCGCCGGAATGGTGCAGGCGGTGATGGAACGGGCAGAGCAGCACCAGGTTGTCCAACTCGGTGTACCCGCCGTCCTCCCAATGGACGATGTGGTGGGCGTGCAGACCGCGGGTCGCCCCGCAGCCCGGGACCACGCAGCAGCGATCCCGGTGCTCCAGTGCCCGACGGAGGCGGCGGCTGATGGTGCGGGTCGCGCGCCCAGATCCGTTGGCCTGGCCGTGGCGATGCAGCCACAGCTCGCAGGTGGCGTCGCAGAGCAGGAGGCGGCGCTCGGCGTCGGTCAGCACGGGCCCCAGATGCAGCTCCGCCGCATGCTTCTCGACATCCACGTGAACCACCACCGTCGTGTGCTGGCCATGCGGGCGCCGGGCGACGTCGGCGTCCCACCCGGTCTCGGCCAAGCTCACGAGCGCATCGACGGCGTCGGGAAACGGCGGCACCTGCGGGGAATCCTCGGATGCGGGGGATTCGTCACCGTGGTCATGCTTCCACTCCGCGATCAACCCGTCGCGGTGCGACGCCAACCCCGCATCGAACTTAGCGGCATCCAATTTCGGCAACCGGATCCGATAGGTCGTGTACGTCTCACTGACGGTCTTGCTGAATGACCGCTCCGGTTTCGGCTTCGGCGTGGAATCGGGTCGGGGTTCCATCTTCACTGCGGTCCGCAACTGGCTCACCGTGGCGACGACCGCCAATTCGGCGTAGTGCTCGTCGGATCCGTCGGCGGCGCGTTCGGCGATCACCCCGGCACGATCCACCGACAGCTGTCCCTCGCGCATCCGTTCGGCGAGGCGGGGAAACCCCTGCAGCCGGCGTGCCACGGTGACCATGTTCTCGGCATTGTGTGGTGTGACGCCCAGTTTCCACGCCACCAACGCGGGAACCGACCTGCACCCGGTGTTGCCCCAGATTCCGTCACCGTCGATCTCGGCGACGATCTCGACCAAACGGGCATCGATGGCGTTGCGCTGGCCGGTCAACTCCGCCATCTCGTCGAACAGCACTTCGAGACGCTCCTGTGAGCTCAAAGTGGTTGTCGCCGTGGCCATGCCACCATCGTAGAGAGAGGGTCTGACAACTCGGCGGGTTAGGAGTCGTCAGGGAATCGAATGGTCGAGAAGCCCAACCGCCTAGTTCTAGACTGCCATCGCAGGTTCGACGACCGGCGTCACCAGCCGGCCGCTGCGCAGGAACTCGTCCAGGTTGTCGAGGGTGAGCTGCTCCATCGCGGCCCGCGTCTCGACGGTTCCGCTGCCGACGTGCGGCAGGAGCACCACGTTGTCCAGACCCAGCAGCGCCTCGGGCACGTTGGGCTCGTCGACGAAGACGTCCAGGCCCGCACCGGCGAGGCGGCCGTCGACGAGGGCGTCGACCAGTGCGGCCTCGTCGACGACGCTGCCACGCGCGATGTTCACCAGGTAACCCGACGACCCGAGCGCTTCGAGGACGTCGGCGTCGACCAGTCGCCGGGTGCCGCTGCCGCCGGCGGCGGCGACGATGAGGACGTCCACCCCGCGGGCGAGTTCGACCGGCGACGCGACGTACGCGAAGGGCACGCCCGCCTTCTCGCTGCGATTGTGGTAGGAGATGGTGCATCCGAATGCGCTGAGCCGCTTGGCGATTGCGGATCCGATCCGGCCCAGTCCGATGATGCCGACGCGCCGGTTGCTCACCTGGTGGGTCAGCGGATAGCTGCCCGCGACCGGCCACTTGCCGGCACGCACGTACCGGTCCGAGGCGGAGAAGCCGCGCATCACGTCGATCGTCAGGCCCACCGCGGTGTCGGCGACGCAGTCGGTCAGGACGTCGGGCGTATTGCTCACGCCCACCCCGCGAGCCGCGGCCGCGTCGACGTCGGTGGTGTCGTAACCGACGCCGAAGTTGACGATCGCCCCGAGACGCGGCAGCGCCGACATCAACTCGGCGTCGACTCCGGTGCGACCCGAGGTCACCACGGCGGTGACTTGACTGCCCTGCGACGACAGGAACGCCGCGCGTTCGGACGGTTCCTCCGAAAGCTTGGTCGCGTCGTAGGACTCGGACAGGGTCTGCTCCAGGGAGGCCTTCAGCGGTCCGACCTGCAATACGGAGTGATTCTCGGGGGTGCTCATGGTGCTCACCACGCTACGACGACCTGCGGATACCCGTCCAACGCCGAATTAGCATGGACTAATGCCCAACCTGCATGAGCAGGCGTTTGGGCGTGCGGCCTCGGTATCGGCGGTCGGTCGGAAGAGGTGTCATCGCACGTCAACGGTGCTTTCGAGCGGGCGGTAACCGGGCCGAATTCCCGCCTCTCGGGCCTGCTGAGGCCTTTCGAGCGGGGTTGACGCTGCCGAAACGGCGTCCCTACGGTGTGTCTGCGATCACACGTCGCATCCACATACGTGGACGTCACATCGGCAGCCCCGGAGGACACATGAGTTCGAGAGCGGCCCTCGCCATCGGCGTCGCGGCACTCACCGTCGCCACCAGCGGTTGCACCGTCGCCAACTCCGGCCGCGGCGGATACGACCCCGGCACGCTGCGCATCGTCCTGTCCCAGGAGCCGCCGACCCTCGAGCCTTGCGAGAGCTCGCTGACCTCGACCGGAATCGTGGTGCGCTCCAACATCACCGAGCCGCTGGTCGAACGCGACCCCAACTCCGGGGATCTGCAGCCGCTGCTGTCCACCGGATGGCGCCAAACCTCGCCCACCCGGTGGACGTTCGACATCCGGACCGGCGTGACGTTCTCCAACGGGGCTCCCTTCACCGCCGCCGACGCCGCGTTCGCCGTCGACCGAGCCGTCAACTCCGACCTGCAGTGCAACGTCGACGGTTACGTCTTCGGCGACGAGAAGCTCGAGGTCTCCGCGCCGAACGACACCACGCTGACGATCGACACCGAGAAGCCCGATCCGATTCTGCCGCTGCGGATTTCATTCGTCGAGATCGTGCCCCGGAGCACCAGCACGACCGAGAAGGTGCGCGAGCCCATCGGCACCGGTCCCTACGCGATCGCCAACTGGGACTTCGGGCAGAAGCTGACACTGGCGCGCAACCCCGCCTACTGGGGCCCGAAGCCGGCCTTTGCCCGCGCCGAGTACCAGTGGCGCAGCGAGGGCAGCGTCCGCGCCGCGATGATCACGAACGACGAGACCGACATCGCCACTGGCCTCGGGCCCGAGGACGGGGCCGGCGCGCTGGGCGTCCCCTTCCAGAACAACGAGACCACCGCGTTGCGCATGCAGGCCACCGAACCGCCGCTGAACGACATCCGCGTGCGGCAGGCGATCAACTACGCGGTCAACCGCACCGGCATCGTCAAGGCGCTGTTTCGAGGACTCGGCGAGCCGGCCTCGCAGCTGATTCCATCCGGCGTGGTGGGCTACAACGACCAACTGCCGCTGTGGCCGCACGACGCCGAGAAGGCCAGGGCGCTCGTCGCGGAGGCCAAGGCCGACGGTGTCCCGGTCGACACGCAGATCCGGCTGATCGGCCGCACCGCCCAGTTCCCCAAGATCGCCGAGACCATCGAGGTGATCCAGAGCGAGCTCGCCGACATCGGCCTCAACGTCAAGATCGAGATGATGGACACGGCCTCGCAGCTGCAGTACCAACTGCGACCGTTCCCCGCCGGCACCGGTCCCTACCTGCTGATGATCATGCACGGCAACCAGGCCGGTGACGCTGCGTTCACCATGGACCAGTACATGCTCAGCGACGGCCCCCAGGCCGCGTACGGCACGAAGGCCTTCGACGAGAAGATCCGTGCCGCAGAGGCTCTCACCGGTGAGCCGCGTCAAGACGCCTTCGCGAAGCTCTTCGCCGAGGAACCCCGGGACATCATGCAGATGGCCTACCTCGCCCACATGAAGGGCATCCTCGGCAAGTCGCCCCGCGTCGACTACGTCCCCAACTCCGCGACGGGTGACGAGATGCGTCTCGGCGAGATGACGCCCTCCGGTACCGACCGCACCGACGCCCAGTAGTCAGGAAGGCCTCCCATGTTCCGCTTCGTCAGGCGCCGGATGTACACCAGCGCAGTCCCGTTGATCGTCGTGCTGCTAGGGGTGTTCCTCCTGGCCCGGCTCACCGGCGATCCCACCAACCTGTACATGTCCGAGTCGGCGACAGCCGAGCAGCGGGCGGCGTTCGCGGCCAAGAACGGCTTCGACCAGCCCGTCCTGACGCAGCTCGGGGACTACTTCTCCGGGGTGGCCCACTTGGACTTCGGGACCTCGCTGCGGACCGGAGAGTCGGCCTCGGAGATGGCCTTTCGCGCCTTTCCCGCCACCCTCCAGCTTGCGTTCACCACCATGCTTCTGGCCATCGTCGGCGCCGTGGTCATCGGCTGCTGGGCGGCCTACCGGCCCAACTCGCTGGCCGACCGGTTCTCCAGCCTGCTGTCGATGACGGCGGCGAGCATTCCCGACTTCTGGTTCGCCATCACCGGAGTGTGGCTGTTCGCGGTTCTCCTCGGCGTGCTGCCGACCTCCGGCGTGGACAGTGGCGTGCTGTCGTGGATCCTGCCCGTCGCCACCCTGATGATCAGGCCGCTGGGCGTACTCACCCAAGTAGTCCGCGGCGCAATGGTATCCGCGCTCTCGGCGCCGTACGTCCGGTTGGCCCGCAGCAAGGGCGCCGGCGATCTGCGGGTGGTCACCCACCACGCGCTGCGCAACGCCGCCGCTCCGGCCCTGACCGTGGCGGGCGACCTCGCGGTCGGTCTGATCAACGGCGCCGTGGTCGTCGAGGCCATCTTCGGCTGGCCCGGCATCGGCAAGCTGATGATCGACGCGATCCTGCAGCGCGACTTCGCAGTCCTGCAGGCGGCGGTCCTGCTCACCGCCGTAAGCATCTTCGTCCTCAACATCGCCATCGACGCCTGTTACGCGCTGCTCGACGCACGCGTGCGGGAACCGGCCCGAGTCTAAGGAAGTCACGCGATGAGTACTCAACTCGACCTGGTTCCCGTCAAGCCGACGACCGCGATCGTCGGCGAGGCCACCGCCAAGAAGTCCGGCCGCGCAGTGTGGTTCCGGCTGCTGGCCAACGACCGAGTGGCCTTCTGCGCGGCGATGGTGCTCGCCCTGGTGTTCCTCACCGCCCTGTTCGGGCCGATGCTGATGGGCCACGTCGCCACCGCCATCGACCTGGACAACTCCAACCAGGCACCGTTCACCCTGGCGCACGGCTGGGCCAACGTCCTCGGCACCGATCCGCTGGGGCGCAGCATGCTGGCCCGCCTGATCGTCGCCAGCCGGACCACCCTGTCGGTTGCCATTCCCGCCGTGGTCATCTCGGCGGTCGCCGGTTCGCTGATCGGCATGTGGGCCGGCTACCACCGGGGTTGGCGGGAGACGGTCGCCATGCGCGTGGCCGACGTCATCATGAGCTTCCCGTCCCTGCTGCTCGCCGTCGTCGTGCTCTACGTCTTCTCGCCTAGCGCGGCGAACATCGTTGCGGTGCTGGCAATCACGCGCATCCCGGTCTATCTGCGCACGGCGCGTGCCGAGTCGGCCGAACTGCAGAGCCGGCTCTTCGTCGACGCGGCCCGCACCTTCGGCGCCAGCGCTTCGTCGATCATCACCCGGCACGTGCTGCCGATCGTGCTGCCGACGCTGCTGACCGTCGCGACACTGGACTTCTGCTACGTGATGCTGGCGGAGAGCTCGCTGAGCTTCCTCGGCATCGGCATTCAACCGCCCGACGTCAGCTGGGGGCTGATGGTCTCCCAGGGCCGCACCTATCTGAACTCGGCGTGGTGGTTGTCGTTCTTCCCCGGCCTGGCCATCGTGATCACCACGGTCTCGGCGACCATCCTGGCCGCATGGGCCCGGATCGCGACCGACCCGGCACAGCGGTGGCGTCTGACCGTCCCCCAGAAACGCTTGTCCCGCTTCACCAAGACGACGAAGGCTCTGCCGTGAAGGGAACACCGATGACCGCGATCGCAGAACATCCGCAGGTCGACCTCGCCGATGCCGACCCGGCGCTGCGGGTCGACGGCCTGACGGTCGACATCCGCACCATCTCCGGCACCGTCCGCGCGGTCGACGGGGTGACCTTCGACGCCCGCCGCGGTGAGACGCTGGCGCTGCTGGGCGAGTCGGGCTGCGGCAAGTCGATGACGGCGACGGCACTCGTCGGCCTGCTCGAACCCGTCGCCGAGGTGACGGCGGGATCGGCCAAGCTGACGGGCCGAGGCGGCGTCGCCGATCTGTTGTCGTGCGACCGCAAGGCCCGTCGCAAGCTAGCGGGCACCGAGTTGGCGATCGTCTTCCAAGACGCGCTGACCGCGCTCAACCCGCTCTACACCGTCGGCACCCAGCTGGCGGAGCCGTTCCAGATCCACCACGGAATGAAGGCCCGCGAGGCCAAGGACAAGGCCGTCGAACTGATGGCGCGCGTGGGTATTCCGCAGCCGGAGACACGGCTGAACTCCTATCCGCACCAGTTCTCCGGGGGCATGCGGCAGCGCCTTCTGATCGCGATGGCCGTGGCCCTCAACCCCCGGGTGCTGATCGCCGACGAGCCGACCACCGCGCTCGACGTCACGGTGCAGGCGCAGATCATGGCGCTGCTGCGCAGCTTGCGCACCGAGTACGACATGGCGGTCGTCCTGATCACCCACGACCTGGCGCTGGTGGCCGAGGAAGCCGACCGCGTCGCGGTCATGTACGCGGGCAACATCGTCGAAACCGGTCTGGTGTCAGAGGTGTTCGCCAACCCGCGCCACCCCTACACCAAGGGGCTGCTGGACTCGGTGCCGGTCAGCGCGGTCCGCGGCGACGACCTCAAGTCGATCGGTGGTGCTCCGCCCGACCTGCACTCGATCCCGCGGGGCTGCGCCTATCAGGATCGCTGCCCGCTGGTCGCCGACGTCTGCCGCACGACCAAACCCGCACTCGACACCGTCGGCGACGGACACCGCTCCGCGTGCCACTTTCCTCAGGAGGTCGTCAATGTCTGATCCACTGCTGCAGGTTCGCGACCTTCGCAAGACCTTCAGGGTGCCGGGTAGCAAGTCGGGGCTGACGGCGCTGGACGGCATCACCCTGGACCTGGGCCGCGGCGAAACCCTGGGACTGGTCGGCGAATCCGGTTGTGGCAAGTCGACCTTGGCCAGAACCCTGATGATGTTGGAGCGCCCCGACTCGGGCAGCGTCTCGTTCGACGGCATCGACCCGTTCACCCTGCGAGGCAAGGACCTGCTGAGGTTTCGGCGTCGCGTGCAGATGGTGTTCCAGGATCCATACGCGTCGCTGAACTCTCGGATGACCGCCGGCGACATCGTTGCCGAACCGTGGCGCACCCACAAGGCGATGTTCGCCTCCCGGGGTGAGCGCGACGCCAGGGTGCGCGAACTGCTCGAGCTGGTCGGACTCGGAGCCAAGGCGGCGGACAAGTACCCGCAGGAGTTCTCCGGCGGGCAGCGCCAGCGCATCGGCATCGCACGTGCCCTGGCGCTGGACCCCGACGTGGTCATCTGCGACGAGCCGGTCTCGGCCCTCGACCTCTCGGTGCAGGCGCAGGTGCTCAACCTTCTCAACGATCTGCAACGGGAACTGGGCATCGCGTACGTCTTCATCTCCCACGACCTGTCGGTGGTCCGGCACGTCGCCGATCGCGTCGCCGTGATGTACCTGGGCCGCATCGTCGAATCCGGGCCCACCGACGCGGTCTTCGACTCACCCAGCCACCCGTACACCGCCGCCCTGATGTCGGCGGCACCCAAGCTCGACGCCGCGCACCGCAAGGAGCGCATCCTGCTCAAGGGCGAGGTGCCCTCGCCCCTGAATCCGCCGTCGGGGTGCCGCTTTCGGACCAGGTGCTGGAAGGCGACGGACGTGTGCGCGACGGAGCGGCCCCCGTTGGCGGTCGACCCGCAGTCGGCCACCCACGGCGCCGAGTGCCACCACCCCCTGGTGGGTGAGCCCGCGCTCTCGGCCAGCGCGTGAGCGGTGCGGGTTTCGCGGTGGTGACCGTGGCGATCCTCGTCGCGTCGTGCTTGCAGGCGTCGATCGGATTCGGCATGGGGATGCTGGCCGCGCCGATCGTGGCGATCGTCGACCCCAGCCTGATCCCCGGCACCATCATCATGCTCGCGGCCGCGGTGACACTGGCCGTCGCCGTGCGCGAGCGCGGTGCGATCGACTTCTCCGGAACGGGCTGGGCACTGCTGGGCCGGGTACCGGGCACCGTGCTGGGCGGTCTGCTGCTGCTCGCGATACCCGAACGCGCCCTTGCCATCCTGATCGGCTGCGTGGTGCTGTGCGGCGTCGCGCTGACCAGCTTTGGGTGGGTCCCGGTGCCGCGACCGCGCAACCTGATGCTCGCGGGCGCCACGTCGGGCGTGCTCGGGACGGCGACCGCGATCGGCGGTCCGCCGATGGCCCTGGTGTGGCAGGGCAATTCGGGTCCCAGGTTGCGCGGCACGATGAGCGGGTTCTTCCTCGTGGGGTCGATCCTCTCGATCGCCGTCCTGGCCGTGACGGGCGCCGTGCACACCGACACCCTCCGGGCGTTCGCGATGCTGAGCCCTGCGATCGTCGGCGGCTACGTCCTGTCCCGGTACGTCAACGGCTGGCTCACTCCGGCCCGGCAGCGGTGGACGGCCATCGGCATGTCGCTCGCCGGTGCCACCGCGCTGATCGTCCACGAGGTGGGAGTGTCGTGACCGGCAACGAAGATTCCGACGTCGCAGTGCGCAAGGTGAAGTCGGCCGTGCGCACCGTCGAACTCCTCGAATACCTGGCTGCCCGGCCGGACCGACCCGCCCGGATCCGGGAGATCAGCGCAGCCCTGGACATGCCGCGCAGCAGTGCTCACGCGCTGCTACGGACCTTGACGACGCAGGGGTGGGTGCGCTCCGACGAGACCGGCACGATGTACGGCATCGGCATCCGCGCGCTGCTGGTCGGCACCAGCTATCTGGACGGGGACCCCTACCTGCCGACGATCGCCCCATTCCTCGACGACCTGCGCCAGGAACTCGACGAGACGTTTCACCTGGGCCGGCTGGACGGTCTCGACGTGGTCTACCTCGCCACCAGGGAATCCCGCCAGTACCGGCGGACGGCGAGCCGGGTGGGGCGGCGGTTGCCCGCCCATGCCACCGCACTGGGAAAGGCGTTGCTGGCCGACCGATTCGGCGTCGAGCGGGACCGGCACGTGCCGGACGTGCTGACGGCGATCACCCCGCACACCACGACCGACCTCGACGTCCTCTCCGAACAGTTGGAGACGGCCAGGATCCGCGGCTACGCGACCGACGACCAGGAGAACACCGAAGGGGTGCGGTGCTTCGCGGTCGCACTGGGCTACCGCCGGCCTGCGCAGGATGCGATCAGCGTCTCGGTGCCCCTGTCGCGGTTGACACCGGAGCGCGAACGGGTGCTCGTCGAGGCCCTGTGCGCCGTCGGTGACAAGGTCACCCGGGTGCTCCGTCCAGTCGCCAACGGAGACAAGTGGTTTGCGCAATGACGGTCCACGCGGCATCCACATCGAGCATCAATCCATGCGATAAGAGTGTTGGACGGGTATCGACGAGCGTTTGTAGGCTGGCAGCATGAGGCCGTCGCGCACCCCCGTCGTCACCACCATGAGGGTGGTGCCCATCGCCGGTCATGACGGCATGCTGTTGAATCTCAGCGGCGCGCACGGTCCGTTCTTCACCCGAAACCTGGTCATCCTGAACGACTCCGACGGCAACGTCGGAGTGGGCGAGGTCCCCGGAGGCGAAGCCATCCGCCGCACGCTCGATGACGCCCGTCGCATCGTCGAGGGCCGCAGCATCGGCGAGCACCACGCGATCCTCGCCGACATCCGTCGCACCTTCGCCGATCGGGATGCCGGCGGGCGCGGCCAGCAGACCTTCGACCTACGGATCACCGTGCATGCGGTGACGGCCGTCGAGTCGGCGCTTCTCGACCTGCTCGGCCGGCACCTCGAGGTGCCCGTCGCGGCGCTCCTGGGGGAGGGCCAGCAGCGTCGACGCGTGCAGGCCCTCGGTTACCTCTTCTTCGTGGGTGACCGCACCAGGACCGACCTGCCCTACCGGTCGCCGTCGGACGAGGCAGCCGACGCCGACGAGTGGCAGCGCATCCGCCACGACGAGGCCATGACGCCGGACGCCGTCGTCCGGTTGGCCGAGGCCGCCCGGGAGCGGTACGGATTCCGCGACTTCAAGCTCAAGGGTGGCGTGCTGCCCGCCCCGGACGAGGCCAAGGCCGTGATCGCACTGGCCGACCGGTTCCCCGACGCGCGAATCACGTTGGATCCCAACGGCGGCTGGTTGCTCGACGACGCCGTGCGCACGTGCCGCGAACTCGACGGCGTGCTCGCCTACGCCGAGGATCCGGTCGGCCCCGAGGGGGCCTTCTCCGGTCGCGAGGTGATGGCCGAATTCAAACGCGCCACCGGCCTGCGCACCGCCACCAACATGATCGCCACCGACTGGCGCGAGCTCGGTCACGCCATCCGCGTGGGCGCGGTCGACATACCGCTGGCCGATCCGCACTTCTGGACGATGGCCGGGTCGGTACGCGTCGCGCAACTCTGCGACGCGTGGGGCCTGACGTGGGGCTCGCACTCCAACAACCACTTCGACGTCTCGCTGGCGATGTTCACCCACGTCGCGGCCGCCGCACCCGGTGAGGTGACGGCGATCGACACCCACTGGATCTGGCAGGACGGACAGCGAATCACCAAGCGGCCGTACGAGATCGTCGACGGATACCTCGACGTGCCGGACGAACCGGGGCTCGGCGTCGAGCTCGACGAGGATGCGGTGGCCGCCGCACACCAGCTCTACCTGGCCGAGGGACTCGGTGCACGCGACGACTCCGTCGCGATGCAGTACCTGATTCCAGGGTGGACGTTCGACCCCAAACGCCCAGCTCTGCAACGGAACTGACTCATGAAGATCCTACTGGCCGACGCCAACCTGGCCCCGCACCGAGAACGGTTCACCTCGGCCCTGCCGCCCGGTGTCGAGGTGCTCTGGCGCGCCGGACATGACCCGCTGACCCTGCTCGACGAACTGCGCGACGTCGAGGTCTACGTCGGCAGCAGGTTCACCGCGCCGATGGCGCAGGCAGCGGAGAAGTTGCGGCTGATCCACGTCGCCGGTGCGGGTGTCGACAAGGTCGACGTCGACGCCCTAGCTCCGGGCGTGCAGGTCGCCAACACGTTCCACCACGAGCGCTCCATCGCGGAGTACGTGCTCGCCGCGGCGATCATGCTGCGACGCGACTTCCTCGCCCAGGATCGGGCGCTGCGTCGCGGTGTGTGGGCGACGTCGGTGTACGACGAATCCATTGGCCAGCTGCCCACGGTGGGGGACGCCCGGGTGGGATTCGTCGGATTCGGTCACATCGGTCAGCGCGCCTGGGAGTCGTTTCGGATGCTCGGCTCCAGTGGCGCGGCGGTCACGGGATCGGGCCGCGTCGATGCCGCCGCCCACGGCTTGGCGTGGTCGGGGGACGTCTCGGCACTGGACGCACTGTTGGCCGAATCCGACGTCGTGGTGCTCTCCGCGCCGCTGACCCCGGCGACCGAGGGACTGATCGGCCGTCGCGAACTGCAGGCGATCGGTCCCGACGGGATCTTGATCAACGTGGGCCGCGGCCCACTGGTCGACGAGAGCGCGCTCTACGAGGCGCTCCGCGACGGTGTGCTTCGCGCGGCCGCCGTCGACGTCTGGTATCGCTATCCGACACCGGGCGGTCAGTCCACCCCCAGTGCGCTGCCGTTCCACGAACTCGCCAACCTGCTCATGACCCCGCATTCCTCCGGCGTCACCTCGGACACGTTCCGCGGCCGAACCGACGACGTGGCCGCCAACATCGGCCGACTCGCTCGCGGAGAGCCCTTGTCCAACGTGGTCCACCGATAGCCTTCAGGCGACACGCATCGCCTGTACGCGTGGGAGCGCCGGTCCAACAACCCTCACGTACCGTCGAGTCATGAGTGGGTTCCGCTACTGCGTCGTGGGCGC
This sequence comes from Mycobacterium sp. NPDC006124, assembly GCF_040614235.1. Lineage (NCBI taxonomy): Bacteria > Bacillati > Actinomycetota > Actinomycetes > Mycobacteriales > Mycobacteriaceae > Mycobacterium > Mycobacterium sp. NPDC006124. Next base: position 594,133 of record NZ_JBEXUA010000002.1, on the reverse strand, counting down.
CGGCATCGTCGGCCTGTCCACCGCATACCACCTCCTCGACGCCGAGCCGGACGCCAGCGTCGTCGTCCTCGAGGCGGCGTCCGACGTCGCGTCTCATCAGACCGGACACAACAGCGGCGTCATCCACTCGGGCATCTACTACGAACCCGGCAGTCTCAAGGCGACGTTCTGCAAGGCGGGTGAGCGGGCGACCAAGGAGTTCTGCGCCGCGCACGGCATCGCGTTCGACGAATGCGGGAAGCTGATCGTCGCGACGACCGCCGCCGAAGTCGCGCGCATGGCGGCCCTCGAGGAGCGGGCGGCGGTGAACGGCATCGAGTGCCGCCGGATCGGCCGCGACGAGCTCACCGAACTCGAACCCAACGTCACCGGTCTCGGCGCACTGCACCTGCCGAAGACCGGCATCGTCGACTACCGGCTGGTGTCGGCGACGATGGCGGATCTGGTCCGGGCCGCGGGTGCCACGGTGCTGACCGGCCAACGCGTCGTCGCGATCTCCGAAAGCCCCGGGGGAGTCACCGTGTCGACGCGATCGACGACGGTGACGTGCGACCGGCTCGTGGTGTGCGCCGGTCTGCAGGCCGACCGCCTCGCCGAGCTGGCCGGGGTGCCGGTCGACGTGCAAATCGTGCCCTTCCGCGGGGAGTACTTCGAATTGCCAAGCTGGCGAGCGGGATTCGTGCGACGCCTGATCTACCCGGTGCCCGATCCGGAGCTGCCGTTCCTCGGGGTGCACCTCAGCCCGACCATCTCCGGTGGCATCACCGTCGGGCCGAGCGCGGTCCTCGGGCTGGCACGTGAGGGCTACCCCAAGTTCTCGTTCGACGCACGTGACGTCGCCCGCATGGCGAGGTTCCCCGGGCTCTGGCGGGTGGCGCGGGCCAACGCGAGGCTGGGGGTCAGAGAAGTCGGCAACTCGCTCTTCAAGCGGCGGTACCTTCGCGAATGTCGAAAGTACGCACCGGAATTGACCGCTTCGGATCTGCTGCCCCACGAGGCGGGCATCCGCGCGCAGGCGGTCCGTCGCGACGGCACGTTGGTCCACGACTTCGTCGTCGAGCGGACCGACCGCATGATCCACGTGCTGAACTCACCGTCGCCGGCCGCGACGGCCGCCCTACCGATCGGGCGGCACCTGGCGGGTCTGGCCTCCGCAATCGGGACTCAGCAGCTCTGACGCGTCGCCGTCGAGCGCCGAAGCGATGGCTTGGCAGATGGCGCCGAGTTGCGACACCTGTTCGGGTGTCAGGCGATCGATGACGAGGGCGCGGGCCGCCGTGACGTGCGCCGGGGCGGCGTCGACGATCGCGTCGAAGCCCTCGTCGGTCAGATGTGCCTCGGTGAGTCGACCGTCGTTCGGGTGCGGCCGGCGCTCCACCCACCCGCGGCCCTCCATTCGTGACACGACGTGCGAGAGACGCGACATGGAACCGTTCGTGACGACCGACAGCGCCTTCATGCCGATCGACCGGGTTGGTTGATCCGACAGCGCCGCCAGGACGTGATATTCGTACAGCCGCAGCTGGGAGTCGCTGCGGAGCTGGGCGTCGAGCTTGGCGGGCAGCGCCAAGAGGACCTGCATCAACGCCTTCCACGAGGCGAGCTCGTCGTGGCCGAGCCAGCGTGGCTCGTCGTCGCCCACCTCGGTCATGGGACGAGGTTAGGTCAATTGAGTTGACGCTTCAAGTCATCGGTTCTACGCTTTGACTTGAAGCGTCAAGTCAAAAGAGATGAGGGATCGTCGTGAACGTCGTGCTGTGGATACTCGCCGGGATCTTGGCCCTGGCAATGCTGGGCGCCGGGTCGCTGAAGCTGATCACGCCCAAGGCCGAACTGCCCGACAAGGGAATGGAACTCGGCGAACTTCCCGCCTGGGCCATCAAGGGCATCGGTGCCCTCGAGGTGCTCGGCGGCATCGGCCTGGTCATCCCCGCTCTGGTGAACGTCGCGCCGGTACTCGTTGCGTGGGCCGCCACCGGCGTGGCCGTCATGATGGCCGGTGCCGTCGTCTTCCACCTGCGCCGCAAGGAGGTCACCGGCGCGCTCCCCGCCGTCGGGCTTCTGGTGGTGGCGGTGGTGGTGGCCTGGGGTCGCTTCGGCGCCTGGGCCTTCTAGGACCCGAGCCTCAGGCGCTGGCGGCCCAGTCGTCGCGGATTCGCTGCAGGCCGTCGTCGGTCAGACTGCCGAACAGGCGTACCCGCGCCATGCCACCGTCGGGGTAGACGTCGAGCCGTGCCTCGGTGACCGGCCGGTCGTCGGCGATCAGGAAGCGGTGCCTGGTGTCGGGCTGCAGGTCGGTGGCCGGCAAGATCTCGAACCACTCGCCGTCACCGTCGCGTCCGGAGAGCCTGCCGACCCCCGGCGCGTTGCCGAGGAAGTACGAGGTGTCGAACTCGGCGGCGTTCAGCGTGCCGCGACCCGCCAGATGCACCTGCACCCAGTCGTTTCCGGAGTCGCGGCGACGCGAGGTCTCCCAGCCGTCGCCCATCGTCCGTGCGTTGCCGGGGAGCAGGAGGTTGTTGGGTGAGCCGTAGAACATGTTGGAGCAGGCCGTGATTCGCCCGCCGTTCTCCAGCGCCGCCAGGTCGATCGTCATGCCGTCGGCGAAGTCCGGGTCCAGCAGTCCCTCGCCGTGCACGCGGAACCTGGCCACGCCGCCGTCGGGGTAGATCGACAGCCGCACGTGCGACCAGCGCCGCGACGAGTCGACCTCGAACGGGTTCCGGGTGTCACCGTCGACGTCCGCGCGTTCGACCAGGGTCGTCCACTCGGTGTCCTCGACCAGCTGGTCGACCGACGGGTAGCCCGAAACGGAGGCGCCCTCGACCGAGATCTGCGGTGGATAGTTGCCGGTGAACCAGGCGGTGTCGACGACCACCCCGCGCACGATCCCAGGCACGCCCAACCGCACGATCGCGGCGTCGTGGGCATCCGGATGCAGGTCGCGCCGGCGGCGGGTCTCCCAGCCGTCGTAGACCTGCCCCTTGTGCCCGAACGTGGCGGGCCGGAACTCCGCCGACCTGGGCTTGATGAGGTTCTCCCGCTCGGCGAAGAGTTCGTCGTTGGCCCACACCACGGCACCGCCGGCGGGTCGGGCGGCCAAGTCCGGCAGGGCCAGGAAGTGCGACGGGGTCCGCTCGTTCTCAGTCGGGGTGCTCACGGGCACAACCCTAGTGAGCGACCGTGCTACCAGTTCTGGTAGCCGCCCTCCGGGCCGAGCATGCGTTCGAGTCGCGACCGGTTGATCTTCGCGAGCTCGTTGCGGACCACCTTGCGCTCGGTCTCGGCGTCGTTGTGCAGGCGGTCGGTGATCGCCGTCAGCACCGCCTTGGCACTCACCCCGCCGACGTACATCACGAAGCCGAATCCGAAGTGGTCGGCGTAGGTTCGGGCCGAGCTGGCGAGCTTGGCCATCACGGCCTCGTCGTCGTGCCACAGCGCGCACTGCTCGTCCTGGCTCTTCTCGCTGCGCGGCCGGCGACCCAGTTCGGGGCAGGCGTCGAGGATCTGGTCGACCGCGGACTCCGGCAGGGCGAACAGCAGGGCGTCGGCGCGCCGGAACAACGCATCGTGATTCGGGTAGCTGCGGCCGTAGGCCAGGTGCCTGGCCATCGTCATGCTGTTGCAGCACTCGTACAGCGCGTGAACGGCCTTGCGCTCGGGTAACGCGTTGAACGCGTCGAGGCCGATTCCTTGATGTAGCAGCACACGACCAGGATGGAAGCCCGAAGACACGGGCGGGTTACCGAGTGTTACGTCGGTGCTAAATCAGGGCCGGGGCGCAGGCCCCCCACATCAGTGACCCGTGGTCTTGAACCGCTCCACCGACCGCTGCAACTCCGCCTCGGCCTCCTCGCGGCCCGCCCAGTCGGCGGCCTTGACGAACTTGCCCGGCTCGAGGTCCTTGTAGTGCACGAAGAAGTGCTTGATCGCCTCGAGTTCGAACGGCGGCACGTCGGACAGGTCCTGAATGTGATCCCAGCGCGGGTCCCCGGCCGGTACGCAGAGAAGCTTGTCGTCGCCGCCGGCCTCGTCGGTCATCTTGAACATCGCAACCGGCCGCGCCTCGACGATGCAGCCGGGGAAGACGGACTCGGGCAGCAGCACCAGCGCGTCGAGCGGATCGCCGTCCTCACCCAGGGTGTTCTCGAAGAACCCGTAGTCGGCGGGGTAGCCAAACGCCGTGTAGAGGTAGCGGTCGAGCTTGACCCGGCCGGTCTCGTGGTCCACCTCGTACTTGTTGCGCGACCCCTTCGGGATCTCGATGACGACGTCGAACTGCACCGCCGGCTCCTTCTCGTCTGCAAAGCGTCATGGGGTCGTCAGGTGACGACGCGGGTCAACCATAGACGAGCGATACCCTGCACTCGTGGGGTCGGCGCGGCAGCCCCACCCAAACAGGAGAGCGATCATCGGACTCATGGCACCCACGCGGTGGCGACGATCCACCCACGTGTGGGTCGGCGTCGTGGTGCTGCTCCTGGTGGCCGTCGTGGTCGCCGTCGCCGCGGTGGCGACCTCGCGCGGCAGCACCCCCGATGAGCCGAAGGTCGCCGTCGCCGCGCGACCCTCACCCGCGACCGCCGCACCGGCCGTCACGGAATTGGCCGACTCGGCTCCCGTGCCGACGCCGGCTGGTCTCGCGGCCGTCCTGGCTCCCGTCGTCGCCAACCCCGACCTCGGTGCGTTCACCGGCCGGGTCGCCGACGCCCTGACCGGCAAGCAGCTGTGGGCGCAGGGCGCGGGTGTGCCCATGCAGCCCGCGTCGACCAACAAGGTGCTGACCGCGGCGGCGGCCCTGCTGACGCTGGACCGCGACGCCCGGCTGACGACGACCGTCGTCGCCCCCGACCAGACCGCGTCACCGGGGTTGGTGGTGCTCAAGGGGGGCGGTGACCCGACGCTGTCGGCGGCCCCCAAGAACGTCGACACCTGGTACCGCGGTGCGGCGCGCATCTCCGACCTCGCCGACCAGGTGCGTCGGTCCGGCATCGCGCCCAAGGTCGTCCAGGTCGACGCGACCGCCTACAGCGGGCCGACGCTGGCCCCCGGCTGGGATCCGCTCGACATCGACGGCGGCGACATCGCCCCCATGGAGGCGGTCATGCTCGACGGCGGCCGCACCCAACCGGTGAGCGTCGACTCCGCCCGCTCGACCACGCCCGCGCTCGACGCCGGCCGCGCCCTGGCCGTCGCCCTCGGACTCGACCCGGCCGCCGTCACGCTGCGCCCGACGCCGGTGCAGGGCACTCAGGTCGCGGCGGTGCAGTCCCCGCCGCTGATCGAACGGCTGCGGCAGATGATGAGTGAATCCGACAACGTGATGGCCGAGTCGACCGGTCGCGAGGTGGCCGCCGAGGTCGGCAAGCCCCAGAGCTTCGCCGGGGGCGTCTCGGCGGTGCTCGGTCAGCTCGCCAAGGCGGGCGTCGACACCGGCGGCGCGACGCTGATGGACTCCAGCGGGCTGTCGGTGGACGACCGCTTGACGGCCGAGACGCTCGACGAGGTGGTCTCCGCGGCGGCGTCCAACGCGACCCTCGACGACCACGACCTGCGTCCCCTGGTCGACCTGCTGCCCATCGCCGGCGGCAGCGGTACGCTCTCCAACCGGTTCACCGACACCGACGCCGGCCGTGACGCGCTGGGTCTGCTGCGAGCCAAGACGGGATCCCTCACCGGGACCAACGCACTGGCCGGTTTCGTCACCGACGACAGTGGCCGGGTGTTGACCTTCTCGCTGATCTCCAACGGGGCCGGGCCCACCGGGCGCACCGCCATCGACGCGGTGGCCTCGGCGCTGCGTTCATGCGGGTGCAGCCGATGAGCGCCGTCACCGTCGGCAATGCCGTCGACTGGGACTTCGCCGCGACCGTCGGAGCCAAGCTGGTGCGTCCCGCCCCGCCGGTGACCGACTACACCAAACGGCAGGCCATCGACCAACTGGCCGCGTCCGCCCGGGCGGCAGAGGGGCCCGTGCGCGACGTGACGGGTCTCAACGAGGGCGCGGCCATCACCGAGGCCCGCATCGTCGACCGGGCCGAATGGGTGCGTGCCGCAACGAATTCCATGCGCGCCATGACGACCAGCGGTCAGACAGAAGGTTCTGGACGCTCGCCTGGCATCGTCGGGCGCCGGGTCACCGGGGCGCAGACCGGGGCCGTCCTGTCGTTCGTGTCGTCGGGCATCCTGGGGCAGTACGACCCCTTCGCCGCGAACGGCGGTGAACTGCTGCTGGTGTACCCGAACGTGATCGCCGTCGAGCGTCAGCTGCGAGTGCCGCCCGCGGACTTCCGCCTCTGGGTGTGCCTGCACGAGGTCACCCACCGGGTTCAGTTTCGCGCCAATCCCTGGCTGGCCGAACACATGTCGTCCTCGCTGGCGGTCATCACCGACGAGGCCGGGCAGGAGCTCACCCAGGTGGTCGGCCGACTCGGCGAGTTCGTCCGCAGTAGACGGTCGGCAGGAGGGCAAGCGGCGCAACCTCATTCGGAGGGCGTGGTCGGTTTCCTGCGGGCCATTCAGTCCGAGCCGCAGCGCAAGGCGCTCGACCAGCTGCTCGTCCTCGGCACCCTGCTGGAGGGCCACGCCGACCACGTGATGGACGCCGTCGGTCCCAAGGTGGTGCCATCGGTGGCCACCATCCGCCGGCGATTCGACGAACGCCGTCAGCGCAAACAGCCTCCGCTGCAACGCATCCTGCGCACCCTCATGGGCTTCGACGCCAAGATGAGCCAGTACACCCGGGGCAAGGCGTTCGTCGACCACGTGGTGGGCCAGGTCGGAATGGCGGCGTTCAACACCGTCTGGACCAGTCCCGAGACGTTGCCGCTGCCTTCGGAAGTCGACGAGCCAGCCCAATGGATCGCCAGAGTCCTGTAGCGGCGGTTCGCGCGGCGGTCGACGCGTTCGCGGTTGCCCACTGCGCCGCCGAGGTCCGCTGGTGCGTGGCGTTGTCCGGGGGAGCCGACTCGCTGGCGCTGACCGCCGCCGCCGCCCACGTGCGGCCGACCGTCGCCCTGATCGTCGACCATGGCCTGCAGGACGGATCGGACGCCGTGGCGAGTGCCGCTCGCGACCAGGCGATCGAGCTGGGATGCGTAGACGCCCACGTGATCCGGGTTCAGGTCGACGGTCGAGGCGGTCCGGAGGCCGCGGCCCGCACCGCCCGGTACGCCGCCCTCGACCAGGCCCGTGCCGGGGCGCCCGTGCTGATCGCGCACACGCTCGACGACCAGGCCGAGACCGTGCTGTTGGGACTGGGTCGGGGCTCGGGGGCGCGCTCGATCGCCGGCATGCGCCCGTACGACCCGCCGTGGGGCCGGCCGCTCCTCGGGATTGCGCGGTCGGTCACCCGCGGGGCGTGCGACGAACTGGGGCTCGCCCCCTGGCAGGACCCCCACAACGACGACCCGCGGTTCACCCGCGTTCGGCTGCGCCACGAGGTGCTCCCGCTGCTGGAGCAGGTCCTCGGTGGTGGCGTGGCCGAGGCGCTGGCCCGCACCGCCGCCGGCCTCCGGGAGGACACCGACACCCTCGACGAACTGGCCGCCGAGGCCTTCGTCACCGTTGTCTCGGGGGAGGGCGTCGACGCACGGCTCGACGTGTCCACCCTGGCAAGGTTGCCCGCTGCGCTGCGCCGCCGGGTCATCCGGACGTGGCTGCTTACCGGCGGCGGCAGTGGACTGACCGACGCCCAGATCCGGGGGGTGGACCGCCTCGCCGTGGACTGGCGCGGGCGTGGCGGTGTCGCGGTCGGATCCTCGCTGCAGCGGCAGCGGCTGTTCGCCGACCGCCGGGGCGGCGAGCTGATCCTGCGGACCGAGCCCGTCGCGCATGTCTAGTTGGTCGAGGCTGCCGTGACGTGGCACGCTGTTGCCGTGCCCGAGCCAACAGCCGCGGACCCGTATCCCGGCGACATCGAGTCGGTTCTGCTGTCCGAGGCCGAGGTTCGCGCGCGCGTCACCGAGCTGGGCGCGACGGTGGGCGCGCATTACCGCGAGACGATCGGTGAGGGTGGCGAGGACCTGCTGCTCGTCACGGTGCTCAAGGGTGCGGTCATGTTCGTCACCGACCTGGCCCGTGCAATCCCGCTGCCCACGCAGCTGGAGTTCATGGCAGTCAGCTCCTACGGGTCGTCCACCTCGTCGTCGGGCGTGGTGCGCATCCTCAAGGACCTCGACCGTGACATTCACGATCGCGACGTGCTCATCGTCGAGGACATCGTCGACTCCGGTCTGACGCTGTCGTGGCTGCTGCGCAACCTCGCGACGCGGCACCCGCGGTCGCTGAAGGTCTGCACGCTGCTGCGCAAGCCCGACGCCGTGCGCACCGACGTCGAGATCTCGTGGTGTGGGTTCGACATTCCCAACGAGTTCGTCGTCGGCTACGGCCTCGACTACGCCGAGCGCTACCGCGACCTGCCCTACATCGGCCTGCTGCACCCGAAGGTCTACGAGAACCCCTGATCGTCGACGCGGGACGCCCGTCCTGCGCACAATGCATGGCATGGCCGACACCCGTACCGCGTTGAGGATCTGCCCGTTCTGTGAAGCCACCTGCGGCCTCACCCTCGAGGTCGACGATCTCGCCCGCACGATCGTCGCCGCCCGCGGTGATCGCGACGACGTGTTCAGTGCCGGTTACATCTGCCCCAAGGGTGCGAGCTTCGGTGAACTCGACGGAGACCCCGACCGCCTGACCCGGCCGCTCATCCGGCGCGACGGCGAACTCGTCGAGGTGGGTTGGGATGAGGCCTTCGCCGCAGCGGCAGCCGGTCTGGGCGCCGTGCTGACCGAGCACGGTGGATCCTCGGTCGCGGTCTACGCCGGCAATCCGAACGCCCACACCATCGCCGGGGCCCTGTACGTGCCGTTGATCATTCGCGGTCTCGGCACGCGGCAGGTGTACTCGGCGAGCACCCTGGACCAGATGCCCAAGCACGTCGCGCTCGGGCTGCTGTTCGGCAATCCGGTGGCGTTCACGGTGCCCGACCTCGACCGCGCCGAATGCCTCGTCGTCATCGGCGCCAACCCGCTGGTGTCCAACGGCAGCATCGCGACCGCCGCGGACTTCGGCGGCAAGCTCAAGGCGCTCAAGAAGCGCGGCGGCCGTCTGACGGTGATCGACCCGGCGCGCACGCGCACCGCCGAACTGGCCGACCGACACGTGGCCCCGCGCCCCGGCACCGACGCCGCGCTGCTGTTCGCGATGGTGCACACGCTCTTCGACGAAGACCTCGTCGACCTTGCCCACCTGACCGACCTCGTCGAGGGGGTGGACGAGGTGCAGGCGCTGGCCAGGGAGTTCGCCCCCGAGCACGTCGCCGAGCACTGCGGTGTCGCCGCCGAGGAGATCCGCGCGGTGGCCAGGGAGATCGCCGAGGCGCGGGTCGCGGCGGTCTACGGCCGGATCGGCACCTCGACGGTGGAGTTCGGCACGATCGGCAGCTGGCTGGTCGACGTGCTGAACGTCTTGACGGGCAACCTCGACCGGCCCGGCGGGGTGATGTTCCCCCAGTCTCCGGTCGGACCGGCGCCGCGACCGCCGCGCCCCGGCCGCGGATTCCTGGTGGGCCGGTGGCACAGCCGGGTCTCCGGATTCCCCGAGGTGCTCTCCGAGATGCCGGTGACCGCATTGTCGGAGGAGCTGGAGACTCCGGGCGAGGGTCAGGTGAAGGCCGTGATCACCGTCGCCGGCAACCCGGTGCTCTCGGCTCCCGACGGAGCCCGGCTGAGCCGCGCGCTCGACGGCGTGGACTTCATGCTCAGCGTCGACCCCTATCTCAACGAGACGACGCGGCACGCCGACGTGATCCTGCCCCCGCCGCCGCCCTCGCGAAGCGCGCATTACGACATCGCGCTGGCCAACGCCGCGGTGCGCAACAACGCTCGCTACTCACCGCCGGTACTGCCGCTCGACGACGGCCAACCCGACGAGCCGGAGATCCTGTCCCGGCTGGCGTTGGCGATCGCCGGGCTCGGCCCAGACGCCGACCCGTCGCTGGTCGACGATCAGGTCATCGCGGCGACGCTGGGCAAGGAGGTGGCCGACCCGCACTCGCCGGTCGCGGGTCGCTCGATCGAGGAACTGACGGCGATGCTGCCGGCGGGACCGGGCTACCAACGGCGCCTGGACATGATGTTGCGGCTGGGCCCCTTCGGCGACGGCTTCGGCGCCACCCCCGGCGGATTGACGCTGCAGGCGCTCGAGGACGCCCCGCACGGCGTCGACCTCGGACCGCTCGGCCCACGCGTGCGGGAGGTGCTGCGCACCCCGTCGGGCAAGGTCGAGCTCGCCCCGGCCCCGCTGGTCGCCGACGTCGCCCGCCTGCGCGAGTCGGTGTCGGCGGCCCCCGGCGCGTCCGACGGCTACGTGCTCATCGGCCGGCGGCACCTGCGGTCCAACAACAGCTGGATGCACAACCTGCCCGCGCTGGCCGGCGGCACCAACCGGTGCACGCTGCAGATCCACCCGGACGACGCCACCGAGCTCGGCCTGACGACCGACGCCAGGATCAAGGGGCCCGGCGGCGAGCTGGTGGTTCCGGTCGAGGTGACCGACCGCATCCGCCGCGGGGTGGTGTCGCTGCCCCACGGCTGGGGTCATGACGTCGACGGCACCGCGCTGGCCGTGGCGGCGGGGCAGCCCGGCGTGAACGTCAACCAGCTCAACGACGGACTGACCGTCGACCCGCTCTCGGGCACGGCGGTGCTCAGCGGAATCCCGGTGCAGATCGCCGCGGTGGTCTGACGGGCTGGGGTCAGCCCAGCTCCCACACGACCGTGACGGCGAAGCCGACGGTCTGCTGGCCCGGTGACAGCGGTGCCGCGGCCGCCACGTCGTACCGCACCGGCGACGGCGGCGGGGGAGTCACACCGCCGGTCTCGGAGATGGACAGCACCCTTCCGAGGTCGAGACCAGAGAGCTGGGCGTACTGCTGAGCCCGGCTCTTGGCGTCGTCGAAGGCCCGGCCGCGCGCGTCCTTGACCAGCTGGGAGTCGTCCTCGATCGAGTACGTCACCGAGTTGATCCGGGTGGCGTCACCCCCGGTGGTGGTGATGACGCCGAGGACCTGCGGCCCGGTCTCGATCTTGCGCACCTTGACGTCGATCGAATTGCTGGACTGGTATCCGACGACGGTGGTGTTGTCGGCACCGCCGTACTGCGGCTGCAGCGTCACCGTCGTGGTGCTGATGTCCTTGCGGTCGACGCCCTGGCCGGCCACCGCGTCGGTCACCGCCGCCGCGCGGCTGCTGGTCTGGTTGGACGCACCGATCGCGTCGGGAGCCGTCGCGGCGATCGACAGGCTGATGACGAGGGTGTCGGGCGTGCCGTCGACCTTGCCCTCGCCGATCACGGTGACCTGCCTCGGGGCGGCCGTCCCCGGCACCGCCGCGGGAGCCGCGGTGGAGTCGCAGCCCACCACGGCCGCGGCGGTCAGCGCCGCCCCGGCGAGGAGGAGCAGTCGGGTCAGCGGCTTCGGCATGGCACGCACCCTACCGTTGCATCAGGCAGTCGCCAGGAACTCCAGCAGCGCGGCGTTGACCTCGGCCGGGCGTTCCTGCTGCAGCCAGTGACCAGCGCCCTCGACCAACACCTCCCGGTACGGTCCCGTCACCAGATCACCCACGCGGTCGCGTGGTGTCATCGCCAGCGCGGGGTCCGCGGTCCCGCCGACGAACAGCGTCGGCACGGCGATCGTCGGGGACGGGGTGGCCGCCGTCAGCTCCCAATTCCGGTCGAAGTTGCGATACCAGTTCAGCGCTCCGCTGAATCCGGTTCTGGTGAACTCGGCGACGTAGTGGTCGAGCTCCTCCGGGGTGATCCAGTCGGGCGGGCCGGCCGGCTCGGGCAGCCGCTCGATGAAGCCCTCCGGCCCGGGCGTGGCCATCCGGATGAAGACGTTGGTGTCGTCGGTCGAGCGCATGCCGCCCATCAGCCGCCGCATGGTCCGGGCCGGGTCGGCGGCCAGTTCGGCATCGGCGGGTCCCGGCTCCTGGAAGTACAGGATGTAGAAGAAGTTCTCGCCGAACGCGGCACGCCATGCCTGGGTCGGCGGCACCCGGGGGCGGGGTACGGGGGGCACGCTGATCGTCACGCACGCCGAGACCCGATCCGGGTGGAACAGCGGAAAGTTGGTCGCCACGACCGAACCCCAGTCGTGTCCGACGACGACGGCCGTTTCGGCGCCGACGTCGTCGAGCAACCCCGCGACGTCGCCGGTCAGCTTCACGACGTCGTAGTCCTCGATCGCCGTCGGCGCCGAGGAACCGCCGTAGCCGCGTTGGTCGGGGGCCAGCACGTGATACCCGGCGGCGGCCAGGGCCGGAATCTGGTGGCGCCACGAGAATGCCAGCTCGGGAAAGCCGTGCGCGAGCACGACGACGGGCGCCCCACGGTCACCGGCCTCGGTCACCCGCAGCGTCACGCCGTTGGTCCGTACGAGCCGCTGAGTCGGGGTGATCACCGGCTGAGCCAAGCACGAGACGTCGGGAACCGTCGATCGTTGGTCAAGCGGTAGCCTTGACGAACCCAACCTGTGCTTATCGGAAGGACGCGGCCCGCCCCGACTCAGCCCACGAGTCCCGCTGGCCTAAGACAACGAATGAACCGTAAGAACGTCATCCGCACCCTGACCGTCATAGCGGTCGTCCTGCTGCTCGGTTGGTCCTTCTACTACTTCAGTGACGACACCCGCGGTTACACGCCGGTCGACACCTCGGTGGCGGTCAGCCAGATCAACGGCGACAACGTGAATTCGGCCCAGATCGACGACCGCGAACAGCAGGTCCGCCTCGACCTGAAGAACGGCAACGGCGACACCGAGGGCAAGGACAAGATCATCACCAAGTACCCCACGGGGTACGGGGTCGACCTGTTCAACGCCCTGACGGCCAAGAACGTCAAGACGAACACCATGGTCAACCAGGGCAGCATCCTGGGGTCGTTGCTGATCTACCTGCTGCCCCTGCTGTTGCTGGTCGGTCTGTTCGTGATGTTCTCCCGCATGCAGGGTGGCGGCGGCCGGATGGGCTTCGGCTTCGGCAAGTCCAAGGCCAAGCAGCTCAACAAGGACCTGCCCAAGACCACCTTCGCCGACGTCGCCGGCGTCGACGAGGCGGTCGAGGAGCTCTACGAGATCAAGGACTTCCTGCAGAACCCGACGCGGTATCAGGCCCTCGGCGCCAAGATCCCCAAGGGCGTACTGCTCTACGGTCCGCCCGGAACCGGCAAGACGCTGCTGGCCCGCGCGGTCGCCGGCGAGGCCGGGGTGCCCTTCTTCACCATCTCCGGCTCGGACTTCGTCGAGATGTTCGTCGGCGTCGGCGCGTCCCGCGTTCGCGACATGTTCGAGCAGGCCAAGCAGAACAGCCCCTGCATCATCTTCGTCGACGAGATCGACGCCGTCGGCCGTCAGCGCGGCGCCGGGCTCGGCGGTGGGCACGACGAGCGCGAGCAGACCCTCAACCAGTTGCTGGTCGAGATGGACGGCTTCGGCGAGCGCCAGGGCGTCATCCTCATCGCCGCGACCAACCGTCCCGACATCCTCGACCCGGCGCTGCTGCGGCCGGGCCGCTTCGACCGGCAGATCCCGGTGTCCAACCCCGACATCGCGGGCCGGCGCGCGGTGCTGCGCGTGCACTCGGCGGGCAAGCCGATCGCCGAGGACGCGGATCTGGACGGGTTGGCCAAGCGCACCGTCGGAATGTCGGGTGCGGACCTCGCCAACGTGATCAACGAGGCCGCGCTGCTGACGGCCCGCGAGAACGGCACCGTCATCGCGGCCGCAGCCCTCGAGGAGGCGGTCGACCGCGTCGTCGGCGGCCCTCGCCGCAAGGGTCGCATCATCAGCGAGCACGAGAAGAAGATCACGGCCTACCACGAGGGTGGCCACACCCTCGCCGCCTGGGCGATGCCCGACATCGAGCCGATCTACAAGGTCACCATTCTGGCGCGCGGGCGCACCGGCGGTCACGCCGTCGCCGTGCCCGAGGACGACAAGGGCCTGATGACGCGCTCGGAGATGATCGCCCGACTGGTGTTCGCGATGGGCGGCCGGGCCGCCGAGGAGCTGATCTTCCGCGAGCCCACCACCGGAGCGTCCTCCGACATCGAACAGGCCACCAAGATCGCCCGCGCGATGGTCACCGAGTACGGCATGAGCTCCAAGCTCGGCGCCGTGCGTTACGGCACCGAACACGGCGACCCGTTCCTGGGCCGCTCGATGGGCACGCAGGCCGACTACAGCCACGAGGTCGCCCAGATCATCGACGACGAGGTGCGCAAGCTGATCGAGGCCGCGCACACCGAGGCGTGGGAGATCTTGACCGAGTACCGCGACGTCCTCGACGTGCTGGCCGGCGAACTCCTGGAGAAGGAGACCCTGCACCGCGCCGAGCTCGCGGCCATCTTCGCCGACGTGAAGAAGCGCCCGCGCCTGACGATGTTCGACGACTTCGGTGGCCGGGTGCCGTCGGAGAAGCCGCCGATCAAGACGCCTGGCGAGCTGGCCATCGAGCGCGGCGAGCCGTGGCCGCCGCCGATGAAGGAACCTGCCTTCAAGGCGGCGATCGCCGCCGCGAGCCGGGCGGCCGATGCCCAGAACGGCAATGCCCAGAACGGCACCGCCCAGAACGGCAACGGCAACAACGGCAACGGGTCGCACGGCGGACAGAACGGTTCGTCGGGCCCCGGCCAGAACGGCGCGCCCGGCGGGTCGACGCAGCCCAACTACGGGGCACCCGCCAACTGGCACGCCCCGGGCTGGCCGCCGCAGGGTCCCGGCCAGTACCCGCCGCCCCCTCCGCCGCCGGCCTGGGGTCCGCCACCGCAGCAGGGCGGCTACCAGCAGCCCTATCCGCAGCCATATCCTCCCTATCAGCCGTACCCCCAGCCGGGGGCGCCCGCACCGCACGGTGGTGGACAGGCGCCGCATCAGCAAGGCGACGCCGACGACTCCGACGGTGGACCTGCGAAGCCCTCGGCCAGCTGACCCGAAACGGAGCTTCGATGACTGCTGTCTCGTCCAACCCGCCTGCCTTCGTGCCGGCGACGTTCGACCAGGAACGCGCCGAGAACGCCGTTCGGGAGTTGCTGTACGCCGTCGGCGAGGACCCCACCCGGCACGGTCTGGTCGACACGCCGGCCCGCGTCGCGCGGGCCTACCGGGAGATGTTCGACGGGCTCTACTCCAATCCGGACGACGTGCTCAACACGACGTTCGACGAGCAGCACGACGAGTTGGTGCTGGTCAAGGACATCCCGATGTACTCGACGTGCGAACACCACCTGGTGTCCTTTCACGGTGTCGCGCACGTCGGCTACATCCCCGGCGCCGACGGCCGGGTGACGGGCCTGTCCAAGCTCGCCCGGGTCGTCGACCTGTACGCCAAGCGACCCCAGGTGCAGGAACGGCTGACCGGTCAGGTCGCCGACGCGCTGATGCGCAAGCTGGACCCCCGCGGCGTGATCGTGGTCATCGAGGCCGAGCACCTCTGCATGGCGATGCGCGGCATCCGCAAGCCGGGTGCCTCCACCACCACCTCGGCGGTCCGCGGCCAGTTCAAGACCGACGGCGCGTTGCGGTCCGAGGCGCTGGAACTCATCGTCCGCAAGTGACGGCCACCCGGGTGAAGGTGATGGGCGTCGTCAACGTCACCGACGACTCCTTCTCCGACGGCGGTCTGTACCTCGACCGTGACCGCGCGGTCGAGCACGGGCTGGCGTTGGCCGCCGCGGGCGCGGCGATCGTCGACGTCGGTGGCGAGTCGACCCGGCCGGGGGCGACTCGAGTCGACCCGGAGGTCGAGATCGCCAGGGTGGTCCCGGTGGTCAAGGCGCTCGGCGAGCAGGGCGTCACCGTCAGCATCGACACCATGCACGCCGCCGTGGCGCGCGCGGCGCTGGAGAACGGCGCCACGATCGTCAACGACGTCTCCGGTGGCCGGGCCGATCCCGACATGGCCCGGCTGGTCGCCGAGGCCGGCGTGCCCTGGATTCTCATGCACTGGCGTGCGGTGGACCCCGCCCGCCCGCACGACGTCCCGCCCTACGTCGACGTGGTCGCCGAGGTGCGCGGGGAGCTGATGGCCGCGGTGGACGCCGCCGTCGATGCCGGCGTGGATCCCGGCAAGCTGATCATCGATCCCGGTCTGGGTTTCGCCAAGTCCGCCGAGCACAACTGGACGTTGCTGGCGGCCCTGCCGGAATTCGTCGACGTCGGCCTGCCCGTGCTCGTCGGCGCGTCCAGGAAGCGTTTCCTCGGCGCACTCCTCGCCGACGACGCGGGAGAACTGCGGCCGCCCGGCGGCAGGGAGACCGCGACCGCGGTGATCTCGGCGCTGGCGATGATGCACGGCGCGTGGGGCGTCCGGGTCCACGACGTCGCCGCGACGGTCGACGCGCTCAAAGTCGTCGAGGCGTGGGAGACGGCGCCCACCTGGGAGGGCGAGACCGACCATGGCTGACCGAATCGAATTGCGCGGCTTGACAGTTCGTGGCAACCACGGCGTCTTCGACCACGAGCGTCGCGACGGCCAGGACTTCGTCGTCGACGTCACGGTCTGGATCGACCTCGCCGCCGCCGCGGCGAGTGACGACCTGGCCGACACCGTCGACTACGGCGGACTGGCTCGACTGGCGGCCGACGTGGTCGCAGGACCGCCCCGCAACCTGATCGAGACCGTGGCCGCCGAGATCGCCGACACCATCATGACCGACGAACGCCTGCACGCCGTCGAGGTGGTGGTGCACAAGCCCGACGCGCCCATCCCGCTGACCTTCGCCGACGTGGCGGTCGTGGCCCGCCGGTCGCGACGGGGTGGTCGGGCCGGTTCGGCGCCGTGACCCGCGTCGTCCTGTCCATCGGGTCGAACGTCGGCGACCGCCTCGCGCATCTGCAGTCCGTCGTCGACCGGCTCGGCTCGGCCGTGTGCGCCGTGTCGCCGGTGTACGAGACCGACGCCTGGGGCGGCGTCGAGCAGGGGCCGTTCCTCAACGCCGTAGTCGTCGCCTCCGATGCCGGGCTGGATTGCCGCGCCTGGCTGCGCCGCGGCCAGGAACTCGAACGAGCCGCTGATCGTACGCGCGAGATACATTGGGGTCCAAGGACACTCGACGTCGACCTCATCTCCTGCCACGACGGCGGCCAGGAGGTGGTCAGTGCCGACGAGGAGCTGACCCTGCCGCATCCGTACGCGCACCAGCGGGCCTTCGTCCTCGTGCCGTGGCTGGCCGCCGACTCGGCGGCGACGCTGACGGTCGACGGCACCGCGCGTCCAGTCGGCGAGGTGCTCGCCGGCCTCGATCCCGCCGAGCGCGACGGCGTGCGGCCCGTCGCCGACGTCCTGGAGCGCTGATGGGCCCCACCCGCAAACGGGACCTGACGATCGCGGTGGTGCTCCTGACACTGCTGGGTTACGTGGTGACGTCGCGGACGTTAGGATCGTTCCCGCCGATCACGGTGCTGACCGGGGTGTCGCTGCTCGTGCTGGCCGTCGCGGTGGCCGGCTGGGCGTTCTACGTGCGGAGCAAGATCGGCGACGGCAAGGTCGGCGTCGGACCCGGCCGGGTGCACCCGCTGGCCGTGGCGCGCGGGGTGATGATCGCGAAGGCCTCGGCGTGGGTCGGTGCGCTCGTGCTGGGGTGGTGGTTGGGCGTCAGCGCCTTCTTCATTCCGAAACGCAGCGTCCTGCGGGTCGCCGCCGAGGGCTCCACGGGTGCCGTGGTGGCCGCCGCGAGTGCGCTGGCCCTGGTGGTCGCGGCCCTCTGGCTCGAGCATTGCTGCAAGTCACCCGACGAGCCCTCCGAGGACGCCGACGGTGTGCCCGGTTAGCTCGTCTGTGCATCTGACCAGGCGAATCGCCGACGCGGTCGGTACGCGATGAGGGCCGTCGCAGGTACAGTCGGCCCATGACCGAACCGACTCGTGGGGTCCGCGCGCGACGCGGAAACCGCAGGCCGGGCTCGTTGCTGCTGACGGCTTTGCTGGTGCTTGCCATCGTGTCGAGTTCGGCGCTGGTGTTCACCGACAAGGTCGCCCTGCTGAAGCTTGCCGTGATCGTCGCACTGTGGGCCGCGGTGGTCGGAGCCTTCGTGTCGTTCATCTACCGCCGCCAGGCCGACCTCGACCAAGCCAAGTCCCGGGACCTGAAGTTGGTCTACGACCTCCAACTCGACCGGGAGATCTCGGCGCGCCGCGAATACGAACTCTCCATCGAGACCCAGCTGCGCCGGGAACTCGCCTCGGAGTTGCAGGCCCAGACCTCCGACGAGGTGGCCAGCCTGCGCGCCGAACTCGCGGCGCTGCGCGCGAACCTCGAGATCATCTTCGACACCGACCTGCAGAGCCGGCCGGCACTGGAGACCGAACGCACGACCGTGCACCACTTCGGAGACTGGGACGCCGTGCCCCAGGCATCGCCGCAGCGCGACGACCGCGGCTTCGGGCCCGGCCGGGTGATCAGCAGCCGCATCGACGCCCACGACGACGACCACCCCGTCGACGTCGCCGCCGACTTCGACAGCGATCCGAACACCGAGGAAAGCCCGATCATCGACGTGCCGGTGGAGCCTCAGCCCGACGGCGACGAATGGGCCCCGCTGACCCCGGGGGGAGCCCACCGACTGGCCTCCGAGCAGGGCCGGGCCGACGCCGGCTGGCGTCCGCCACCGCCCGTGGACGAACCCCGGCCGGAAGTTCGGACGGAGGGACGGCGCAGAGCGCCGGAACCCGTGCCGCCCCCGCCCCAGGAGACCCGGTTGCCGTGGATGCCCGTCGAGCCTTCACCGGTTCGGGAACCCGCGGACTCGGGCTGGCGACCCGCCCCCGCGCAGGGACAGTTCATCCCCGCCGGTGTTCCGGGCAGCAACTGGACCTCACCGGTGACCGGCGACGACGTCGCCGAGCCCCGTCAGCCGGAGCCCGTCACGCTACCCCCGCCCCCGCCGCCCGCATCCCCGCCGACGCCGACGCCGCCACCACCGATGATGTCGCCGCCCCCGACCGAGGCCGCCAGGCCGGGCCGGCACTACACGGTCGAGACGGCCGCGGAGTCGGCGCGTCGCGCCCGTCACGCGGCCGCCGCGGAGGACGCCGACTCGGCCCGCCGCACGCCGCCGACCCTGGCCACGCCGGCCCCGCCGTCACCCGAGGCCCCGGACGCGCCGGTGCCACGACACCGCGGCGGCGAGGACGACGAGGAACCCGCTGGCCAGCACATCGGCGGCCAGCCGGTCTCGGAACTGATGGCCCGTTTGCAGGCCGGCACCACCGGAGGCGGCCGTCGCAGGCGCCGCGACGAGTGAGCTAGTCTCGACGCTCACAACCACTAGCCTGCGAGGTCGTCTGCGATGGTGCAGCCCGACGGACTGCGTCCGGCCCGGCTCACGGTGGGCGTCATCTCCGCCGGCCGGGTGGGCACCGCCCTGGGTGTCGCCCTGGAACGGGCCGAACACGTCGTCGTCGCCTGCAGTGCCATCTCGCGCGCCTCCCGGCAGCGCGCCGAACGGCGGTTGCCCGACACCCAGGTGCTGCCGGTCCAGGACGTCGCCGCCCAGGCCGAGCTGCTGATCCTGGCCATCCCCGACGTCGAACTGGCCGGGGTGGTCGCCGGTCTCGCCGCCACCGGTTCGGTACGCCCGGGCACCATCGTCGTGCACACCTCCGGTGCCAACGGCATCGGCGTGCTGGCTCCGTTGAGCGAGCGCGGATGCATCCCGTTGGCCATTCATCCGGCGATGACGTTCACCGGATCCGACGAGGACCTGGCCCGGCTCTCCGGCGCGTGCTTTGGCATCACCGCAGCCGACGACGTCGGGTACGCGGTGGCGCAGTCGCTGGTCCTGGAGGTCGGCGGCGAACCGTTCGGCGTCCCCGAGGAGGCCAGAGCGCTCTATCACGCAGCCCTGGCCCACGGTGGCAACCACGTCGTCACCGTGGTGCTCGACGCGGTGGAGGCATTGCGCTCGGCGCTGCGGGGACAGGAACTGCTCGGCCAGGAGGCCATCGGCGACGCACCGGGTGGCATCGCCGAGCGGGTGCTGGCCCCGCTGGCGCGGGCGTCGCTGGAGAATGCGCTGCAACGCGGTCAGTCCGCGCTCACCGGGCCGGTGGCGCGCGGTGACGCCGCCGCGGTCACCGCCCATCTGCGGGCCCTCGACGCCGTGAATCCTCAACTGGCCGAGGCCTACCGGACCAACTCACTGCGCACGGCCCAGCGCGCACACGCCCCGGCCGAGGTGTTCGCCGCCCTGACTGGCCAGCCGAACGAAGGGGGTCGCCCGTGAGCGCCCAGAGGCCGCCGAAGTTCACCGCCGGTGAGCTCAACCTCTACGCCAAGGTCGGCGACGTCGCCGGTGTGACCCGCGCGCTGCGGGCCACCGGTCGCCGTGTCGTGCTGGTGCCCACGATGGGAGCGCTGCACGAGGGGCATCTGACGCTGGTGCGGACGGCCCGACGCGTGCCCGGTGCGGTCGTCGTCGTGTCCATCTTCGTCAACCCCCTGCAGTTCGGCGCGGGCGAGGACCTCGACGCGTATCCCCGCACCCTCGACGACGACGTGGCGCTCCTGAGAGCCGAGGGCGTCGAGATCGTGTTCGCGCCGAGTGCCGCCGACATGTATCCCCACGGCCAGCGGACGACGGTTCACCCCGGACCGCTCGGCGCCGAGCTCGAAGGCGCCTCTCGCCCAACGCACTTCGCGGGCATGCTCACCGTCGTGCTGAAGCTTCTGCAGATCGTCCGGCCGGACCGGGCGTTCTTCGGCGAGAAGGACTATCAGCAGCTGGTGCTGATCCGGCAGATGTCGGACGACTTCGACCTCGACGTGAAGATCGTCGGGGTGCCCATCGTGCGGGAGGCCGACGGTCTGGCGATGTCCTCGCGCAACCGCTACCTCGACGACGAGGAACGCGAGCAGGCCGGCGCACTGTCGGCGGCGTTGCTCGCGGGGATGTACGCCGCCTCGCGCGGCGCGGAGGGCGCGTTGGACGCCGCGCGCGCCGTGCTCGACGAGGTGCCTTCGCTGGAGGTCGACTACCTCGAGCTCAGGGATCCGTGGCTCGGGCCGGCGCCGGCGGAGGGCGCGGCGCGCATGCTGGTTGCGGCTCGGCTGGGTCGCACGCGGTTGCTGGACAACATCGCCGTCGACGTGGGCGCGTCGGCGGGCGTCGACGGGCACCCCCGCGTCGAGTCGGGTCTCGGCCGCGAACTGCCGTGGAGGAACTAGCGCCGTGTTGCTCGCGATCGACGTCCGCAACACCCACACCGTCGTCGGGCTGATCTCGGGGTCGGGCGACCACGCCAAGGTCGTGCAGCACTGGCGAATCCGCACCGAGGCCGAGGTGACCGCCGACGAGCTGGCCCTGACGATCGACGGTCTGATCGGTGACGACGCCGAACGGCTGACCGGTGCGACCGGGTTGTCGACCGTGCCGTCGGTGCTTCACGAGATCCGCGTGATGCTCGACCAGTACTGGTCGTCGGTGCCGCACGTGCTCATCGAACCGGGCGTGCGGACCGGCATCCCGCTGCTGGTCGACAATCCGAAGGAAGTCGGTGCCGACCGCATCGTCAACTGCCTCGCCGCCTACCAGAAGTACGCCAGCGCGGCGATCGTCGTCGACTTCGGCTCGTCGATCTGCGTGGACGTGGTGTCGGCCAAGGGCGAGTTCCTGGGTGGGGCCATCGCCCCGGGCATCCAGGTGTCCTCGGACGCCGCAGCCGCCCGGTCGGCCGCGCTGCGGCGGGTGGAGCTGACCCGGCCCCGATCGGTGATCGGCAAGAACACCGTGGAGTGCATGCAGGCCGGTGCGGTGTTCGGCTTCGCGGGCCTGGTCGACGGTCTGGTCGACCGGGTTCGCCGCGACGTCGACGGGTTCGCCGGCGACGACGTCGCGGTGGTGGCGACCGGGCACACCGCCCCGCTGTTGCTGCCCGACCTTCACACGGTGGCGCACTATGACCAGCACCTCACCCTCGAGGGTCTGCGCCTGGTGTTCGAGCGCAACCAGAACGACGGCCGGGGCAAGCTTCGCAACGCCCGTTAGACCCGACTCTGCCGAACCCGACTCGCCACGTCCTCCTGTTGACGAGTGGCCTGCACGGGAGAATCATGTGTTGCGCATCGCAGTTTAGTTGCGCACCATGCAACAGTCGGAGGAAATCTTGGCAGCCCCCAAGGTCGTCGTCATCGGTGCGGGAATCGTCGGAGGCTCCCTGGCCGACGAACTCACCGCACGCGGCTGGACCGACGTCACCGTCGTCGACCGAGGTCCCCTGTTCACCACCGGCGGGTCGACCTCGCACGCCCCCGGCCTGGTGTTCCAGACCAACCCGTCGAAGACCATGTCGGAGTTCGCGAAGTACACGGTCGCCAAGTTCGGCGCCCTCGAACACGCGGGTGGATGGGCCTTCAACCCCACCGGCGGTCTCGAGGTCGCGTCCACGCCAGAGCGCTGGGCCGACCTGCACCGCAAGGCCGGCTGGGCGCAATCGTGGGGAATCCCCGGCGAGCTGCTGACCGCGGCCCAGTGCGCGCAGATGCACCCCCTGCTCGACGCCGACCGCATCCTCGGCGGGTTCCACACGCCCACCGATGGTCTGGTCAAGGCAGTCCGTGCCGTCGAGGCGCAGGCGCTCGCGGCGACCGCCCGCGGGGCCACGTTCCGGCCGAACACCGAAGTGCTCGGCATCGTCAACGACGGCCGCAAGGTGACCGGCGTCCGGACCGCCGACGGCGTCATCCCCGCCGACGTCGTGGTGTGCTGCGCCGGATTCTGGGGCGCGCGGCTGGCCAAACAGGTCGGGCTCGTCGTGCCACTGGTCCCGATGGCGCACCAGTACGCGATGACCGGTCGCATCGAACCGCTCGTCGGCCGCAACACCGAAGCCGCCGAGGCCGGGCTGCCGATCCTGCGGCATCAGGATCAGGACCTCTACTTCCGCGAGCACGTCGACCGGATCGGCATCGGCTACTACGGACACCAGCCGATGCCCGTGGATCTGGCGACCCTGGACGCCGACACCGCCGGTGAGCAGATGCCGTCGATGCTGCCCTTCACCGAGGACGACTTCGTCCCGGCGTGGCGAGAATCCACGAAACTGCCTCCCGTCCTGGGTGATTCGAAGGTCGAGCAGGGCTTCAACGGCATCTTCTCGTTCACCCCCGACGGCTTCTCCATCATGGGTGAGCACCGCGAGCTGAGCGGCTTCTGGGTCGCCGAGGCCGTGTGGGTGACGCACTCGGCCGGGGTCGCCAAGGCCACGGCGGAATGGATCATCGACGGGGCCCCGTCCACCGACGTGCACGAGTGCGACCTCTACCGCTTCGAAGACGTCGCCAAGACCGACGACTTCATCATGGCGACCAGCTCGCAGGCGTTCGTCGAGGTGTACGACATCATCCATCCGCACCAGTTCCGCGAGGCGCTCCGCGGGCTGCGAACCAGTCCCTTCTACTCGCGTCAGCAAGAGCTCGGCGCGTTCTTCTTCGAGGGCGGCGGCTGGGAGCGGCCCGCCTGGTACGAGGCCAACGGCGAACTGGCACTGCGACTTCGCGACGAGGGGCTCGCCTTCCCCGAGCGTGACGAGTGGTCGGCGAAGTTCTGGTCGCCGATCTCCATCGCCGAGGCCCACTGGACCCGCCACCACGTCGCCATGTACGACATGACGCCGCTGACCCGCTACGAGGTCGCCGGCCGCGGCGCCGCGGACCTGCTGCAGCGACTCACCACCAACAACGTCGACAAGAGCGTCGGCTCGGTCACCTACACGCTGATGCTCGACGAGACCGGAGGCGTCCGAAGCGATCTCACCGTCGCCCGGCTGGCCGCCGACCGCTTCCAGGTCGGCGCCAACGGTCCGATGGACTTCGACTGGATCAGCCGCCACCTGCCCGACGACGGTTCGGTGACCGTCCGCGACATCACGGGCGGCACGTGCTGCGTCGGGCTGTGGGGGCCTGCCGCCCGCGACGTGGCCCAACCCCTCTGCGACGACGACCTCTCCCACGAGGGCAACAAGTACTTCCGGGCGCTGCGCACCCACCTCGGCGCCATCCCGGTGACCATGATGCGGGTGTCCTACGTCGGCGAACTCGGCTGGGAGATCTACGCCGACGCCGCGTACGGGGCAGCGCTGTGGGACCTGTTGTGGATCGCCGGGCAGGAGCACGGCGTCATCGCCGCCGGCCGAATCGCGTTCAACGGCCTACGCATCGAGAAGGCCTACCGCTCGTGGGGCACCGACATGACGGCCGAACACCTTCCAGCCGCGGCAGGTCTGGACTTCGCGGTGCGGATGACCAAGGACGACTTCGTCGGCAAGGCCGCGCTGGAGGCGGCGGCGCCACCGCAGAAGGCGCTGCGCAGCATCGTCTTCCACGATCCGACGGCCGTGGTGCTCGGCAAGGAGCCGGTGTTCCTCGACGGCACCGCGGAATGTGCCGGCTACGTCACCAGCGCGGCCTACTCGGCGACGGTCGGGCGCTGCATCGCCTACGCGTGGCTGCCCGCCACGACCGCGCCGGGTGACGTGGTCGCCGTCGACTACCGCGGCAGCCGCTACGGCGCGACGGTTCACGCCGAGCCGGTGGTGGATCCCGAGATGACGCGCATCAAGCGATGAGCAGAGGAAAGCGATGACCACGATCGACAATCCGCCGGCACTGCTGGCGACCCTGGCCGGCGAGTTCTACACCAGCCCGAGGATCTTCGCCGCCGAGCAGGACGAGATATTCGAGAAGCTCTGGTTCTGCGCGGTGCGTTCCGGCGACCTGCCCAACCCGGGCCAATTCAAGAAGGTCCAGGTGGGCCGCGAGAGCGTCCTGGTGGTTCGCGGCAAGGACGGCGCCCTGCGGGCGTTCCTGAACGTGTGCCGCCACCGAGGGGCCGCACTGTGCACCGAGTCCGAGGGTCAGGTCAAGCGCAGCCTGCAGTGTCCGTACCACGCCTGGACCTACGCGCTGGACGGCAAGCTGATCGCCGCACCCAACCTGGCGTCGCTCAAGGACGCCTCTGGCGAGGGCATCGACAGGTACGCCTACGGCCTGGTGTCCGTCGCGCTCGAGGAGTGGCTCGGCTACGCGTGGGTCTGCCTGGCCGACGACCCGCCGTCGTTCGCCGACGACGTGGTCGGCGAGGTGACCCGCCGCCTCGGCGACGCGAGCGCGATCGACCATTACGACGTCGCGAGTCTGAGCGTCGGCCGCCGGGTGGTCTACGACGTGGCGGCCAATTGGAAGCTCATCGTCGAGAACTTCATGGAGTGCTACCACTGCGCGACGATCCACCCGGAGCTCACCGAGGTGCTCCCGGAGTTCGCCCAGGGCCTCGCAGCTCAGTACTACGTAGGCCATGGTGCCGAATTCGGTTCGGAGATAGCCGGTTTCACCATCGACGGGAGTGCGGGCTTCGAGAATCTCCCCGGGGTCACCGAGGATCAGGAACGCCGCTACTACGCCATCACCATCAGGCCGACGGTGTTCGTCAACCTGGTGCCCGACCACATCATCTTCCACCGGATGTACCCGCTCGCCCCCGACCGCACCATCGTCGAGTGCGACTGGCTCTACACCGCCGACGTGGTGGCCGAGGGCCGCGACGTCTCCCGTTCGGTCGCGCTGTTCCACCGGGTCAACGAGCAGGACTTCGCGGCGTGTGAGCGCACCCAGCCCGCCATGTCGTCGCGGGCGTACCGCCACGGCGGCGTACTCGTTCCTTCCGAACATCACATCGCGGAGTTCCACGAGTGGGTAGTGTCCCGAATCGGCGACGGAGCCGCTCCGGCGGCGACATCAGGCTGGCGCCCGACGCCAACGACGCGAGGTGACACGTGAACGGTGAGCCCGACCTCTACGTCGGTGGGCAGTGGCGGCACGCCTCGGACGCAGGCACCCGCGAGATCGTCAACCCGGCCGACGGCAGCGTCACCGCCGTGGTCGACGAGGCGACCGCCGCCGACGCCCTCGACGCCGTGGCGGCGGCCCGCGCGACGTTCGACGACGGGGCGTGGCCGGCGACGCCGGTCGCCGAACGGGCCGCGTTGCTGATGCGGATCGCCGACCTGCTGCAGCGCGACCGGGAGGAGCTCTCGCTGCTGGAGACCCGCGACACCGGAAAGACGTTGGCGGAGAGCCGGATCGACATCGACGACGTCACGTCGGTGTTCCAGTACTACGCCAAGCTCGTCGGCGTGCAGGCCGACCGGCTCGTCGACGTCGGCGACCCGGCCGTCATCAGCCGCGTCGTGCGCGAGCCCATCGGGGTGTGCGTGCTCATCGCCCCGTGGAACTACCCGCTGCTGCAGATGTCGTGGAAGATCGCCCCGGCGTTGGGTGCGGGATGCACGATGGTCGCCAAGCCCAGCGAGGTCACGCCGCTGTCGACGATCGCCTTCGTGCATCTGCTGGAGGAAGCGGGTGTGCCCGCCGGCGTCGTCAACCTCGTCCAGGGCAGCGGCGCCACCCTTGGCGCCGCCCTGACGGACAACGGCGACGTCGACTTCATCTCGTTCACCGGCGGACTGGCCACGGGGCGCACCATCTCCAAGACCGCCGCCGACCACGTCACCAAGGTGGCCGTCGAACTCGGCGGCAAGAACCCGCACCTCGTGTTCGCCGACATCGGCACCGGGGACGCGTGGAACGCCGCCGTCGACCAGGTGCTGACGGGGGTGTTCCTGCACTCCGGTCAGGTCTGCTCGGCCGGTACCCGGCTGATCGTCGAGGAGTCGATCGCCGACGACTTCGTCGCCGAGTTGGTCACCCGGGCCGAGAAGATCCGGATGGGCGACGGCATGGACCCGGTCAGCGAGACCGGTCCGCTGGTCTCCGAGCAGCACCGCGCCAAGGTCGAGGCCCATGTGGCCTCGGCGATCGCCGAGGGCGCCAAGCTCGTCACCGGCGGCGCCAGACCGTCGGATCCGGCGCTGGCAGCCGGAAGTTTCTATCTGCCTACGATCTTCGACCAGTGCGACCGGTCGATGGGCATCGTTCGGGACGAGACCTTCGGACCGATCCTGACCGTGGAGCGGTTCACTACCGAAGCCGAGGCCATCACCCTCGGCAACGACACGGAGTACGGTCTCGCGGCGGGCGTGCGCACGTCCGACCCGGCGCGAGGCGAACGTGTGGTGCGCGCGTTGAGGCACGGCACGGTGTGGTTGAACGACTTCGGCTACTACACCGCGGCTGCGGAGTGGGGCGGGTTCGGGAAGTCGGGCAACGGCCGGGAGCTCGGTCCCACCGGGCTCGCGGAATATCAAGAGCTCAAGCATATTTGGCACAACACCGCACCAAAGCCCGCAGGTTGGTTCAAGGGCGAATGACCGGGCCCAGGCGGCAAGCTCGCGACGAAAGGCTCCCCCATGGCAGTTGACCCGCAGGCTCCGAGCGTCGACAGCGGCGGCTTGGACGACTTCGGCTACAAGGAATCCCTGGACCGAAGCATCGGCAAGTTCGCCAGCTTCGCGGCCGGGGTCAGCTACATCTCGATCCTCACCGGCACCTTCCAGCTGTTCTACTTCGGCTTCAGCAGCGCGGGCCCGGCCTACCTGTGGTCGTGGCCCATCGTGTTCGTCGGCCAGATGGCCGTCGCGCTGTGCTTCATGGAACTGGCCGCGAAGTACCCCGTCGCCGGGTCGGTCTACAACTGGTCCAAGAAGCTGGGCAGCAAGATCGTCGGGTGGTCCTCTGGCTGGCTGATGCTGACCGCGTCGATCGTCACCATCTCGGCGGTGGTATTGGCCTACCAGCTCAACCTGCCCAGGCTCTGGAGCGGATTCCAGATCATCGGCGACGGTAGTACCCCCGCGTCGTTCGCGGGCAACGCCGTGCTGCTCGGCACGATTTTGATCGCGTTCACCACGGTCGTCAACGCCCTCGGCGTCAAGCTCATGGCGATGATCAACAGCGCGGGCGTGTTCATCGAGCTGATCGCCGCCGTGCTGATCGCGATCATCCTGGCGTGCAGCACCACCCGTGGTCCCGGGGTGTTCTTCCAGACCAACGGTTACGGGGCCGGGCTGCCGGGCGGCTATCTCGGGGCGTTCCTGATCGCCTCTCTGGCATCGGGTTACGTGATGTACGGCTTCGACACGGCCAGCTCGCTCGGTGAGGAGACCGTCGAGCCGCGACGCACTGCGCCCAAGGCCATCCTGCGTGCCATCCTCGCCTCCTTCGTCATCGGTGGCGCGATCCTGGTGTTCGCCGTGATGTCGGCACCGGACCTGAACGATCCCAAGATCGGCGAGAGCAGCGGCGGTCTGCAGTACATCGTCGAGCAGGTCATGTGGGGACCACTGGGCAAGGTGTTCCTGGTCTGCATCGTCGTCGCGGTGACGGTCTGTACCCTCGCCGTGCACACCGCGGCCATCCGGCTGACGTTCGCCATGGCACGCGACAACGCACTTCCGTTCGGCGAGAAGCTCGCTCGCGTCAATCCCAAGACCCAGACGCCGATCATCCCGGCCGTCGTGATCGGCGTGATCGCGGCGATCATCCTGGTGATCAACATCGGCCAGCCGAAGATCTTCACGGTGCTGACCTCGATCGCGATCATCATGATCTACCTGGCCTACCTGATGGTCACCGGCCCGATGCTCAAGAAGCGGTTCCAGGGACAGTGGCCGCCGCCCGATCTGAAGGCAGGCGGTTACTTCACCATGGGCAAGTGGGGCATGCCGGTCAACATCCTCGCGGTGGTGTGGGGCATCGGGATGGCGCTCAACCTCGCCTGGCCGCGCGTCGCCGTGTACGGCGACCCCTGGTACAACACCTGGGGCGCGTTCGTCTACATCGGCGTGATCCTCGGTGCCGGTCTGCTGTGGTACGCAATCAAGGGCCGCAACCACATTGGCACCCTCGAGTCCCATGCCGCCGCGACGAAGTCGGACGCCGATCCCGACGACCTGGTGTCGGGGCAGGCCTGATGGCAGACGCGGGCACCTTCGACTACGTCATCGCCGGTGGGGGAACGGCCGGCTGCGTGCTGGCCGCCCGGCTGTCCGAGGATCCCGACGTGACGGTGTGCCTGGTCGAGGCCGGGCCCACCGACGTCGGCAACGACGACATCCTGCCCCTGGCGAAGTGGATGCACCTGCTCGACTCCGGGTATGACTGGGACTACCCGGTCGAACCGCAGGAGAAGGGCAACAGTTTCATGCGGCACGCCCGTGCCAAGGTGCTCGGCGGCTGCTCGTCGCACAACTCGTGCATCGCGTTCCATCCACCCGCCGAGTGTCTCGACGAGTGGGTCGAGATGGGCTGCACGGGTTGGGATTCCGCCACCATCCTCCCACTGGTCAAGCGCTTGGAGACCAACGACGCACCGGGTGACCACGGACACGACGGCCCGGTGCGCCTGGCCGACGTCCCGCCGAACGACCCGTGTGGCACCGCCGTGCTCGACGCGGCGGCGCTGGCCGGCTTACCGACGGTGGCCTTCAACCGCGGCGAGACGGTGCGCAACGGCGCGGGCTGGTTCCAGATCAACGTCGGCGCCGACGGCACCCGGATGTCGACCTCGCACGCCTACCTGCATCCAATCCTCGACTCCCGCAAGAACCTCGAGGTCCGCACCGACTGCTGGGTCTCGGAGATCCTCTTCGACGACGCCAATGGGGCCACCGGCGTGCGCTACCAGCGGCCGGACCTCACGGGCTACGACACGGTGACCGCACGCCGCGAGGTGATCGTCACCGCCGGATCGATCGACACGCCGAAGTTGTTGATGCTCTCCGGTATTGGTCCCGCCGAGCATCTTCGCGAGATCGGCGTCCCGGTCCGCGTGGACTCGCCGGGGGTGGGCTCGAACCTCGACGACCACGTCGAGGGCCTGGTGTTCTGGGAAGCCGCCAAGCCGATGGTGACCACCTCGACGCAGTGGTGGGAGATCGGGCTGTTCACCACCGTCGACGAGGGAACCGCCCAGCCCGACCTGATGATGCACTACGGCAGCGTGCCGTTCGACATGAACACGCTGCGGCGTGGTTACCCGACGACGGACAACGGATTCTGCCTGACCCCCAACGTGACCCAGGGCCGCTCGCGGGGCACGGTCCGGCTGCGCAGCCTGGACTACCGGGACCGGCCGCGCGTCGACCCCCGCTACTTCACCGACCCGGAGGGCTACGACGAGCGCATCATGCTGACCGGTCTGCGCCTGGCCCGCACCATCGCCGACCAGGCGCCGCTCAAGGCGTGGATCGCCCGGGAGTTGGCCCCGGGGCCCGACGCGACCACCGACGACGAGTTGCTCGACTACGTGCACCAGACGCACAACACGGTCTACCACCCGGCGGCGACCGCCCGGATGGGCGCGGTGGACGACCCGATGGCCGTGCTCGATCCGCAGCTGCGGGTCAAGGGCGTGTCGCGGTTGCGGGTCGTCGACGCGTCGGCCATGCCGAAACTGCCTGCGGTGAACCCCAACATCACCGTGATGACCATGGCCGAGAAGTGCGCGGACCTGATCCGGGGGACCTGACCCAGTTCCTCGGCGAACACACGCCGTTCCAGTCGGCCACGGCCGACGAACTGGCCGACCTGGCGGCGGGTTCGGTGTCCGTCTCCTTCGCCACCGGTGCGGTGGTGGCCGACTACTCGGCGCAGGTGCCCGGTGAGGTGTGGATGGTGCGCACCGGTCGCGTGGCGCTGCAAGCCGCCGACGGCGCCGGGGTCGACGTCGTCGAGCCCGGCGGCATCTTCGGGTACACGCCGCTGCTCACCGGGGGCGGCATGGAATTCGTCGCGCGGGCTTCGGAGCCCAGCACGCTGATCCGGCTGCCCGGTGAGCTCGTGCGGACCCAGTTCGCCACCCCGGCGGGGCTGGCGTTCCTGGCGTCCTCGGCCTGGAGCACCGACGCGCGCGCCCGCCCCGCCCTGGTGCCCGTCGCCGACAGCAGACCGGTCGGCGAGCTGGTGCACGGCGAGGTGCTCATCGTCGCGCCCGAGGTCTCGGTGCGCGAGGCCGTCGTCCGCATGACCGAACACCGCGTGTCGTATGCGCTGATTCCGTTGCCGGACGGGGAGTTCGGCATCTTCACCGACCGGGACCTGCGCACCCGCGTCGTCGCCGCGGGGCTCTCGGTGGAGGTGCCGATCACCCGGGTGATGAGCGCGCCGGCCCGCCGGGTGACCGCCGACCTCACCGCCGAGACCGTGCTGATGTCGATGCTGGAGAGCGGGCTTCGCCACATGCCGGTCACCTCGGCGCGCGGAGGGGTGATCGGCGTCCTGGAGGACGCCGATCTGCTCGCCGCCTCCGCGCGACAGAGCTTCACGCTGCGGCGCTCGATCGGTGTGGCGGCGACCGCCGACGAACTGCAGGCCGCCGCCCAGCGCGTCACCCACACCGCCAGCACACTGTTCCGCAGCGGGACCAAGGCGGCCGCGACCAGCGGCATCCTGTCCATCGTGATCGACAGCGTGGTGCGCCGGGCGCTGGAACTCGCTCTCGCCGAAGCTAACTCCGGTGCCGCCACCCCGACGTCGGGCTTCGCCTGGCTGACGCTGGGCAGCATCGCCAGACGTGAGGCCATGCCGTCCTCCGACGTCGACAGCGCGCTGTCATGGCGCGACGACCGGTCGACGTCGGCCGACGGATGGCGGGCCGTCGCCCGGCGCACCCACGCCATCCTCGACGGCTGCGGCTTGCCGTCGGACAGCAACGGCGCCGTCGCCTGGAGTCCGAACTTCTCGCGCTCCCAGGGTGATTGGTCGCGCGCAGCCCGCGGCTGGCTGGAGGATCCGCTGGCCGGCAAGGGGCTCATCATGTCGTCGCTGCTGCTGGACGGCCGGGTGGTGTGGGGGGAGCCCGAGCTGCACGCGGTTCCGGCGGCCTACCGCAGGATGCGTGCCGAACATCCAAATGCATTGCGGCTGCAACTGCTCGACGCACTGTCCGGGCGGGTGCGGGCCCGGTCGTTACGCGACGTGCTGTCCCGCCGGGGCGGCACGTTCGACCTGAAGAGCCACGCCGTGACCCCGATCGTCAACCTGGCGCGGTGGGGTGGTCTCGTCGGGGACGTCGCATCCGCGTCGACGCCGACCCGGCTGGCTGCGGCCGCGGCGTGCGGGGCGCTCAGCGAGCGGGACGCCGAGACCCTCGGTGAGGTGTTCGTGATGCTGCAGCGGTTGCGGATGACCCACCAGGTCGAGCAACTCTCCGTCGGGCACAGTCCCGGCGACGTCATCACGATGTCCGAGCTGTCGCCGCTGAACCGCAGCCTGCTCAACGACGGACTACGCGAGATCGGTGCCGTGCAGCGACGTGTCGGCAACTTCGGAATCCCCGCCGTATAGGGTCGAATCCGATGCCACGACCGGAGAACGGCAAGACCCGCGACGACGGCGGACGGTCTGCGTCCGTCCAATCCGTCGACCGTGCCCTGCTGGTGATGGAGATCCTGGCGACCCTCGGGCAGGCCGGTGTCACCGAGATCGCCACCGAGCTGGGCGTGCACAAATCGACTGTGTCTCGGATCATCTCGGTGCTGGAGGCCCGCGGCTACGTCGAGCAGCTCGCCGACCGGGGCAAGTACCGGCTCGGGTTCGCGATCGCCAGATTGGCCCGTGCGACCAGCGCCCAATTGGATCTGGTGAAGCAGAGCCAGGCGGCCTGCGACGCCCTGGCTCTGGAGTCTGGGGAGACCACCAACCTCGCGGTGCTCGACGGTGACCGCATCGTCAACGTCGCCGAGGCGATCGGCCCCGCCGGCATCGCCCTGCGCACCTGGATCGGCCAGAGCTGTCCCGCCCACGCCACGTCCAGCGGCAAGGTGCTGCTCGCAGCCCTCGACGACGACGAGTTGCGGGACGTGCTGGGGACCCGGCTCGAATCGTTCACCGACGGCACCGTCACCACCCGCAGTGCCCTGCTGGCCGAGCTGAACGTCGTGCGCGAGCGTGGTTGGGCGTGTGTGCGGGAGGAACTCGAAGTCGGGCTCAACGCCGTCGCGGCCCCCGTCTACGACGCCGACGAACGGGTGGTCGCGGCACTGAGCGTGTCGGGCCCGTCCTACCGTCTCGGCGAGGGCGAGTTCGTCGAGACCGCCAAGCGCACCGTCGCGGCGGCCGAGACGATCAGTCGGCGGCTCGGCTGGATAGACCTCGCCAGCCGGCCCTAGAAGAACGTGCGGACCAGGTCGACGACGCGCCGCCGGTCGTCGAGCACCGGGATCAGCTGCCACTTGTCGAACACCGTGCAGGGATGCGATATCCCGAACTCCAGCCACGCACCCACCTCGACGCGGTCGCGATCGGCGGGCCCCACCTGCAGATACGCATGCTGATCGTTGAGCGCGCCGACGGCGCTGTCGGACAACCCGTAGGGCACCGGCAAGCCCTGGTCGAAGGACACGTCACGGCGACCCATCGTCAGCAGCGCCAGCTCCGGGGTCGGCCGCGAGACGACCTGCGCCCACACCGTCAACGCGGGCCGCAGGGCGGGCAGTGGTGACGTGCGGTCGTAGAGACCGTCGTCGTGGGTCAGATAGCACCCGCTGCGCAGCACCGTGCGAACGGGGGCGGCGCTGGCCCACCCGGTCAGCTCCTCGGCCACCACGTCGAAGTAGGTGCTGCCGCCGGCGCTGACCAGAACGTCGTCGGTCTCGAACGTCGTCGCGAGGCGTCGTACCGCAGACCGCACCTCCCGCAGATAGTCGCGCACCCGCTCGCGCGCCTGCGGGGTCACGTCGTGGCCCGTGGCGGCCTCGTAGCCTGCGACCCCGACCAGTCGCAGGTGACACGACGCCGCGGCGGCACGCGCGACGGCGTCGACCTCGGTCGCACCCCGGCACCCCGTACGTCCCCCTGCCATGCCGACCTCGACGCACACGTCGAGTCTGCGGTGCGCGCCGGCGCCGGCCAGGGCGGCCGACGCGAGCTCGACGCCGCGAACCGAGTCGACCCAGCACACCAGGTGGAAGTCGGGGTCACGGTCCAGTTCGGTTGCCAGCCAACGCAACCCGGCCTCATCGACCAGTTCGTTGGCCAGCACCACGCGGTCGACGCCGAACGCGCGAAACGTCCGCACCTGGCTGATCGTCGCCAGCGTGACGGCCGTGGCGCCCGCGCCGAACTGCCGCGCCAGCAGCTGTGGCGCCATGTGGGTCTTGCCGTGCGGGGCCAGCTCGACACCCCGGTCGCGACACCATTGCGACATCGTCGCGAGGTTGTCGGCCAGGGCGGATTCGCTCAGCACGCACAGCGGCCCGACCGCGCCGTCGTCGAACGGGTCCGGGCCGTCGGCGCGCACCTGGGCCGGTGTGCGCCCCCACCAGCTCGACGGCAGACCCTTGTATCGCCAGTCCAGCGGCTCGTCGGACAGGGCGGCGACCGCAGTCGCGTCGACGGTCGCGGGCATCCGACCATTCAAGCCTCATTTAAGCTGGCACGTCGTGAGCTCCGCAGATGTCCCCGACGCCGGTCAGAAGAACGACGACTCCGATCTCCCCGAGCAGTTCAGGATCCGGCAGGCCAAGCGGGAACGGTTGCTCGCCGACGGGCGCGATCCCTACCCGGTCGAGGTGGCCCGCACCGATACGCTCGCCGAACTGCGCATCGAGCACGCCGATCTCGAGGTCGACACCAAGAGCGGCCACGTCGTCGGGATCGCCGGGCGCGTGGTCTTCGCGCGCAACTCCGGAAAGCTGTGCTTCGCGACTCTGCAGGAGGGTGACGGGACCCAGCTCCAGGCGATGATCAGCCTCGACGGCGTCGGCAAGGAGTCGCTGGACGCGTGGAAGGCCGACGTCGACCTCGGGGACATCGTGTTCGTCCACGGTGAGGTGATCAGTTCGCGCCGCGGTGAATTGTCCGTGCTCGCCGATGCGTGGCAGATCGTCTCCAAGGCGCTTCGCCCCCTGCCGGTCGCGCACAAGGAGCTCAGCGAGGAGACGCGGGTCCGGCAGCGTTACGTCGACCTGATCGTCCGTCCCGAGGCCCGCACCATCGCCCGGCAACGCATCGCGGTGGTCCGGGCGGTCCGGTCGGCCTACGAGCGACGCGGTTTCCTCGAGGTGGAGACCCCGATGCTGCAGACGTTGGCCGGGGGCGCCGCGGCGCGACCGTTCGTGACGCACTCGAATGCACTCGACGTCGACCTGTTCCTGCGCATCGCCCCGGAGTTGTTCCTGAAGCGGTGCCTGGTGGGCGGTTTCGAGAAGGTGTTCGAGATGAATCGGAACTTTCGAAACGAAGGCGTCGATTCCACGCATTCGCCGGAATTCGCCATGCTCGAGACTTATCAGGCCTTCGGAACCTATGACGACTGTGCGGTCGTGACGCGCGAGGTTATTCAAGAGGTCGCCGATGAGGCGATTGGCACCCGAATCGTGCCACTGCCCGATGGCACCACCTATGATCTCGACGGCGAATGGTCGACGTTGGAAATGTACCCCTCACTGTCCGAGGCGCTGGGTGAGGAAATCACCCCCGATACCCCGGCCGATTACCTGTGGGGGATTGCCGAGGCGCGCGGCGTCGAAATCCCACGCGACCGCGGATTCGGACATGGCAAATTGGTGGAGGAACTCTGGGAGGACGCCGTCGGGGCCGACCTGTGGGCGCCCACGTTCGTCCGGAACTTCCCCGTGGAGACCTCGCCGCTGACCAGGGAGCACCGCAGCATTCCGGGCGTGACGGAGAAATGGGACCTCTACGTCAGAAACTTCGAATTGGCCACGGGGTACACCGAATTGATCGATCCCGTCGTGCAGCGGGAGAGGTTCGAAGCCCAGGCCAGGGCCGCCGCCGCCGGTGACGACGAGGCCATGGTCCTCGACGAGGACTTCTTGGCGGCGTTGGAGTACGGCATGCCTCCGACGGCCGGCACGGGAATGGGCGTCGACCGCTTGTTGATGGCGCTGACGGGCTTGTCGATTCGCGAGACGGTTTTGTTCCCTCTGGTCCGTCGACAGGGCTAGCCGACGGCGTTTCATACTTTTGTGTTGAATTGCGCGGATTACTGTGCCAACATTGCTCAGGGTTTCAAGCGAAGTATGACTACGCGCCCGTGCAGAAGGGGCAGTGTGAGCCAATGGCAAAAAAGGTGACCGTCACGTTAGTCGATGATTTCGACGGTGAGGGTTCTGCCGACGAGACCGTCGAATTCTCTCTCGACGGCGTCAGCTATGAGATCGATCTTTCGTCGAAGAATGCCACGAAACTCCGTGGCGATCTCAAACAATGGGTAGAGGCCGGCCGCCGCGTCGGAGGTCGTCGCCGTGGCCGCTCGGCAGGGTCGGGCCGTGGTCGCGCGACCATCGACCGCGAACAGAGCGCCGCCATTCGGGACTGGGCCCGCCGCAACGGCCACAGTGTCTCGACTCGCGGCCGCATTCCGGCCGACGTCATCGACGCCTTTCACGCCGCAACCTGATTCCGGTCGGTCCGGTCGCCAATTCGGCGGCGGTTGCACCGTCACCTTTCGCTAGCAGCGAAGCCTTAACGCGCCCGGCGGCGGAACCGATGCCGTTCTCCCGGGCGTTGGTATCCGTGCGGCTCGGAAACGGTCACCGTTTGGTCTTTCACTAGGAGAGGACAAGCGGGGCACCCCGAGCCGCCGCCCACTACAGTGGACGTCAAGTGCAGAGCACGGTTCGCCGTGTTGAGGACTGCACTATCTACGGAGGGCAGGTAACCACCGATGTTCGAACGCTTCACGGACCGCGCGCGGCGCGTCGTCGTCCTGGCTCAAGAAGAAGCCCGGATGCTGAACCACAACTACATCGGCACCGAGCACATCCTCCTTGGCCTCATTCATGAAGGCGAGGGTGTCGCGGCGAAGTCGCTCGAGTCGCTGGGGATCTCGCTGGAGGGTGTCCGCAGCCAGGTCGAGGAGATCATCGGGCAGGGCCAGCAGGCCCCGTCCGGACACATCCCCTTCACCCCGCGCGCCAAGAAGGTGCTGGAGCTGAGCCTGCGTGAGGCGCTGCAGCTCGGCCACAACTACATCGGCACCGAGCACATTCTGCTCGGCCTGATTCGCGAGGGTGAAGGCGTCGCCGCCCAGGTCCTGGTCAAGTTGGGGGCTGAGCTGACGCGCGTGCGCCAGCAGGTCATCCAGCTGCTGTCCGGCTACCAGGGCAAGGAGACCGCCGAGACCGGCACCGGTGGCCGCGGTGGCGAGGCGGGCAATCCGTCCACGTCGCTGGTGCTCGACCAGTTCGGTCGCAACCTGACCGCAGCCGCGATGGAGGGCAAGCTCGATCCCGTCATCGGCCGCGAGAAGGAAATCGAGCGGGTCATGCAGGTGCTGAGCCGCCGGACCAAGAACAACCCGGTGCTGATCGGCGAGCCCGGCGTCGGCAAGACCGCCGTCGTCGAGGGCCTCGCGCAGGCCATCGTGCACGGCGACGTGCCCGAGACGCTCAAGGACAAGCAGCTCTACACCCTGGACCTGGGGTCGTTGGTCGCCGGCAGCCGCTACCGCGGTGACTTCGAGGAGCGCCTGAAGAAGGTCCTCAAGGAGATCAACACCCGCGGCGACATCATCCTGTTCATCGACGAGCTGCACACGCTCGTCGGCGCGGGTGCCGCCGAGGGCGCCATCGACGCGGCCTCGATCCTGAAGCCAAAGCTGGCCCGCGGTGAGCTGCAGACCATCGGTGCGACCACCCTCGACGAGTACCGCAAGTACATCGAGAAGGACGCCGCCCTGGAGCGTCGCTTCCAGCCAGTTCAGGTCGGCGAGCCGACCGTCGAGCACACCATCGAGATCCTCAAGGGTCTGCGCGACCGGTACGAGGCGCACCACCGCGTCTCGATCACCGACGGTGCGATCGTCGCGGCGGCCACGCTGGCCGACCGCTACATTAACGATCGGTTCTTGCCCGACAAGGCGATCGACCTGATCGACGAGGCGGGCGCCCGGATGCGCATTCGCCGGATGACCGCTCCGCCAGACCTGCGCGAATTCGACGAGAAGATCGCCGACGCGCGTCGCGAGAAGGAATCCGCGATCGACGCTCAGGACTTCGAGAAGGCCGCCAACCTGCGCGATCGCGAGAAAACCCTGGTGGGGCAGCGCGCCGAGCGAGAGAAGCAGTGGCGTTCGGGTGATCTGGACGTCGTGGCCGAGGTCGACGACGAGCAGATCGCCGAGGTACTCGGCAACTGGACCGGCATCCCCGTGTTCAAGCTGACCGAGGCCGAGACCACGCGTCTGCTGCGCATGGAGGACGAGATCCACAAGCGGATCATCGGCCAGGTGGACGCCGTCAAGGCCGTCTCGAAGGCGATCCGTCGCACCCGTGCCGGACTGAAGGATCCCAAGCGTCCCTCGGGCTCGTTCATCTTCGCCGGCCCGTCCGGCGTCGGAAAGACCGAGCTGTCCAAGGCGCTGGCCAACTTCCTGTTCGGTGACGACGACGCGCTCATCCAGATCGACATGGGCGAGTTCCACGACCGCTTCACCGCGTCGCGGCTGTTCGGTGCCCCTCCCGGGTACGTCGGCTACGAAGAGGGCGGCCAGCTCACCGAGAAGGTGCGCCGCAAGCCGTTCTCCGTCGTTCTGTTCGACGAGATCGAGAAGGCCCACCAGGAGATCTACAACACGCTCCTGCAGGTGCTCGAGGACGGCCGCCTCACCGACGGTCAGGGCAGGACGGTGGACTTCAAGAACACCGTGCTGATCTTCACCTCGAACCTCGGTACCTCCGACATCAGCAAGGCGGTTGGTCTCGGCTTCACCCAGGGTGGCGGCGAGAACAACTACGAGCGGATGAAGCTGAAGGTCAACGACGAGCTGAAGAAGCACTTCCGCCCGGAGTTCCTCAACCGCATCGACGACATCATCGTCTTCCACCAGCTGACGAAGGAAGAGATCGTCCAGATGGTGGAGCTGATGATCGCCCGTGTCGGCAACCAGCTCAGGGCCAAGGACATGACCATGGAGCTGACCGACAAGGCGAAGTCGCTTCTGGCCAAGCGTGGCTTCGATCCGGTGCTCGGTGCCCGCCCGTTGCGGCGGACCATCCAGCGCGAGATCGAGGACGCCTTGAGCGAGAAGATCCTCTTCGACGAGGTCGGTCCGGGTCAGGTCGTCACGGTCGACGTCGACAACTGGGACGGCGAGGGAGCCGGGGAGGACGCGGTGTTCACCTTCGTCGGTGCCACCCGGCCCGTCGTCGACGCCCCGGATCTGGCCCCGGCCGGCGCCCCGGAGTAGCTCGGCACGACTCAGCTCGATCGACTTGGGCGGTACCCCTCTCGCGGGGGGTACCGCCCATTTCGTCGTGTGGGAGTGTCCGGGGGCCCGCCTGTGCCTATGATGCTCGGGTACCGACGTACGAAGGAATGCTGGTGAAAATCCAGAGCGGTCGCGCCACTGTCAAAGTCAGACCCGACGTACGTCAACCGTGATACGGGACGCGAACTCCCGAAAGGAAATTCGAAACATGACCACGTCATCAACTCGCCGGAGCGCAGCTCCCGCAATCGACTTCACCGCCACCAAGGCGGCCCTGTGGCTGTCGCTGACGGCCTTCTTCGCTCTGTTGGTGCTCTACTTCGTCGGCGTCGACCAAGGCGCCACGTCGGTGTTCGGCGACAACATGTACATCCACGAGTTCGTCCACGACGCGCGCCACCTCCTCGGGTTCCCCTGCCACTGACGGCAGGAGAGACCCCACGATGGAGAAGAGAATCATCGGGCGCGGTCTGCTGGCCGGCGCCCTTGCAGGAGTGCTCGCGTTCGTCTTCGCGAAGATCTTCCTCGAGCCCGTCATCGGCCGGGCGGTCGACTTCGAGGACGGCACGTCGGCCGCGCACGAGGCCATGGAGATGGGCGCTAGCGGCCACAGCCACGGCGAGGGTGGCGAATTGTTCAGCCGCGGCATCCAATCCACGGTCGGCATGGGCTTCGGCGTGCTGCTGTTCAGCGTCGCGATGGGCGCGTTGTTCGCCGTCGTCTTCGCGGTGGCCTACGGACGGGTGGGCGACGTCTCGGCGCGCGTGCTGTCGGTGCTGGTCGCTGCGGCCATGTTCGTCTCGCTGTGGATCGTCCCGGCCCTGAAGTACCCGCCGAATCCACCGGCGACCAGCGAGGACTCCACGATCTTCCAGCGCTCCATGCTGTATCTGCTGATGGTCGGGCTCTCTGTGCTGCTGATGGTCGCCGCGGTGTACCTCGGACGTCAGCTGAGAGCCCGGCTGGGTGCCTGGAACGCGACGCTGGTCGGCGGGGCGTCCTACCTGGTCGCGGTATTCGTGGTGATGGCGATCCTGCCGTCGATCGACGAGACCCCGGGGCCGATCGTCGACGCCGCCGGCGTGATCGTGTTCCCCGGCTTCCCCGCGGTGGACTTCTACGAATTCCGGCTCTACACCTTCGCCACCCAGCTGATCGTCTGGACGACGATCGGTCTGGTGTTCGCGACGTCGATCTCGAAGGTGTTGGACGGCAAGCGAAGCGAGTCGAGCGCCACCCTCACGGGGTGACCGACGGTGAGTGAGATCGTCCGGCTGACCCTGGTGTCGCATGCGATGACCGATGCGATGGCGGCCGGACGATTTCCGCGGGACGAGGCCCTCAACGCACTGGGTCGACGTCAGGTGGACACGAGCGTCGACCTCGGTGTGGTCGACGCCGCAGTCTGCGCACCGGAGACGCGTACCAGGCAGACCGCCGAACGTCTCGGGTTGCGCGCCGAGACGGAGCCACTGCTGGCGGATGTGAACTGCGGTGCGTGGCGGGGCAGCGAGCTCGGCGGCGTCGATGCGGGCGAGTTGACGGTGTGGCTCACCGACCCCACCCGGGCGCCGCACGGCGGGGAGTCGGTCGCCGACCTCGTCACCCGGGTCGGGGGCTGGCTGGAGTCGCTGTCGGACCGCCGGGGACGGCTGGTCGCGGTGACCCACCCCGGCGTCGTCCGCGCCGCGGTGATCTACGCCCTGAGTGCACCGCCGGCATCCTTCTGGCGAGTAGACGTCGGACCCGTCTGCCGCACCGTGATGCATCTCCGCGGCGGTTCGTGGACGCTGCGGTCCACCGGCTGAGGTGCCTCAGGAGGGTTGGACGAGCCCGAACGCGCCCTGGGCGACCGACAGCAGCCAGCTGGCTGCGGTCAGGCTGCGGAACTTCGGCCAATTCAACTGGAAGCTGACCACCCACGGCTGCCCGGTTCGGTCGACGGCGTACCAGCTGAAGCCGATGTCGCCGGGCAGGTTTCCACCCTTGGCGCCGATGTAGGTCCACTTCGTCTTGTCGAGTTCGATGCCGGGTGTCGCGGCGAGTACGTCCTTGATCGGCGCCGCGGGGCCGACGGCCGCGCCCTGCAGCGCGGCGTGCACACGGCAGATGTCGCCGGCGGTGCCGTACCACTCGGCGCCGTACGGTGAGGCCGGCGTGTGGGTCCGGGTCGGATCCGGTTCGTAGTGACGGGAATCCGTCTGAGCGATGAGCCGGGCGCGCTCGGCGGCCGAGCCGGTCTTCCACTGCTCGCGGATGTCGGGTGTGCCCCAGCCGACCGAGAACATCTGGTGGGTGGTGGGAAACGGGGTCAGGCTCGCCGGGTCGTGATGGCCGGCGTGAATCAGGGCGCGGTGCAGGGCATCCGGGCCAACCCGTGCCATCAACAGGTCGGTGGCCATGTTGTCACTAGCCGAGATCATCTGTTGCGCAGCATCTCTCACCGACACCGTGGATCCGGGCGGCAGGGTGTCGAAGCCCGCCGACCCGACCGCCTTGTCTTCCTTGGTGGTGGTGAGCTGGTCGTTCCAGCCGACCCGGCCGGCGTTGACCTCGTCGGCGAGGGCCAGCAGTACGTAGAGCTTGAAGATCGAGGCCAGCGGTAGCGAGTCGTCGACGTTGCTGCCCGCCACCTTCGTGCACGTTCCGTCGACGACCTTGGAGACCTGATAGGAGTACCGCGCCCCGGACTTGGTCAGCTGGGCGTCGACGTCGGACCACTGCGTGATCGTGGCCTTCTGAAGCGTGACCTCGAAACGGTCGACCATCCCGGCGTCGTCGGTGCGCAGCTCGATGTCCTGGCCGACGCCGTAGGACGTCAGCAGGTGCAGGGTGGCCTGTCCTGCGCCGTAGTCGACGCCCGACACGGTGAACGGCCGGTCCCACCACATCCGGTCCATCATGAATGCGACGTCGTTCACCTGAGGCGCCGCCGCGAGCGTCGCCACACCGGGGACGCCGATGGGCCAGTCGGAGTTGAGCATGTCCACGGTCTGCTTCGCGCGCAGACCCGGTGGGGTGTTGGTCTGGATGTGCGCGCCGTACGCCGCCTCGGCCGGACCGGTCGGGCCGGTGTTGGCGCAGCCACACGCCAGCGCGGCGATCAATGAGGCGGCCAGCCCGATCGCCGTCGCCCTACGTCGCACCTAGCTACGCCCCCGACCGCTGAACGTCCAACACGACCTCGAACTCGAGGAGTGACGCACCGGTGGCGACGGGGTTTGCGCGCTGTCCGGCGTGTGCCTCGACCGCTGGACCGCTGGCCCAGGCCTGGAAGGCCTCCTCGGACTCCCACTGCGTCACCACGAAGTAGCGGTCGTCGCCCTTGACGGGGCGCAGCAACTGGAAGCCGAGGAATCCGGGTTGGCCGTCGACGGCATGCGCACGGTTGGCGAACCGCTTCTCCAATTCGGGTCCTGCGTTGGGCGGAACCTCGATCGCGTTGATCTTCACCACTGCCATGGGCTCTACGTTACCGGTCCGTTATCTGCAGTCGGCGGGCTGCTGCCAGGATGTCGGGCATGCGTTCGGCATTGCTCGAGGGTCGCGGCGGGGCGGGCGAGCCGATCGTTCTGGTGCACGGGCTGATGGGCCGCGGGACCACGTGGTCGCGCCAAGTGCCGTGGCTGACCGCGCTGGGAGAGGTGTACACCTACGACGCTCCGTGGCACCGCGGCCGCGACGTGGCCGACCCGCATCCCATCAGCACGGAGCGCTTCGTCGACGATCTCGCCGAGGCCGTCGCCTCACTGGGCCGGCCGGCGGCGCTGGTCGGGCATTCGATGGGCGGTCTGCATTCGTGGTGTCTCGCCGCGGCGCGACCCGAGCTCGTGTCGGCGCTCGTGGTGGAGGACATGGCACCCGACTTCCGGGGCCGGACCACGGGCCCGTGGGAGCCGTGGTTGCGTGCGCTGCCGGCGGAGTTCGCCTCCGAGCAGCAGGTTCTCGACGTCTTCGGACCAATGGCCGGGCGGTACTTCGCGGAGGCGTTCGACCGGACCGACACCGGGTGGCGGCTGCACGGCCGGCCCGAGCGATGGATCGAGATCGCTGCGCAGTGGGGCGTTCGGGACTACTGGGAGCAGTGGCAGGCGGTGCGCGTGCCCACGCTGCTGGTCGAGGCCGGCAACTCCGTCACCCCACCCGGGCAGATGGAGCGGATGCGCGACACGGGGTCTCGGGTGACCTACCTGCGGGTGCCCTACGCGGGCCATCTGGTCCACGACGACGCACCCCGGGAGTATCGCGAGGCCGTGGCGCCGTTCCTGGCGCAGTTCGCCTAGCGACGTTCGCCGCTCACGCCCGACACCGGCCAGGCGGGCACGTTCTCGAATCGGGTGCGCGCAGCCTCGGCGTCGTGCTCGACGCGGTACCAGTCGGGATCGCCGAACTGCTCGACGAGGTGGCGACGCAGAGTGTCGTTGCGGTGGCTGACCCAGCTCAGCAGGGCGGCGAGCGCGAACGGTGCGGACAGGATCACGAAGGCGAGTATCACGTTCATGGCAGCAATTATTCGACCGGAAACATTCCGCCAACAGTGGCAGTTCGGACTCTGTTAGCTAAAATGCTGCCATGCTCAAGAGCGTCGCCGTGCTGGTCCTCGACGGGGTCACGCCATTCGAATTCGGCGTCGTCTGCGAGGTGTTCGGCATCGACCGCTCCGCGGACGGCGTGCCCAACTTCGACTTCAAGGTGTGTGGACCCGAGGCGGGCCGGCCTCTGCGGATGTCGGTGGGGGCACACCTGACGCCGGACTTCGGGCTCGACGCCCTGGTCGGCGCCGACCTGGTCGCGATCCCCGCGCTGCACGGCACCAACTATCCGCAGGAGGCGCTCGACGCCATCCGGGCGGCCGCCGACTCCGGGTCGATCATCCTGACCGTCTGCTCGGGGGCGTTCGTGGCCGGCGCGGCGGGGCTACTGGACGGCCGCAAGTGCACCACCCACTGGATGCACGCCGACGAACTCGCCCGACTGCACCCGACCGCTCAGGTCGACCGCAACGTGCTGTTCGTCGACGACGGCAACCTCATCACCAGTGCGGGTACGGCCGCCGGCATCGACGCCTGCCTGCATCTGGTGCGGCGCGAACTGGGCAGCGAGGTCACCAACACCATCGCCCGCCGCATGGTCGTACCGCCGCAGCGCGACGGCGGTCAGCGCCAGTACATCGAGCAGCCCATCCCGGTCCGCTGCTCGGACGGGTTTGCCCCCCAACTGGATTGGATCCTCGCCCACCTCGACACGCCGCACACCGTCGGCTCGCTCGCCACCAGGGCCAGCATGTCCGCACGCACCTTCGCGCGCCGATTCGTCGAGGAGACCGGCCGCACCCCGATGCAGTGGGTCACCGACCAACGGGTCCTCTACGCCCGCCGACTGCTCGAGGAGACCGACCTCGACGTCGACCGGGTCGCCGACAAGGCGGGCTTCGGTACCGCGACGCTGCTGCGGCACCATTTCCGCCGTATCGTCGGCGTCACGCCGTCGGACTACCGGCGCCGCTTCGCCAGCGACGAATCCGCTTGCGCCGCAACGGCCTGACCTCTACAGCGCGTAGACGAACCAGGCTCCCGGCACACCCCTGAGCCGATGCTCCCCGCGTTCGGTGAAGACCCGGTGCGAGCCGGTGACGATCTCGCGCACCGTCGACGAGACCAGGACCTCGCTGGGCCCGGCCAGCGCGGTGATCCTCGCCCCGATGTGCACCGCCATACCGGCGATGTCCTGCCCGCGGACCTCCAC
The DNA here is from genome assembly GCF_040614235.1 of Mycobacterium sp. NPDC006124. Taxonomy (NCBI): domain Bacteria; kingdom Bacillati; phylum Actinomycetota; class Actinomycetes; order Mycobacteriales; family Mycobacteriaceae; genus Mycobacterium; species Mycobacterium sp. NPDC006124. Next base: position 549,199 of record NZ_JBEXUA010000002.1, on the reverse strand, counting down.
CTCGCCGGCGTGGATGCCGACCCGGACGTCGACCCCGAGCGTCGCCACCGCAGCCACGATCTGCTCGGCGCAGTCCAGCGCGACGCTGGGACTGCTGAAGGTGGCGACGAAACCGTCACCGGCGGTGTTGACCTCACGGCCCCCGAAGCGGGCCAGTTCCCGGCGCACCAGGTTGTCGTGCCCGTCGAGGAGGTCGCGCCAGTGGTCGTCGCCGAGGGCGGCGGCACGCTGCGTCGACCCGACGATGTCGGTGAACACGATCGTGGTGAGCACGCGTTCGGCGTCCGAACCACCGCGCGACCCCGTGACGAACTCCTCGATCTCGGCGAGGATGGGCGTCGCGTCGCCGACCCAGTACAGGGTGTCGGTCCCCGGAAGTTCGACGTAGCGGGCACCCGCGATGTGCTCGGCGAGGTAGCGACCGTGGCCGACGCCGACGAACGTCGCGCCCGCGCGGTGGATGACCAGTGTCGGCGCCGTGACCGCGGGGAGCTTGTCGCGGACGTCGGCATCGGTCAGCGCCTGGCTCGATCTCCTGGCCATGCTCGGCGATGCCGCCCGGTTGCCGGCCGCGTCCCACCACGTCCGGAAGGCCTGGTCGTTGGCCACCGACGGGGCGACCATCGCCAGGACGTCGACCCCCTGCTCGACGGCGTCGGATTGCACCGCCGCGGTGGCGAAGGAGTTGGCGGCGTGGGGGTGGATCCCCACCTCGTAGTCGGATGCCCACAGCACGCGGGCGGCGCCGTTGACCACCACCAGGTTGGCCACGCGTTCGGGACGGTCGGCGGCCAGGAACAGGGCGCTCATCGTGGTGTAACCGGAGCACAGGATGGTGGCTCTCTCGCACCCGACGGCGTCCATGACGGCGACGGCATCCTCAGCCCAGCAGGCCGGTGTGATCTTGTCGGCCCCGATGCGGGAGGACATCCCCATCCCGCGATGGTCGAATCGGATGACCCGGCAGAACGACGACAGACGGCGGTAGAAGCGGTACATCGAGGGTTCGGCGTCGATCGAGTCGATGGGGACGAACGGCCCCGGCATGACGACGAGATCCACCGGGCCGTCGCCGATCACCTGGTAGGCAATGTCCAGATCGCCCCGCGACGCATAGCGAGTCCGCGGAGCCCGCGAAACGGGTACGGCCACCAGGTCAGGCTAGTTCACCAGGACGTTCGGGGCCCCGGCTTCACCGCCTTCTCCGCTGAGCGCGAAAAGACCGTCGGCGGTCTGTTCGACCAGACCGTCGACGAGCAACGAGTCCAGGGCGCGATCGCGCTGCGCCGGATCGGTCAGCCACACCACGTCCAGCTGGGCGCGGGTGACCGGAGCGTCGTTGGCGCGCAGGACATCCAGCAGCCGTCCGCGAACCTGACGGTCCGTGCCGGCGAACTTCTGTACGCGTCGGGCCGGCTCGGTCGACGGCGGGTAGCCGGCAGTGCGCCACGCGCAGGAACTCAACGGACACACCCCGCACCGAGGCGAGCGCGCCGTGCAGACGATTGCACCGAGCTCCATCAAGGCAATCGAAAAGACCGGTGCGCGTGAGTCATTGGGCAAGATGGCGTCGACGTCGGCCAGGTCGCGGACGCTGGCGGGGGAGTCGGCCCGCCCGTGCACGACCCTGGCGACGACGCGACGCACATTGGTGTCCACCACCGGAACCCGCTGTCCATAGGCGAAACAGGCGATCGCCCTCGCGGTGTAGGTGCCGACACCCGGCAACGCCAGCAATGCGTCGACGTCGTCGGGCACGACGTCACCGTGCTCGGCGGCGATCACCGTCGCGCACTCGTGCAGTCGCTTGGCCCTGCGCGGGTAGCCGAGCTTTCCCCAGGCGCGCAGGACGTCGGCCGCACTGGCGGCGGCGGTCGCCGACGGCGTGGGCCAGCGGGCCACCCAGTCCCGCCAGATGGGTTCCACCCGGGCGACGGGGGTCTGCTGCAACATGAACTCGCTGACCAGGATCTGCCAGGCCGAAACGCCCCGCTGACGCCACGGCAAATCGCGCTGCGCATGTGAATACCATTTGAGCAACTCGCCCGCGTCGACCATCAGGACTGTCTCCAGGCAGAATGTGGCCATGCCGAACACGAGTCCGATAACCGCATGGAAGGCACTCACCGAGGGTAACGAGCGCTTCGTCGCCGGGACCCCCGAGCACCCGAGCCAGAGCATCCAACATCGCGCCAGCCTCGCCGAGGGGCAGAAGCCCACCGCAGTGCTGTTCGGGTGTGCCGACAGTCGCGTCGCCGCCGAGATCATCTTCGACCAGGGCCTCGGCGACATGTTCGTCGTGCGCACCGCCGGTCACGTGCTGGACTCCGCCGTGCTCGGCTCCATCGAATACGCGATCACGGTCCTGAACGTGCCACTCGTGGTGGTCCTCGGGCATGACAGCTGCGGCGCGGTCAAGGCGACGCTCGACGCCCTCGACGACGGCGAGGTGCCGGGCGGCTACGTCCTCGACATCGTCGAACGCGTCACGCCGTCGATCTTGCTCGGGCGCAAGGAGGGCCTGACCAGGGTCGACGAGTTCGAGGCGCGCCACGTCACGGAGACGGCCAAGCAACTCGTCAGTCGGTCGAAGGTGGTGGCCGATGCCATCGAGGCAGGCAAGCTCGCCATCGCCGGCGTGACCTACCACCTCGCCGACGGCCGGGCGGTTCTGCGCGAATCGGTGGGAGACATCGGCGCAGGCTAACGGGCGACACGCCGGGCTAGGTCAGACGGCTACGTGTGAGCTGGCCTTACCGTAGATTCGTGCTGGAAACTGAACCGCATCACCCGCTGCCGCCGGAGATCTACCGGCGCAGGCGGTTTCTCGCGATCGGCGTCGGGGCTCTCGTCCTCGTCATCGTCGTCGCAATCGTCGTGGTGGTGTTCGCGAACAGCACCGGCGGGGATTCGACCGCCACTCAACCGACCACGTCTGCGGCGCCGTCCGCGACGCAGCTTCCCGGCGCGAATCCCGAGGTCAAGACGCCGATCCTGCCTCCGGCTCAGCAATCGCCGCCGCCGACCCCGACGCCCGTCTCGGCCGTGGTGCCGCCGCCGGTGTTGAAGGAGGGCGACGACTGCCCCGACTCGACGCTTGCGGTGAAGGGCATCACCAACCAGCCGAACTACGTCGTTGGTGACCAGCCGAAGTTCACCATGGTGGTGACCAACATCGGGTTGGTGGCATGCAAGCGCGACGTCGGCGCCGCGGTGCTGGCCGCCTACGTCTACGGACTGGACAACAACCGGCTGTGGTCGAACCTCGACTGCGCACCGTCGAACGAGACGCTGGTGAAGACGTTCAACCCGGGCGAACAGGTCACCACCGAGGTGACCTGGACGGGGATGGGCTCGGCCGCCAACTGCCCGCTCCCGCGCCAACCGATCGGTCCCGGCACCTACAACCTGGTGGTCCAGTTGGGCAACCTGCGGTCGGCGACCGTGCCCTTCACCCTGGCCGCACCGGCCAACGTGCCCGCAGGCGAAGCGCCCCCTGCTCCCGCCGATGCACCTCCGCCAGAGGTCCCGGCCCCCGCGCCAGCTGGCAACTAGTTTCACTGATCTTCCAGTTCCACTGCGTTGAGTTGTCGTTCGTGGTGGATGCGCTGGGCTCGGTGTTGGGTGCGGGTGGTCTTGCGGTGGGGCATGGTCAGACCGGCGGTGTGAGCCACGGGCACCCCGGTCGTGGTCACCGGTGCGGTGGGTGCGCTGAGTTCGGGGAACAGCAGTCGGCTGCCGGGTGTGGTGGTGTGGGTGCGGCCGTCGGGCGCGGTCCACAGTATGGTGCCGTCGTCGAGTTGCCGTTCCCGCCAACCGCGTTGGCCGCCCCAGAACGTCTTGAGCAAGTGGTGTTGGCGGCACAGGCATGTGAGGTTGGACGCCGCGGTCGGCCCGCAGGGCCACGGAATGCTGTGGTCGAGGTCGCAGTGGGTGGCGGGCACCTGGCAGCCCGGGAAGCGGCATGTCATGTCGCGGCAGCGCACGAAGTCGGCCAGCTTCTTCGACGGCCGGTACCGGTGTTCGGGTGGGGCCTGTCCCGGGTGCACGATCCGGGTGCGGGTCGCCCCGGCGGCGGCGCGGCAGGCGATTGCGCCGGGGATGAGTTGCCCGCTCATCAGGGCCGCGGGCCGAAGCTTTGCGACGTATCCGGGTGTGGGGGTGAGGCTTCGGTCAGGGTGAGGTCGCGCAATGGCGAGGTGAACAGGGGTGGCTGGTCGCCGTCGAGGGCGGTGCGCTCGTCGTCCTCGGCGGCGTCGGTGTCCTCGGCCTAGACCACCACCCCGGGCACCGGCGGGTTCTGCGCGGCGTCACACGACTCCAGGTCGCACAGACACCGCAGGCGGTCCCAGCCCTGACCGATGGCCCCGTAGGCGTCGGCGCGACGTTGAGCCCTGGTCCGCGGATCAGCAGAACACACCGTCGCGGCGAACAGATCCAGGCGGGCGGTGAACGCCTTGGCGTCGGTGACGAACACCGAGGCAAGCACACTGGCCAACCCACTGCCGTCCTCGATGCTCATCTCCACCGAGCGGTCCCGGGCCTTGGTCTGCGTGCGACGCACCGCGTGCGGGTCGACCGATGCGACCACCGCGTCGACCGTCTTGTCCAGGGTGGCCACCGACATGGGCTCGCGGGTGCTCAGCGCTTCGGCCAATCGTCGGTCGAGTTCATGCAGCGCGTCGGGGTCGATCACCAGCGCCCCGCGTTTCACGACGGTCCGGACCACCTCGTAGGTGATCAGTCCCTGGGCGAACACCGCGGCCACCCGGGGGAACCGTTCGTGCAGGGAGACCGCGATCAGCAACCGGTGGGCCGCTGCGCCGGGGGTGATGGACAACGCCGCCCCGACGTGGGCGGCGACGGCGTCGAAGTCGTCCACACACCACTGATCCCGACTCGCCGACCCGGAGGCGGCGTAGGCCTCCTCGAGCATCGCGGCCATCGCTGCGACCCGCCGCGCGCAGGCCGCAGCCTCCACCCGGGCCCACGCCGACGCCGCCCCGGCACCCGAGGTGCCAGTCGTGGCATCCACCAAGACGTCGAACACGTGTTCGATTCTATCGGTGGCCACCGACGTCGGACACCCCGATGACGCAAGCTGTGGATGAATCGGCAGCCTGTGCACAACCAGGGCTCACGGACCGAAAACGTCAGTGCCTCATGGCATTCGAGGCTGTGCCAGCCGGCTCAGGCGAGCTGGTCGGCGATCGTGGACTCCGCCAACTGTGACAGTCCCTCGCGAATGTGCCTGGCCCACATCGAGCCAATGCCGTCCACCGACTGCAGATCGTTCGCACTGGCGGCGAGCACGCCCTGCAGCGACCCGAAGGACCGAACCAACAGGTCGACGTGGGCGAACTGCAGCCGCGGAATGCCGGCCATCGCACGGTAGCCACGTGAACTCATTGCCGAATCCTGCGCTTCGAGAGTCGAGGGATAACCGAAAACCCTTGCCAAAGCAGTGAAGTCGAGCAGTTCATTGTCGCTCAGAGTGTCCAGCTCGTCCAGCGTCGCGAGGACCTGCGCGGTCGAGGGTGGGTCGGGGTTGGCGTGATAGTCCCGGGCAATCAGCTCTCGAGCAGTGTCGTTGTCCCCGACGAGTTCCTCGAGCTGCAACTTGAGCTGACGGCCGTTGGTGCCGAGTTCGACCACGTCGGCGTCGATTTCGAGACTGATCCGGCGCACCATCTCCAACCGCTGCACCACGGTCATGACGTCGCGCAGCGTCACGAAGTCCTCGATCTCGGCGGTGGAGAGCTGCCGGTTGACCTCGTCGAGCCGCGTCTTGTACCGCTCCAGGGTGGCGATCGTCTGGTTGGCCCGCGACAGGATGGTGGCAGAATCGGGGACCACGTGACGTTCACCCGCCACGTAGACGGTCACGATGCTCATCGAATGGCTAACGGAGACAACGGGATAGCCAGTTTGCACGGCGGTGCGCTCGGCAGAGCGGTGCCGGGTGCCGGATTCGTCGGTGGGAATCGACGGGTCGGGAACGAGCTGGACATTGGCCCGCAGGATGCGGGTGCCGTCGCTGGACAGGACGACCGCCCCGTCCATCTTCGACAACTCGCGCAGCCGCGTCGGCGCGTAGGCGATGTCGAGGGCGAACCCGCCGTCGCAGATGGCCTCGACCGAGTCGTCGAAGCCCAGCACGATCAGCGCACCGGTACGGCCGCGCAGAATGCGCTCGAGACCGTCGCGCAACGCCGTCCCCGGTGCGAGCTGGCCGAGGGTTTCACGCAGCGTCGGTCGAGCGAGTTGGACGACGTTGCCGCGCCCGCCCCTGGCTGCTTTCACGGCCATCACCCCTCCTAGCGTCGGGCGCCATTGTCCCTCACATTGTCGGCAATGTTCCTGAGCACCCGCAAGGCGCCGGAGATGTTGTCGGCCGACTGCACCGTCAGACCGGCGGGCACGTCGGTGACCCCCGGCGGCACGACCGCGCACGTGAATCCGAGCCGCGCCGCCTCGGCCAGCCGGCGGTCCATGCCCGTCACCCGGCGCAGGTCGCCTGCGAGACCGACCTCCCCGATGGCCACCACCGTCGTCGGCATCGGTATGTCGGTGTAGGCCGAGGCGATCGCCAGGGCCACCGCCAGATCCGAGGACGGGTCGGTGAGCCGCATGCCGCCGACGGTCGACAGGTAGATGTCGTTCTGCCCGACGTTGAGGCGGGCGCGCTTCTCCAAGACGGCGGTGATCATCGCCGCGCGGGCGGAGTCGATACCGCTGACCGCCCGCCGTGGATTACCCGCCGACGCCGATCCGATGAGCGCCTGCACCTCGCCGATGAGCGGCCGCTTGCCGTCGAGGGTCACCGTCACCGAGGTGCCGGAGACCGGTTGCGGCCGCTGGTCGAGGAACAAGCCCGACGGGTCTGCGACACCCTCGATGCCGTTGTCGTGCAACAGGAAACAACCGACCTCGTCGGCTGCGCCGAAACGGTTCTTGACCCCGCGCACCATGCGCAGCGCCGAGGAACGGTCACCTTCGAAGTGCATCACGACGTCGACGAGGTGCTCCAAGGAGCGGGGCCCGGCGATCGCGCCGTCCTTCGTCACGTGGCCGACGAGGATGATCGCCACCCCGGTGGTCTTCGCGGCCATCGTCAGCGCCGTGGTGACCGCGCGGATCTGGGTGACGCCGCCGGTCACTCCGTCGGCCTCGGTGGTCGACATCGTCTGCACCGAGTCGACGACGATGAGCGACGGCTTCACCTGGTCGATGTGGCCGAGGGCGGTCTGCAGGTCGGATTCGGCAGCGAGGTACACCTCGTCGTGCGTGCAGCCGGTGCGTTCCGCACGGAGCCGGATCTGTCCCGCCGACTCCTCGCCGGACAGGTACAGCGCGCGTCGACCGGACTGCGCCCAACGGTGGACGACCTCGAGGAGCAGCGTCGACTTCCCGACGCCCGGATCGCCGGCGAGCAGCGTCACCGAACCCGGGACCAGACCGCCGCCGAGCACACGGTCGAGTTCGTCGACGCCCGTGGGGAAGTGTCGGGTGGTGCCAGGGTCTATCGAGGTGATCGGGACGGCGGGCGAGCTGGGTGCCACCGCGCGGTTGGTCCCCGTCCCCGCGATCGGGGTGAGGACGGCGATCTCGTCGACGGTGCCCCAGCTGCCACAGTCCGGGCATCGTCCGACCCACTTCGCGGTGACGTGCTGGCACTCCGAACAACGGTGCTGCGAACGTGCCTTGGAACCGACCTTTGCCACCAGCCGACCGTATCGGTCGGCACCGACAGAACGGCGGTGGTGATGCTCAGTGGCCGCCCGTGTCGGTTTCGGCACCCGCCTCGACGGCAGGCTCGCGACGCGGCGCCTCACCAGCTGAGATCGGGACGTTGATCTGCGTCTGGCCCGACCGCTGGAACGTGAAGGTGAAGGGGTAGTTGATGCCGTTGGTGATGGGCTTGGTCAGCTGTACGACGGCCTCGACCGAGTCGGCGCCCTCGGTGGCGTCCAGGGCGCTCGGGGTGCCGTCGGGCGTGCCGACGATCAGGGTGCCGCCGGCGGGAACCCGGGGGTTGCCGGTGACGGTCACGGTGCCGATGTCGGATGTCACCGACACCAGTCGGTCCTCGTTCTCGGCGGACTCGTTGACCGCCACGAACAGCAGTTCGGCCTGGTCGCCGGGCCGGACGAAGTCGGTGGTCTGGGGCGCCCGCAGGTGGACGTTGCGCAGCGCGATGCCCGAGGTGGGGTCGCCGACCCAGGCAAGCGTGCCGTTGACGGCGGGCTGCTGCGACGCGGTCTGCGAAATCTGGCCTGCACTGCAACCGGACAGGACGACTGCGGCGGACAGGCCGCACGCGGCCAGTGCGACCACGGAAGTCCGCGATTTCGAGAGCGTCACTGAAGCCTCCTGCTCGGCGACGGGACGACGGTGACGTGCATCCCGAGTGTCGACTATGCAGAGTAGTAGGTGGCGGGGAGCGGCGGAAGCCGAGGGCCACCGACGGGCTCGTCGACCCCGCACCGAAAGGGTCTGGCCGGCCGGCGGATCGGTCGCCCGAGGTTTGCCGACTAGTCCGCCCGTTGCACGGATTCACGACCGTGTCAACCCCTAGTCTTCGGTCGCGGTGCCCCTGACCTGCAACGTTGCGCGACACCCGTCAGGGCCCCGTGCTAACATTGGGTTGTGAAAGGGGCTCTAATCTGATGATTTTCAAGGTCGGAGACACCGTTGTCTATCCACACCACGGTGCTGCATTGATCGAGGCGATCGAAAGCCGAACCATCAAGGGCGAGCAGAGGGAATACCTCGTCTTGAAGGTTGCGCAGGGCGATCTCACCGTTCGAGTTCCTGCTGACAACGCCGAGTACGTCGGGGTCCGCGACGTCGTCGGACAGGAAGGCCTGGACAAGGTCTTCCAGGTGCTTCGCGCCCCGCACACCGAGGAGCCGACCAACTGGTCGCGTCGGTACAAGGCGAACCTGGAGAAGCTGGCCTCCGGTGACGTGAACAAGGTCGCCGAGGTCGTCCGCGACCTGTGGCGTCGCGATCAGGAACGCGGCCTGTCCGCAGGCGAGAAGCGCATGCTGGCCAAGGCCCGGCAGATCCTCGTCGGCGAGTTGGCCCTGGCCGAGAACACCGACGAGGAGAAGGCCGAAACCATCCTCGACGAGGTCTTGGCCGCCGCTTCCTGACGTTCCGGTCGCACCCCGGCGGTGCGGCAATGAACGCTCGCCTAGAGCAATGACCATCAGAATCGGTCTTGGCACCGACGTACACCCGATCGAAGCAGGGCGGCCGTGCTGGCTGCTGTGCCTGTCGTTCGAGGACGCCGACGGCTGTGCTGGGCATTCCGACGGGGACGTCGCCGCGCATGCGCTGTGCGACGCCCTGCTCAGCGCAGCCGGCCTCGGTGACCTGGGCTCCGTCTTCGGCACCGACCGTCCCGAATGGCGTGGCGTCGACGGGGCCGCCATGCTCCGTCACGTGCGCGGCCTCCTGTCCGACGAAGGGTTCCGGGTCGGCAACGCGGCCGTCCAGGTCATCGGCAACCGGCCCAAGATCGGTCCGCGCCGCGTCGAGGCGCAACGGGTGTTATCCGAGCTGCTCGAGGCTCCGGTCTCGGTGTCGGCGACCACCACCGACGGACTTGGCCTGACGGGCCGCGGCGAAGGTCTGGCCGCGATCGCGACGGCATTGATAGAGGTTGACGAGCGGAGATGACGGTTGAGGACTGACGGGCCGGTAAGCTGGCCCGTCGTGACCGTTCAGCCCCTGCGAATTCACGACACCATGACGGGTGTGGTGCGTGACTTCGTGCCTCAACGCGAAGGTCACGCGTCGATCTATCTGTGTGGCGCCACCGTTCAGGGCCTGCCACACATCGGCCACGTCCGCAGCGGCGTGGCGTTCGACGTGTTGCGTCGTTGGCTGACCGCCAAGGGTTTCGACGTCGCCTTCATTCGCAACGTCACCGACATCGACGACAAGATCCTCACCAAGGCCGCAGACGCGGGCCGACCGTGGTGGGAGTGGGCGGCGACCTTCGAGCGCGCCTTCAGCTCCGCATACGACGCGCTCGGTGTGCTGCCGCCCTCGGCCGAGCCGCGCGCGACCGGCCACATCACCCAGATGGTCGAGCTCATCGAGCGACTGATCTCGGCGGGACACGCCTACCGCGACACCCGAGAAGGCGGCGCCGACGTCTACTTCGACGTGCTGAGCTACCCCGACTACGGTCAGCTCTCCGGTCACCGGATCGACGACGTGCATCAGGGCGAGGGCGTCGCCACCGGCAAGCGCGACCCGCGGGACTTCACGCTGTGGAAGGGCGCCAAACCTGGCGAACCGTCGTGGCCGACGCCATGGGGTCCCGGTCGTCCCGGATGGCACACCGAGTGCGTGGCGATGTGCGAGACCTACCTCGGCCCCGCGTTCGACATTCACGCCGGTGGCATGGATCTGGTGTTCCCGCATCACGAGAACGAGATCGCCCAGGCTCGGGCGGCCGGTGACGGTTTCGCGCAGTACTGGATGCACAACGGCTGGGTCACCATGGGTGGCGAGAAGATGAGCAAGTCCCTCGGCAATGTCTTGTCCATTCCGGCTGTGCTGCAACGGGTTCGGGCCGCCGAGCTCCGTTACTACCTCGGCTCCGCGCACTACCGGTCGATGCTGGAGTTCTCCGAGACGGCTCTGCAGGACGCGGTGAAGGCCTACACCGGCATCGAGGACTTCCTCCATCGAGTGCGCAACCGGGTGGGTGCGGTCGTGCCCGGGGACTGGACCGAGAAGTTCGGCGCGGCTCTCGACGACGATCTGGCGGTCCCCGCTGCGCTGGCCGAGGTGCACGCCGCGCGGGCCGAGGGCAATCGCGCTCTCGACGCAGGCGACCACGCCACGGCGATGACGCACGCCAGGTCGATCAGGGCGATGATGGGAATCCTCGGCTGCGACCCCCTCGACGAGCGGTGGGAGTCGCGCGACGAGACGTCGGCGGCACTCGCCGCGATCGACGAACTCGTGCAGTGGGCCCTCGCGGGTCGCGCCGAAGCCCGCGACCAGCGAGACTGGGCGAAGGCCGACGAGATCCGCGATCGACTCAAGGCGGCGGGCATCGTCGTCACCGACACCGCCGACGGACCACAGTGGGAACTCGGCGACGGGAGCAAACAGTAATGGCAGGCAACTCCCAACGACGCGGAGCGGTACGCAAGGCGGGCACCAAGAAGGGGCCGACGACCGGTTCCGGTGGGGTGCGCCGTCGCGGTCTGGAGGCCAAGGGCGCCACCCCGCCGGCCAGCGCGCGTCCGCACCACCCCGCGGGCAAGCGCGCCGCGGCAGCGGCCCGCAAGGACCAGGGCCGGCACAAGAAGACCGACGAGACCGAGGTCGTGCTGGGCCGCAATCCCGTCCTGGAGTGCCTGCGTGCCGGCGTACCCGCCACGGCGCTGTGGGTGATGCTCGGAGCCGAGGCCGACGAGCGCCTGACCGAATCCGTCCAGCGTGCGGCCGACAAGGGCATCTCGATCCTCGAGGTGCAGAAGCACGACCTGGACCGCCTCAGCGCCAACGGTCTGCACCAGGGCATCGCCCTGCAGGTGCCGCCGTACAACTACGCCCATCCCGACGACCTGCTGCGGGCGGCGCGGGCCGATTCGACGCCCGCGCTGCTGGTGGCGTTGGACAACATCTCCGACCCCAGGAACCTGGGGGCGATCGTCAGGTCGGTCGCCGCGTTCGGCGGCCACGGCGTGCTGATCCCGCAGCGTCGGTCGGCGTCGGTGACGGCCGTCGCCTGGCGTACCAGTGCGGGCGCTGCCGCGCGGCTTCGCGTCGGACGGGCCACCAATCTGACTCGGACCCTGCAGAGCTGGAAGGACGAGGGCCTGCTGGTGGTGGGTCTGGACGCCGGTGGTGACACCCAACTCGACGAACTCGACGCAAGCGGTCCGATGGTCGTCGTGGTCGGCTCCGAGGGCAAGGGCCTCTCGCGACTGGTGCGGGAGAACTGCGACGCGATCGTGTCGATCCCGATGGCGGGGCCGACGGAGTCGTTGAACGCCTCGGTGGCCGCGGGTGTGGTGTTGGCCGAGATCGCTAGGCAGCGGCGCTAGTCGTCTGCTTGGTCTCCGGCATGAACACCGCATAGAGCACCAGGCCCACGGCCGCGACGGCCGCCAGCGTCCAGAACGCGATCGTGTAGCCCTCGGCGACGATGATGAACCCGGCCACCGTCGCACTCAAGGCGGCGCCGAGGCCCTGCACCGTCGCGACTGCACCCTGGGCGACGTTGAATCGGCCCGTGCCGCGGGTCAGGTCGGCGATGACGATCGGGAACAGCGCGCCGAAGATTCCCGCCCCAATGCCGTCGAGGGCCTGGACGGCCAGCAGCCAGGCCGCGTTGTCCGAGACGGTGTAGAGCAGGCCGCGCAGCGTGAGCACCGCGAACGCCACGAGGAAGATCGGCTTGCGGCCCCAGCCGTCGGCCTTGCGTCCGACCACGATCGCGACCGGCACCATGACCAATTGGGCGGCCAGAATGCACATCGCGACCAGCGAGGTGGCGCTGTCCTTGCCGACCACCCGGGTCAGCAGCTGGCTGACCGAGGTGAGCATCGCCGCGTTGGCGAGGTGGAACGTGAAGGCGATGATCGCGAAGATCAGCAACGGCCGGTTGGTCACCAGCGTCGTCCATGCGCCGACCGACGCACCGCCGTCGTCGTCGGGGGTGAGGCCCCGGGCCAGTTCGTCGTCGATCTCGTCGCCACGGATCCGGGAGGTGGCCACCACGCTGAGCACGGCCAGCACACCCATCAGCCAGAACACCACCACCGGGCCCATGGACCACGCCAACAGCGCGGCGACGCCCGCGGCAGTGGCGTTGCCCGCGTGGTTGAAGGCCTCGTTGCGGCCAATCCTCGGGGCGAACATCTTCGGGCCCATCAGGCCCAGGGTGACCGCGGCGATGGCCGGCGCGAAGACCGCCGCGGCGAGGGATGCCACCGACTGGCTGATGGCGATCAGGGCGAACCCGCTCACGAACGGAAGGATCACCGAGCTGGCGGTGACGGCCAGGGCGGCGACGATGATGATCCCTCGCCGGTTCTTCACGCGGTCGATGAGGACGCCCGCCGGAGTTTGGGAGAGCAACCCGACGATGCCGGCGATGGTGATGACCGTTCCGACCGTGGCCTCGTTCCAGCCGTGCTCGGGTCCGCGGACCGCGAGGAGATAGATCGCGAGGTATGGCCCCAGTCCGTCGCGGACGTCGGCGAGGAAGAAATTGACGGCGTCCAGCGCGCGTAGCGACTGACGTGACGGCATCACGTGGGTCGTCAACGTTCACCTCGTTCGGGTCGGGAGTGCAGGAGCAAACTATCGCACCCCGGTGCGTCCGATCCCGACCCGCACCCGGTGTCCCGAAGTCGTCAGATTCCGACCAGCTGGCGCCCGGGTTCGCCGGACGTGGCCGTCAGCTCCACGGGTCGGCGCGCTCCCAAAGCGACGGAAGGTGCAAAGCCACACCGTCTTCGGCGGCCAGCCTGGTCAAGGTCCGCATCGACGCGTCGAGGTCGTCACCGGCGTAGGGCAGTGCGCGCAACGGCTCGTGCAGCGGACGGAAGAAGTCGTCCCAGTGGACGAGGACGACCCGCCTGGCGCCGACGGTGCGGACGGTTTCACTCCAGTAGTCGACGACGTACCGCTCCGGCTGCAGACCCAGCTGTCCGACACCCAGGTGGACGACCTCGGCCCGCTGCCCCCGCAGGGCGCCGGGGACGAAGCCCGCGCTGCCGACCACCAGAAGGCTCCGTCCCGACGGGCGATGGCGGATCAGCGTCGACCAGGCCTCACCGCACCGGTACGCCGAGGCGCGCACCGGCGGAGTCACCGGTGCGTCGATCACACCGGGGAAGCGGTCGGGCGGGCAGTGCGAGCCCTCGACGAGGGTTACCTCGAATGATCCCAAGGAGATTGGTTCACCTGGCGTCGCGACGACGAGCTGGTCGTCGGTCAGCCCGGCGCCACGGCCCAGGTGGACGGCCGAGATGCCGCCGACCAGCTTTGCCCCGGTGCGCTGGGCCACCACCGCAGAGTCCATGGCGTGGTCGAAGTGGGTGTGGACGGGCAAGACGGCCTCCAGGCGCTTCACGCCCAGACGGGCCAGGCAGCCGTCGACGCGTGGCAACGAGGGGGCGATTCTTCGCGTGCCCACCGCGAGAAGTCCTGGACGAGAGAAGAATCCGTCGGTCATCACGGCGGATTGCCCGTCGCCGACGAGCAGTGTGGTGACGCCGGCCCACGTCACGGTCAACGGCGAGGACGAGGTGGCGGCGGGTTGGTCGAAGAAATCGCGGTAGTCCAACAGATTCGGCCGGCCGAGCCTGAGCCTCATCCGGTGAACGCCCTCAGCATCACGCCGTCGGCGCTCAGGCGCGCCCGAACCGCTGTCGCGCTGCGTACCGCACCGGGTGAATCACCATGTACGCAAATCGATTCCGCGGTGATCGCGACAGTCGACCCGTCGACGGCCTCGACCGTCCCGCTGCCGACCATCGCGGACACCCGGGCCGCGATGGCGGAGGCATCGGTGAGGACGGCGCCGGGCTCACGCCGGGAAACCAGGCTGCCCTCGGGTGTGTAGGCGCGGTCGGCGAAGACCTCGGACACCGTGCGAAGGCCCAGTGCATCGGCGGCGGTGAAGAACGCGGACCCCGACAGCCCCAGCACGGGCAGGCCCGGGTCGACGGCGTGGACGGCCGCCGCGACTGCGGCCGCTTGGCCTTCGTCGTGGACGATCGTGTTGTACAGCGCGCCATGGGGTTTGACGTAGCTCACGGTGGATCCGGCTGCGGTGGCGAGGGATTGAAGGGCACCGATCTGGTAGACCACGTCGGCGGTGAGGTCCTCGGCGGTCGCGTCGATGTAGCGCCTGCCGAAGCCGGCGAGGTCGCGGTAGCTCACCTGCGCGCCGATCCGCACGCCTTGGCGGGCCGCGGCGCGGCACACCCGCAGCAGGCCGGCGGGATCGCCGGCATGGAATCCGCACGCCACGTTGGCGCTCGTGACGACCTCGAGCATGGCGTCGTCGTCACCGAGTGTCCACACCCCGAAGCCCTCGCCGAGATCGGCGTTGAGGTCGACGGTCACGGTGGACACGGCGTCGAGCCTACGGCGGGTGACGTTTCCCAGGCGTTCTCCGTGACGAATTCGTGCAACGGCCGCGCATGCGTCCAGTCGTCGATCTCGAGTGCGGGCCGGTCGGGAAACTCGGGCACCGGGCCGAGGCACAGGATCGCTACCGGCTCGGCGTCGTCCGGCATGGCGAGCAGGGCGCCAAGGTGGGCCGGGTCGAAGATCGACACCCAGCCCATCCCGAGGCCCTCGGCGCGGGCGGCCAGCCACAGATTCTGGATGGCGCACGACACCGAGGCGAGGTCCATGTGCGGCAGGGTGCGGCGTCCGAAGACGTGGCGGTCGCGGTCGTCGCGGAGCGCGACGACCAGCAACTCGGCACAGTCGAGTACGCCCTCGACCTTGAGTCGCAGGAAGTCGTCGCCGCGTGGCCCGAGCGCGGCCGCGGTCCGTAGCCGTTCCTCGGCGACGAGGTCGTGAATTCGGTGGCGCAGACCGGTGTCGGTGACGCGGATGAAGCGCCACGGCTGCATCAGGCCGACGCTGGGCGCGGCGTGGGCGGCGGCCAGCAGCCGGGCCAGCACGTCCTCGGGCACCGTGCCGGGGACGAACCGGCGCATGTCGCGGCGCTCGGCGATGACCCGGTAGACGGCTCGTCTCTCGGTCTCGCTGAACGCGTGCTGCTCGGCCACGCGGGTCAGCGTACGTTCACTCAGGTGAGATCCGAGGTACTGGTCACGGCAACCGAACTCGACGAACTGATCGCCTCCGGCGCACCGCCGAGGATCCTCGACGTCCGGTGGCAGCTGACCGCTCCGGACGGCCGGGCGGATTACGAGGCCGGTCACCTGCCCGGTGCGGTGTACGTCTCGCTGGACGACGAGTTGACCGACCACGACGTCGCCGGCCGGGGCAGGCACCCGCTGCCGTCCGGCGCCGCCTTGCAGGTCGCGGCGCGGCGGTGGGGCATCGGCACCGGCGACGCGGTGGTGGTCTACGACGACTGGAACCGGGCGGGGTCCGCCCGGGCCTGGTGGGTGTTGACGGCGGCGGGGCTGACCGACGTGCGCATCCTCGACGGCGGCCTGGCGGCGTGGACGGCACCGCTGGAGACCGGGATCGTGCGCGCGGAGCCTGGTGACGTCGTGTTCGCTCACCACGATCTCTACGCGGGTGCGCTTCCGACGCTGAGTGCCGACGACGCGGCCGCACTGGGCTCCCGGTTGGCCGACGCGAGGGCGCCGGAGCGCTTCCGCGGAGAGGTCGAGCCCCTCGACCCGGTGGCAGGTCACATCCCCGGCGCGGTGAACGTGCCGTTTACGTCGCTGCTGGACGCCGACGGTGCGTTCCTGCCGACGGCCGAGCTCGCCGACGCACTCGGCGATGCAACCGGTGCGTACTGCGGGTCAGGTGTCACCGCCGCCGTGGCGGTCGCCGCCCTGGCCGTCACCGGCGTGGACGCCGCCCTGTTCCCCGGGTCGTGGTCGCAGTGGTGCGGCGAAACGCGACCGGTCGCTAGCGGCTGACGCGGCGGCGGCTCCCGATTGCCCAGCACAGCAGGAAGATCGCGAAGGAGATCGTGGTCACGAACACCGACACCGGAACGCCGGGGGCGAGTGAGAGCAGGATGCCGCCGACCGCGGAGATCTCCGCGAACACCACTGACGCGGCGATGGCGGCCGGCGGAGAGGTGAAGATGCGGGCCGCCGCCGCGGCGGGCGTGATGAGCAGCGACATCACCAGCAGCGCGCCGACGATCTGAACGCCCTGCGCGGCCGCGACGCCGACCAGCGCGGCGAACACGATGCCCAGCGCGCGCACGGGCACCCCGCGGCCGGCCGCCACCTCGGGGTCGACGGTCGCGAACAGCAGCGGGCGGTAGCTCACCGCGAGGACGGCCACCACCAGCACGGTGATGACGCTCAGCAGCGCCAGACCCGAGTAGCCGACGCCGACGATCTGTCCCGTCAGCAGGGCGAAGCTGGTACCGGTCCGCCCGGGATAGAGGTGGATGAAGAGCACCGCGAGGCCGAGGCCGAAGGCCAGGACGACGCCGATCGCGGAGTCGCGCTCGCGGGTCCGTTGCCCCAGGAAGCCGAAGAGCACGGCGGCCAGCGCGCTGCCGACCAGCGCACCGAGGCCGACGTTGAAGCCGGTGAGCAGCGCGAACGACGCCCCGGTCAGGGACAGTTCGCTGGAGCCGTGCACCGCGAAGGACATCTGCCGCATCACGATGAACGGTCCGATCGCACCGGCGAGCAGTGCCAGCAGCGCCGCCGCGAGCAGCGCCTGCTGGACGAAGTCGCGCCGCAGCAGGTCCGCCGTGACGTCGAAGGCGAACAGCTGCGAGAGCAGTTCGGTCAGACGGTCACCCATGGTGGTGTCCGCTCGCGTGCTCGGAGTTGTCGTGTGGGGTCTCGCAGTGTTCGCCCACGACCACGTACTGCTCGCCGATCTTCACGACCTGGATGTCGGACCGGTAGAGCTCCGAGAGCGTCTCCGAGGTCATCACCTCGGCCACGGTGCCGACGCGGAAGCGACCGTCGACCAGGTAGAGCACCCGGTCCACGTAGGGCAGCACGGGGTTGACCTCGTGGGTGACGAACAGGACGGCGGTGCCGGACTCGCGCCGCCGCTGGTCGATCAGCGAGGAGATCAGCCGGGCGTTGGCCGGGTCGAGGTTGAGCAGCGGCTCGTCGCACAGCAGCAGGGCTGGATCGGTGGCCAGCGACTGGGCGATCCGGACCCGCTGGAGCTCACCGCCGGACATCACGCCGACCGGCAGGTCGCCGAGGTGAGCGCCGTCCACCTGGTCGAGTGCGGTCGCGACGACGGCCCTCTTGGCGGCGCGTTGACGAGGGCCGGTGAGGCCCCACCGGTGCCCGTCGTAGCCCAGGCCCACCAGGTCGCGTCCCCGCAGCGTCAGGTTGCCGTCCATCGAACGATGTTGTGGCACATAGCCGATCCGACCGGAGACCGTGGCGGTGCCGCCGCTGAGCGGCATCTGGCCGAGCAGCACCTTCAGCAGCGACGTCTTGCCGGTGCCGTTGGGGCCGAGCACGGCGATGAACTCGCCGGCGCGCACGTCGAGGTCCAGGCCGGCCCACAGCACGCGGTCGCCGAAGGCGAGGCGGGCGTCGGCCAGTGCGACGACCGTCATCGGGCCACGGCGGGGGCGCGGTCCAATTGGTCGGCGAACTCCTGGACGGTCTTGCGTTGCCAGCCGAGGTAGTCGAGGCCGTCCTGCAGCGTCTCGTCGACGGTGATGACCGGGACTCCGGCCGTGCGGGCGGCGTCCTGGATCTGGTTGGTGACGGGTGTCTCGGTCTGCCGGTTGAGCACGACCGCGGACACGTCGTGTTCGGAGATCAGGTCGAGCATGGCGGCGACGTCGGCCGGTGCGGGGTCGTCACCCTCCTCGACGGCGCTGGCGAACGACGCGGGCGTGCGGTCTGCGATGCCGGCGTTGGCCAGAAGGTAGTGCGCAACGGGTTCGGTCGCGACGACGGCCACCCCGGGATGCTTGCGACCTATCGCGCGTTCGGTCTCGGCGATCGCATCGGCCTGGGCGCCGAACTTGGCCGCATTGTCGCGGTAGGCGGCGGCGTTGGCGGGGTCGTCGCCGGCGAGGTGGTCGGCGATGCTCCCGGCGACGGCCTTGGCGGTCGCGAGGTCGTAGAACACGTGCTCGTTGGCAGGTTGACCGTCCGACGGCTTGGCAGTCAGCGAGTACGCGTCGACTGTGGTGACGTCCGGATGGGCCAGCAGGACGTCGTCGGCCCACTGGTCGTAGTGACCGCCGTTGTAGACGACGAGCGTCGCGTCGGTGATGGCGGCGGCGTCGGACGCGCTCGCCTCATACGAGTGCGGATCGGCCGAGGCGCTGGTCAGGATGGAGTGGACCGTCGCGTGGTCGCCCGCTACCGCGGTCGCGACGCTACCCCAGACGTCGGTCGAGGCCACGACGGTCGGTCGCGAGTCCCGACCCGGGGCGTCGCCGCTCCCGCATGCCGAAGCGACGAGCGTGGTCACGGCGACTGCCAGCGTCAGCACGGATCGGACGAGGTGGCGACGAGACACGACGGATGACTCCCTGACTTTAATGAAAACCGTTTCCAAAATGTTAGGGCATGGGGCCTGCTGACGGCAAAGGAGCCGCCCGCATGGGGTCGCGGCGCGCAGAACCATAGGGGAATCCCCGATGCGCCCGCCCGCCGATTGGGGCGATCATCGGTGCAGACGACGTCGGAAGGACAACGTCGGGCGCGAAGCGGCGAGGGGCATCGGCGGTGAGCAAGATGAAACGCCTCCGATACGCGGGGAGCCTCGCAGCTGCCTTCGGGCTCGGTACGGCGGCGATGATCCACCCGGGCATCGTGCTGGCCGATCCGTCGGCCGAACCGGCACCCGGCGCGTCACAGGTAGAGAGTTTGGGATCGGGGGATCCAGACTCGAAGACGGAGCCCGAGGTGGTGTCGTCCGGGGGGTCGACACCACCTGCGGGGGAGGGCTCTGTCGCTGCCGGGCCGGGGTCGGACGTGTCGTCGGGCCCCGGTCAGGCCTCCGGGTCGGCTGGTTCGACGGGTTCGACGCTCGAGCCCACGCCCGGCGTCTCGATTCGAAGTTCGGGCGGCGCGCTCACCTCGACCGAGTACGACGCGGATCCGGGAAATCCGGAATCGACGACGCCGGTGGACTCGTCGGTCGCCGCGACCACGCCCACCACGCCCACCGCGCCCACCGCGGCCACGCCGACCACCACCGTCGAACCGGTCCCCGTGGTCGAGGCCGTCGAGATCGAGACCCCGGCCACGGCCCGCGTCGCCGCGCGTGGTGAAAGGACCCCGTCGACGGACGTCGATCTGCTCGGCACCGCGTCCGACGTTCTCGCGTCGGCGATGCGGTCTCCCGTGACAGCCGTCGTCTCGATCGTCGGAGGCGCCGTCCGAAACTCGTTCGGCGCCGACGAACGAGCAGTCGTCGGGGGCCGTGGGGAAACCGCGCCGGCGCCCGTCGCCGCCCGCCCGGTGGCCACGTCGCCCGCCGAGGACACCTCCGCGCGGGAACCGATCGCGACCTTCGCCGGCGTCCTGGCCGCGGCATTGGCGCCCTTCGTCCTGCCGGTGCCGGGCAGCCCCGTCGACGCGCCGTCGCTCTGGGCGATGCTCGCCTGGGTGCGGCGTCAATCCGAGGGCGGTCTCGCGGACCGAGGACGGCCCGCGGTCGCCGCGCCGAGGCAGACCGAGATGGTCCTCGCCGACCCCACGGCCCCCCGCGCCGTGGTCGACCGGGTCGACCGGACGACGGGGCGCGTCCAGGGGCACGTCGACCTCGGCGACTCGAACGACGTTGCCCCGCCCACGCATTCGTTGGTCGGCCAACTCGACCGACGGTTGGGCGCCTGCACCGTCGACCCCGACACCGGGCACTGGACGTTCACCCCGACCCCTGCCGCCCGGTTGGCGACCCACCTCGGTGTGGGCGACGGTGTCGTGGCGTTCGCCGTCGGCACGTCCGACGGACGGACGATCGGCGTGCGTGCGCCCGTCGACCCGGCTGAAGCCGTCGTCAGCGGCACCATCGACGTCGGCACGGGGCTGACCTACGGCATGGCGGTCATCGGGGATCGGCTCTACGTGCTCAACGGGTCCGACGACGCAGCCGGCAACGGCGCGGTGAAGGTGGTCGACGCGTCGACCAAGACGGTCATCGGTTCGGTCGAGGTCGGCAGCATGCCCTTCGCGTTGGCCGCCAGTGGCCGGATGCTCTACGTCGGCAACGCCGACGACGGTACGGTGTCGGTGATCGACGCCCGGGCCAACGCGGTCGTCGATGTCGTCGACGTCGGCGCCAACCCGATCGGTCTGGAGGTCACCGACGACCACCTCTACGTCGCCGATCTCGCCGGCACCGTGTCGGTGATAGACCTGACCGACAACACCGAACTCGTCCGCATCCCCGTCGGCGGAGACCCGTTCGCCCTCGCCGCGACCGCCGACCGCGTGTACGTCACCAACTACGGCGGAGGCACGGTCGCGGTGCTCGACCAGACGACCAACACCGCCGACGACGCGGAGACGGCCGGCTATCCGTACTACGCCGCCGTCGTGGGCAAGCGGCTGTACGTCGTCAACGTCGCCACCAACGCGCTGACCGTCGTCGACCGGTCCACCAGCACCGCGGTGGACGTCGCCCCCGACACCCGTGCCCTGGACGCGATCCCGCCGGAGGCGACGCCGGTGGACATGATCGTGCGTGGTGATCGCTTGTACCTGAGCAACATTCACTGTGGCACCGTCACCGTGGTCGACGTCGCCACCAACCGCGCCGTCGAGAACGTCGGGGTCGGCATCCAGCCCGGGCTGATGGCCGCGAGCCGCGACGGTCGCACCGTCTACGTCTCCGACGTCATGGGCGGCACGGTGCGAGTGATCACCAGCGTGCGCCACGCAGCCCAGTCGGCGGCGTGAACTGCATCGGATCAGCTAGCGTCATACTTCATGTCCAGAGGACCTGCGCCACGCCGGCGCGCAACCCTGGCGTCGTTGGCCGCCGAGCTGAAGGTGTCGCGCACCACCATCTCCAATGCCTACAACCGGCCCGATCAGCTGTCGGCTGACCTCCGCGAGCGCGTCCTGGCCACGGCCAAGCAGCTGGGGTACGCCGGACCCGATCCCGTCGCCCGTTCGCTTCGCACCCGTCGTGCGGGCGCGGTCGGCCTGATTCTGACCGAACCGCTCAACTATTCGTTCCGGGATCCGGCTGCCCTGGACTTCGTGGCGGGACTGGCAGAGTCGTGCGAGGCGGTGGGGCAGGGGTTGCTGCTGGTGGCCGCGGGTCCCAACCGGAGCGTGAGCGACGGGACCGCCGCAGTGCTGTCCGCCGGCGTCGACGGCTTCGTCGTCTACTCGGCCTCCGACGACGATCCCTATCTGCAGGTGCTCGAGCAACGCGCGTTGCCGATCGTGGTCGTCGACCAGCCGCGGGACGTCCCGGACGCCTCGTGCGTGGGCATCGACGACCGCGCCGCGATGCGCAGCGTCGCCGACCACGTGATCGGGCTCGGCCACCGCCACATCGGCGTGCTGACGATGCGTCTCGGACGGGGATGGCCGCATGGCGATGCCGCGGCCGCGAAGGCCGATCACGACCGAATGGACAACCCGCACTTCTACGTTCAGCGCGAACGCATCCGTGGAACTCGCGAGGCGATGGAATCCGCAGGCCTGCAAGCGGATTCGCTGACAGTGGTGGAGAGTCGCGAACACCTGCCGACATCTGGCGGTGCGGCGGCCGAGGTGGCATTGGACATCAACCCGCGAATCACCGCGTTGATGTGCACCACCGACGTGTTGGCGCTCTCGGCGATGGACTATCTACGCGGCCGAGGCATCTACGTGCCGGGGCAGATGACCGTCACCGGATTCGACGGCGTCCCAGACGCCTTGGCGCGTGGATTGGTCACGGTGCGCCAGCCCAGCGTCGAAAAGGGCCGTCGGGCAGGAGAGCTGCTGCACAACCCTCCGCGATCTGGCCTGCCCGTGGTGGAGATCCTCGGCACCGAGCTGGTGCGCGGACGTACGTCGGGCCCGCCGGCCTAGCCGCGCCGTCGCTCGAGAAGGTGGTGCAGCGACTCCGCGACGTCGTCCGGGGAGTCGACTCGGTAGGCAGCGAGGGTCTCGCCCGGCCCGACCTTCACGCCGACGTCGGATCCGACCATCCGGCGGAAGGCCTTCTCGTCGGTGACGTCGTCGCCGAAGAACACCGCCGCCGTCGCGTCGCTCTGCGTGCGAATCACGTCGAGCGCCTCGCCCTTGTCGGTGGAGATGACGGCGAACTCCAGTACGTCCTTGCCCGCGGTGATCTCGACGCCCGAGGCGACGCCCACCGTGCGGGCCGCGTCGAGGGCCGCCGCGCCGTCAGCCGCCGAGGCGTTTCGGACGTGGATCGCGACACTGGCGGGCTTGGTCTCGACCGTCACCCCGACCCGGTCCGCGGCGATCGCGTCGAGTTCGGAGGCGATGGACGCCAGCAGTGCCTCGTCGATCTCCAGCGCGAAACCAGGCACGTTCCCCGAGTCGCTTCGCTCCTGCCCGCGGGTGTCGAACTCAGCCCCGTGACTACCCACCAGGTGCACGCTCGCCGGCATGCCGGAGTACTCCCGCAGGGTGGCCAGAGCCCGCCCGGACACCAGGGCGACCTCGGTGGACGGCAGGTCGGCCAGCGCGAGCAGTGCCTCGGCCGCGCGCGGCAGCGGCCGGGCGTCGGCGGGGTCGTCGACCAGAGGCGCAAGGGTGCCGTCGAAGTCGGAGGCGACGAGCAACCGCTCGGTGGCGGCCGCCTCGTCGAGTGCGCGGACGAGGTCTGCCGGTAGGTCACCCACGGGTCAGATCTTAGGGTGTTCCCCGTCGCCGATGAGCAGCCGGACGGCGAGGTCCAGACGCTTGCTGACATCGGTGGCCGAGGCGCGTCGGGTCAGCCAGGCCAGCAGATTGGACAGCCAGACGTCGGAGATGACGCGAGCGATGTGGAACTGGTCCTCGGTGGGCTCGCCGTCGCTCATCGCGCGGGCGAACATCGAGTCCATCAGCTTGCCGACGTGATCGACTTCACCCGCGGCCGAGGCGTCGGCGAAGACGAACGCCCGGGTCATGGCTTCGGTGAGCAACGGGTTGCGCTGCATGGAGCGGTTGAGTTTTCCGACCATGATGTTGAGCCGCTGATAGGGCGTGCCGCCCGTCAGCGACGCCCGGTCGGTCTTGGCGTCGATGCGTTCGAACTCCCGGCCCAGCGCCGAAACCAGCAGGTGCACCTTGGAGGGGAAGTAGCGGTAGAGGGTTCCGACGGCGACGTCGGCGCGCTCGGCGACCGCACGCATCTGAACTGCCTCGTAACCACCCTTGGAGGCGATGGCCAGGGTGGCGTCGAGGATGCGCTTGCGCCGTTCGCGCTGCGCTTCGGACCCGAGCTCGGACTCGGCCAGGACGGCCACCTTGGTCACCTGGCGCGGGCCGGTCGACGACGACGACCCAGGCCCCGAACTAGTTGGTGCTCGATCGCTTGCTGGCACGGATGAACCGGACATGCGGTGGGCATCTCCTTCGTAGTACGCATTAGGTGAAAACGATACGCACGCGAATCAGGAATGTCCCACCTCCGTGCCCCCGGGTCACCGACCTGTCCTGGAGTAATGGCAGTCGACTTGACGTTCGAACAGTGTCACCATTAGAACACGTTCTAGTGAGAAGCACCGTCTTCTCTCCAAGACCCAGGAGGGCCCGACGATGGCTTCGACAGGTTCGGTGTCCGCGAGCATCACCGACGATCAGTTTGCCGTGCGGGAGCTCGTCCGGGATTGGGCGACCTCGTCGGGGGCCGTCGCGGCGGTGCGTGGCGTCGAGGCGGGTGACCCCGAATCGTGGCGGCCGGTGTACGACGGTCTGGCTCAACTCGGCATGTTCGGGGTGGCCGTGCCCGAGGAGCTCGGCGGTGCCGGCAGCAGCGTCGAGGACCTCTGCCTGATGGTCGACGAAGCGGCCGCGGCGTTGGTGCCCGGTCCGGTCGCGACGACCGCGCTGGCGACCCTGGTGATCACCGACGAGAAGCTCCTCGACGCCCTGATCTCCGGGCAGCGCACCGCCGGAGTGGCGCTCGGATCCGACATCGCGTTCGACGGCGCGACCGCGACCGGCTCGGCGAAGTACGTCCTCGGTGCGGTGGTGGACGGGATTCTCGTGCTGCCGTCCGATGACGGCTGGGTTCACGTCGACGCGACCGCCGCGGGGGTGACGGTCGAGCCGCTGGAGGCCACCGACTTCTCCCGCCCCCTGGCCCGCGTCGAGTTGTCCTCGGCGCCGGCCACCAGAATCGACCTACCGCACCAGCGGGTCGTCGACCTGACCGCGACGGTGCTGGCCGCCGAGGCCAGTGGGCTGTCGCGGTGGTGTCTCGAGGCGGCCACCGAGTACGCGAAGGTGCGCGAGCAGTTCGGTAAGCCCATCGGCAGCTTCCAGGCGGTCAAGCACATGTGTGCCGAGATGCTCTTGCGCGCACAGCAAGTCGCCGTCGCCGCGGCCGATGCCGCCGGCGCCGTGGTCGACGGCGACGCCGACCAGTTGTCGATCGCGGCCGCGGTCGCCTCGGCGATCGGCATCGAGGCCGAGAAGGTCAACGCCCGCGACTGCATTCAGGTGCTCGGTGGCATCGGCATCACCTGGGAGCACGACGCGCATCTCTTCATGCGTCGTGCCTACGCCAACGCCCAGTTCCTCGGCGGCAGGTCGACCTGGTTGCGGCGGTGCGCCACGCTCACGCGCGACGGCATCCGCCGTCAGCTCCACGTCGACGTCACCGGGGGCGAGGACGTCCGGGCCGAGGTCGCCGAGACCGTCGCGGGCATCGCCGCGCTGCCCGAGGAGCAGCGGCAGACCGCCCTGGCCGAGGCAGGCCTGATGGCGCCGCATTGGCCCGAGCCGTACGGCCGCGCCGCCTCACCCGCGCAGCAGCTGGTGATCGACCAGGAGCTCGAGGCGGCGGGCGTGGTGCGTCCGGACATCTCGATCGGATGGTGGGCGGCCCCGACGATCCTGGGTCACGGCAGCGCCGAGCAGATCGAGCGGTTCATCCCGGGCACGCTCAACGGCGACGTGTACTGGTGCCAGCTGTTCAGCGAGCCCGGTGCCGGATCCGATCTGGCGGCGTTGCGCACCAAGGCTATTCGCACCGACGGCGGTTGGTCGCTCACCGGTCAAAAGGTGTGGACGTCGAACGCGCACCGCGCCGACTGGGGCATCTGCCTGGCGAGGACCAACCCGGACGCCCCGAAGCACAAGGGCATCACCTACTTCCTGGTGGACATGAAGTCACCGGGCATCGACATCCGGCCGCTGCGCGAGATCACCGGCGAGGCCCTCTTCAACGAGGTCTTCTTCGACGACCTCTTCGTGCCTGACGAGATGGTGGTCGGCCCGGTGGACGGCGGGTGGCCGCTGGCTCGCACCACGCTCGCCAACGAACGGGTGGCGATCGCCACCGGCGGGGCGCTCGACCGGGGGATGGAACACCTGCTGGAGGTGCTCGAGGGCGATCTCGACCCGGCCGAGGCCGATCGCCTGGGCGTGCTCATCGTGGCGGCTCAGGTCGGCGCGCTCCTGGATGCGTTGATCGCGCAGATGGCGGTCGGCGGTCACGACCCGGGCGCCGCGTCGAGCGTGCGCAAGCTGATCGGGGTGCGCTACCGGCAGAACCTCGCCGAGGCGATCATGGACTCCCGCGACGGCGCCGGCATCGTGGACTCGCCCGACGTGCGCTACTTCCTCAACACCCGGTGCCTGTCGATCGCCGGCGGCACCGAACAGATCCTCCTGAATCTTGCTGGCGAGCGGCTGCTGGGCTTGCCGCGATAGCCGCCTTCCGTCAGGCCCCGGTAACAACCGCGTCCACCACGGGCGCCGCGACCGCGGGACACTGGTGAGATGGCGAATCGGACGAGGCTGACCCTCGGCAGTGGTCTCGGCGCACTCGGGGTGGTCGCCGCGGTGTTCATCGGGGTGCAATCGGGTGCGATCACCAGCCCTGCGGTGCTCGCCGGCATCGGGACGGCGGCTCCCGTCGTGGTTCCCGCACCGGCGGTCGACGAACCGACGGCGACACCGGGCACCTCGGAGACCGCCGTGCTCGCCGGGGGTTGCTTCTGGGGCGTTCAGGGGGTGTTTCAGCACGTCAAGGGCGTGACCATGGCCGAGTCCGGATATGCGGGCGGGCAGCAGGCGACTGCCGACTACGAGACCGTCAGCACCGGCACCACCGGACACGCCGAGTCGGTGCGCATCACCTATGACCCGTCGCAGGTGACCTTCGGTCGGCTGCTGCAGATCTACTTCTCGGTGGTGCAAGATCCGACGCAACTCGACCGGCAAGGCCCCGACGAGGGCACGCAGTACCGCTCGGCGATCTTCGCCCAGGACCCCACTCAGCAGCGCATCGCCGACGCCTACGTCGCGCAGCTGTCGGCGGCCAAGACGTTCCCTGCCCCGATCGTCACGAAGGTCGAGCCGAATACGGGGTTCTTCCCGGCCGAGCAGTACCACCAGGACTACCTGAACTCACATCCGACGAGTGCCTACATCGCGGCCAACGACATGCCGAAGGTCGACGCGCTCAAGGAGCTGTTCTCCTCGGAGTACCGGGCACAGCCCGTTCTCGTCGGCAACCTCGGCTGAGTCTCAGGAGTACGTGGTCTGCGCGCAGGCCGTGGGCGTGGTCAGGTTGATTCCGCCGTACACCACCTGGATGTAGGCGCAGGCGATGAAGCCGGCGTCGGTGTTCGGCTGCCCGGTCTCGATTTGGACGGTGCGGGCGTCGCCGCGCATGACGGGCGGGTTGCCCGCGAAGTACACCGTCGCGAACTCGGTGTCGCTGATCGACTTGAACATCCGGGTGTTGGCGGCGTCGAAGTCCGCGTCCATGTAGACCAACCGGTTCGTAGACCGGATGGTGGTGTTCTGCTTGCCGTAGAAGTCCGACGGGAAGCCGGTGGTGCCGTCGGGTGTGAGGACGTCGGCCAGCGTGTCGAAGTAGCACCGGTTCTCGGCCTTGACGCAGTTGGCCGTGACGTGGATCTGGACGGTGTGGGTGTCGTCGATGGCGATGCCACGGGTGGCGGTGTTCGTCGCTGCGGCAGACTCCGCGGTCGGGGTGAGGACGCCAAGCGTCAGCATCGTGGCCGACATCGCCGCGAGAGTTCCAGCCCTGCGCTTCACGTTGCTCCTCTGCGGTCCAGCGAATGTTAGCCCGCAGGTCATTCGTCGTAGGTGACTTCGACTGAATCGGATGCCGGCTTGGCCTGGCAGGCCAGGATCAATCCCTCGGCGAGGTCGGAGGCCTCCAGCACGTCGTTCACCTCCATGTGCACCTCGCCGCTCTTGACGAGTACCGCGCATGCGCCGCAGTGGCCTTCGCGGCACGAGAAGGGCGCGTCGAGACCCTTGTCGAGCAGCACGTCGAGCAGCTTGGCGTTGCGGGGCCAGCGGATGTCCTGGGTCTCGCCGTCGAGGGTCACGACCGCCCGCGCGGGTTCCTCGTCGCCGTCGTCCTCCTCGATGACGACCGCGGCGAACGGGTCGGATTCAAGGGACTTGAACACTTCCAGGTGGACTCGTTCGGGAGCGGCGCCGGCGACGTCGAGGGCCTCCCGTGCCGCCACCATGAACGGACCCGGCCCGCAGATGAACGTCTCACGCTCGGCGTACGGGGCCACCAGGTTGACCAGGGCGGTGGCGCTCGGCAGTCCCTGGACCGTCTCGATCCAGTGCACTGCGGTGAAGCGGTCGGGGTACTTCGTGGCCAGGTCGCGCAGCGCACCGGCGAAGATGACCGACTTCTCGTCGCGGTTGGCGTAGACCAGGGTGACGTTGCCGGTGCCCTCCGACAGTGCTGACTTGAGGATCGCCATCATCGGTGTCACGCCGCTGCCCGCCGCCAGCAGCAGGAAGTCCGTGTCGAGGGTCGTGGGCACGAACGTGCCAGAGGGCGCCAGCACGTGCATCGTCATGCCGGGGTGCGCGTTGTCGCACAGCCAGTTGGAGGCGTACCCACCCGCGGTGCGCTTGACCGTGACGGTCAGCGCCTCGTCGCCGAACGGGGAGCTGCACAGCGAGTAGCAGCGGGCGACCGATCCCGTGCGGTCGCTGGGCACCCGCAGCGTGAGGAACTGGCCCGGTTGGTGGCGGAGCCGTTCGGCGGGGATCTGCGATCCGTCGGGTACTTCGAAGACGAGCGACCGCGCGTCGGCGGTCTCCTCGACGACGTCGGCCAGTCGCAGCTCGAGCACGTGGGTGCCGAGCGGCTCGTCCGTCACGGTCGGTCCTCCATCAGTAGTTGAGTCTGCATCGCTGCCGAGGCGCAAAACTAGAACATGTTACAAAAATGCACTTTCGCAGGTCTAGCCATCATAGGAACGACTTGCTCGACACAAATCGTAACGTGTTCTAATCTTGGTGAAGTCCTTGATCCGCTCCACCATGCCCGGAGGCAACCAGTGACGTCTATTGAACAACGCGACGTGCAATCGGTCCTAGACGGCATCGACGATTTGTTGCCGCTGATCGCCAAGCGCGCCCAGGCGGCCGAGGATCTCCGCCGCATCCCGGATGAGACGATCGACGAGCTCGACCGGGCCGGATTCTTCAAGCTGCTGCAGCCCGAACAGTGGGGTGGCCTGCAGTGCGACCCCACCTCGTTCTACGAGGCGGTCCGCCGGCTCGGCAGCGCATGCGGCTCCACCGGCTGGGTGAGCTCGATCATCGGCGTCCACAACTGGCACCTCGCGCTGTTCGACCAGCAGGCGCAGGAGGAGGTCTGGGGCGACGACAGCTCCGTCCGCATCTCCTCGTCCTACGCCCCGATGGGCGCGGGCACCGTCGTCGACGGCGGCTACCTGGTCAGCGGCGCGTGGCAGTGGTCCTCCGGGTGCGACCACGCGACGTGGGCGTTCCTCGGCGGGCCGGTCATCAAGGACGGTCGGCCAGTCGACTTCGGCAGCTTCCTGATCCCGCGGTCGGACTACCGCATCGACGACGTCTGGCACGTCGTGGGACTCAAGGCCACCGGCAGCAACACGGTCGTGGTCAAGGACGTCTTCGTGCCCAAGCACCGCTTCTTGTCCTACAAGTCGATGAACGACCGGACCGCGGGCGGTTTGCAGACCAACACGGCTCCGGTCTACAAGATGCCTTGGGGCACCATGCATCCGACGACCATCACCGCCCCCATCATGGGGATGGCCTACGGCGCCTACGACGCGCACGTCGAGCACCAGGGCAAGCGCGTCCGCGCCGCCTTCGCCGGCGAGAAGTCCAAGGACGATCCGTTCGCCAAGGTGCGCATCGCCGAGGCCGCCAGCGACATCGACGCCGGCTGGCGTCAGTTGATCGGCAACGTCGGCGAGGAGTACGCATTGCTGACGGCGGGGCAGGAGATTCCATTCGAACTGCGGGCTCGCGCCCGTCGCGACCAGGTGCGTGCGACGGCCCGCGCCATCGCGTCGATCGACCTTCTGTTCGAGGCGTCCGGTGCCACCGCATTGGAGACCGACAAGCCGGTGCAGCGATTCTGGCGTGATGCCCACGCCGGTCGGGTGCACGCCGCCAACGAGCCGGAACGCGCCTACCTCATCTTCGGGAACGAGGCCTTCGGGCTGCCGCCGGCCGACACGATGGTCTGACTCGATGACTGCGTTGCAGGAGATCACGTTCGAGTCGACGTCGCGCTTCGCACAGGTGCGTTCTGGGGCGAGCGGAGCGACGGGGGACGGGCGCGACATGCGCCTGCACTATCACGAAGCGGGCGTGGGCAATCCGGAAACCGTCGTGCTCCTGCACGGTGGCGGCCCCGGTGCGTCGAGCTGGTCGAACTTCTCGAAGAACATCGCCGTGCTCGCGCAGCACTTCCATGTCCTCGCCGTCGACCAGCCCGGGTACGGGCTCTCCGACAAGCACACCGAGCACGAGCAGTACAACCGGTACAGCTCACTGGCCCTGCTGGCGCTGCTCGACCATCTCGGTATCGAACGTGCTGCGCTGGTGGGCAATTCGCTCGGCGGTGGTACCGCGGTGCGCTTCGCGCTCGACAACCCGAAGCGTGCGGGCCGACTGGTGCTGATGGGCCCCGGCGGCCTCAGCGTCAATCTCTTCGCCCCCGATCCGACCGAGGGCGTCAAACTGCTGGGCAAGTTCACCGTCGACCCGACGCGCGAGAACATGGAGAAGTTCCTGCGCATCATGGTCTTCGACCAGAGCCTCATCACGCCCGAGTTGGTCGACGAACGTTTCGCGATCGCCAGTCAGCCGGAGTCGTTGGCTGCGGCGCGGGCGATGGGAAAGTCGTTCGCCGGCGCGGACTTCGAGCTCGGGATGATGTGGCGCGACGTGTACAAGCTGCGCCAGCCGGTTCTGCTGATCTGGGGCCGTGAGGACCGCGTGAACCCCATCGACGGAGCCCTGGTGGCGCTCAAGCAGATTCAACGCGTGCAGTTGCACGTGTTCGGACAGTGCGGGCACTGGGCGCAGCTGGAGAAGTTCGACGAATTCAACCAGCTGACCATTGATTTCCTGGGGGTTGGCCGATGAGCATCAAGGCGCTGGGGTACATGCGCATCGAGGCAACCGATGTGTCGGCATGGCGTGAGTTTGCGCTGAAGGTGCTGGGCATGGTGGAAGGCTCCGCTCCCGACATGGCAGCCACCGAGGGCGCGCTCTATCTACGGATGGACGAGATGGCGGCCCGGCTGGTGATCGTGCCGGGCGAGCACGACCGTCTGCTCGTTTCCGGCTGGGAGGTCGCCGACGCGCCTGCTCTTCAGGCTTTGCGCGAGACGTTGGCCAAGGCCGGCGTCGACTTCACCGAAGGCACCCGCGAGGACAAGCTCGAACGACGCGTCGAGGGGTTGATCCGGTTCGTCGACCCCGCGGGCAACGTTCTGGAGGCGTTCCACGGTGCCCAGTATCTGGGTCGCCGGTTCGTCAGCCCGTACGGCCACGAGTTCGTCACCGCCGAGCAGGGCCTCGGGCATGTGGTGCTGACCTGCGACGACGATGCCGAGGCCCAAGCGTTCTATCAGGATGTGCTGGGCTTCCGGCTGCGGGATTCGATGAGCCTGCCGCCGCAACTGGCTGGCCGTCCTGCCGATGCCGATCCGATCTGGCTGCGCTTCTACGGCTGCAACCCGAGGCATCACGCGCTGGCTTTCATGCCGATGCCCAATCCGACCGGCATCGTGCATCTGATGGTGGAGGTCGGGGAAGCCGACGACGTCGGCCTGTGCCTCGATCGCGCGCTGCGCCGCAAGGTGCCGATGTCGGCGACGCTGGGTCGGCACGTCAACGACAAGATGTTGTCCTTCTACATGAAGACGCCCGGCGGGTTCGACGTCGAATTCGGTTGTGAGGGGCTCGAAGTCGAAGACACCAATTGGGTGGCTCGGGAGAGCACCGCGGTGTCGTTGTGGGGACACGACTTCAGCGTCGGCTTCAAGTAGCGCCGACCGTGTCCCAGCCCATCGACGCCCGCACGTTCCGCCACGTGCTCGGGCAGTTCTGCACGGGCATCACCATCATCACCACCGTGCACGACGACGAGCCCGTCGGCTTCGCGTGTCAGTCGTTCGCGGCTCTTTCGCTGGATCCGCCGCTGGTGCTGTTCTGCCCGACGAAGCAGTCGCGTTCCTGGCAGGCGATCGAAGCCAGCGGGAAGTTCTGCGTCAACGTCCTGCACGAGGACCAAAAGGACGTCTCGGCGCGCTTCGGGTCCAGGGAGCCGGACAAGTTCGCGGGCGTGGACTGGACGCCGTCACACCTGGGCTCGCCGGTTCTCGCGGGAGCCCTGGCGCACATCGACTGCACCGTGGCCTCCGTGCACGACGGCGGCGACCACTTCGTGGTGTTCGGCGCGGTGCACGACATGTCGGAGCCCGCGAAGGAGAAGCCCCGTCCGCTGCTGTTCTACCGCGGTGAGTACACCGGCATCGAGCCGGACAAGAACACGCCGGCGCAGTGGCGCGACGACCTCGACGCGTTCCTGACGGCGACGACGGCTGACACCTGGCTCTAGGCGGGAACTACACCGGTGTAATTCATCCACACTGTGCACAACTCCTGTGGATGAAGCCGACGACGTGATCCGCGACCTCGCGATGGCTCGTGTCGTTGAGGATGTCGTGGCCGCCGCCGGGCATCTCCACCAGCGACAACGGCTCGACCCGTTCGGCGTATGCCCGCAGCGCCCCGATGGGGGCGATCGGGTCGTCGACGCCGTGGACGGCGAGCACCGGAATGGCCAGCGTGGGCAGGGTGCCTCCGAACGCGTCCCAGCCCCGGTCCAGTTCGCGGGCCAGCGGGCCGCCGTCGGCGTCGACGAAGGCCAGGGGGTCGTTCTCCATCGCGTCGAGATAGAACGGGTCGGCCGACAGCTGGGTCGGCGCGATCTCGAAGGTCGAGTCCACGTCGACCAGGCCGGGCACCGGGACCAGCGGTGCTCCGGAGATCACCGCGGCAGGGTACGCGTCTGGTGCGGACAGCACCTTCCACAGCGTCGCCACCGCGCCGAAGGAATGCCCCTGGGCGATAAGTGGCACGCCGGGTGTCTCGGTACGTGCCAGTTCGGCCAGCCCGTCGGCGAGTGCGATGCTCGCCTCGAGAGATCCGAAGTCTCCGCGCTCGCCCGGCGTCAGGCCGTGGCCGAACTGGTCGACGGCCCAGAGGTCGACGCCCGCGGCGTTGAGGGCGAAGCCGTACCGGTGGTAGAGGCCGGTGTGTTCGCCGAAGCCGTGCAGGAAGACGACCGCCGCCCGGGGGTCGGGGGCGGCCCAATGCCGGTAGTAGGCGCGACCGTCGTCGGTGTCCAGGAATGGCATTGGTCGAGCCCATCAGGCGGCTGGCGATCCCGCAAGCGGTCGCGCCGTGTGTTGCCAACGCGTTAAGGATTTCGCCCGGCCATTGTTTTATTTCGGACGTCCGCATACTTTAATCACCGGGCGCCGACGCCCGAGCCATCCGGCATGAATCCTGCGCGACCACAGGGAAGAAGCCCGAATGTCATCACCCACGCCACCCGCCGCCACCGTCGACGACACCACGCCGCAATCAGGGCCGGGCGCAACGCAATACAAGGCCAACCTGGGGACGGGGCGAGTGGCACTGCTCGTCATCGCCTGGTCCGCCCCGCTGGGATCGGTCATCGGAAACACCCCGATCGGGTTCACGCTGGGCAACGGCGCGGGGCTCCCGATCATCTTCGTCGTCGCCGGTCTGGTACTCGGGTGCTTCGCGGTGGGATACGTGGCGATCAACCGCGCGGTTCCCGGCGGCGGCGGGTTCGCCCGCTACGTGCACGCGGGGTTCGGGCCCGGCGCCGGACTCGGTGCCGCCTACGCCACCACTCTTGCCTACGGGGCTGGCACCATCGGAATCACGGCGGCCGCAGGATATTTCGCCGACGTCATCGCCCAGGGACACGGTCTGCATCTGCCCTGGTGGCTGTACTCCGTGGTGGCGCTGCTCATCGTCGGGGTGCTGGGCAGACACGCTGCCGACCTGAGCGCCAGCGTCCTGCTCGTGATGATCGTCGCCGAATTCGCGATGCTCGTCGTGCTCGACGTCCTGATCCTCGCGCACGACGGCCTGTCTGCACTGCCGTTGGAGATATTCACGCCCCAGCACGTGTTCTCGGGCAGCATCGGTCCGGCGTTGATGATCGCCTTCACCTCGTTCATCGGCATCGAGTCGGCGGTCATCTACGCCAACGAGGCTCGCAACCCCGGCAAGACCGTGCCCCGCGCGATCTACCTCTGCGTCGGCGTCATCTCGGTGTTCTACTTCCTCACCGTCTGGCTCATCGTCGGCTCGATCGGCGTGAACCAGATCGTGCCGACGGCCAACGAATCCCAAGGCGACCTCCTGTTCGTGCTGTCCGGTCAACAGGGTGGCCCCCTCCTGACGACGTTGATGCAGGTCTTCTTCCTCACCAGCGTGCTGGCGTCGCTGGTCGCACTGCACAACGCGACCACCCGGTATCTGCAGACGATGGGTACGCAGGGCACCATGCCGAAATTCCTCGGCGGACTGCACGCCCGGTACCAGGGGCCGGCCCGGGCCAGCGAGGCGCTCTCGGTCCTGACGGCGGTCCTGGTGGCGGTCTTCGTCCTCCTCGGCGCCGATCCCTACCTGGGCGTCTACACCAGCCTCGGCGGGTTGTTCACCGTCGGCATCGTCGCCATGCAGGGCGCGGTGGCCGTCACCGTGGTGGTGTTCTTCCGTCGGCGCAAGGACCGCCGGCTCTGGAAGACGTTGGCAGCGCCCCTGATCGGGGCCGCAGGTCTGCTGGTGGCCACCGGCCTGATCATCGCCAACTACTCCGTCCTGACGGGCACCGAGGACACCGTCCCCAACCTGCTGCCGTGGTTGATTCCGCTCGCGTTCGTCGTCGGATTCGTGGTGCACCGCCTCCGCCGCGACGCCGTGGTCGACTTCGACCCAGTGCCCGTACCGCACGGGCACGCATGAGGACGCCGGGTTCCGTCGCGGTCGTCGGACCGCACCTCATCGACGTGCTCGGGCGGCCGGTCTCGCACATTCCAGACGGCCAAGGCAGTGTCCTGCTCGACGAGATCCGCGTGACGGTCGCGGGCACCGGCGGCGGCGCCGCCGTCGACCTGGCCAAGCTCGGGTGTGCGGTCTCCTCGTTCGCCGCGATCGGGGACGACGTGCTCGGCCACCTGCTTCAGACGCAGCTCTCGGCACACGGGGTGGACGTCGCCGGGCTGGTGACGCGACCTGGCGGGGTGACGTCGTCGACGATCCTGCCGATCCGCCCCAACGGCGAACGGCCGGCCCTGCACGTCCCGGGGGTCACGCCGTCGACGTGCGCAGACGACGTCCGCGGTGCCGACCTTCTGGCCTGTGACGCGGTTCTGTTCGGCGGGCCGGAGACCATGCCGAGGCTTCTCGAGCCCGCCGGCATCGCCCTGCTCGAGGCGGTGCATTCCGCCGGTAAGCCCATCTTCGTCGACCTGCTGCACCCGGCGACACCGGCGACTCTCGACCTACTGGGTTCGCTTCTGCTGCTGGTCGATTGGTTCATGCCCAACGATCAGCAGCTGCGCGGATTGACCGGCGTCGACGATCTGGTCGACGCGGCGAGGGTGCTGCTCGCCCGCGGGGTCGGTGCGGTGGCCGTGACCGTCGGCGCCGACGGCGCGCTGCTGGTGCGCCCCGACGCGGCCCCCACCCGGGTGCCCGCGTTCCCGACGACGGTCGTCGACACCACCGGATGCGGGGACTCCTTCAACGCCGGCATGATCACCGGCCTGCTGGCCGGCTGTGACCCCGAGGATGCCGCGCTGCTGGGGTGCGCCTGCGGAGCCCTCGTGGCGTCCGGTCTGGGCTCGGACGCGGGCATCGAGGACCTCGCCGGCGTCCTCGCAGTGATCGCCGTACGCGAACCCGATGCCGCCGAACGCATTCGGCGCACCGTCGACCACGTTTGACATCCATGCTCGACCGGAGGAGTAGGACACCATGACCACCGAACTCGGCACGAACGTCGACCGGCGCCAGCGCAGCGTCGACGCCGAACTGCGTCGGCGCGCCCACGCCGTCGTCCCGAACGGCATGTACGGCCACCAGAACATGAACGCGCTGCCGGCCATCCCGCAGTTCGTCGCGCGCTCGCGCGGAGCGCGCCTCTGGGACGTCGACGGCAACGAGTACGTCGACCTGATGTGCAGTTGGGGCCCGGTCATCCTCGGCCACCACGATCCGGTGGTCGAGCAGGCGGCCGAGGATCAGCGCCGCCGGGGCGACTGCCTCAACGGCCCCGCGCCCATCATGGTCGAACTGGCCGAGGAGCTGGTGCGGACCGTCGAGAACGCCGACTGGGCGATGTTCGCCAAGAACGGCACGGACGCGACGACCATGTGCTGCACCATCGCCCGCGCCGAGACCAAGCGCGACGTCATCCTCGTCGCCGAGGGCGCCTATCACGGGGCCGCGCCCTGGTGCACGCCGTTCCCGGCGGGCGTCACCGCCGCGGATCGCGCGAACCTCCTGCGCTACCGGTACAACGACATTGCCTCCATTCGCGACGCGGTCGGCGAGCGTGCGGCCGACGTCGCCGCAGTCATCGTCAGCCCGTTCCGGCATGACGCCGGATTCGACCAGGAACTCGCCGATCCCACCTTCGCGCGCGACGTACGGGCGTATTGCGACGAGATCGGTGCGGCGTTGATCCTCGACGACGTGCGCGCCGGCTTCCGCCTGAACCACGGGGGCAGCTGGGACGCGTTCGGCGTCTACCCGGACCTGACGCCGTGGAGCAAGGCCATCGCCAACGGGTACCCCCTGGCGGCGGTCACCGGCACCGATCGCTACCGCGACGCGGCGGGCGGCATCTTCGTCACCGGGTCGTTCTGGATGGGAGCGGTCGCCATGGCCGCGGGCTTGGCGACGTTGAACGAACTGGCGCGTCGTGACGCGGTGGCGACGATGAGGGACGTCGGCCTGCAGTTGCGTTCCGGTGTCCTGGAGGCCGCGACCAGATGGGGATTCGACGTCCGCTACACCGGGCCGGCTCAGATGCCAAACCTGTTGTTCGCCAACGACGTCGACTACCAGCTGTCGATCGCGTTCAGCGCCGAGGCGCAGGCCCGTGGCGTCTACGTCCACCCCAAGCACAACTGGTTCGTCTCGGCTGCGACGACGCCGGACGACCTGGACATGGCGCTGACCGGACTCGAGGGGGCCTTCGCCGGACTGCGCGCCCGTCACCAACGTGGCTTGGCCTAGTGGGGGAGTCGGTGGTCGAGCTTCGCGAGCTGCAGGGTGAGGTCGCCCTGGCCTGTCGCGAATTGGCAACCCGGGGGGTGGCTTTGGCGGGCGCAGGCAACGTCAGCGCGCGAACCGCCGAGCACGTCCTGGTCACCCGGGCGGGCCTGCGCTTCGAGACCGCCGTGCCGGAGGACGTCACCGTCCTCACCCTCGACGGTGAGGTGCTGCGCGGTGCTCGACCGTCGTCGGAGACCGGGCTGCACCTGGGCGTCTACCGACGTTCCTCGGCTCGGGCGGTCGTGCACACCCACGGCCGCAGTTCGGTCGCCGTGGGTCTGGTGTGCGATCGAATGCCGTTGGTGCACTACAACCTCGCGCGGCTGGGCGGTTCGATTCCCACTGTCCCGTACCACCTCTTCGGAAGCGACGAGCTCGCCGCGGCCGTCGGCGACCGCATCGCCGAGGGCTTCGGCACCGTCCTGCTGCGCAACCACGGCGCGGTGAGCAGTGCGCGGTCGGTCGCCGAGGCCGTCGAGCACGCGTGCCTGATCGAGTGGCTATGCGACGTGCACCTCGCGGCCAGCAGTCTTGGCACGCCCGCGCTGCTGAGCGACGATGACCTGGCGGCGGTGGCCGAGCAGTCCAGTCGACTGTCCTACGGTCGCTGAATCGCGCGCGCCATACACTCGGGTCAGACACCACCCGAGGGGACGCCATGCCGAAGATCGTCGACCACGACGAACGTCGCGAGGAGATCCTGAGCGCCGCGATCCGGGTCATCGTCGACGTGGGTCTCGACCACACGACGACGAGGGCGATCGCGCACGAGTCGGGTTACTCGAACGGGGTGCTGAGCCACTACTTTCAGGACAAGGACCACATCCTGCAGTCCATCCTGGTGAAGACTCACCGCGAGTTCATGGACCGGCTGGCCGAGAGCATGCGCGGCAAGGACGAGGTCGGCCAGCTGTGGGCGATGTTGATGCAGAACCTTCCCCTCGACGGTGAACGCCGCGTGGAGACATTGATGGAGATCACGTTCTGGCCGCGTGCCCTGTCCAACCCGGCGCTGCGGGAATTCCAGCGCGAGGCGGCCAGTGAACTGCTCACCAAGCTGCGCGGTCTGATTGCCGACGTCCGCCGGGCCGGGCGGCTCGACAGCGAGCTGACCGACGCCGACGTCGCCGAGTTGCTCATCGCGGTCATCGACGGCATCTCGGTGCACGCGGAGCTGTTTCCCCAGCGACTCCCGTCGGCCCATCAGGAGACGTTGATGCGTGCGCAATTGGCGGCCTTGGGATTTCGCGTGGACGCGCCCATGGAGTCGGTCGCTACGTGACGGGGGCCTGCGTGCCGAGCAGCACGTCGCGCTGGTCGTCCATGCGGGCGCGGATGGCGTCGACCAGAGCCGCGACCTCGGGCCGGCGCAGGGTCTCCGACCGGGCCACGAGCCAATAACTCAGCAGCAGGCCGACGTCGTCGGCGAGCACGCGAACCAGGTCGTCGTGGCGATCGGCCATGAAGCACGGCAGTAGTCCAAGCCCGGCCGCCGCACGCGTCGCCTCGACGTGGACGAAGACGTTGGTCGAGGTGACCGACTCCCGCATCGCGGGAGCGAACGTGCGGGCCAGGTCGAGGTCGTCGACCTGCAGCATGGAGTCGATGAAGTAGACCAGCGGGTGAGCGGCGAGATCGGCCCTGTCGGACGGGGCGCCGTGTGCGGCGAGGTAGCCGCGTGATGCGTACAGACCTAACCGGTAGTCACCGAGGCGGGTGGCCTCGGCGCGGTGCACCTGTGGTTCGCCGACGACGACCTCGAGGTCGAGGCCCGAGCGTTGCTGAGTGACCCGGCGGGTGGCGGCGACGATCTCCACCGACACCAGCGGGTGCTGCCGTTGGACGTCGGCTGCCGCCGGGGCCGCGACGTAGGCGCTGAACCCGTCGGTCGCCGACATGCGCACCACGCCCTCCAGTGCCCGCGCGCCTCTGGGGCCGACCAGCGAACGCATGGCGGATTCGACGGTCTCGGCCGCGGCGAGTGCCTCCCGGCCCAGTTCAGTCAGCTCCCACCCCGAGGCGCTGCGGACCAGAAGTCGGCCGCCGACGGATCGTTCGAGAGCGGCGATGCGGCGCGAGATCGTGGTGTGGTTGAGGCCCAGTTCGTCGGCGGCGGAGACGAAGCGCCCCGATCGACCGACGGCCAGCAGGATCAGTAGGTCGTCGGCGCTCGGGCGTTTCGACTCGGACACGTCTGCATTTTCGCAGACGGCGACTGCACCGATGGGCATTGCGACCGCGCCGAGGTGCAGGAATACTCAGAAGACCAGTGTGGGCCGCGTCACAGGGAGTGGGAGAAGTCAGATGGGCAAGCCAGTACCGACCGGGTTGCGTCGCGTCGTCGCCGCATCCATGGCGGGCACGGTGGTCGAGTGGTACGAGTTCTTCCTCTACGGCACCGCCGCCACTCTCGTCTTCAGCAAGGTGTTCTTCTCGCCGACCACCAGCGATCTCGACGCCATCCTCGCGGCCTTCGTCACCTACGCGGTGGGCTTCATCGCCCGCCCGCTCGGCGGCGTGGTGTTCGGCCACTATGGCGACAAGTACGGCCGCAAGAAGCTGCTGCAATTCTCCCTGTTGCTGGTCGGGGCCGCGACGTTCCTGATGGGTTGTCTTCCGACATTCGGGCAGATCGGCTACTGGGCGCCGGCGCTGCTGGTGGCGCTGCGCTTCATCCAGGGCTTCGCCGTCGGCGGGGAGTGGGGCGGGGCCGTGCTGCTGGTCGCCGAACACAGCCCCAACCGGGAACGCGGCTTCTGGGCGAGCTGGCCGCAGGCGGGCGTGCCGGCGGGCAACCTGTTGGCGACCATCGTGCTGCTGGTGCTGACCACGACGTTGTCCGACGCCGCCTTCCTGTCGTGGGGCTGGCGGGTGGCGTTCTGGCTGTCCGCGGTCGTCGTACTGGTCGGTTATTACATCCGCACCAAGGTCACCGACGCGCCGATCTTCGTCGAGGCGCAGCAGGAGGCCGAGCGACTCAAGGCGACGTCGCTCAGCGTCGTCGAGGTGCTCAAGCGCTACCCGCGCGGCGTCTTCACCGCGATGGGCCTGCGCTTCGGCGAGAACATCATGTACTACCTGGTCGTGACGTTCTCGATCACCTACCTCAAGGTTCAGGTGGGTGCCGACACCAGTTCGATCCTCTGGTACCTGCTCGTCGCGCATGCGGTGCACTTCGCGGTGATTCCGTTGGTCGGCAAGCTCGCCGACCGCATCGGCAGGCGCCCGGTGTACTTCGCCGGCGCGGTCCTGGGTGCTACGTGGGGCTTCTTCGCCTTCCCGATGATGAACAGCGGCAACTACGCGGTGGTCACCGCGGCGGTCACCATCGGGCTGGTCTTCCACGCCGTCATGTACGCGCCGCAGCCGGCGATCATGGCCGAGATGTTTCCGACCCGGATGCGGTATTCCGGTGTCTCCCTGGGGTATCAGGTGACCTCGATCGTCGCCGGATCGCTGGCGCCGATCATCGCCGTGAAGCTGCTCGACGTGTACGACTCGTCGGTGCCGATCGCCATCTACCTCGCCCTGGCCTGTGGCATCACGCTGATCGCGGTCGTCTTCACCCGGGAGACCAAGGGCATCGACCTCAAGTCGCTCGACGACCGTGACGCCGTCGAGGTCGCCGAGGAGCGTCAGGCCACGGTCGGATGACCGGTCTCGCCGGACGGACCGCCCTGGTCACCGGTGGCGCGAGCGGCATCGGCGCGGCCTGCGCGCGGGAGCTCGCGCGCCGCGGAGCCACTGTGACGATCGCCGACGTCGACGCCGCGGCGGCCGAGACCCTTGCCTCGGAGATCGGCGGTAAGTCCTGGAACGTCGACCTTCTCGACGTCACGGCGCTGGAAGACCTGCGCCTCGACGTCGACGTCTTGGTCAACAACGCCGGCGTGCAGAGCATCGACCCGATCCCCGACTTCGACCCGGGTCGCTTCCGGTCCATGCTCGCGCTCATGGTCGAGGCGCCGTTCCTGTTGATTCGCGCCGCTCTGCCGCACATGTACGACACCGGCTTCGGTCGGATCGTCAACGTCTCGTCGGTGCACGGGTTGCGCGCGTCGGAGTTCAAGGTCGCCTACGTCACCGCCAAGCATGCCCTGGAGGGACTGTCCAAGGTGACGGCCCTCGAGGGTGGGCCGCACGGGGTGACGAGTAACTGCGTCAACCCCGGTTACGTGCGGACGCCGCTGGTGACCAAGCAGATCGCCGACCAGGCTCGTACTCACGGCATCGACGAGCAGGAGGTGCTCGAGCGAATCCTGTTGTCGGAGAGCGCGATCAAACGACTGGTGGAGCCCGAGGAGGTGGCGGCCCTGGTCGGCTATCTGTCGTCGGCCGATGCGGGCATGGTCACCGGCGCGTCCTACACGATGGACGGCGGTTGGAGCGCGCGCTAGTCGCCTGGTTGCGCATCTGGCGAAAGTCGGCGATCGGAGCCGCAGCGTCGAAGTGTGACATTTGCGTGCTCATTGGCTCAGCGGTTGTGCTTGTGATCATGATTCTGGCAAACTGTGTGAATATCCTACGAACGGCGTGTCGAAGGGTCGGGGCAAGCTGGATCCGCGAACGAGCCGAGGTGGGTGTTCATGCAGGTTCCGCTGGCGTCGACGTCGGCTGCCAAATCGAGGAGCGTATTTTCGCAACGGGTTTGGTCGCGCCGAGATTCCCGCGATTTGACGTCGTCGTCATTTGATGTCCCGCGCTGGGCTCAGGTCGCGTTGGCCACGCTCCTGGTCGGCGTAATCGGATACGGCTTCATGACGATCGTGCGCAGCAATATCGGCGTCGTCGTGATGACCGGCCGCTGGCTGTACCCGGTGCTCATGGTTGCGGCCGCCGCGCTGGTAGCCATCCGGGCGTGGTCGGTGCGCGAAGAGCGCTGGGCCTGGGGACTGATCGCCGGTGGGATGTTCCTACCGGCAGCCCGCAATCTGCTGTACTCGACGTTCGGCTCGCTCAATTCGTTGCGGCCACTGTGGCTCGTCTTCTATCTGCTGCTGCTCGCCGGTCTACTGGTGCTGCTTCGGACACGGGTGGGCCGCCGTCCCCTGGCCCTGTCGCTGGATGCGCTCATCGCCGGCTCGGCGGTGGCCGCGGTCGCGGCAATCGCCTTCGATCCCTACCGCACCGCGACCAATGGCTCGTCGGCCGAGGTGATCCTGGCGCTGGCGTTTCCGGCGGGCGACCTCTTGCTCGTCGCGCTCGCCGGCGGTGCGCTCGCGGTGCTTGGTTGGCGTGCCGAGCGGCGCTGGGTCCTCCTCGTCTCGGGCTTCGTGTTCTACGCGGTGGCCGACGTCCTGTTCATGTTTCACGTCGCGGACGGCACCTACTTCCGCGGTAGCTGGTTCGATGCGTTGAGACCGGCTGCGGCCCTGATGTTGGCGGTCGCGAGTTGGATGCCGCCTCAGCCGAGACGTCCCGATGTCCACCTCACGTTCAGGGGTAACGCGGCTCCCCAGGTGTTCTTCACCCTCGTTCTGATGGTTCTGCTGGTCGTCGACGATGGCGGGGTGCCCAGGTTGACGGTGCTGCTCGCCGCAATCGGGCTAATCATGGTCGCCGCCAGATTCGCGATGGCGTTCTTCGAAGTAAGCAGGCTCGTCGACAGCCACCGCCACGCGATGACGGACGACCTCACCAAACTAGGCAACCGGCGGGCACTGTCGAATGCCCTGACCACGGCGTCGTTGGCCTTCGCGTCCCGGACCGTGGGCGGCACGGGACCCGGACTCCTCCTGATGGACCTGGATCGCTTCAAGGCCGTCAACGACGCCTTCGGTCACCATGTCGGTGACGAGTTGCTCCGCCAGGTCGGCGGGCGGCTCGCCCAGTCGGTGCGACCCGACGACCTCCTGGCCCGGGTCGGTGGCGACGAGTTCGCCATTCTGATGCCCGCCGGAGCAGATCTCGCCGCCGCGGAGGGATTGGCCGCGCGCGTCGCCGAGGCGTTGGCCGCGCCCTTCATTCTGGACGAGGCGACCGTCGAGGTGGAGGCCAGCATCGGTGTCGCGCTCTGCCCGGCGCACTGCGATGATCCCGAGGATCTGCTGCAACGTGCGGATGTCGCGATGTATCGAGCCAAGGAGCTACCGACCCGAATCGCCTCGTACGACAGCACCTACGACTCGCGCCGGACCGAGGAGCGCAGGATGATCGGTGAGCTGCGGTCGGCGATGAACTCTGCACAGATGACATGCCACTACCAACCGAAGATTCGCGCCTGTGACGGAAGCGTGCACAGCGTCGAGGCGCTGGTGCGCTGGCAGCACCCGACCCTGGGGCTGATGAAGCCCGACGAGTTCCTGCCCTACGTCGAACGCGGTGGACTGATGCGCCCCCTCGCGACGGCCGTCCTGCACCAAGCCCTGGGTCAGGTGCGCGTCTGGCGCGAGCAGGGTGTCGACTTGACCGTGGCGGTCAACCTGTCGGCAACCAACCTCCTCGACTCCGATCTCGTGTCCCACATCGGTCATCTGCTGAGCGTCTACGACGTCCCTGCTGGCGCGCTGATCCTGGAGCTCACCGAAGGGGTCCTGACCTCTAATTCGCAGCGGTCACACGCCGTGGTGAAGGCGCTGCAAGATCTTGGGCTGAAGCTCTCCATCGACGACTTCGGCACGGGGTGGTCGTCGCTGGCCCGCCTGCAGGAGATGACCGTGGACGAACTCAAGCTCGACGGGGTGTTCGTGGGGCGACTGCTGGAAGACCCTCGTTCGACCGCGATCGTGCGGTCGACCGTGGCGCTCGCGCACAGCTTGGGAGCCTCGCTCGTCGCCGAGGGGGTCGAGGACGTCGCCACCCTGCACGCGCTTCGTGAGATTGGCTGTGACATCACCCAGGGCTACGTGCACTGCCCGCCGCTACCCCCGGACGAATTGGACCGTTGGTTACATGGCCGCACG
The DNA here is from genome assembly GCF_040614235.1 of Mycobacterium sp. NPDC006124. Lineage (NCBI taxonomy): Bacteria > Bacillati > Actinomycetota > Actinomycetes > Mycobacteriales > Mycobacteriaceae > Mycobacterium > Mycobacterium sp. NPDC006124. The sequence continues at coordinate 504,822 of NZ_JBEXUA010000002.1, read as the reverse complement.
GTCGCGGATCGGTCGGTCAGGGTCGGACGGTAGCCGTGGCGAGCCACGGCCCCATCCGACGCAATGCCTCGGTGACGTCAGAGGTGGCGCCGGCGAACGACATTCGCACGTAGCCGCCGCCGTGCACGGTGTCGAAGTCGATGCCGGGCGCGATCGCGACGCCGGTGTCGGCCAAGAGGCGGGCGCAGAAGTCCAGGGAGTCGGTCGAGTAGTCGGAGACGTCGGCGTAGACGTAGAACGCGCCGTCGGCCGGCGCCAGCCGGGGCAGGCCGATCTTGGGTAGGCCCTCGAGCAGGATGTGCCGGTTGGCGGCGTATGTCTTGACGAGGGCGTCGGCTTCGGCCACGGACCCTCGCGTGAACGCGGCCACGCCCGCGAGTTGCGGCAGCGTGGGGGGACAGATCGCGAAGTTGCCGGCCAGGCGGTCGACTGCGCGGTGCAGGTCGGGTGGCACCAACAGCCAGCCCAGCCGCCAGCCCGTCATGGCGAAGTACTTCGAGAAGCTGTTGACCACGATGGCCTCGCGCGAGGTCTCCCACGCACAGCTCGTCGGCGGCGCGCCGTCGTAGACCAGCCCGTGGTAGAGCTCGTCGCTGACCAGTTGCACCCCGGATCGTTCACACCAGGCGGCGATGGCGGCGAGGTCCGCGGGTGGGATGACGGTGCCGGTCGGGTTGGCGGGGCTGGCGAGCACGACGCCCGTGATCGGCGGGTCGATGGCGGCCAGCATCTCGACCGTCGGCTGGAACCGGGTCTGCGGCCCACAGGGCACCTCGACGACGTCACACCCCAACGCCGAGAGGATGTTTCGATAACAGGGATAACCCGGGCTCGGCACTGCGACGCGGTCTCCGACGTCGAAGCAGGCCAGGAACGCCAACAGGAATCCGTTGGTGGAACCGGTCGTGACGACGACGTTCGCGGGGTCGACCTCGATGCCGTAGCGCTGCGGGTAGGACTTGGCGATCGCCTCGCGTAGTTCCGGAATCCCCAGTGCCACGGTGTAACCCAGGTTGTGGGTGGCGAGTGCGTCGACTGCGGCGGCGCGAACCGCTGCCGGAGCCTGCGCGCTGGGTTGTCCCGCCGACAGGTTCACCAGATCACCGTGGGAGCGTTGCCGTTCGGCGGCGGCCAACCACACGTCCATGACGTAGAACGGTGCAATGCCCGCCCGCACCGCAATGCGATCACTCATCCAAGCCAGGCTAGCGGGTCCGTCGAACGCCGATCAGGCGGCGTCGTGCCAGGCGGGGTGGTCGGCGAAGGCCACTTCGACGCTGCCGTGGCGGTGGGTGGTGCGGCCGGGTGGCGTGACCCACCTGAAAACTCGGCTTACAACACCTCGGACTCGAGCATGCGCAGGAAGTCCCGCGGCGGACCGAGTAGTTGTGCGCTGCCGTGCGCCCGCTTGAAGTACAACTGCACGTCGTATTCCCAGGTGATACCTACGCCGCCGTGCATCTGGATCGACTCGCCGGCGACGGCGTCGAACGCCTCGGTGGCCGCGACCCGGGCCAGCGCCGCCGACGTCGGCGACGGGTCGGCGACTGCGTCGTCCACGAGGGCGTGGGCCGATTGCACGAGGACGTACAGGTCGGCCATCCGGTGCTTGAGCGCCTGAAAGCTGCCGATCGGCCGGCCGAACTGCACGCGCTCCTTCGTGTAGGCGACTGTCAGGTCCAGGCATCGGGTCGCAGCGCCAATCTGTTCGGCGGCCAACAGGATTGCCGCGGTGTCCGCGAGACCGGGGTCGGTCCCGATCGTCACCGTCCCGCCCGCCTGGACGCGACCTAGCCGACGCGTGGGGTCCATCGTGAGGAGGGGCTCGGCGGTGACGTTCGTCCACCGGTCGATCCGACCGTCGGAGCACGCCAGCACCACGTCGGCCACGTCCCCGTTGAGCACGTAAGACGGATCGAACACGACCGTGCCGATCGAGGTGCCCGCCGCCAGCCCCTCCAGCGCGTCGCCGTCGGGCTCGTCGGCGGCCAGCAGCGCCAGCTCCGCCAGGGTGGTGCCCAGCAGGGGAGTCGGGACCAGGCCACGCCCGAGTGTCTCGACGACGACGGCCGCGTCGCCGAGTTCACCGCCTGCGCCGCCGAGCTCCTCCGGGACGACCAGCGCGGCGGCACCGACCTGCTCGCAGAGGAGAGTCCACAGGTTCTCGTCGTAGCCGCGCTCGGATTCCATTGCCCGACGGACCGCTTCGGGATCGGCGTGCTTGGCGACGATCGACGCGACGGTGTCGCGAAGCATCTCCCGTTCTTCGTTCACGACGGGCTCCCGGCCAGCGCCTCGAGGACTCGACGGCGATGCCAGGTCGGATCGCCCCAGGCCGAGTGCAGCGCCTGAACGCGCAGGATCAGCAGGGAGAGATCGTGTTCCTGGGTGTAACCGATGGCCCCGTGGGTCTGCAGCGACGTGCGCGCCGCCAGCAGAGCCGCGTCCGAGGCTGCCGCCTTGGCCGCGCTGACGTCGCGTGCGGTGTCGGGCGAATCGTCGGCGAGTGACAGTGCGGCGCCGTAGACCAGGGGGCGGGCCAGTTCGACGGCGATGTGCACGTCGGCGAGGGCATGCTTGATCGCCTGATACGAGCCAATGACCCGGCCAAACTGGCTGCGCTGCTTGGCATAGTCGACCGAGCCAACCAGCATGGCTTGCCCGGCGCCGATCAACTGGGCGGCGGTGGCCAGCGCGCCGAACTCGAAGGCCCTCGCGGTGTCGGCGGTCCGCGCCTCACCCGTGGCGATGACGTCGACGAGGTGTCTGGACGGGTCGACCGAGTCGTGCCGGTTTCCCGCCTCGGCGTCTCGGACCTCGCCGTCGGCGGCCACGAGCGTCACTCCTGCAATGTCGGCGTCGACCGCGCGGGGAACGAGCGGTGGCATCGCGACGGTGGCGATCAGCTCCCCGGAGGCGAGTGACGAACTGCGTTCGTCGCCGGCGAGAAGCAGCGGGGCGACGGCGATCGACTCGGCGACGGGGCCGGGAACTCCCCAGCGCGCCAGCCGTTCTGCTGCCACTACCAGGTCGACGGGATGGGCGTCGATGCCGTCGAATTCCTCGGCCACCATCAGTGCGGTGACACCCAGATCGGCGAGCGTAGCCCACACCTGGAGGCCCGGCGCGGCGTCGCCGGTCGACCAGGCGCGAATGGCACGGGGTACGTCGGCCGCGGCCAGGGCGCCGTCGATGCTGGCCGCGAAGTCGCGTTGCTGGTCGTCCAGCTCGAATCTCACTTCGGCTCCCTGGGCAGGCCGAGCAGCCGCTCGGCGATGATGTTGCGCTGAATCTCGTTGGTGCCCGCGTAGATCGGGCCACCGAGGGCGAACAGGAGGCCTTCGGTCCAGTCGTCCACGAGCTCGGCATCGGCTCCCCGAAGGTCGAGCGCGCTTTGGTGCAGGGCCACGTCGAGATCGGACCAGAACACCTTCGTCACGGAGGACTCGGCCCCGAGTTCGCCACCGGCGGCCAGCCGGGTGACGGTGCCGAAGGTGTGGAGTCGGTAGGCCTGCGCCTTGATCCAGGCGTCTGCCACGCGGTCGGCGAAGGCGGGATTGCGCTCGGATCGCCAGGCTTGCACCAGGCGTTCGGCTGGCGCCAGGAAGCGGGCCGGACTGCGCAACGACATGCCGCGTTCGTTGCTCGAGGTGCTCATCGCCGCCGCCCAACCGGCACCCACCTCGCCGATCACGTCGTCGTCGGGCACGAACACGTCGTCGAGGAATATCTCACCGAAGCCGGTAGCCCCGCCCAGCTGGGCGATGGGCCGCACGGTGACGCCGTCGGCATGCAGGTCGAACATGACGTAGGTCAGACCCTTGTGACGCTGCGCCGACGGATCCGAGCGGAACAGGCCAAAGGCCCTGTCGCCAAAAGGAGCTCGCGAGCTCCAGATCTTCTGGCCGTTGAGCAGCCAACCGCCGTCGGTCTTGGTGGCCGTCGACCGCAGGGAGGCGAGGTCACTGCCGGACTCCGGCTCCGACCACGCCTGCGCCCAGATCTCGGCACCGCTGGCCATCTTGGGCAGGATGCGCCGACGCTGCTCGTCGGTGCCGTGCGCGAATAGCGTCGGCCCGAGCATCGAGGTGCCGTTGGCGCTGGCACGTCCCGGTGCGCCTGCCCGAAAGTACTCCTCCTCGTAGACGATCCACTGCAGCAGTGTCGCGTCGCGGCCGCCGAATTCCTTGGGCCATGCGATCACCGAGAGGCCCGCGTCGAACAACACCTCGTCCCAGTGGCGATGCTGTTCGAATCCCTCGGCGAGGTCGTAGGACACGCGAGGAAAGTGCTCGGCGTTGGCGGCGAGGAACTCGCGAACCTCGGCGCGGAAGTCGGCGGTCTCGTCGTCGATGATCAGGTCCATCAGATCATCTCTCGCAGCATGGGTTTGACCACTTTTCCTCCAGGGTTGCGTGGCAACACGTCGACGAAGGCCACCGAGCGCGGGGTCTTGAAGTTCGCCAGATGTCGACGGGTATGGGCGATCACCGTCTCCTCGTCGAGTTGGCGATCCGTCTTGACGACCACGAAGGCCTTTCCTACCTCGCCGAGGCGGTCGTCGGGCACCCCGATGACGGCGCTGTCGGCGACACCGTCGAGCCGGGCGAGCACCTGCTCCACCTCGGCCGGGTACACGTTGAAGCCGCCGCAGATGTACATGTCCTTCAGGCGGTCGGTGATGCTCAAATTGCCTGCTGCATCTAGTCTTCCGACGTCACCGGTGTGCAGCCAACCGTCGGAGTCGACGGCGGCGGCGGTGGCCTCCGGGTCGTCGAGGTAACCGAGCATCACGTTGGGCCCGCGGAGCAGAACCTCCCCCTCGTCGGAGGGCTGGTGTGCTCCGTCGATCTTGAGCTCGAAGTCGGCGATCGGTCGGCCGCAGGTGGTGGCGACGGTGACGGCGTCGTCGGAGGCGCGGCACATCGTGCCGAAACCGGTTGCCTCGGTGAGTCCATAGGCCGTCAGGACGATGTCGATGTCGAGCTCGTCCTGCATCCGCTCGATGAGGACGACGGGGACGACGGCGGCGCCGGTGACGGCGAATCGCAACGAGGACAGGTCGTAGTCGCCGCGTCGGGGATGGTCGAGAAGCGTCTGATAGATGGTGGGTGGCCCGGGGAGCGCGGTGATTCGTTGATCTTGGACGGCGCGCATCGCTCGTTCCGGATCGAACGTCAGCTGCGGGATCAGCGTCGCCCCGGCCTGCAAGCACGCGAGAATGCCGGCCTTGAAGCCGAAGTTGTGGAAGAACGGGTTGATGCAGAGGTAGCGGTCTGCGCTGGTGAGCTGACCGCAGGCCGCCCAGGCCGCGGGTGCGTCGAGCGACTGGCGGTGCGCGCTCAGCACCCCCTTGCTGCGCCCGGTCGTACCCGAGGTGAACAGGATGTCGGAGACGTCGTCCGGTCGTACGGAGGCAGCCCGGGTTTGGACGGTATCGAGATCGATTCCCCGCCCGATGAATTCGGCCCAGGAGGCGGATGCCTCCACGTCGTCGTCTTCGACGGGCACCCGCACGACGTGCCGCAGCGCGGGCAGTGCGGCGCGGTCGAGCTCGGCGGTCTTGTCGGCACCGAGGAACCGCCCCATGCCGATGAGCAGCGGCGCGGCGGTACGCGCGAGGATGTCGGTGGCCTCGCTGGCGGTATAGCGCGTGTTGAGCGGGACGACGACGGCGCCGACGTAGTGCGTCGCCAGGCACGCGACCACCCAGTGCCAGGTGTTGGGGGACCAGATCGCCACCCGATCCCCGGCGTTCACGCCCACGTCGACGATGGCCGCGGCCGCGCGCCTGACCTCGGTCCGTAGGTCGGCGTAGGTCAAGGTCCGCTCGTCGGTGACGAGTGCTTCGTGGTCGGAGAACTGGGCCGTGATCCGGTCCAGAACGCCGGGAATGGTCCTGCCGATTCCCGAGTCGCTGCGCTCCTGCCCGCCGAACGGCTGGCTCTCCATCGAGACTCCTCTAACAAAGCAAGTGCTTGGTAGGTTAGCCTACAGGGGTGATAGAGGTCCAGGAGTTCCGGGCCGAGGTCCGGCAGTGGCTCGCCGAGAATCTCGTCGGCGAGTTCGCCGCGCTCAAGGGCCTTGGCGGGCCCGGGCGAGAGTACGAGGCGTTCGACGAACGGCGGGCGTGGAACCAGCACTTGGCCGCAGCCGGGCTGACCTGTCTCGGGTGGCCACGAGAGCACGGCGGTCGCGGATTGTCGGTGGCGCACCGCGTCGCCTTCTACGAGGAGTACGCCCTCGCCAACGCTCCCGACAAGGTCAACCACCTCGGCGAGGAACTGGTGGGGCCGACGCTCATCGCCTACGGCACCCCCGAGCAGCAGCAGCGCTTCCTGCCCAAGATCCTCGACGTCACCGAACTGTGGAGCCAGGGCTACTCGGAGCCGGGTGCGGGCAGCGATCTGGCCAACGTGTCGACCACCGCGGAACTCGACGGGGATCACTGGGTGCTCAACGGGCAGAAGGTGTGGACGTCATTGGCGCACTGGGCCCAGTGGTGCTTCGTCATCGCCCGCAGCGAGAGGGGTTCCAAGCGGCACGCGGGTCTGTCCTACCTGCTGGTCCCGCTCGACCAACCCGGCGTCGACATTCGACCGATCATCCAGCTCACCGGCGACTCGGAGTTCAACGAGGTCTTCTTCGACGACGCTCGCACCGACGCCGACATGGTGGTCGGCGAGCCGGGGGATGGCTGGCGAGTGGCCATGGGCACCTTGACCTTCGAGCGCGGCGTGTCCACCCTCGGCCAGCAAATCCGTTACGCACGAGAGCTTTCCGGCATCGTCGACCTGGCCAAGAAGACCGGCGCCGTCGACGATCCGGTGATCCGGGAGAAGCTGGTGCGCTCCTGGGTCGGGTTGAAGACCATGCGCTCGTACGCGATGGCGACCATGGACGTCGAGCGTCCCGGGCAGGATTCGGTGTCGAAGCTGTTGTGGGCCAACTGGCATCGCGAACTCGGCGAGATCGCGATGGACGTCCAGGGCAAGGCCGGGCTGCTGCTCGACGGCGGCCAGTTCGACGAATGGCAGCGGCTGTTCCTGTTCTCGCGCTCGGACACCATCTACGGCGGCTCCAACGAGATTCAGCGCAACATCATCGCCGAGCGGGTGCTCGGGCTACCCCGAGAACCGCGGGGCGACTGATGAGCGCTTGCGCGAAGAGGAGACGACTGATGAGCGCTCGCACGAAGAGGAGACGGCAATAGTGGATCTTTCGACTGCGCCCAAGGAGATCGACGGTCACGGCCTGCTGGCGGGCAAGGTCGTCCTCGTCACGGCCGCGGCCGGCACCGGCATCGGCTCCGCCGCCGCGCGACGGGCGCTGGCCGAAGGCGCGGACGTCGTCGTGTCCGACTTCCACGAACGTCGTCTCGGCGAGACCAGGGACGAACTGGCCGCGCTCGGTCTTGGGCGGGTCGACGCCGTGGTCTGCGACGTCACGTCCACTGCGGCCGTCGACGCCCTCATCACCGACACCGTCACCAAGATGGGCCGGCTCGACGTGCTGGTCAACAACGCCGGACTCGGCGGTCAGACCCCGGTGGTCGACATGACCGACGACGAGTGGGACCGCGTTCTCAACGTGACGCTGACCTCGGTCATGCGTGCGACCCGGGCGGCCCTGCGCTACTTCCGCGGTGTCGAGCACGGCGGCGTCATCGTCAACAACGCAAGCGTGCTCGGCTGGCGCGCGCAACACTCGCAGTCGCACTACGCCGCGGCGAAGGCCGGCGTGATGGCCCTGACCCGTTGCAGCGCAATCGAAGCTGCCGAGTACGGGGTCCGGGTCAACGCCGTGTCGCCCAGCATCGCCCGACACAAATTCCTCGAGAAGACCAGCAGCTCCGAGCTTCTCGACCAGCTGGCCTCCGACGAGGCATTTGGCCGGGCCGCCGAGCCATGGGAGGTGGCGGCCACCATGGCGTTCCTGGCCAGTGACTACTCGAGCTATCTGACGGGCGAAGTCATCTCGGTGTCGAGCCAACGCGCCTGACCGCAGCTAGCCGAGCAAGCGCTTGGTTGATAGGCTGTGCGGGTGGACAAGGGGCTTCCGACTCGCCGCGACGAGCTGTTGGACCTCGCCGCGACCATGTTCGCCGATCGCGGTCTGCGCGCGACCACCGTGCGGGACATCGCGGACTCCGCGGGCATCCTCTCCGGCAGTCTCTATCACCACTTCAAGTCCAAGGAGCAGATGGTCGAGGAGGTCCTGCGGGACTTCCTCGACTGGCTCTTCGGCCGCTATGCGGAGATCGTCGAGAGCGAGACCGATCCGCTCAAGCGCGTCGAGGGCCTCTTCATGGCGTCGTTCGAGGCCATCGAACGACGGCACGCCCAGGTGGTCATCTACCAGGACGAGGCGAAGCGGCTCTCCGCCCTGCCGCAGTTCGGATTCGTCGACGAGCGCAACCGAGAACAGCGCACCATGTGGGTGAACGTGCTCAAGCAGGGTGTCGCCGAGGGCTGTTTCAGCGCCGATCTCGACGTCGACCTGGTCTACCGATTCATCCGCGACACGACCTGGGTGTCCGTCCGCTGGTATCAGCCGGGTGGACCCCTCACCGCCGAGCAGGTGGGCAGGCAGTACCTGGCCATCGTGCTCGGCGGAATCACCAACGAAGGAGTCTGAAATGGGCGAGGCCTACATCGTCGACGCCGTGCGTACTGCCGTCGGCAAGCGCAACGGCGGGCTCTCCGGCGTTCACCCCGTCGACCTCGGCGCCGCCGCGTGGCGCGGATTGTTCGACCGCAACGACGTCGACCCGGGCGCCGTCACCGACGTCATCGCCGGGTGCGTCGACGCGATCGGCGGCCAGGCCGGCAACATCGCCCGCTTGTCGTGGTTGGCCGCGGGCTTCCCCGAGGAGGTCCCCGGAGTCACCGTCGACCGGCAGTGCGGTTCCAGCCAGCAGGCCATTTCCTTTGGTGCGCAAGCCATCATGTCCGGCACCGCCGACATGATCGTGGCGGGCGGCGTGCAGAACATGAGCCAGATTCCAATCAGCTCGGCGATGATCGTCGGCGAACAGTTCGGCTTCACCTCGCCGACCAACGAGTCCAAGAGTTGGCTGCATCGCTATGGCGATCAGGAGATCTCGCAGTTCCGCGGTTCGGAGATGATCGCCGAGAAGTGGGGTCTCTCGCGTGAGGACATGGAGCAGTACGCGCTGACCAGTCACCAGCGGGCGATCGAGGCCATCCGGGCCGGATACTTCGAGAACGAGATCATCCCGGTCGACGGCTTCGTCACCGACGAGGGTCCCCGTGAGACCTCCCTGGAGAAGATGGCCGGGCTCAAGACCCTCATCGACGGTGGCCGGCTGACCGCTGCGATGGCCAGCCAGATCTCCGACGGCGCCAGCGCGGTGCTGATCGCCTCCGAACAAGCCGTCAAGGATCACGGGCTGACGCCGCGCGCCCGGATCCATCACGTCAGCGCCCGCGGGGCCGATCCGGTCTACATGCTGACCGGCCCCATCCCGGCGACGCACTACGCGCTCGAGAAGACCGGTCTGTCGATGGCGGACATCGACACCGTCGAGATCAACGAGGCGTTCGCCCCCGTGGTGATGGCATGGCTGAAGGAGACCGGCGCCGACCCCGCGAAGGTCAACCCCAGCGGCGGTGCGATCGCGCTCGGTCATCCGCTCGGGGCGACGGGCGCCAAGCTCTTCGCCACGATGCTGAACACGTTGGAGCGCACCGGTGGTCGCTACGGTCTGCAGACCATGTGTGAGGGCGGCGGCACGGCCAACGTGACGATCATCGAGCGGCTCTAGAGCTTGCTCGCGGTGGCGAGTGTGAACCTCACCGCGCTCTGAGCTCGCTTTCGCCGTCAGATTCACACTCGCAGTGCGTTCGCCTGTGGACAACCAGCCACGGGCCGTCGTCGCCGTCGGTGTGCGGCCCGATGATGCGGTCATGCCCGCAGCACCATGGCCATTCATCGGCGCCGAAGCCAGGTCGAGCGCCGTCGTCGCCGACCGTGCGATGCGCCGGGACTACGAGCAGCTCTATCCCGGCGTGTTCGTGCCCCGCGGTGCCGAGCCGTCGGCGCAACAGAGGGCGGAGGCGGCGTGGCTGTGGTCCAAGCGCCGCGGAGTCGTGGCTGGTCAGTCGGCCGCCGCACTGCTCGGCGTCAGGTGGGTGGACGGCCGCGCACCGGCTGAGTTGATATACGACAACCGCAAGGCGCCTTCGGAACTGGTCGTGCGAACCGAACGGCTTGCTGCCGGAGAGACGCTCGCGCTTGGATCGATGCGGGTCACCACTCCTGCCCGAACGGCATTCGACGTCGGCCGACACACCACCTCTCGGGTGAAAGCGGTCCAGCGGCTCGACGCCCTCGCCAATGTCACCCGCGTGACGGTGACCGAGGTCGACGCCGTCGCCGCCGCCCATCCCGGCGTCCGTGGCCTGCGGCAACTGCGCAGCGTCCTCGAATTGGTCGACGGCGGCGCCGAGTCGCCGCAGGAGACGGTCGCGCGATTGGCGCTCGTCGACGCCGGACTTCCAGCGCCGCGAACGCAGCTGCGGGTCTTCGGTGACGCCGGTGAGTTCATCGCGCGCCTCGACATGGCCTACGGCGAGGCGAAGGTCGCGATCGAATACGACGGAGCACAGCACTGGACGGACCCGGCCGTCCGCCAGCGCGACATCGACCGGCACTTCGCGCTGGCCGAGCTGGGGTGGCTCGTCATACGGGTCAGCCGTGACCTCCTCCGCTACCGTCGGCCCACCTATGTCGCACGCGTCGAGGGCGCGCTGCGCGAGCGTGGCTTCGACCTCTCCGCGACTGTGAATCCCATGACCGGTCACCAGCGGCTGGCGTCGTGAGATTCACACTCATGCAGCCGTTTGGTCCTCGGTCTGCGATTCGACCACCGTCTTGGACGGAGCGTTGCGCTCCCACAGCACCGCCCCGACGCATGCGGTCAGCACCCACCCGGTGCCCACCGCGCCGCACCACGTGAGCAGCGCCATCGCCACGCCGATCGGACCGAGTTCGTCCCAGCCGGCCAGCACCGGTGGGAAGAACCACCGCGAACCCAGTGGCAGCACCACGCCGTCGATGACCACCCCGGCAAGCCCGGCGAGCATCAGATACTGGCGTCCGCGTCCACCGTCCCTGACCAGCAGCGCCGGGGTCACCGACCAGAAGATCCACACCGGGATGAGGGACGTCACGAAGCGCACGACCCGCATCCCGGCGTGGTGATCGCCGCCGAACGCAATCCGGTCGCGAAAGCCGATCATGACCAGGTAGAGCGCAAACCACAGCACGCCGCGCCACAGCCGGCCCGAGAGCGGAAACTGTTCGCGGCGCCAGGCCTTCGCGAACAGGCCGGCGATCATGATGCCCATCGGTACGCCCCAGATGAGGAAGCCCGCTACTCCGACGAAGGTCCAGCTCGACCGCAGCGCCGCCGAGTCGCCGAATGCCGACCGCACGTGGTCCGACGCCGGGTGCACCAGCCCTAGTTCGCGGATGATCAGCGTGCCGGGGCTGGCATTGTCCGCGAATCCCCGCATATAGCTGAAGCCCATGATCATCAGGGGAATCACGGTGGTGAACAATTGCACCGACACCATGGCGCCCAGCGTGCCGCCCTCGATCTCGCTGAAGCGCGCGACGATCGCGGTGACGGGTCGCAGTCGACGGGTCTCTGCCAGTCGCCGGTACCCATCCTGCAACCGCTGACGGCGCAACGGGGTATCCGATTGGGTGACGTCTTCGCTCATGACGGTCGCGACGCTACCCCCGGCAGCTGTGGATGCTGCGTACTAGAGCACGTAGCCGGATGCCGCCCTCAGGTGTGTCACTGCCTCGTCGACGATCGCCGGCACGAGTTCCGCGCACGACGGCAGGTCATCCAGGATGCCGGCCACCTGCCCCGATGCCAACACGCCGGCGTCGGTGTTGCCGTCGACGAGTCCGGCCTTGAGCAGCATCGGCGTGTTGGCCGCCATCACGATCTGCGACCAGGTCAGTTCCTTGCCCCGTCGCATCGCAAGGCCGTCCTTGACGATGGAGCGCCACGTCATGCCGGACATGTCCTTGAACTTCTGGGCGTTCAGCACCGCCGCTGTGAAACCGCGTACCGGTGAACCGCTTTCGAGCTTCTCGACGAGTCCGGTCCGCAGCACCCGATGTGGCATGCCGTCGACCCGCTTGGACACGACGGTGGCGTCGAACGCCGAGTCGAGGTAGCGCCGCTTGACGTCGTCGGGCACGGTCGAATCCGTCGTCAGCAGGAAGCGGGTGCCCATCGCCACGCCCGCGGCGCCGTAGGACAGCGCCGCAGCCAGACCGCGGCCGTCGAAGAAGCCGCCCGCGGCGACGACGGGGATGTCGACCGCGTCGAGCACCGACGGCAGCAACAGCGTCGTGGCGACCGGGCCGGTGTGACCACCGCCCTCGCCGCCCTGGACGATGACGGCGTCGGCGCCCCAACCGGCGACCTTCTTCGCGTGCTTGGCCGCTCCGACGGATGGGATGACCACCACGCCAGCCTCTTTGAGCTTTGCGATCAGCTCCGGTTTCGGGGCTAGGGCGAAGGAGGCGACGCTGACTCCTTCGCGGATCAGGAGGTCGACGCGATCTCCGGCGTCGCCCGCGTCGGCACGCATGTTGATGCCGAATGGTTTGTCGGTGGTGGCCTTGACCTTCGTCACGGCGGTCGCCAGTTCGTCGAGTGTCATCGTCGCCGAGGCGAGGATGCCGAGGCCGCCCGCATTCGACGTCGCGGCGACTAGTCGGGCGCCGGCCACCCAGCCCATGCCGGTCTGCACGACGGGATGTTCGATTCCGAGCAGCTCGGTGAGCGGCGTACGGAGGTGACTCACGATCGAATCTCCCTATCGCGCAGCGACTTCGGGTCAACGACGTCGCGGATGAGTCGAAGTTCCTCCTCCGACGGAAGGCGGGACTCACCAGCGGCGTCCAGGCCGTGTATCTCGAACGACGTGTTCTCGGCGACCTGTTCGGGCTGCACACCGGGATGCAGGGACAGCGCGCGCATCTGGTGGTCGGGGCCGTTGAAGTCGAAGACGCCGAGATTGCTCACCACGCGGTAGACGCAGGTGAAGCGATAGGCGGGATTGTCGGCGTCGACCTTGTCCCAACCGATGCCGGACACGATGTCGACCGAGTCGCAGAAGACTCTCGGCGAGTGGGCGCCCACCCAGTAGCTGGTGGCGTGGTTGATCGTGTTGCCCGGTGCCCCACGAACGCCGAACATCTGGCGCTTGGGATGCTGGATGGGGCCGAATGCCGAGAGGTTCTGGTTTCCGTAACGGTCGACCTGGTTGGCGCCCATCACGACGTGGCGCCGACCCCAGGTGAGCGTTTCGAAGACCCGGCCGAACGGCATCCAGCCCTCGACGGCGCCGGTGGCGCCGAGTGCGGGGGTGTCGGCCAGGATTCGGGCTTCACCGTCGGTGAGCAGGATGTCGGGGGAGAACGTCAGCCGGGCCAGTCGCGCGCCGACCGACACCATGTTGGCCATCGGGCTGACCATGATTTCGCCTGCGTCGCGGAACAACTCGGCGCAGGCGACGGCACACACCTCGGCGCGGGTCACGGACATCAGTTGGCCTCCTGGAACTGGTGGACCGCCGCCTGGTAGTCGGCTTCGCTGCCCGACAGATAGGTGGCGACGAACTGAGCCCACCCCTCGTCTGATCCGGCGGACTCGGCGTAGTGGCGCTGAAACTTCTCGTCGCGGCGGTAGTCGGGTTCGGCGGTGGTGAAGTGTGCCCCGTTGGGCGCTTCGACGACGGAGTCGACCATCATCCGGTTGACCAACAAGGCCTGCGGCGGAACGGAACTGACGAGCTCCTCGGTCGAAACCACGCGTTCCACGCTCATCAGCCGCTTCCGGGCCGACATCAGGAACAGGTCGTCGAAGTAGGGGTCGATACCGGTGTAGGCGGCGTTGCCGTGCGCGTCACCGATGTTGAGGTGCACCAGCGCGGCGTCGAGGTTCAGGGCGGGCATGGCGACGAGTTCTTCGTAACCGTCTTCCGGCGGGCTGGAGCGAAGCGACTCGGGGATGGAGGGAGTGGGATACGGGGACCTGACGGTCTTCAGCTCCTCACCCCAGAACGTGCGGACGTCGCTGCCGAGGCCGGCGCGGATGGGCAGGAATGGAAGTCGTTGTGCGGCAGCCTGCAAGCCGCAGCGCAGCATGCCCTCGTCCATCTCCCTGGCCTCAATCGCACCGGTGGTCCTGGCCTTGGCGAACCACGGGTCGTAGAACGGTGGCGAGTCCAGTGACACGAAGCCGTAGTAGACGCGCTTGACCTTGTTCGCCGAACACAGCAGGCCGAGGTCGGGGCCGCCGTAGGTGACGACGGTGAGGTCGGTGACGTCGGTGCGCAACAGCGCGCGGATCAGTGCCATCGGCTTGCGGCGCGAGCCCCAGCCACCGATGCCGATCGTCATACCGCTCTCGATGGAGGAGACGGCCTCGTCCAGGGTGGTCGTCTTGTTCACTTGTCCCCCTTCGAGGTGCCCGCGAACGCGTCCCGGTGCTCGTCTGCCACGCCGGCAAGGTTGAGCTCGAAGGTAAAGCCTTGCTCCATGCGATAACTGGCGTTGACGCGCTGCACGTCGATCAGGTTCAAGGCCTCCTTCGCCGCCCGGATCACGCGGGTGTCCTTGACGGCGATGTCGCGGGCGACGCGCAGCGCGGCTTCGTCGAGGTCGGCGCGGGGCACCACTTCGTGCACGGAACCGAACTGGTGCAGCGTCGCGGCGTCGACCGTCGCGGCGGTGAAGAACAGCCGCCGCATCATGTGCTGCGGCACGAGCCGTGAAAGATGCGTCGCCGCACCGAGTGCGCCACGTTCCACCTCGGGAAGGCCGAACTTCGCGTCGTCGGAGGCGACGATGACGTCGGAGTTGCCGACCAGTCCGATTCCGCCGCCGACGCAGAATCCGTTGACGGCGGTCACCACGGGCACCTCGCACTCGTAGACGGCCCGGAAGGCATGGAAGCAGCCACGATTGGCGTCGATGAGAGCAGTGAAGCCCTCGGTGTTCTGCATCTCCTTGATGTCGACGCCGGCGTTGAACCCACGGCCCTCGGCGCGCAGGATCACCACGTGGGTGTCCATGTCACGCCCGGCGGCGGTGATGGCGTCACCGAGTTCGAACCATCCGCGTGAGGGAATCGCGTTCACGGGTGGGTAGTCGACGGTGACCGCGACGATGCCCGGCTCCACGGTCTTGGTGGTGATCGTCATACCAAACTCCTGGGATGGCTACCTAAGCAAGCACTTGCTTGGTACGCTAGCACAGTGACCGATGCGGCTGAAGTCAATCTGCAACTCGCCGGCCGCGTGGTTCTGGTGACCGGTGGCGTGCGAGGGGTCGGCGCCGGCATCAGCGCCGTCTTCGCCGCCCAGGGCGCCACCGTGGTCACCTGCGCTCGCCGACCGGTCGACGGCCTGCCGTATGAATTCGTGCCGTGCGACGTCCGTGACGACGACGCGGTCGAGGAGTTGGTCGACGGCATCGTCGATCGCCACGGCCGACTCGACGTGGTGGTCAACAACGCCGGTGGATCGCCGTACGTACTCGCCGCCGATGCCTCGGCCAAGTTCAGCAGAAAGATCGTCGAGCTGAATCTGCTGGGACCGCTGTCGGTCTCGCATCACGCAAACGATCACATGCAGAGCCAGTCCAGTGGCGGCTGCATCGTCAACGTCTCCAGCGTCAGCGCACGCCGACCGACACCGGGCACGGCAGCTTACGGCGCGGCCAAGGCTGGCGTCGAAAGCCTCACCGCCACACTGGCGGTCGAGTGGGCGCCCAAGGTGCGGGTCAACTCGTTGGTCGTCGGCATGGTGGAGACCGAGCAGTCCGAACTCTTCTACGGCGATGCCGAGTCGATCGCCGCCATCTCGGCCAACGTCCCCCTGGGTCGGTTGGCGACCCCGGCCGATGTCGGCTGGGCGGCCGCCTTCCTGGCCAGCGACGTCGCGTCCTACATCAGCGGTGCCTCACTCGAGGTGCACGGCGGTGGAGAACCGCCCCATTATCTGTCCACTACCAGTGCCATCACTTGAGCAAGAGGAGACGACGTACATGGGTTTGCTTGACGGCCGGGTGGTCATCGTGACGGGATCTGGCGGGGGGATCGGCCGCGCCCACGCGCTGGCCTTCGCCGCAGAGGGTGCACGCGTGGTCGTCAACGACATCGGGGTCGGCCTCGACGGGTCGCCCGCGGGCGGCGGCAGTGCCGCCCAGAGCGTCGTCGACGAGATCACCGCTGCGGGAGGCGAAGCCGTCACCAGCGGAGCCAATGTCGCCGACTGGTCACAAGCCGAGGGTCTCGTCCAGACCGCCGTGGACGCGTTCGGCGGGCTCGACGTGTTGGTCAACAACGCCGGCATCGTGCGGGACCGGATGTTCGCCAACACCAGCGAGGAGGAGTTCGACGCCGTCACCGCCGTGCACCTCAAGGGCCACTTCGCGACGATGAAGCACGCCGCGGCGTATTGGCGAACCAAGTCCAAGGCGGGCGAGACCGTAGACGCCCGCATCATCAACACCAGTTCCGGCGCCGGTCTGCAAGGCAGTGTGGGACAGGCCAATTACAGCGCGGCCAAGGCCGGCATCGCGGCGCTCACGCTGGTGGCGTCGGCCGAGATGGGCCGCTACGGCGTCACCGTCAACGCGATCGCCCCCTCGGCTCGCACCCGCATGACCGAGACCGTCTTCGCGGACATGATGTCCACCCAGGACGCCGACTTCGACGCCATGGCCCCGGAGAACGTCTCGCCGCTGGTGGTGTGGTTGGGCAGCACCGAATCTCGCGACGTCACGGGCAAGGTCTTCGAAGTCGAGGGTGGCATCATCCGGGTCGCCGAGGGCTGGGCGCACGGACCGCAGGTGGACAAGGGCGCCCGCTGGGATCCCGCGGAGTTGGCCCCCGTCGTCACCGAACTGCTCGGCAAGGCCCGGCCACCGGTTCCCGTCTACGGGGCCTGAGCGGGTTCGCAGACCACCAGCGGAATCACCCGGTCGGTGGCGTCACGGTATCCCTTGTAGGGCGGGTACATCTTGATCAGCACCGGCCAGTAGCGGCGGCGTTCCTCCTCGGTCGCGTCGCGGGCCGTCATCGACAGGTGCTCGTCGCGGACCTGCACCTGGACGGCCGGATTGGCCTTCAGATTCAGGTACCACGCCGGGTTGCCGTCGCGGCCACCGAAAGACGCTGGCAGGACGACCTTCTCACCGTGCCGCAGACACAGCGTCGCGGTGGTCCTCTGCTGGCCCGACTTGCGGCCGGTGGTGGTCAGCAACGCGGCCGGAAACCACAGCAGCTGCGCGCCCAGTTTGCCGTTGGTGCGTTGATACACCGCGATGTGTGCGCGAGAGAAGTACTTCAGCGCCAACGCCAGGGCCCCCGAATTCCGAATCTTCTCGGAGACGTCGATCATGACCCCTACTTAGCCGGGACCGAGCCCGCGCAAACGTCGCTACGGGTCGCAGATGATGATCGGAATCTTACGGTCGGTGTAGGACCGGTAATTGACGAAGTCCGGGTACATCGCGTCGAGCTTGGGCCAGTACTGCTCACGTTCCTCGTCGGTCGCCTCGCGGGCGGTGAGCGCGTGGACCCCGCTCTTGGTCTGGAACGTCACCTTCGGGTTGGCCACCAGGTTCAGATACCACATCGGGTTGGTCGCCCGCCCGCCCTGCGAGGCGACCAGCACGATGCGCTCGCCCTCCTGAAGGAAGAGCAGAGGGCTGTCCCGGGGTTCGCCCGACTTGCGGCCGATCGTCGTGAGGATGCCGACCTCGGTGCCCTTGAGGAACTTGTTGCCGAGCTTGCCCTTGGTCTTCTTGAAGACGAAGGTCTGCGCCTTGGACATCCACTTGATGGCCGTGCCAACCTTGGCCGAGTTCAGGCCGTCGATTTGCTTGGCGCTCAGAGGGCGGGAGGGGTTGGGCTCTGCATTGGGCACGGGTCGCACGCTATCGCTTGATGAACGGCCGTATGTTGGCCCGGATGTGTTGGATCGTGCCGTCGGTGGTGAAGTGAAAGGTCTCGTCGACGTGGGCACATACTCGCCGGCCGGCGAGCGAGGGCTTGGTGATGACGTCGAATCTGGCCCGCAATGCGTCGCCGACGAGGGTGAACTCCGGTTCGGTGGTGGTCTCGATGATCCGGTACTGCGGACCACGGTTGAGGCTGCGCCGCAGATGATCTCCCGAGAAACCGGTCTTGAGGCCGACCTCGACCCGCGTGCAGTCCGGCGCGAACGGGACGTCGTCGGCCCGGTGGTTGGCGAGCGCGCTGATGTAGGCCTGCGCGGCCGCCACCCGTTGGGGGTCGGGATCCACTAGATCCGCTCGATGATGGTGCCGGTGGACAGTGCCCCGCCGGCGCACATCGTGATCAGCGCGGTGGTCTTGTCGGTGCGCTCCAACTCGTGCAGGGCCGTGGTGATGAGCCGGCTGCCGGTGCTGCCGACGGGATGTCCGAGGGCGATCGCACCGCCGCTGACGTTGACGGTGTCCATGTCCGGCTCGTGGACCTGGGCCCAGGACAGGACGACTGACGCGAAGGCCTCGTTGATCTCGGTGATGTCGATGTCGCCCATCTTCATCCCGGCCTTCTCGAGCACCTTGGCCGTCGACTGCACGGGACCGTCGAGGTGGTAGTACGGCTCTGATCCGACCAGTGCCTGACTGACGATCCGGGCCCGGGGCGTCAGGCCCAGCGCCTTGGCGCGGTCTTCGTCCATCCACAACACGGCGGCGGCGCCGTCGGAGATCTGTGACGACGTGCCCGCGGTGTGAAGGGCGCCCTCCATCACCGGCTTCAGCTGCGACAGCCCCTCGAGGGTGGTGTCGCGCAGTCCCTGGTCGCGCGTCACCAGGGCACGCTCCTCGGTCGGGCGCTTGTTCTCGTCGAGGACGGGCGCCTCGATGGGGCTGATCTCGCGGTCGAAGCGGCCCTCGGCCCAGGCCTGCTTGGCCTTCTGCTGCGAGGCGAGCCCGAAGGCGTCGAGGTCCTCACGGGTGATGCCGCGGCGCTTGGCGATTCGCTCCGCCGCGGTGAACTGGTCGGGCAGGTCGACGTCCCACGACGCGGGGCGGATGATGCTGCGATCGGGACCGGCGTTCGCACCGAGGCCGACCCGGCTCATCGCCTCGATGCCGCAGGCGATACCGACGTCGATGGCACCCGCGGCGATCAGACCCGCGACCAGACCGTTGGCCTGCTGGCCACTGCCGCACTGGCAGTCCACGGTCATCGCTCCGACGTGCTCGGGCAGGCCGGCGACCAGCCACCCCACCCGGGTGATGTTGTTCGACTGCTCGCCGAACTGCGTGACGCAGCCTCCGATGACCTGTTCGACGAGCCCGGGATCGATCCCGGACTTCTCGACGAGGGCCTTCTGAGTCAGGCCAAGCAACTCGGTGGCGTGTAGTCCGGACAGCCACCCATTGCGCTTGCCAATGGGGCTGCGGGTGGCTTCGACGATGACGGGGTTGCCCATTCCGTCAGGCTAGAACACGTTTCATTACTCTGACAAGCTGCGATGCGCCTGCGCCTTTGATCTGCAGTGAAGGCATGTTTTACTGGCACTAGAACACGTTGCAATTAGGAGTGCACATATATGGCCCCCCTGAATTTCCCCGCCGACTTCGACTTCCTCGATCCGGACGTCAACCTGGCTGGTCTGCCCGTCGACGAGCTCGCCGAGTTGCGCAAGTCCGAACCGATCCACTGGGTCGACATTCCCGGCGGTGCCGGAGGCTTCGAGGACAACGGCTACTGGCTCGTCACCAAGCACGCCGACGTGAAGGAGGTGTCGCGTCGCAGTGACGTCTTCTCCAGTTGGCAGAACGGCGCCATCCCGACGTGGCCAAAGGAGATGACGCGCGAGTCGGTCGAGATGCAGCGCGCCGTGATGCTCAACATGGACGCGCCGCATCACACCCGACTGCGCAAGATCATCTCCCGGGGTTTCACCCCGCGGGCCATCGGGCGGCTGGAGGAGGAACTGAGCCAGCGTGCCCAGAACATCGCGAAGACCGCGGCGGCCGAGGGCAGCGGTGACTTCGTCGAGCAGGTGAGCTGCGAACTGCCGCTGCAGGCGATCGCCGGCATGCTCGGTGTTCCGCAGGAGGACCGCGACAAGTTGTTCCGCTGGTCCAACGAGATGACCGGCGGCGAGGACCCCGAGTTCGCCGACGTCGACCCGGCCCAGTCGTCGATGGAACTGATCATGTACGCGATGGCCATGGCCGACGAGCGGGGCAAGAACCCGACCGACGACATCGTCACCACGCTGATCCAGGCCGATGTGGAGGGCGAGAAGCTCTCCGACGACGAGTTCGGCTTCTTCGTCATCATGCTCGCGGTCGCCGGCAACGAGACCACCCGCAACTCCATCACCCACGGCATGATCGCGATGGCGGACAACCCCGACCAGTGGGAGCTGTACAAGAAGGACCGGCCGTCCACCACTGCCGACGAGATCATCCGTTGGGCCACACCGGTGTCGGCATTCCAGCGGACGGCCCTGGAGGACACCGAGCTCGCGGGCGTGCCGATCAAGAAGGGCCAGCGGCTGGTGATGTCCTACCGCTCGGCGAACTTCGACGAGAACGTCTTCGACGATCCGCACACGTTCGACATCCGGCGTGACCCCAACCCGCACGTGGGGTTCGGCGGCACGGGTGCCCACTTCTGCATCGGTGCCAATCTGGCCCGCATGACGATCAATCTGATCTTCAACGCGGTCGCCGACCACATGCCCGATCTCACGCCCGTCGGCGAACCCGAGCGGCTACGGTCGGGATGGCTCAACGGAATCAAGCACTGGCAGGTCGACTACACCGGCGCGTCGAGCTAGACGGATCGAGGAGGGTTTCAGGTGGACTTCAGTCCCGACGAAGGACAACGGGCCGTCGCCGACGTGGTGACGTCGGCACTCGAGCGGGACGACACCTGGGATGCGCTCGTCGCGGGCGGCGTCCTCGCGTTCGGCGTTCCGGACAGACTCGGTGGTGACGGATTGGGGCTACCCGAGATCACCACCGCGCTCACCGAGATCGGACGGCACGGCATGGTGAGCCCGGCCTTGGCGACGCTCGGCTACGGCCTCATTCCGTTGTTGGCGTTGGCTTCCGATGACCAGCAGGACCGTTGGCTCTCCGGCGTGGCGGGCGGTGGCGTGTTGACCGCGGCGCTCAACGAGCCGGGGTCCTCCCTGCCGGAACGGCCGTCGACGAACCTGCACGGCGGCAAGCTCTCTGGCACCAAGATCGGCGTGCCCTATGCGGCACAGGCGGATTGGATCCTGGTGACGACCGACGACGGTGTCGTCGTCGTATCGTCCACCGCCGAGGGCGTCACGCTGACCAAGACGCCGTCCGCGAACGGGTCCGACGAATACGCCGTCACGTTCGCCGACGTCACAGTGCCGGAAGTCGACGTGCTGACCGGCGTCGATGCCGTGCACCGGGTCAACCAGCTGGTGCTGGCCTCCAGCGGCGCGTTCGCGGCGGGCTTGGTGGCCGGTGCGCTTCGGTTGACCGCGGACTACGTCGCCAAGCGCGAGCAGTTCGGCAGGCCGCTGTCGACGTTCCAGACGGTGGCGGCCCAGTTGGCCGAGGTCTACATCGCCTCGCGCACCCTCTCGTTGGCTGCGACCTCGGCCGTGTGGCGGCTCGCCGAGGGACGCGACGCCGACGACGATCTCGACGTCCTCGGGTATTGGCTTGCCTCACAGGCGCCGCCGGTGATGCAGACGTGCCACCATCTGCACGGTGGCATGGGAATGGACATCACCTACCCGATGAACCGGTACTACTCCTCGATCAAGGACCTCACCCGGCTGCTGGGTGGTCCATCACATCGGCTCGAACTGGTGGGAGCCGTGCTGGGCGAGCGAAGCGACGGGAGCTAGACATGTACATCGAACTGACCCCCGAGCAGCGCGAGCTGCAGGCTGAGATGCGGCAGTACTTCACGAATTTGATCTCTGCCGAAGAGGCCGCGGAGATGGAGACCGATCGGCACGGGAAGGCCTACCGCGCGATCATCAAACGGATGGGTTCCGACGGCAAGCTGGGCGTCGGCTGGCCAAAGGAGTTCGGAGGCCACGGTTTCGGGCCGATCGAGCAGCAGATCTTCGTCAACGAGGCGGCTCGCGCCGACGTCCCCCTGCCTGCGGTGACGTTGCAGACCGTCGGCCCGACGCTGCAGAAGTACGGGACCGAACTGCAGAAGAAGAAGTTCCTGCCCGGGATCCTGTCGGGTGACGTGCACTTCGCCATCGGCTACTCCGAGCCGGAGGCGGGCACCGACCTCGCGTCGCTGCGCACCAGTGCGGTCCGCCACGGCGACGAATACGTCGTCAACGGCCAGAAGATCTGGACCACCGGAGGGCACGACGCCGACTACGTCTGGCTGGCCGTGCGCACCGATCCGGAAGCCGTGAAGCACAAGGGCATTTCGATTCTCATCGTCGACACGTCCGACCCCGGCTACACGTGGACGCCGATCATCTTGTCCGACGGCGCACACCACACCAATGCCACGTACTTCAACGACGTTCGCGTGCCCGTCGAGATGCTGGTCGGCGAGGAGAACGCCGGCTGGCGTCTGATCACCACGCAGCTCAACCACGAGCGCGTCATGCTCGGACCGGCCGGCAAGGTCGCGGCCATCTACGACAAGGTGCACGCCTGGGCGTCGAAGCCGGGCGGCAACGGCGTGACTCCGGTCGAGCACGACGACGTCCGCCGCATGCTCGGCGAGATCAAGGCCATCTGGCGCGTCAACGAGCTGTTGAACTGGCAGGTCGCCGCCGGGGGCGAGGAGATCAACATCGCTGACGCCGCGGCCACGAAGGTCTTTGGCACCGAACGCATTCAGAGGGTGGGTCGACTCGCCGAGGAGATCGTCGGCAAGTACGGCAACCCCGCCGAGTCGTCGACCCACGAGTTGCTCGAATGGCTGGACAGTCAGACCAAGCGCAACCTGGTGATCACCTTCGGTGGCGGTGTGAACGAAGTGATGCGGGAGATGATCGCGGCGTCTGGCCTCAACGTGCCGCGGGTTCCGCGATGAGCCGCTTGCGCGAAGAAAGTTCGACACGGTAGTGGGCGCCGTCGACGACATCCGGGCGGCCGCCGAGCGGGTCAAGGCCGAGGGCAGGAGCGCGCCGCGGGCGGGACGCCATCCGGTGAACCAGCCGATGATCGACCACTGGACTGACGCCCTGGGCGACGCCAACCCGATCTATCACGACGACGACGCTGCCCGGGCGGCCGGCCATCCCGGTGTGGTCGCCCCGCCAGCGATGATCCAGGTGTGGACGATGATGGGTCTGGGCGGGGTACGCCCCGACGACGACCCACTGGGCAAGATCCTCGAATTGTTCGACGCTGCAGGCTATGTCGGCGTCGTCGCGACCAACTGCGAGCAGACCTACCACCGCTACCTGCTCCCCGGTGAGGAGGTGAGCGTCACCGCGGAGCTCACCGACGTGGTCGGCCCCAAGAGGACCGCGCTGGGCGAGGCCTTCTTCATCACCCAAACCATCACGTGGTCGGTGGGTGACGAGCCAGTCGCCGAGATGATGTGGCGCATCATGAAGTTCATCCCCGCACAGGCGGACGAGTCGAGCGAATCATCCGTGCCCGCGGACCTCGATCCGGACAACGCCATGCGGCCCGCCTCGTCGAAGGACACCAAGTTCTTCTGGGACGGCGTCAACGCACACGAGATTCGCGTTCAGAAGCGCGCCGACGGCACGTTGCAGCACCCGCCGGTGCCCGCGCTCTGGCTCGACCGCGAGCAGACCACCGACTACGTCGTCGCCACCGGCACCGGCACGGTGTTCAGCTTCGTCGTGCACCACGCCCCCAAGGTGCCCGGCCGTACCCCGCCCTTCGTCATCGCGCTCGTCGAGCTGGAGGAGGGCGTCCGGATGCTCGGCGAGCTGCGCAATGTCGACCCCACTCGCGTCGAGATCGGAATGCCCGTGCGCGCCATGTTCGTCGACTTCCCGGCCAACGACGTCGGACCCGCCTGGACCAACTACGCATGGGAGCCCGTCGCGTGAGCGCCGCGCCAGCCATTCACGTAGGAGCCAAGTTGCCCGAACTCAAGCTCTACGGCGACCCGACGTTCATCGTGTCGACGGCGATCGCCACGCGCGACTACCAGGACGTGCACCACGACCGCGACAAGGCTCAGACCAAGGGGTCGAAGGACATCTTCGTCAACATCCTCACCGACACCGGCCTGGTCGAGCGGTTCGTCACCGATTGGGCGGGGCCAAACGCGCGGATCACGTCCATCAAGTTGCGGCTCGGCGTGCCCTGGTACGCCTACGACACGGTGACGTTCTCCGGTGAGGTCACCGCGGTGGAGGGCGAGGTCGTCACTCTGAACATCGTGGGCGCCAACAGCCTCGGCGATCACGTGATCGCCACCGCCACGTTCGTGACGGGAGGTGCGTGATGCCCGGTGAACTGTCCGGCAAGGCGGCGATCGTCGGGATCGGTGCCACCGACTTCTCCAAGAACTCCGGGCGCAGCGAGTTGCGGCTCGCCGCCGAGGCCGTCCTCGACGCACTCGACGACGCCGGCCTGACGCCCGCCGACGTCGACGGCATGACCACGTTCACGATGGACTCCAACACCGAGGTCGCCGTGGCCCGAGCCACCGGCATCGGTGATCTGAAGTTCTTCTCCAAGATCCATCACGGCGGTGGCGCGGCCTGCGCGACCGTGCAGCAAGCCGCGATGGCCGTCGCCACCGGAATCGCGGACTGCGTGGTGGCCTACCGTGCGTTCAACGAACGGTCCGGGATGCGATTCGGCCAGGTGCAGATGCGACTGGTCGAGAACGCCGACTCAACCGGCGTCGACAACTCGTTCTCCTATCCGCACGGATTGTCCACTCCCGCCGCCCAAGTCGCGATGATCGCCAAACGCTACATGCACCTGTCCGGCGCGACCAGCCGGGACTTCGGGGCCATCTCGGTCGCCGACCGCAAGCACGCCGCCAAGAATCCGAAGGCCTACTTCTACGAGAAGCCGATCACCATCGAGGAGCACCAGGCCTCCCGGTTCATCGCCGAACCGCTACGCCTGCTCGACTGCTGCCAGGAGACCGACGGCGGTGTGGCACTGGTCATCGTCTCGGCCGAGCGGGCCAAGGATCTGAAGAACAGGCCGGCCGTCATCGAGGCCGCCGCCCAGGGCGCCAGCCCCGACCAGTACTCGATGGTGAGTTACTACCGTCCCGAACTCGACGGTCTGCCCGAGATGGGCCTGGTGGGCAAGCAGATGTGGGCGCAATCCGGGCTGAAGCCCACCGACATCCAGACCGCGATCCTCTACGACCACTTCACCCCGTTCACGCTGATCCAGCTGGAGGAGCTCGGATTCTGCGGGTGGGGTGAGGCGAAGGACTTCATCGCCGACGGCGCGATCGAGATCGGCGGGCGGTTGCCCATCAACACCCACGGCGGCCAGCTCGGCGAGGCCTACATCCACGGAATGAACGGCATCGCCGAGGGTGTTCGGCAGTTGCGGGGCACGTCGGTCAACCCCGTGCCCGACGTCGAGCACGTCTTGGTCACCGCCGGCACCGGCGTGCCGACGTCGGGATTGATCCTGGGTTAGTTCGTGCGCACTCACCCCCCGATGCGGCGGTAATCTCGACCCAGGTAGCAAATCGCCCGGGAGGAGAGCCGAGTCGTGGGTGTGCCACCCGACAGCAGCCCGTTTGGTTCACAGACGGTGACGGGCCCTGGCTGGCCCAACGTCGACGAGGAATCGCTGGCTGCCGCCGCGGCGCAGTACGAGGCGCTGGCGGCCAAGATCACCGGTTCGGTGGTGCCCCAGCAGCAGGGGCAGATGATGCAGATGGCCGACCAGTGGAAGGGCGCCAGCGCCCTGGCCGCCGGGGGTGAGGCGACCACGATCGTCGCCGGCCACGAGGCCAACGGCGCCCAGGCCGCGGCGATCGCGCTGAAGCTGCGGACCATGGAGGCCACGGTCGCGAAGACCAAGATGTTGGTGAACGTGACCGCCCAAGAGGTGCAGCAGGAGTGCGAGGCGTTGTCGGCGATGCCGTTCGGCAATGCCCAGGAGCTGGTGCAGAGCCGGATCAAGATGGGGCTGTCGCAGAACATCGCGATCGTCAACGCGAACTCGACCGAATTGGCCTCGGGTCTGGGCGTGCCACCGAACATCCCCAATCCGGGTGCTCCTCCCGGCACCGCTCAGGCGTCGCAGGCCGCGGACAAGGGCTCGCAGCAGGCGATGCAGATGATGATGCAGATGGGCCAGATGGCGATGCAGCTGCCGCAGCAGATCGGCGGCATGCTGGCCCAAGCCCCCCAGCAGCTGATGCAGCCGCTTCAGCAGATCATGCAGCCGTTGCAGCAGTTGATGTCGGCGGGCGGCAAGGGCAGTACGGGGCTTGGATCGGTGTCGCCCTTCTCGGCGTTCTCCAACCACCCCCTGGCCGGTGGTGCGGGTGCGGGTGCGGGCGGCGGGATGGTGAAGGCCGCAGGACTGCCGGGATCCGGTGGCCTGTCGCCGCAGTCGCCGGCGCTGGCCAATCTGGTCGGCAGTTCCGGTGACGTGTCGGTGCGCCCGGCGGGCGCGAGCGGTGGGGCGATCGCAGGCCTGGCGCCGGTCAGCGCGGGAGCCGGTGGGATGGGCGGCGGCATGGGCATGATGGGCCAGCAGCGTGGTGAGAGCGGCGGTACCGGCTCGTCGCTGGCGGCGCCGCCCCCGCTGGACTACGGCGAGGACGAGGTCGACGATGACTGGTGAGCGTGAAGGAGGTGGGTGCTGATGTCGATGGATCCGATGCACACACCCGGTGCCCTGAACTGGGATCCGGCGAGTGTGCAGCTGCCCGAGGTACCGATGCTGCCGCCCGGTGAGGACGCGATGAGCATGACGATCGCCGGCGTGCTGCCGACCCTGACCGCGCCGATGGCGGCCAGCGTCGCCGCGCTGCAGGCCAAGGAGACCATGTTCGCCGGCAAGCTGGGATCGGCGCAGAGCGCGTATGAGAACGCCGACGATCAGGGCGGGCAGTCCGTCGGTCAGTTCGGCCAGATGCTGGGACAGCTCGGCCAGATGGCGCAGCAGGCGGGCGGGCCCGCCCAGCAGCTCGGCCAGCAGGCAGGCCAATTCGGTCAGATGATTCAGCAGGCCATGGGATCGGCTCAGGGCGGTGGCGGCTCGCATGGCGGGTCCGGTCAGCCGGCGGGCGGTCAGTCGGCAGGTGCCCAGGGCGCCGGCGGCTCGGGCGCGGCGGCACCACCGCAGCAGGCCCGGGACGACGCGTCGACGAGCCAGGAGCAGTCACCGGAGCAGAGGGAACGCGACGACCGGGAACGCGAACGCGAGACCAGGGAGGCGCGGCCGCCGCTCGATCATGCCGTCGCCGGTCCGGCGCCGCACGGCGCCGGTCCCGCGCCCGTCGCACCGCCGCAGCGCGCAGACGGCGTCGAACGAAACATGTGATCCCGCGCCGAGGCGTACGCGACCTCGGGCGGCGCCGAGCACTACGCTCATTGGCGACGCGTGAGCATCACGAGGTCAGACTGAGCGACTCGGAGGTACGGCAATGAGTTCGCCACCGCCCGATGAGTGGCCTTCTCTCCCGCCCTTGCCGGACGACGAGCTGACGATCGGTCAGACCTTCGCCGGTTACGAGATCATCGCCCTGTTGGGATCCGGTGGAATGGGCCGGGTCTATCTCGCCCAGCATCCCCGGCTGCCGAGACGTGACGCACTCAAGTTGCTTCCCTCGGCGTGGTCGGCGGATACCGAGTACCGCGCTCGCTTCAACCGCGAAGCCGACCTTGCCTCGACGTTGTGGCACCCCAACATCGTCGGGGTTCACGATCGCGGTGAGGCCGACGGCCAGCTGTGGATCTCGATGGACTACGTCGACGGACTCGACGCGTCCCGGCTGATCGCCGAACGACACCCCGCCGGCATGCCCGCCGACGACGTGGCCCGCATCGTCACCGCCGTCGCCAGTGCCCTCGACAGCGCTCACAAGCGTGGTCTGCTGCACCGTGACGTCAAGCCGGCCAACATCATGCTGACCCACCTCGACGACGACGGTGAACAGCGAATCCTGTTGACCGACTTCGGCATCGCCCGCGACATCAACGAAGTCGACGACGTCTCCGCGTCGACGACGGCGATCGGCACGGTCGCCTACTGCGCACCGGAGCAGTTGTCGGGCGACGAAGTCGGCCCGCGGGCCGACCAGTATGCGCTCGCGGCGACGGCGTATCAGCTCCTGACCGGCGAACCGCCGTTCCCCAGCCCGGATCCCGCCGAGGTGATCCACGACCACCTCAACTCGAAGCCGCCGACGCTGGGGGCGCGGCAACCGGAACTCGCCGCCCTGGACCCCGTTCTGACGGTGGCGCTGTCCAAGCGGCCCGAAAGTCGTTTCGCACGTTGCTCGGACTTCGCGCGAGCTCTCACCGAGAAGATCGAGGCGATGGGTCCGCGGTCGGCGGTCGCGCCGCCGAACTACGGTCCGGCGCCCGTGGGGGACACCTTCGCCAATCTCTACACCGAGCCGTTGACGGTCGACCCCCGGGCGCCCAGACCTAAGCGCAAGCAGTTCCCCGTCGGACCGGTGGGGGCGGCGGGCGTGGCGGGAGTGGCGGTGATCGCGCTGGCGGTGTGGGCGTTGTGGCCGTCGTCCGATCGCACCGAATCCTCCTCGACGGAGTCGGTGTCGACCACGACGTCATCAGTGAATGCCGCTGCGCAGCAACGTCTTCGAAGTGCGCTACCCCCGGGTTACCCCTCCGCGGCGTGCACGGCGGTGGACGTGCCGCAGGCCGCCCTGGCGAAGTTCGGATGCACGCAGAACACCGATGCCGGTGGCCCGCCGGCGTCGACGTTCACCTCGTTCGCAGACGTCACGGGATTGCAGGCGGCGTTCGGCGCGGTGGTCGGCGACATGCGAGTGGTCAACTGTCCCGGCAACATTCAGTCACCAGGGGCGTGGCGCCGCAACGCCACGCCACAGTTGGTCAGCGGCACGCTCGTCTGCGGTTACCGTGACGACGTGCCGACCCTGGCCTGGACGGACACCGGCAAGCTGACGCTGGCCTCCGTCGACGGCGCGCAGAGTGGCCCCAACCTCGACCAGCTCTACGTGTGGTGGTCGAGCCACTCCTGATCGGGTCAGGCCGGCGGCGGAGCGATCAGAGTCGTCGTCGGTGCGGCAGGCGCCACGGCCGGCGTGCCTGCCGCGGTCGGCGCGGCTGCGGCGGCTGGTGCGGCTGACGGAGCGCCAGCGGGCAACGGCGTGCCCTGGCTGCCGGTGGGCGCGGAGCCCCCCTGAACGCTGGCGGGTAGCGGCGCACCCTCGGTTCCGGCGGGAGCGGGGGCCATCGGAGTGGCACCCGGGACCGGCGTGCCCTGGCTACCCGGCGCAAGCGGGGTTCCCTGGCTGCCGGCGGGAATCGGCGTGCCCGCGCTGCCAGCCGGCAGGACGGCGCCCGGCACGGCCTCGGCGCCGACCGGCGCGCCGGGAACTGCTCCCGGGGTCGCGGGCGTGGCGGTGGAGGCAGGCGACGACGAGGAGTAGCTTCCGCCGCCGCGCTGCGTGGGAAGTTGCGGCGGCGGCTGCACCCACACCAGCAGGTCTTGGCCGACGGCGTTGTAGACGACGCTGTCGGGGACGTCGCCGGTGACGTCGAAGTAGACCTTGCCGCTGGTCTTCTCGCCTTGGGCGATGGTCGCCGGGTTGACGCCCTGCGGGGTCGCAGCTCCGAACAACACGCGGTAGGTCTCGCCACTCTTGGCGCGCGCGTTGAGGTTCGAGACGATCGGGGTGACGTTGCCCTCGATGGCCTGATCCGTCGCCGTGGCCTCCCACAGCGTGCCGGTGACCGGGTGGGGGATGACGTCGGTGCTGGGCTTGAGGTTGCTGATCGTCCAGCCCTGGACCACGTCTCCGTTCGTCAGCCTGCCCTCGTTGCCGAACGTGGTGGTGGTCAGGTCGTCGGCGGCGGCGATGGGCGCGCCGATGAAACCAATGGAACCGACCGCGGCAGCGGCGGCAGCTGCCACCAAGGCTGAGGTGATCTTCACGTGACGTGCCTCCCAGTAAGTCCAGACTGCGACGTCCCCCCTACGGAAACAGTCGTGCATCGAAGCTATCAGCTGCCGGGGGGGCGGGCCGGACACCAATTCGACGGCGTGTGACGGCGCCGGATTCAGGCCGGCGTCAGCTCCACTCCCGAGAGCACCACCGCGTCGTCGCGCCCGGGTGCCACGAAGACGGCGAGCAGTCGGCCGCCCTCCTCCCACACGCGTGCGACGAGGGTCTCGCCGGGAAACAGGACGCCGGCGAAACGGGCGCCGTAGGAACCAACGCGGGACGCGTCGCCGTCTAGGAATCGGTCCACCAGAGCCTTGGCGCCGATGCCGTAGGTGCACAACCCGTGCAGGATGGGCTTCGGAAAGCCTGCCGCCGCAGCGAAGTCGGGATCGGAGTGCAGCGGGTTGCGGTCACCGCAGAGCCGATACAACAGCGCCTGTTGCGGCAGCGTCGGGATCGTCAGCTCGACGTCCGGAGCGCGGTTCGGCGGTTCCACCGAGGTCGACGCACCACGTTCTCCGCCGAAGCCGCCCTCGCCACGAGCGAAGATGGAGCGCCGCTGGGTCCACAACGGCTTGCCGTCGGGCGTGGTCACCGTCGTCTCCGACCAGATGACCGCTGCCTTGCCCTTGTCCCACACGTCGGTGATGCGGGTGGCTGCCCGGCCGGACCCCGAGGCCGGGATGGGCCCGGGAACGGTGACGGTCTCGCTGGCGTGCAGCACCTTCGACAGCTCGACGTCGATGCCGGGGAACTTGACCGTCGGCGCCTCGGTCGCGTGGAACGTCTGCGCGACGCAGCCGAACGTCGGCAGCACCTGGGGCACGTCGTCGGCGAGGTAGCGCAACTCGCGCGGATCCATCGGGTCGGCCCCTGCTCCGAGACCGAGGTGGTAGAGCTGTACGTCGCTGCTGCTCCAGGAGAATTCGACCGGCGGGAGTTCGGCGCCGATTGCCTCGTCGAGGTCGATCGGCACGTCAGGCCGTTCCGGCCAGGTGCAGCGCGGCGAGGTAGCCGAACGTCATGGCGGGGCCGATGGTTCCGCCGGGACCCGGATAGGTGTGACCCATCACCGGCGAGCTGACGTTGCCCGCCGCGTAGAGCCCGTCGATCACCGAACCGTCGTCGCGCAGCGCACGGCCGTGGACGTCGGTGCGGACGCCGCCCTTGGTGCCCAGGTCGCCGGGCACCAACTTGGCCGCATAGAACGGCCCGTGACTGATCTCGCCGAGATTGGGGTTGGGCTTGTTGGTCGGATCGCCGTAGTAGCGGTCATAGGCGCTCTCGCCGCGATGGAAGTCCTCGTCGACGCCCGTGCGGGCGAAGCCGTTGAACCGCTCCACGGTGTCGTTGAACTCACCGAGCGGCAGACCGGTCTTCTCGGCCAGCTCCTCGATGGTGTCGGCCTTGACGACGACGCCGGACTCCAGCCATCGCTTCGGAATGCGCTGTCCCGGTTGAAGTCCCGCGAAGATGTAGCGGTCGCGGTACTGCTGGTCGAACACCAGCCAGGAGGGCACGTTCTCACCGGGGCCGTCACCCTGGCCGAACTCGCCGCCGTACATCCAGTGGCAGGCCTCGACGTAGGGCATCGACTCGTTCATGAATCGCTTGCCCGAGGTGTTGACGATGATCGAGCCGGGGGAGTTGCGCTCGGACAGGGCGAACCACGGTGCCCCCACCAGCGGGACCGTCGGACCCCACCAGGAATCCTCCATCAATTCCAGTGCCGCCCCGAGTTTCTCGGCGGCGACGATGCCGTCGCCGGTGTTGGCGACTGCGCCGACGGTCCACTCGGTGGTGATGGGGGCGCGCTGATACTTGCGCCGCATCTGCTCGTTGTGCTCGAAGCCACCGCTGCCGAGGATGACGCCGCGGCGGGCCTTGATGAGCCGGGGCTCGGCGCTCTCCGGTTCGGTGGTGTCGCGCACCCAGACGCCGCGGACGACACCGTCCTCGACGTACAGATCGGTCAGCGCGGTGTTGAGTTGCACTGGCACCCCGGCCTTCTGGAGGCCAATGCGCATCGGTGCGATCAAGGCGCGGCCCATGCCGACGAGATTCTTGCCGGTGGCCTTCGCCCACGTCGCACGGATGCCGACCTTGAGGCTGCGCAGCACTCCTCGAGGATGGCGCTTGAGCTGATTGAGCCGCACGTAGTCCTGCTGCATCACCACCATGTTCATGGGGACCTTGCCGTACGGCGGCTCGAGGCCCGACTCGTCCGGTCCGAGTTTCTTGGCGTCGAACGGCTTGGGCTCGACCGATCGCCCGGTCGGCTTGCCGCCGGCGGCCTCCGGGTAGTAGTCGGAGTACCCGGGCACCCAGCACAGCTTCAGCGGCGAGTGCTCGAGCACGAACGACAGCATCTCCGGTCCACGGTCCAGATAGGTGTCGATCTTCTCCGGCTCGACGACGTCGCCGATGATCGTGCGCAGGTAGGTGCGCGCGGCCTCGGCGGTGTCCTTGACCCCGTCACGTTTGAGCACTTCGTTGTTCGGAATCCAGACGCCACCTCCCGATCGGGCGGTGGAACCTCCATAGTGCGGAGCCTTCTCGACGACTACTGTCGAGAGTCCCTGGTGGGCGGCGGTGAGTGCGGCCACCATGCCGGCGGCGCCGCTTCCGACCACGACGACGTCGTACTCCTGTTGAGTCATGTAGAACACGTTATAGAATTGCCCGGCCGACCCACAACTGTGCCGGTCGACGAAACGAGGGGACTTCACCGATGTTGTCGTCTGCAGCGCGTGCCGAGTTGGCTGCCGAGTTGGCTGAGGCTGAGCGCAGCAAGGTTGCGATCACGCCGTTGACCGATCGGTTTGCCGAGATCGACGTGGTCGACGCCTACGAGATTCAGTTGGTCAACATCCGGGCGCGGGTGGCTGACGGGGCCCGAGTGATCGGGCACAAGGTGGGTTTGTCGTCGGAGGCGATGCAGCAGATGATGGGCGTCGACGAGCCGGATTACGGTCATTTGCTCGACGACATGGAGGTCTTCGAGGACCGGCCGGTGCCGGCGGGGACGTTCCTGTATCCGCGGGTGGAGGTCGAGGTCGGGTTCATCCTCGCCGACGACCTGCCTGGTGCGGGGTGCACCGAGGACGACGTGCTGGCGGCGACGGCGGCGTTCGCCCCGTCGATCGAGTTGATCGACACGCGGATCACCGACTGGAAGATCAAGTTGTGCGACACGATCGCCGACAACGCGTCCTCGGCGGGGTGGGTGCTGGGTGCCGATCGGGTGTCGCCGAAGGACGTCGACGTCCGGGCGATCGAGGCGGTGTTGACCCGCAACGGTGAGGTGGTGGCCGAGGGGCGCAGCGACGCGGTGTTGGGCAACCCGGTGACCGCGGTGGCGTGGTTGGCCCGCAAGGTCGACCAGTTCGGGGTGCGGTTGCGGGCGGGGGACGTCGTGTTGCCGGGGTCGTGCACGCGGGCGATCGACGCCCGCCCCGGCGACGACTTCGTCGCGGACTTCATCGGGCTGGGTTCAGTCCGACTGTCATTCGAATAAGGAGAAGGCATGCCGGACAAGGCAACCGTCGCGATCGTGGGGTCGGGCAACATCAGCACCGACCTGCTGTACAAACTGCTCAGGTCGGACTGGCTGGAGCCGCGCTGGATGATCGGCATCGACCCCGACAGTGAGGGGTTGGCGCGGGCTCGGACGTTGGGGTTGGAGACCTCGCACGAAGGCGTGGATTGGCTGCTGGCCCGAGACGAGAAACCGGACCTGGTGTTCGAGGCGACCAGTGCGTACGTGCACCGCGACGCCGCACCGAAGTACGCGGCCGCCGGGATCCGGGCGATCGATCTGACGCCGGCCGCGGTGGGGCCGGGGGTGATTCCGCCGGCGAATCTGCGTGAGCATCTGGACGCTCCGAACGTCAACATGGTGACCTGTGGTGGGCAGGCCACCATTCCGATGGTCTACGCGGTGAGTCGCGTCGTGGAGGTGCCCTATGCCGAGATCGTGGCGTCGGTGTCCTCGGCGTCGGCGGGACCGGGGACGCGGGCCAACATCGACGAATTCACCAAGACCACCAGCAGGGGCATCGAGGTGATCGGTGGTGCCCGGCGCGGCAAGGCGATCATCATCCTGAATCCGGCGGAACCACCGATGATCATGCGCGACACCATCTTCTGCGCCATCCCCGAAGACGCCGACCAGGACGCGATCACGGCGTCGATCAAGGACGTCGCAGCGCAGGTGCAGACCTACGTGCCCGGCTACCGGTTGCTCAACGAACCGCAGTTCGACCCGCCGTCGGTGCACTCGGGCGGTCAGGCGTTGGTGACGGTCTTCGTCGAAGTCGAGGGTGCCGGGGACTACCTGCCGCCGTACGCGGGGAATCTGGACATCATGACCGCCGCGGCGACGAAGGTGGGCGAGGAGATCGCCAAGGAAATTGCTGGCTGCGGCGATGAGCGCTTGCGCGAAGAGCAGACGGTCCGGTCGGGAGGTCACGCATGAGCGTCAGCGAGGGCGTCTTCTTCAACCCGGTCTGGGATGTCCGGATGACCGACACGTCGTTGCGTGACGGGTCTCATCACAAACGCCACCAGTTCACCGCCGAGGAGGTGCGGTCGATCGTGGCCGCGCTGGATGCCGCGGGCGTGCCGGTCATCGAGGTCACCCATGGCGACGGGCTCGGCGGGTCGAGCTTCAACTACGGATTCTCCAAGACCCCGGAGCAGGAGCTGATCAAGCTGGCCGCCGAGACGGTCACCGAATCCAAGATCGCGTTCCTCATGCTGCCGGGTCTGGGCACCAAGGACGACATCAAGGAGGCGCAGGGCAACGGTGGCTCGATCTGCCGCGTCGCCACGCACTGCACCGAGGCCGACGTGTCGGTCCAGCATTTCGGGTTCGCTCGCGACCTGGGGTTGGAGACCGTCGGGTTCCTGATGATGGCCCACACCATCTCCCCGGAGAAGCTCGCCGCCCAAGCGCGGATCATGGCCGATGCGGGCTGCCAATGCGTGTACGTGGTGGATTCGGCGGGTGCGTTGGTGTTGGAAGGGGTGGCCGACCGGGTGGGGGCGTTGGTCGCCGAACTCGGTGGCGACGCGCAGGTGGGTTTTCATGGTCACGAGAACCTCGGTCTGGGGGTGGCGAATTCGGTGACCGCGGTGCGGGCGGGGGCCAAGCAGATCGACGGGTCCACCCGGCGTTTCGGCGCGGGTGCGGGTAACGCGCCGGTCGAGGCGATGATCGGGGTGTTCGACAAGATCGGGGTCAAGACCGGGATCGACTTCTTCGAGATCGCCGACGCCGCCGAGGACGTGGTGCGCCCGGCCATGCCCGCCGAGTGTCTCCTCGACCGCAACGCACTGGTGATGGGGTATTCGGGGGTGTACTCCAGCTTCCTCAAGCACGCCATCCGGCAGTCCGAGCGGTACGGCGTGCCCGCACATCAACTTCTTCACCGCGCCGGTCAACGCAAACTCATCGGCGGCCAAGAAGACCAACTCATCGACATCGCGCTGGAGATCAAACGCGAAATGGACGCGGCCGCCGCCACGGCCTGACGCCGGATTCACAGTCGGGCGGGGCATCATGGCCCGGGTGACCGCTGCCCCAGCCCACACCAGGCGACGCGTCGGTTCCCTCGAGGTCCTGCTGCTCGGTCTGATTGGCTTGGCGTCCTCGGCGGGGCTGGTCAGCGGTTTCGTCGCCGACAGCTCGGCGTTGCGGACCGCGGCGACGGTGTTCTGCGGGGTGTTCGTCCAAGCGCTGCCGTTCCTGGTTCTCGGGGTGGTGGTCAGCGGGCTGATCGCCGCCTTCGTCAGCGCCGAGCGGTTGCAGCGTTGGCTGCCGCGGCGGCCGGCCCTCGCGGTGGCGGTGGCCGGCGTGGGCGGCGCAGCCCTCCCGGGGTGCGAATGCGGTTCGGTGCCCGTGGCGCGCAGGCTCTTTGGCCCGGGCACCAACGGCGCGGCTGCCCTGACCTTCATGCTGTCGGCGCCGGCGATCAACCCGGTGGTGTTGGTCGCGACCGCCGTCGCGTTTCCCGGCCAGCCGGCGATGGTGCTCGCACGGTGCGTGGCCTCCCTCGTCACCGCGGTCGTCATGGGGCTGCTGTGGTCGCGGTTCGGCAAGGACGAGTGGGTGACCAGGGATCTGCCCGCGTCCGCGCCCGACGGGTCGTCGCGATGGGTCGTGTTCACCGAGGCGGCCCGGCACGACTTCCTGCAGGCGGCGTCCTACCTCGTGGTGGGAGCGGCAGCCGCGGCGGCGCTGCACGTGCTGGTGCCCGCGTGGGTGTTCGAGCACCTGGCTGGCAACCTCGTCGTCGGGGTCGTGACGATGGCGCTGCTGGCCGCGGTGCTGGCGCTGTGTTCGGAGGCCGACGCGTTCGTCGTCGCGAGTTTGACGATGGTTCCGTTGGTGCCGCGGTTGGTCTTCCTGGTGGTGGGCCCGGCGTTCGACGTGAAGTTGTCCGCGATGCAGGCGGGCATGTTCGGCCGCCCGTTCGCGATGCGCTTCGGCCCGGCCACGTTGGTGGTGGCCAGCGTCGTCGCGACCGTCGTCGGCGTGGCCATCCTCGGGGGTGGGTCGTGAGCCGCAGCACGCAGAACCTGATGTTGCTGCTCGTCGGGTTGAGCACCGCGGTGATGCTGGTGAAGGGCACCTACCTGAACTACGTGAGGCCGGGCCTGCTGCCCTGGCTCGCGCTCGCGGCGGCCGCGCTGGTGGCCCTCGGTCTGGTGGCCGTCGTGCGAGATCTACGGTCGAGTCGCCATGCGCACCCGCACGGCGACGACGACCACGGGCACCGGCACCAGCCGTGGCTGGGCTGGCTGCTGTTGATCCCCATTGCGATGGTGGCCTTCGTCGTCCCGCCGGCGCTGGATGCCCGCGGTGCCACACCGGCGGCGGTCAGCGCACCGCAACGGCGCGCGTTCCCGCCCCTGCCCCCGGGGGACGCGCCGACGGTGTCGCTACCCGAGGTGGTGATGCGGGCTGCCGCCGATTCGACGAATTCCCTTGCGGGAAGGTCGATCACGCTCACCGGCTTCACCCTGCACCAGGCGGGCGGCGTCGACCTCGGGCGCGTCGTCATCGTGTGCTGCGCGGCCGACGCGCAGCTCGCCCGCGTCCACCTGACTGGTCCCGCCGCACCGACCGCGGCCGAGCGCCCGGAGGACACCTGGCTCAAGATCGAAGGTCAGATCGTGCCCGGGTCCTCACACGCGAATGACGGGTACATCCCGACCATGACGGTCACCAGCGTCACGCCAATCGACAAGCCGGCCAACACGTATGCCTACTGACGTCTCGGGGTTCGCCGACGAGGGCTTCGGTCCCGTCGCGGACGCGTTCGCCGACAACTTCCGACGCGGCTCGGAGATGGGTGCGGCGTGCGCGGTGCACCATGACGGCCGGCTGGTGGTGGACGTGTACGGCGGCGTCGCCGATGCGACCACGGGCCGGCGGTGGACGGCCGACACCCTGACCGTGGGCTTCTCGGTCACCAAGGGTCTGATGGCGCTGTGCGGATACCTCGCGCAGCAGCGCGGACTGCTCGGCTTCGACGCGCCCGTGGCATCGGTGTGGCCGGAGTTCGCCGCAGAAGGCAAGCAGGACATCGTGATTCGCGACGTGTTCGCCCACCGGGCCGGCCTGATGGCGCTGGACGCCGATCTGACCCTCGACGACGTCCTGGCGTGGGATCCGGTGATCCGCGCCATCGAGGCGCAGCGTCCGCTCTGGACACCGGGGACGGCCTTCGCCTATCACCCGCTGACGTTCGGTTGGCTCACCGGAGAGATCCTGCGCCGTACCACCGGCATGATGCCGGGGGCCCTGCTGAGCGCGTACCTGACCGAACCACTCGGGGTCGACGCGTGGATCGGCGTGCCGTCGGGGATCGAGCATCGGGTGGCCCGGATGCACGCTCCGCGCTCGCGGCTACTGCGGACCGGTTACCGCGCGATGCCCGCGATCCTGCGACGCATCGGGAAGGCGTCTGCGGTTCGCGCCGTCACGCTGGGATCGGCGTTTCCCTTTTCGTTGATCGACGGGTGCGCGGGCGACTTCAACACCTCTGCCGTGCACACCGCGCAGATCCCGGCCGCCAACGGCATCCTCGACGCCCGCGCGTTGGCGACGATGTACGCCTCGGCGGTCGCACCCATTACCGGTGAACCGCTGCTCTCCGCCGCGTCGATCGCCGACGCGGTCACGGTGCGCTCGGCGGGGGACGGCTGGTCCGGTGCGCTCAGCCCGCCGGGGATCCGGTTCTCGACGGGGTTCCTGGTCGACGGCATACCGTTCAGGCCACTGCTGTCGGCGTCGTCGTTCGGGCACGACGGTGCCAGCGGCAGCCTGGGGTTCGCCGACGCCGACAGCGGGACGGGCTTTGGCTACGTCAACAACCTCATCGCGCCGCGTGATCATCGCGCGAACGACCTGACCGCGGCGCTGAGACGCTGCCTCGGTCTCTAGCTCGTCGGACCGTACCGGCACGATGTAGGGCATGGAGGCCACCCGCGAGCAGGCGCAGACCATCCTCGAGCAGCTGGCCGGACCCGAGGCGGTGCTGCGCGACGACCAGTGGATCGCGATCGAGGCGCTGGTGGTGCAGCGGCGTCGCGCGTTGGTCGTGCAACGCACCGGGTGGGGCAAGTCGGCGGTGTACTTCATCGCGGCCAAGCTGCTGCGTGCCAGCGGGCACGGTCCGACGGTCATCGTCTCGCCCCTGCTGGCACTGATGCGCAACCAGGTGCAGGCCGCCGACCGGGCCGGTGTCCGTGCGGCCACCATCAACTCGAGCAACGTCACCGACTGGTCCGAGATCCACGAGCGGGTGCGCGGCGGAGACCTCGACGTCCTGCTGGTGAGTCCGGAACGACTGAACAATCCCGACTTTCGCGATCAGGTACTGCCCGCTCTCGCCCATGACGCTGGCCTGGTCGTCGTCGACGAAGCGCACTGCGTGTCGGACTGGGGCCACGACTTCCGGCCGGACTATCGACGCATTCGCACGCTGATCGCCGAACTGGGCACCGACGTTCCGGTGCTGGCGACCACCGCCACCGCCAACGACCGCGTCGTCGACGACGTGGCGAGCCAGCTCGGCGTCGGCGGTCAGGACACGCTGGTGCTGCGCGGCGGCTTGGATCGCGAGTCGTTGAGGCTGTCGGTGGTCAAGGCGGGCAACCCGGCCCAGCGCGCGGCCTGGCTCGCCGCGCACATCGATTCGCTGCCGGGGTCGGGCATCGTCTACACGCTGACCGTGGCGCAGGCCAACGACGTCGCGGCGTTGTTGCGCGATCAGGGGCATCCGGTGGCGGCCTACACCGGAGCGACCGAGACCTCCGAGCGCGAACAACTCGAGGCCGACCTCTTGGGCAACCGCGTCAAGGCGCTGATCGCCAC
Organism: Mycobacterium sp. NPDC006124; assembly: GCF_040614235.1. Classification (NCBI taxonomy): domain Bacteria; kingdom Bacillati; phylum Actinomycetota; class Actinomycetes; order Mycobacteriales; family Mycobacteriaceae; genus Mycobacterium; species Mycobacterium sp. NPDC006124. The sequence continues at coordinate 465,277 of NZ_JBEXUA010000002.1, read as the reverse complement.
CTCCGCACTCGGGATGGGGTTCGACAAGCCCGACCTCGGGTTCGTCGTCCACCTGGGCGCGCCGTCGTCACCGATCGCCTACTACCAGCAGGTCGGTCGCGCGGGCCGGTCGACGGCGAGTGCCGAAGTGGTGCTGTTGCCGGGCCACGAGGACCAGGACGTCTGGCGCTACTTCTCGTCGGTGGCGTTTCCGTCGGAGGCCATGGTGCGCAACGTGATCGACGCCCTCGAGTCCGAGCGGCCGCAGTCGACGCCTGGGCTGGAGCCGCTGGTGGATCTGGGGCGGACCCGGCTGGAGATGGTGCTGAAGGTGCTCGACGTCGACGGGGCGGTGCGGCGGGTGAAGGGCGGCTGGGTCGGCACCGGGGTGCCGTGGGAGTACGACGAGGCGCGGTACCGAAAGCTCGACGAGGCCCGCAAGCGCGAGCAGCAGGCGATGCTCGACTACCAGGTCACCGAGGGATGCCGGATGGCGTTCCTGCGCGGGCAGCTCGACGACCCGGAGCTCGCCGAGGGTGAGCGGTGCGGGCGCTGCGACAACTGCACCGGCACACGGTACGACGCGTCGGTCGATCCGTCCTCGGCCGAGGACACCCGCCAGCGGCTGATGCGGCCGGGTGTCGAGATCGCCCCTCGAAGGCAGTGGCCCTCGGGGTTGGTGAAGCTCGGAGTCAGCCTCAGCGGCAAGATCGGCGACGGACCTGCGGCCGGTCGGGTGATCGGCCGGCTGACCGACCTGGGCTGGGGAGCGCGGCTGCGGAGACTGCTCGACGAGCCGGACGCCGAGGTACCCGACGAGGTCGTCCAGGCGGCGGTGAAGGTGCTGGCGTCGTGGGACTGGGCGACCAGGCCGACCGCCGTGCTCGCGATGGACTCCGCCCGCCATCCCGTGCTCATCGGTTCGTTGGCGCGCGAGCTGGCGCGACTCGGACGGCTGACCGATCTCGGGACGCTTCAGTACGCACCGGAACGTCGACCGGTGACGGCGGCCAACTCCGCCTACCGGGTCGCCTCGCTCGAGGGTGGTTGGCTCGCGCCAGATCCGGCCGTCATAGCGGGCGCCGGTGGGCCGGTGCTGCTGGTCGACGACATGACCGACACCGGCTGGACGATCACCATGGCGGCGCGCGTGGTCGCCGCTGCCGGTGCGCCGGAGGTGCTGCCGTTCGCTCTTGCCAGCACCAGCTAGTACGCGTCCGGCTCACGTTCCCGCTGAATGCGGTGTGCGTGGTCTTGGGCGCGGGTGGTCGCCCGGCGCGGCATGGTGAGTCCCGCGGTGTGCGGTGTGGGTCGGCCGGTCGTCGTCACCGTGGCAGTGGGTCTGGACAGTTCGGGGAAGAGCAGTCGGCTGCCCGGTGTGGTGATGAATTCCTGGCCATCCGGTGCAGTCCACAGAACGGTGCCGTCGTCGAGTTGTCTGTCGCGCCAACCATTCTCGCCACCCCAGAACGTCTTGAGCAAGTGGTGTCGACGGCATAGGCATTTGAGGTTGGATGCGGTGGTCGGTCCGTGTGGCCACGCAATCGTATGATCCACATCGCAATTCGTGGCGGGCATGCGGCAGCCGGGGAAGCGGCAGGTCATGTCGCGGCAGCGGATGAAGTCGGCCAGCTTCTTGGATGGTCGGTACCGCTGTTCGGGTGGGGCTTGCCCGGGGTGCACGATCGGGGTGAGGGTGGCTCCGATGGTGGCGCGGCGGGCGATCGCCCCGGGGAGGAATTGACCGCCCATCAAGGCCGCGGGGCGCAGGTTGGCCAGCGTGCCGGGTGTCGGGGTGAGGGCCTCGGTGAGGGTGAGGTCGCGTAGGGGCGTGTCGATAAGCGGTGGGTGGTCGCCGTCGAGGGCGGCGGATTCGTCGGTGGGCGTCGGAGTCGTGGTCGGCCTCGAGTCGTCGTGTGGCGCAGCTTCGTCGGGCTCCGATGCGACGTCGGGTTCTGGTGCGGCCTCGGCGGCGGGTACTTCCGGTGGCGGTGCGGGCGTCTCGGGCGCCGGCGGCGCCGGCGGCGCCGGCGGTGGCGGTGCGGGCGTCTCGTATTCGGGTGCCGGATCGGTCAGTGTCTCTTCGCTGGCGATGACGTAGACCACCACTCCGGTGGCGGGTGGGTTCTGGGCGGCGGGGCAGTCGTCGGTGCCGCAGAGGCAGGCCATGCGGTCGTTCCCACCAGCGCCGAAGGCGTCGGCGCGGAGTTGGTCGGCGGTCCGCGGGTCGGCGGGGCACACGGTGGCGGCCAGGGCTCGCAGTCGGGCCTGCAACGCCTTCGCATCATGGGCGAACAGGGTGGCGTACAGGGTGGCCATACCGCTGCCGTCCTCGTCGATGGAGATCTCCACCGATCGACTCCGCGCCTTGGTCTCGGTCCGCCGCACCGCCAGCGGGTCAACCTGCGCCACCAGCGCGTCAATCGCCTTCTCGGTCTTGTCCACCGACATCGGCTCCCATGAACCGAACGCCTCGGCCAGTAAAGCGTCCAACGTCCGTAGGGCGTCGGGGTCGACGACCAGAGCGGCCCGCGTCACCACGGTGCGGACCAGCTGGTAGGTGATGAGCCCGTCGGCGAAGACCGCGGCGACGCGAGGGAAGCGTTCGTGCAGTGCGACCGCGATCAGCAGTTGATTGCCCGCTGCGCCGGGGGTGATGCGTTGGGCGGCGCCGATATGCGCGGCGACGGCGTCGAAATCGTCCAGGCACCATTGGTCGCGATCCGCGGATCCCGACGCGGCATGGGCCTCGTCGAGCATGGCCGCCATCGTCGCCACCCGACGGGCGCACGCCGCGTTCTCCACCCGGGCCCACGCCGACAGGGCTCCTGCCCCGCGGGTGCCGGTCGTGGCGTCCACCAACTGATCGAACATGAGTCCAGTCTATGGCGCGGGTCTGACGAAAAGCGTTCTGCTACAAGCGTTCTGTGGATAACACGTCAGTCTGTGGACAACCAGGCCCATGCCGCTGAAAATGTCGGACGGGAGTGCTAGGCCCGCCCGCCAAGCTGCGCGGTGAGGACCCGGGAACTCGCCACCAGGCTGCGTGCCCGCTTGGCGATCTCGGCGTCGGTGAGCGCCCGCCCGATCTGCAACGACATCACCATCGCTTGCCTGCGATGATGATCGAAGACCGGTGCGGAGATGACGCTGATGTCCTGACGCTTCTTCGACCGTCCCGCACCCGTCGCCACCTCGCTGCTGAGGTAGACCCGTTCACCGATGTCGGAGATCATCTCGCCCAGCAGTGCGCGCAACTCCTGTGGAAGGGTGCTCGACATGCCCGCCATCAGCGCGTAGAGCCGGCGCCCGCTGGGAGTCAGTCGCTCGACGAGGTACCCCTCCCGGCGACATTCGGCCACCACCCGGTCGAGGCGTTCGGAATCGGTGCGCAGCGGGATCGTCGGCTCCTTGCCCAGCCAACTGCGCAGCGCCTCGTCGTCCCACAGCACGAACATCAAGCCGACGGGTGGCGCGAACGGATAACTCTGACCCACCCGCACTCCGACGTCGGCGCTCTGCGGACCGACCAGCTCCAGCAGGGTGATTCGGTCCTCGATCACCGCCGACAGCGCCGCGGTGGTGTCGTAGGCCCCGGCCAGACGAGCCAGTTCCTCGCGGGCAGTGGGGCTGACGCGCATCGACTCCTGCGCGGTGTGTCCGAGCGAGATGAGGCGCGGTCCAAGCCGGTAGGTCTTGTCCTGCGCGTCGCGAATCAGGTAGTCCGAATCGGCGAGAGTGGTCAGGATGCCGAGACACGTGGGCTTGCTCAGCTCGACGCGTCGGGCCAGGTCGGACAGTCCGAATCGGTCGTGCGGATGGCGGGCCAGGAAGTCGAGGATCGCGACGACCCGCTGAGTTGGCGGCGAGGCTCTGTCGGTCATCGCGCCTCCTCCGCCGACGTTGACTCGAATTAGAACACGTTCTAGTGTCAGGTCGGTAAATGTACCAGCGCGGTCCAATAATGGACCGCGCTGGGCGGGTTTGGATCACCGGGAGGCCGCAGTCCACATGTATTCACAGCCGTTGGCCGACGCGATCGCCGAAGCCGAGAAGCTCGTCGCCGCAGCACCGTTCATCGAATCCGACGCGGATCTGCTCGAGGGGCTGCAGTACCTCGCCGGCTGCATCTCGGGCTGCACGCACGTGGCCTTCGACTACGACAGGGACCACCCATTCCTGCACAGTGGCACCGGGCCGTTCACCAAGATGGGCCTCGACAATCCCGACACCATGTACTTCGGCACTCGCGTCCAGCCCGGACACGAGTACGTCGTCACTGGCTCACGTGGCACCACCACCGACGTCAGCTTCCAGTTGCTGGGCGGTGAGTACACCGACGACAACGTGCCCGACAGCGAGACTGCGTTCGACGACCGCAAGCTCGACATCGCCGACGACGGCAGCTTCGAGTGGCGATTCACGCCAACCGTGCCGGCGCAGTTGGTGATTCGCGAGGTATACAACGACTGGTCCGCGCAGCGGGGCACCTTCGCCATCGCCCGCACTGACACCGAGGGCACGGCACCACCGGCACTGACCAAGGAATTGATCGAGAAGCGCTACGCCGTCGCAGGCAAGCAACTCGTGCAGCGCGTGAAGACGTGGCTGCAGTTTCCGCAGTGGTTCTACACCGACGCGCCGGCCAACACCATGGTCTCGCCCCGGCTGACTCCCGGTGGGCTGGCGACGCAGTACTCCTCGGCCGGCCAATTCGACCTGACCGAAGACCGGGCGCTGGTCATCACCCTGCCCGTCACCGACGCGCCCTACCTTGGCTTCCAGCTGGGCAGCCTCTGGTACATCTCGCTGGACTACATCAACCACCAGACCTCCCTGAACGGCACTCAGGCGCAGGCTGATCCGGACGGCAAGATCCGCATCGTGGTCGCCGACCGCAACCCCGGCGTCACCAACTGGGTGGAGACGCTCGGCCATCGCAAGGGATATTTCCAGTTCCGATGGCAGCGGGTGTCGCGGCAACTGACCGAGGCCGATGGTCCGACCGTCGAGTTGGTGGACGTCGGCGACGTCGCCGGCGCGCTCCCGTACTACGAGTCGAACCTCATCTCCGATGACGACTGGCGAGCACGGATTGCTCTCCGGCAACGGCAAATTGGCGAAAGAATGGTGGGATAGCATGGCCGGACTTCTGGAGGACAAGGTCGTCGTCATCAGCGGCGTCGGACCGGCATTGGGAACGACGCTCGCAAGGCGGTGCGCCGAGCAGGGCGCCGACCTGGTGTTGGCCGCCCGTACCGTGGAGCGACTCGACGACGTCGCCAAGCAGGTCACCGACCTGGGCCGTCGAGCCCTCTCGGTGGGTACCGACATCACCGACGAGGCTCAGGTGCACAACCTCGTCGAGGAGTCGCTCGAGGCGTTCGGCAAGGTAGACGTTTTGGTCAACAACGCCTTTCGGGTGCCCTCGATGAGGCCGCTCGCCGACACCACCTTCGAGCACATGCGCGACGCCATCGAGCTGACGGTGTTCGGCGCGTTGCGCATGATTCAGGGCTTCACTCCGGCGTTGGCCGAGGCGAACGGGTCGATCGTCAACGTGAACTCGATGGTGGTCCGGCACTCGCAGGCCAAGTACGGGGCGTACAAGATGGCCAAGTCGGCGCTGCTGGCGATGTCGCAGTCCTTGGCGACCGAGCTCGGCGAAGCGGGAATTCGCGTCAATTCGATTCTTCCCGGCTACATCTGGGGCGGAACGTTGAAAAGCTACTTCGAACACCAGGCGGGCAAGTACGGCACCTCCGTCGACGACATCTACGAGGCCGCCGCGGTCAACAGCGACCTCAAGCGGCTGCCCACCGAGGACGAGGTCGCCTCGGCCATTCTCTTCATGGCGAGCGATCTGTCCAGTGGCATCACCGGGCAAGCCCTCGACGTCAACTGCGGAGAGTACAAGGCATGAGGACCAACGTAGGAACCGTCGACGACCTGCATGCCTCGGCGACGAAGGCCTGTGGGCTCGACGATTTCGGGGTCGACGACGACAACTACCGCGAGGCTCTCGGGGTATTGCTCGACTCGTTCGGCCGCGACGCCGAGCTCACGGAGTTCGGCAGCAAGATGCAACGATTCTTCGTCCGCAATGCTCTCGTCGCCCGGCTCGTCTCGGAAGCGGCCTTCAAGCAGTACCCGCAGCACGTGGACGTGGCGATCCAGCGGCCGATCTTCGTGACCGGTCTACCGCGCACCGGGACTACCGCCATCCACCGACTGCTCACTGCCGATCCGGCCCACCAGGGGCTCGAGCTGTGGCTGGCGGAGTTCCCGCAACCGCGTCCGCCGCGCGACACCTGGTCGCAGAACCCGGTCTTTCAGCGGATCGACGCGCAGTTCAGCAAGGCGCACGAGGAGAACCCCGACTACACCGGGCTGCACTACATGACCGCCGACGAGGTGGAGGAGTGCTGGCAACTGCTACGCCAGTCGCTGCACTCGGTGTCCTACGAGACGCTGGCGCACGTGCCGACGTACTCGAGGTGGCTGTCGGAGCAGGACTGGACGAAACCCTATGAGCGCCATCGCAAGAACCTGCAGTTGATTGGGCTCGACGACGCCGAGAAGCGTTGGGTGCTCAAGAACCCCAGCCACCTGTTCGCCCTCGACGCGCTGTTCGCCACGTATCCCGACGCGCTGGTGGTGCAGTGTCACCGCCCGCCCGAGACGATCATGGCCTCGATGTGCTCGCTGGCGCAGCACACCACCGAGGGCTGGTCGACCGTCTTCACCGGTGACGTCATCGGGCAGGACTCGCTGGAGACCTGGTCGCGCGGGCTGGAGTTGTTCAACGCCGAACGCGCCAAGCATGATCCGGCGCAGTTCTACGATCTGGACTACTTCGAGTTCATCAAGGACCCGATCCCGGTCGTCCAGAAGGTCTACGAGCAGTTTGGCATCGAATTCACCGACGCGGCAAGGGATTCGATGACCGCGATGCACGCCGAGAGTCAGCAGGGGCCGCGGGCGCCCAAGCACACCTACTCGCTGGCCGACTACGGGTTGACCGACGACGTGGTCAAGGAGCGTTTCAGGGGGCTGTGAGGCGTCAGTGCGTCACGTTGGCAAGTGCCTCGATGCGTGTCAGGGCGCCCTTGGCCAACGTGAGCGTGTCGTAGCCGGTGTTCTCCGAGCAGGCCGTGATCTCAACGGCTGCGTTGTGCGCGGAGATGAAGGCGTTCTCACAGTTCCAGGCGTCGCCGGGATCTGCCATGGACCAGAGTGCGATCTGGGGTGAGCCGGAGTCCTTCGACGGTTGGAGACGAAATTCGTCGGCCGTGCCGTCCTCACCGGCCGCCTTCAATGGGCGGTCCCGGCAGGCGTCGACGGTGCGCCGTACGTCGTCCACCGCTGCCCTGGGGTCGTAGTCGTCGTGATAGACGCCGACCATTTCGATGACGTTGGCCCGGGGTCCTGCTTCGTCGAGCCAGTACCCGCCGCTGTGGGCTACCGGCTTGGGATCGAAGATCAAGGGCGCCTGGCGTTCCTGGGCGAGGGCGGCACATTCGGCGGGTTCGGCTGAGACATACGGGCTGGGGAACTCGGTGGGATCGGCATTGGTGCTCAGCAAGTCCTCGACTTGACTGGCGGCGATGGGAGCGACCGGACGCGCCCTCTGAGGTCGGGCGTCGTCGATGGTCCGCGTACACCCGCACAGCAGCAACCCGACGACCAGGATCGCCCCCAAGCTGCGCACGCGCTAGCCGTCACCGGGTGACGGCGCGCTCGACTCCTCCTCCAGACAGCCCTCGGCGACGGCATGTCGGATGCTGTCGGAGAGCCGGGGGCACGACTTGCTCCTGCTGCTGTCACCGCCGTTCGCCCGTACCTCGGCGAACGTCGCGCAGCGCTGCGTGGCGTCGGAACTCCATTGCACGGCAGTGTGTCCCGCGCCGAGCTTCTTGACCGCGACGGTGACGTGGCAGAAGCGGCAGTCCACGGGCGTCAGTCCCGCGGTCAGGTAGCGCTCGCGATCTCGTGCCGAGGCTGCCTTGACCGCAGCCGCCCGCTCGGGGTCGGAGGCGAAGTCCGGTGCCTTGGACCAGGTTCCAGAGGCCTCGCGCGTGGCGGCGGGATGTTCGTCGTCGTCGTGACCGAGGAGGGCCAGCATCGAGCGCGCCAGCCGATCGGCATCTGGCGCGCCACTCATGTCGCCGGCTGTTCCTCCGCGCGCTTGCGCAGATTCTCCTCGACTTCGACGGCCCACTTCTCGTTGGCCGCCGTGGTGTCGACCTCGATCTCGAAGCGGTCGGTCATGTCCGGTGTCACGTCGGCGACGTCGACGTAGAACTGCTGATACCAACGGCGCATCTGGTAGACCGCACCGTCCTCCTCCACCAGCAGTGGGTTGTCGATCCGGGTCTTGTGCTTCCAGATCTCCACGTCCTGCAGGAAGCCCTTGCTCACGCCCTCGGTGAACGCCTTGGACAGCTTCTCGGTCATCTTCTCGTCCATGCCCTTGGGCTTCTCGACGATGACGCCCCACTGCAACACGAACGAGTCCTGCGTGACGGGGTAGTGGCAGTTGATCAGGATCGACTCGGCCTTGAATCCGCCATAGTTGTTGTGCAGCCAGTTGATCATGAACGACGGGCCGAAGTAGGACGCCTCGGAGTCGAGGTGTGCCTCGCCGTAGGCGGTGCCGAGGTCGTCGACGTCGGGCCTGCCGACGTTGTGCAGATACTGCGAGGCGACGTGGCCTTCGAAGACGTTCTTGAAGTACGTCGGCAAGCCGAAGTGGATGTAGAAGAAGTGCGCCATGTCGGTCACGTTGTCGATGATCTCGCGGCAGTTGGAGCCTTCGATGAGCATCGAATTCCAGCGCCACTCGGTCCAGTCGTCGCTGCCGTATTCGGGAAGCTCGGGGATGCGCAGTTCCGGCGGCGGCGGATTGCCCTCGTGGTCGTGCCAGACGTAGAGCAGCCCGTTGCGGACGTCGGTCTCCCAGGCGCGCGTGCGCGCCAGTCGCGGAGTGCGCTTGGCATAGGGCACCAGCTTGCACTTGCCGTCGCCACCCCAGCGCCAGTCGTGGAAGGGGCAGGCGACCTCGTCGCCCTTGACCGTGCCTTGAGACAGGTCACCACCCATGTGCCGGCAGTAGCCGTCGAGGATCTTCAGGTCTCCGTGGGAGTCGGCGAAGACGACCAGCTTGGTGCCGAAGATCTCCACCGAGTGCGGTGTGCCGTCGGCGAAGTTCGCGACCGGTCCGAGGCAGTGCCAGCCCCGCGCGTAGCGGTCCGGCAGTGCTCCGGTGTCGATCTCGCGAATGCTCGCAGATACCGCGGTTGTCTCGGTACTCACGGTCGGCCTTCCGTTCGATTGCCCTCTAACTAGAACACGTTACAGTTTTTCCCGTCGTGCGCGCAATGTGGCCGTTCTCGGCTGCGGTATATCTAGACGATGCCGCTGTTCGCGTTCGAGGGTCGATCACCCGTCGTCGACCCGGGTGCCTTCGTCGCCCCGACCGCCACCCTGATCGGCGACGTCCACGTGGCGGCAGGCGCGTCGGTGTGGTTCAACGCCGTGCTGAGGGCCGACTTCGCGCCGATCATCGTCCGCGAGGGCGCCAACGTTCAGGATTGCAGCGTTCTGCATGCTCCGCCCGGGATCCCGGTCGACATCGGACCCGGGGCGACGATTGCCCATGCCTGCGTCATCCACGGCGTGCACGTCGGCCAGGAGGCGGTGATCGCCAACCACGCCACCGTGCTGGATGGGGCCGTGGTCGGCAGGCGCAGCCTGGTCGCCGCGCACTCGCTGGTCACCGGCGGCACCAAGATTCCCGACGAGGTGTTCGTCACCGGTTCCCCGGCGAAGGTCCGCGGTCCGATCGCCGGCACGGGCGCCCAGATGTGGGTCGACGCCAACCCGGCCGCCTATCGAGAACTGGCGCAGCGCTACCTGAAAGGCCTGGAGCCCGTCGGCGAGTAGCCCCTATTTCGCGTCGGGCAACCCGACCCGCAGGGCAATCTGCTGCATCTTCGCGACGTTGGTCACGAACTGACTGGTCGTGTTGTCTCCGACCGCGCTCTGAAACTCCAGCCGGACCAACGCCCGGCCCTCGGCGAAGAAGACCAGGGTGACGGCCTTGTCCTCGTCGGGGGCCGTGCCCGACACGACCACGCCGTCGGTGCCGACGGGGAAGGGTTGCGGTTGGCCACCCGTCACCAGGGTGGGCAGGGTGCCGGCCGCCTGCTTCAGCGTGGCGGTGGCCGTCGCGGCGTCGGGATAGACCATGAACGTGTCGACGATCGCCCGGCTGTCCTCGTCGTTGACGAAGAACGCGCTGGCTCCCGGGCTGCCGTCGGGCTGCGACTCGCGGGAGCGCTCCACGAAGGTGTCCTCGGCGTCGGTGAGGTCGGCGGCCGACAACAGCAGGCCGCGGTAGTCGACGGCCGCGGGCGCCTCGGAGGTCTTGGTCGTGGACGGCGCATAGGGGATGGTCGGCAGGGTCGGTGCGCTGCTGCTCTGCGCGGTGGTGCCGCTGCTGCCGTCGGGCGGCGTACAGCCGCTGGTTCCGACGACGAGCACGGTGGAGAGGGCGGCGACGAGCGTTTTGGGTGTGACGAACGTTTTGGGCATGAAGTGTCTAAGAGTCATCAATGTGAAGGGGTTGGAGAACGAGGAATCCCCTCCAACGTACGCGACGCCCTCACGGGCGACGCGTCACCGCTTGTCGGCCGACACCACCCACATGGAGTAGTACTGCGACCCTCCGCCGTACGCATGCCCCATCGCCTTGCGGGCGCCCTCGACCTGATGGTCACCCGCCTTGCCCATCACCTGGATGGCCGACTCGGCGAACCGGATCATGCCCGAGGCCCCGATCGGGTTGCTCGACAGCACCCCGCCGGACGGGTTGAACGGGATGCGGCCGCCGATCGCGGTCTCGCCCGCCTCGGTGAGCTTCCAGCCTTCGCCCTCGGCCGCGAATCCGAGATTCTCCAACCACATCGGCTCGAACCAGGAGAACGGGACGTAGACCTCCGCGACGTCGATCTCGTCGATGGGCGAGGTGATGCCGGCGTCACGCCACAGTGCGGCGGACGCGTCCCGGCCCGCCTGCGGGTTGACCTGGTCGCGCCCGGAGTAGGCGAGCGGTTCGGTGCGCAGCGCGGTGGCGTGGATCCATGCCACCGGGTGACCGTCGGCGACGCGACGGTCGGCGACCTCCTCGTCCCCGATCACGAGCGCACAGGCACCGTCGGACGACGGGCAGGTCTCGTCGAAGCGGATCGGGTCCCACAGCATCTGCGAGGCCATCACCTTCTCCAGGGTGATGTCGGGCTGATGCAGGTGGGCCAGGGGATTCTTGGCGCCGTTGAGCCGGTCCTTGACTGCCACCATGGCGCCGATGTGGTTCGGGGCGCCCGAGCGGCGGATGTAGGAACGGATGTGCGGCGCGAAGTAGCCGCCTGCGCCCGCGCCGACCGGTTTGGTGAACGGTACCGGAATGCTCAACGCCCACATGGCATTCGACTCCGACTGCTTCTCCCAGGCCATCGTCAGCACGCGTTTGTACTTGCCCGACTGCACCAGGCTGGCCGCCACGATGGCCGTCGACCCACCGACCGAACCGGCGGTGTGCACCCGGATCAGGGGCTTGCCGGTCGCTCCCACGGCGTCGGCCATGAACAGCTCGGGCATCATGACGCCCTCGAAGAAGTCGGGCGCCTTGCCGACTACGACGGCGTCGATGTCGTCGAAGGTCGAGCCGGAGTCCTCGAGTGCCTTGTCGATGGCCTCGCGAACGAGGCCGTTCATCGAGACGTCCTTGCGCTTGGCCACGTACTTGGTCTGCCCGGTGCCGAGCACCGCGGCGAGAGTGCCTGCCACTAGCTCTTCCCTTCCATGACTGCCACGAGATTCTGTTGCAGCGCAGCGCCACTGGTCGCGTGAGCGAGCACCCGCTGGGCACCGCCGTCGAAGATGTGCCGGGCGGCGAAGCCGATGCGCTCCAAGCCGGTCGAGAACATCGGGTTGGCGGCGAGCGCACCGCCCGACGGATTGACCTTCGTCGAGCCGTTCAGACCGATCGCCTCGGTGAGGATCAGCTGCTGATGGGTGAACGGGGCGTAGAGCTCGGCCACGTCGATCGAACCCACGTCGCCACCGGTGGCCGCCGCCGCGGAGGCCGCGGTCGACGGGGAGGTGGTGAGGTCGCGGGCACCCAGGACGGGGGTTTCGATGCGATGCTCGAAACCCGTTATCCACGCTGGGTTCTCGCGAAGCTCGCGCGCCTTGTCGCCGGAGGCCAGCACGATGGCCGACGCGCCGTCGGTGATCGGCGCGATGTCGTGGCGGCGCAACGGATCTGCGAAGTACGGCTGATCCAGGAGTTCTTCGATCGTCGTGCCGGGTTCGAAGCGATCGTTGCGGGGCGAGGCGGCCAGGGACTCCAGCGCCACCTGCGCCATCTGCTCGGCCGTCCACTTGCCGGAGTCCAGTCCGAGCCGCGCTTGCAAGCCGGCGGTCGAGACGGCGTCCGGCATCAGCGGAGCGACGGTGTACGGATCGGTCTGCAGCGCCAGCACCCGGCGCAGCACGCCGGCCGAGGACTTGCCGAAGCCGTAGACCAGGGCCGTTTCGACTGACCCCGTCAAGATCTTGATGTACGCCTCGTACAACGCCCACGCGGCGTCCATCTCCACGTGCGACTCGTTGATCGGCGGCACGGCCCCGATCGAGTCGATCGCCGAGAGGAACGAGAATGCGCGTCCGGCAAGGTAATCCGAAGAACCCGAGCACCAGAACCCGATGTCGGTCTGCTCGATGCCCAGGTCGGCGTACAACTCGGCGAAGCACGGCATCAGCATCTCGACGCCGTTGGTGGTGCCCTCGGTGCGGCGAACATGCGGAGCATGCGCGAATCCGACCACTGCTACCTCAGTCATTGAATCGAGCCCGCCTCACTGGTGGTGCTTGTAGGTGTCGTAGTCGGCATCGGGCTCACCCGTCGGCCGGAAGTAGTCGATGTTGTCGATGCCAAGTCCCCACTCCTCGCGGGGCTTCCACACCGCCTCCACCCGCATGCCCATTCGGACCTCGGCCGCGTCGATCTCGGTGACGAGGTGCAGGAAGGGGATGTCGGCACCGTCGAGCAACACGTAGGCGGCGACGTAGGGCGGCTTGATGCGCTGTCCGGCGAACGGAATGTTGATGATGGCGAACGTGGTGACCGTGCCCTTGTCGGGTAGCTCGACGTACTCGGTCAGCTGCTGGCCGGTCGCCGGATCCGCCTCACGCGCAGGGAAGTACACCTTGCCGCCGGCCGTCCTGGCGCCGACCAGCCTGCCCTCCTCGAGCGCCCGCAGGAAGGTGCTCTCGGGATGGGACGCGGTGTGCTGAATCTCCATCGACGTCGGGACGACGATCATGGTGACCGGGTCTCTGGGATCGGGCGCGTCGGCGACCTCCGGTAGGTCCTCCTCGGAGTCACCGAGTGCGAAGTACGCGATGTCGGTGATCGAGCCGACGGGCTCGTCGGCCCAGTGCACGTGCACCCGCGCGCCGGTCTCGATGCCGGCGGAACCGGCGTCTCCGGTGTCCACGGCGTGGATCAGTGGCGTGTCCGCGCCGTCCAGCTTCACCAGCGCCCACGCGAACGGGCGGTCCAGCGGCTGCCCGTCCAACGGTTCCGGCTGCCACGTCCACGACAACACCGTTCCGACGCTGGCCACCGGTACGATCTCCGACAGCCGCTCGTAGGTGACGGGGTCGAACTCGGCGGGCGGCACCAGCACTCGACCGTCCGACCCGCGCACGCCGACGACATGTTGCCCGCGCAGTTCGGTGAAGAATCGACCGAGCACGGTGCCTACTGAACGGGTGTAGTCGAATGACAGTTTCAGAGGAGCCGAAAGAGGCGGCTCGTGCTCATCGATACTGGCCGGGCTACTTTGGCTGGCGCTCACGCATCGAGTAGAACAGGTTCTAACAATCGTCGCAAGAATGTCCCGAAAGGTGGCCTCGTGAAACTCGGACTCCAGCTCGGATACTGGGGCGCGCAGGCGCCGACCAACCACGCCGAACTCGTCGCCACGGCCGAGGAAGCGGGTTTCGACACCGTCTTCACCGCCGAGGCCTGGGGTTCGGACGCCTACACCCCGTTGGCGTGGTGGGGTCGCGAGACGAGCCGGATGCGGCTGGGCACGTCGGTCGTCCAGCTGTCGGCCCGCACCCCCACCGCGTGCGCGATGGCGGCGTTGACCCTCGACCACCTCTCCGGCGGGCGGCACATCCTCGGGCTCGGCGTCTCGGGTCCGCAGGTGGTGGAGGGCTGGTACGGGGCCAAGTTCCCCAAGCCCCTGGCTCGCACCCGCGAGTACGTGGACATCCTGCGCCAGGTGTGGGCGCGCGAAGCCCCGGTGCACAGCGACGGCCCGCACTACCCACTGCCGCTGACCGGTGAGGGCACCACCGGTCTTGGCAAGAACCTCAAGCCGATCACCCATCCGCTGCGCGCGGACATCCCGGTCATGCTTGGCGCCGAGGGTCCCAAGAACGTCGCGCTGGCCGCCGAGATCTGCGACGGCTGGCTGCCGATCTTCTACTCGCCCCGGATAGGTGCCATGTACAACGAGTGGCTCGACGAGGGCTTCGCCCGGCCGGGTGCCCGTCGCACGCGGGAGACCTTCGAGATCTGCGCGACGGCGCAGGTCGTGGTGACCGACGACCGGCCAGAGGTGATGGAGTTGATGAAGCCGCACCTGGCGCTCTACATGGGTGGAATGGGCGCCGAAGACACCAACTTCCACGCCGACGTCTACCGGCGGATGGGCTATTCCGAGGTGGTCGACGACGTGACGAAGCTGTTCCGCGCAGACCGCAAGGACGAGGCGGCGAAGATCATTCCCGACGAACTGGTCGACGATTCGGCCATAGTGGGCAACCTCGACTACGTGCGCGAGCAGATCACGGCGTGGGAGGCCTCGGGCGTCACCATGATGGTGGTGGGCGCCCGCTCGTCGGAGCAGATCAAGGATCTCGCCGCGCTGGTGTAGACACTTCTTGCAAACTGTCTAGAACGCGTTCTAGATTTGGCGTGTGACCGATCACACCATCGCAGGATCCGTCGTGACCATGCCCGTTCGGATCCGAGCGGCGACGCAGCACATGGCGATGTTCTCGGTCGACGCCGACGCCGCGCAACGGATGATCGACTACAGCGGCCTGCAGGTGTGCCGCTACCGGCCGCGGCGCGCCGTCGTCGTGTTGATGCTCATGCACTACGTCGACGGCGATCTCGGGCAGTACCTCGAATACGGCACCAACGTGATGGTCAACCCGCCGGGGTCGTCGGCCACCGGGTTCAAGGCATTGCAGTCCGCAGGCGCGTTCATCCATCACCTGCCCGTCGACGGGGCGTTCACGTGCGAGGCGGGGCGCAGCATCTGGGGTTATCCGAAGGTGTTGGCGGACTTCACGATTAGAGACGGCCACCGGTTCGGCTTCGACGTCACCATCGACGGTCAGTTCGCGGTCGGCATGGACTTCCGCCCCGGGCTGGCGGTGCCGTCGGCCCTGACCTCCAAGACCCAGGTGCATCCGACCTACTCGCACCTCGACGGCGTGACGCGGGAGACCGCAGGGGAGATGACGACTTCCGGGGTCCGCTACCGGCCGGGTGGGGTGCGGGTCCGTTTGGGCCAACACCCCTACGCCAAGGAGTTGGCGTCGCTAGGGTTTCCCAAACGCGCCATGATCTCGAGTTCCGCCGCCAACGTCGAGATGACTTTCGCCGATGCCAAGGAGATTCGATGACCCAGGTCGTGAGCACCAGACCCGACGTCGACTTCACCGACGGCACCTTCTACGCCGACGGTGGCGCGCGAGAGGCATACCGGTGGATGCGGGCCAACCAACCGGTGTTCCGCGACCGCAACGGGTTGGCCGCCGCCGCTAGCTACCAGGCCGTGCTCGACGCGGAACGCAAACCCGAACTGTTCTCCAACACCGGCGGCATCCGGCCCGAGACGCCAGGCATGCCGTACATGATCGACATGGACGATCCCGCACACGTGTTGCGGCGCAAGCTCGTCAACGCCGGCTTCACCCGTAAGCGGGTCATGGACAAGGTGCCGTCGATCGCTGCGCTGTGCGACACCCTGATCGACTCGGTGTGCGAGGCGGGGGAGTGCGACTTCGTCCGCGACATCGCCGCGCCGCTGCCCATGGCCGTCATCGGCGACATGCTCGGTGTGCTGCCCGAGGAGCGCAGCCTGCTACTGGAATGGTCCGACGACCTGGTCACGGGTCTTAGCTCGCACATCGACGAGACCTCCGCCCAGGCCATGATGGCGGCGTTCGCCGGCTACACCGCGTTCACGATGGACATCATCGGCAAGCGACGGGCCGAGCCGACCGAGGACCTGTTCTCGATCCTGGTCAACGCCGAGGTCGAGGGTCAGCGGATGGCCGACGACGAGATCGTCATGGAGACCCTGCTGATCCTCATCGGCGGCGACGAGACCACCCGGCACACGCTCTCCGGCGGCACGGAACAGCTTCTGCGGCATCGTGATCAGTGGGAGGCGCTGGTGGCGAACGGCGATCTGCTGTCCGGGGCGATCGAGGAGATGCTGCGCTGGACCTCCCCGGTGAAGAACATGTGCCGCACGCTCACCGCGGACACCACCTTTCACGGCACGGATCTGCGCGCGGGCGAGAAGATCATGCTGATGTTCGAGTCCGCGAACTTCGACGAAGCCGTCTTCGGTGACCCGGAGAACTTTCGCATCGACCGAAACCCCAACAGCCACCTGGCCTTTGGCTTTGGTTCCCACTTCTGCCTCGGCAACCAACTGGCCCGTCTCGAGCTGTCGATGATGACCAAGCGCGTGCTGGAGCGGTTGCCCGATTTGCGGCTGGCCGACGACGCCGCGGTACCGCTGCGGCCGGCCAACTTCGTGAGCGGGCCCGAGGCGATGCCGGTGGTCTTCACGCCGACCGCCCGCGTGCTCGGTTGACCATGGCCTCTTGCGGCGTGAACCCTCTGCGGAAAATGGGTGGCTGAACCGCCGAGGATTCACGACCGGCGAGCCACGGCCTTGCCAATCCGGTGCAAGATGGCTCCCGGAGGGTCCTCGGCGGTAACCCGGATGACGATCCACCCAAGCTCGGCGAGCTGTTCGGTGCGCCGAATGTCGCGGGTCATCTGTCGGCGGTCGGTCCAGTGATGCTCGCCGTCGTACTCGACGGCGATCTTCCAGTCCTCCCAGCCCACGTCGACGCGCGCGACGACTTGGCGGTACTCGTCGAGCACCGGGATCTGAGTCTGCGGACGGGGTAGCCCCGATCGGACGATGAGCAGCCGCAACCACGTTTCGCGCGGTGACTCGGCGCCGGCGTCGACGAGCTCGAGCGTCGCTCTCGCGCGTCGTATCCCGTTGCGCCCCGGGTAGCGGTTCACCAGCAGGCCGACGTCGGCCATCGTGAGGCGGGTGGCTCTGGCCAACGCGTCGATTGCGGGTACGGCTCGGTCGGGCGGTTGACGGCTCGCGATGTCGAGGGCCGTGCGCGCTGCGCTCGTCACGCGCATCCCGTCGACGACCTCGATCTCGTCGTCGCCAATGCGATCCGCCCAGGTCTGAACGTTCGCGGGTCGGTGCCGGTTGGGATGGATCAACTGCGCCGGTGCGGCGGCGTCCACCCACTTGGCTCCGAGCAACGCCGCCGCCGACCGGCCGGCGACGATGCCGCGACGTCGGGACCACAGGTACGCCGCCCGCGCCTTCGTGTGCGCCGTGACCGGGACGCCTGACTCGACGTACACGCCGGGGAAGAGGATCACATGACCGGTGCGCAGTCGGTGCGACGTGAGCCGGCCCGCATCGAGCGCTTCACGACCAATGAACGGCTGATTCATGGCCGGAGTCTGCCGAGGGGTACCGACAGCCGTCGGTTGTGAACTCTCCGCGGCGAAAGGGCCGTCAAATCGCAGAGGATTCACGAGGACAGACCCGTCACACGGGGTTGATCTCCTCGAGGTTGCGTCGTGAGGTCTTCGGACCGACCCAGGCGACAGCGGCGGTGGCAATCGCCAGCGCGACGAGCACGACGGTGAACATCGCCGTGGCGCCGTACTCGTCGAGCACGGGAATCAGCACGAACGGCAGTGCCGCGCTGGACAACCGCGACAGCGAGTAGGTCCACCCGACGGCCGTCGCCCGCACGTCGGTCGGGAAGATCTCGGCCTGGTACACGTGATAGCAGTTCGAGAACACGTTGCTCGTCGCCGTGGTCAGGAAGCCGAACACGACGATCAGGGCCGTCTGGTGCACGGTGGCGAACAGCAGACCGAAGGCCGCCAGGGCGCCGATCGACCCCATGACGAGGTACTTGCGTTCGAACCACCTCAGCAGCGGAATCGCCAGCACCGATCCGATGGGGTAGCCGAGGTAGGACAGCGACGTGTAGAGCAGTGACGTGGTGACGTCGTAGCCGCGGCTCACCAGGACCAGCGCGGCCAGCGTGCCGAAGCCGTAGTAGCCGAACGACTGGAAGACGTGGAACACCGCGAGCATGCCCAGTCGTTGGCGGTAGGGCGAGATGCCGAGCCGCTGCAGTGGTTTGGTGACCACCGCGGGCGGGGGCGAATCCGGCTCGCGGGTCGCGGCGACGGGCGCCGTCGTCGGGTCCGTCTCGAACCGCCGAAGGGCGGCCATGGCGTCGTCGGACCTCCCGACCCCGGCGAGCCAGCGCGGCGACTCCGGGAGTCCGCGCCGCAGGAGCGCCACCGCCACGGCGCCGATCGAGCCGATCACGAGCAGCAAGCGCCAGCCGGGTACGCCAAGCAGTCCGTGTTCGGTGAGGCCCAGCGACATGAACCCCAGCACCGGCACCGCGACGAACGAGCAGGTGTACGCCCACGCCGCCAGTCGGCCGCGGTCCGACTTCGGCAGCACGTCGGACAGGTAGGCGTCGGCGACGGGGTATTCGGCGCCGATGCCGAGGCCGGCCAGGAACCGAGTGGCGACCAGCATTGCGGGGTTGAGGGAGAACGCGCCGATCAGCGTCCACACGGAGAACCAGGTCAGGTTGAACAGGAACGCGCGGCGGCGGCCGATGCGGTCGGCGAGCCCGCCGAGCGCCGCCGAACCGATGAACATGCCGAGGAACGTCGACGCCAGCAGCAGCTTGAGCTCCGTGCCGCCGAGGTCGTACTGCGTCTTGAGGGTCGTGCTGATGGTGCTCGAGAGGAAGATCTCGTAGATCTCGAAGAACAGGCCGAGACCGACGGCGAGGACCACCCTGCGATGCATCGGACCGACCGAGAGGTCGTCGAGGCGTTGACCGATGTCGGCGAGTAGCGCGTCGTTCGTCTGGGCCACGCGCTCATCTTGCTACTTCATCTGGAAGTTGGGCGCCCGCTTCTCCTTGAACGCCAGCGGACCTTCCTTGGCATCGGCGGACATGAACACCCCGATGCCGAGCTTGGTGTCGACCTGGAACGCGTCGAGCTCGTGCATGCCCTCGGTGTCGTGGATGGACTTCAGGATGGCTTGGACGGCCAGCGGCCCGTTCGCGTTGACCAACTCGGCGATCTCGAGTGCCTTGTCGAGCGCCGACCCGTCGGGCACCACGTAGCCGATCAACCCGTAGGACAGTGCCTCGGCGGCAGTGATGTGGCGGCCGGTCAGCAGCAGGTCGCACGCAATCGTGTACGGGATCTGGCGCGGCAGCCGCACCGCGGAGCCGCCCATCGGATACAGACTCCACTTCGCCTCGGAGATGCCGAACTTGGCGCTCTCGCCGGCGATGCGGATGTCGGTGCCCTGCAGGATCTCCGTGCCACCGGCGATCGCGGGGCCCTCGACTGCGGCGATCAACGGCTTGGTCAGCCGTCGGCCCTTGAGCAGTCCGTCGATGCGGGTGGGGTCGAAGCCACCGCTCTTGAAGGAGTCGCCGGGTGGCGCCTTGGTCGCGGCCTTGAGATCCATGCCGGCGCAGAAGTAGCCGCCCGCCCCGGTGAGGATGCACGAACGGATCTCGGGATCGGAGTCGACGCGGTCCCAGGCCTCGACCATGATCGAGAGCATCTCGGTCGACAGCGCGTTGCGCGCCTCCGGCCGGTTCAGCGTCAGGATCAGCGTGTGTCCGCGCTGCTCGATGAGGGCGTCGGGCCCCTTTTCCGACTCGGTCACCGATATCCGCCCTTCGCCATCATTGCCACAGACTTGTCACGAAATGTAACACGTTCTAGTTTAGGTTCCGTGGCCCTGAATATCGCCGATCTCGCCGAGCACGCAATCGATGCCGTGCCAGACCGCGTCGCCCTGATCTCCGGCGACCAACAGCTGACGTACGCCGAGTTGGAGGGCAAGGCCAACCGTTTCGCGCACTACCTGATCGACCAGGGCGTGGAGAAGGACGACAAGGTCGGTCTCTACTGCCGCAACCGCATCGAGATCGTCATCGCGATGCTCGGCATCGTGAAGGCGGGCGCGATCCTCGTCAACGTCAACTTCCGCTATGTCGAGGGTGAACTCAAGTACCTGTTCGACAACTCCGACATGGTCGCGCTGGTGCACGAGCGGCGCTATGCCGACCGCGTCGCCAACGTGCTGCCCGAGACGCCGAAGGTGAAGACCATCCTGGTGGTGGAGGACGGTAGCGATGACGACTTCCAGCGCTACGGCGGCGTCGAGTTCTACTCGGCACTGGAGCAAGGCTCACCCGAGCGCGACTTTGGCCCACGCAGCGCCGACGACATCTACCTGCTCTACACCGGTGGCACGACCGGTTTTCCCAAGGGTGTCATGTGGCGCCACGAGGACATCTACCGAGTTCTGTTCGGCGGCACCGACTTCGCCACCGGTGAGCCCGTCGCCGACGAGTACGACCTGGCCAAGGCCGCGGCGGCGAACCCGCCGATGATCCGGCTGCCCATTCCGCCGATGATCCACGGCGCCACCCAGTCGGCCACGTGGATGTCGCTGTTCTCCGGTCAAACCGTGGTGCTGGCACCGGAATTCGACGCCGACGAGGTCTGGCGGATGATCCACGAGCACAAGGTCAACCTGCTGTTCTTCACCGGTGACGCGATGGCCCGGCCGCTGCTGGACGCCCTGCTTGCCCACCAGGAGAAGGGGACCGAATACGACCTCAGCTCGTTGTTCCTGCTCGCCAGCACCGCGGCGCTGTTCTCCATCAGCATCAAGGAGAAGTTCCTCGAACTGCTGCCCAACCGGATCATCACCGACTCGATCGGGTCCTCGGAGACCGGCTTCGGCGGCACCAGCGTCGTCGCGAAGGGCCAGTCGCACACCGGCGGTCCGCGCGTCACCATCGACAAGAACACCGTGGTGCTCGACGAGGACGGCAACGAGGTCGTCCCCGGATCGGGCAAGCGCGGCATCATCGCCAAGCGCGGGCACATCCCCGTCGGCTACTTCAAGGACGAGAAGAAGACCGCCGAGACGTTCCAGACGATCAACGGTGTGCGCTATGCCATTCCGGGCGACTACGCCGAGGTGGATGCCGATGGCAGTGTGACGATGCTGGGCCGCGGCTCGGTGTCCATCAACAGCGGTGGCGAGAAGATCTACCCCGAAGAGGTCGAAGCCGCACTGAAGGGACATCCCGACGTGTTCGACGCGCTGGTGGTGGGCGTGCCCGACCCGCGCTTCGGTCAGCACGTCGCGGCGGTCGTGCACCCCAGGGAGGGCACGCGGCCGACGCTCGCCGAACTCGACGCCTTCGTGCGCACCGAGATCGCCGGATACAAGGTGCCGCGCAGCCTGTGGCTCGTCGACGAGGTGAAGCGTTCCCCTGCTGGGAAACCCGACTACCGCTGGGCCAAGGACACCACCGAGGAACGTCCGGCCGACGACGTTCACGCCAAGCATGCGGGAGCCACGACATGAAGACCGAACTGTGTGAACGCTTCGGCGTCGAGTACCCGATCTTCGTCTTCACGCCGTCGGAGAAGGTAGCCGCCGCGGTCACCCGAGCCGGCGGTCTCGGCGTGCTCGGCTGCGTGCGCTTCAACCAGGCCGACGACCTCGAGCGGGTCCTGCAGTGGATGGACGAGAACACCGACGGTAAGCCGTACGGCGTGGACATCGTGATGCCCGCCAAGGTGCCGACGGAGGGCACGGCGGTCGACATCGACAAGCTCATTCCGCAGACGCACCGGGAATTCGTCGACAAGACGCTCGCCGACCTCGGGGTGCCACCGCTGCCCGACGACGAGGAGAAGTCCGAAGGCGTTCTGGGGTGGCTGCATTCGGTCGCCAGGTCGCACGTGGAGGTGGCGCTCAAGCACCCGATCAAGCTGATCGCCAACGCGTTGGGCACCCCGCCCAAGGACGTCATCGACCAGGTGCACGCGGCCGGCGTTCCGGTGGCCGCGTTGGCGGGCAGCGCCAAGCACGCCCTTCGCCATCTCGACATTGGCGTCGACGTCGTCGTCGCCCAGGGGCACGAGGCGGGTGGTCACACCGGCGAGATCGCGTCGATGGTCCTGGTGCCCGAGGTGGTCGACGCTCTCGGCGGCAAGGCCGCGGTGCTCGCCGCGGGCGGCATCGGAACCGGCCGACAGGTGGCCGCGTCGCTGGCACTCGGCGCCCAGGGCGTGTGGATGGGTTCGGCGTTCCTCACCGCGGCCGAGTACGACCTCGGCGTGCGCGGCGCGTCAGGCGTCTCGGTGATCCAGGAGGCGATGCTCGCCGCGACCTCCGGCGACACCGTGCGCCGAAAGATCTACACCGGCAAGCCCGCTCGGCTCTTGAAGTCGCGGTGGACCGAGGCATGGGACGCCGAGGGCGCGCCCGAACCGCTGCCGATGCCGCTGCAGAACATCCTGGTCAGCGAAGCCCACCAGCGTATGAACGAGGCCAAGGACCCCACTGCGGTCGCGATGCCCGTGGGTCAGATCGTGGGGCGGATGAACGAGATTCGGCCGGTTGCCGACATCATGGCAGAACTGGTGAGTGGCTTCGAGGAGACCACCCGGCGCCTGGACGGCATTCGCGGCTGAGACGTTTCCTGTTCGGTCAGCCGATCGTGGTGTCGCTGTCGATCTTCTCGGTCGCCGAGGCCAGCACGTCACCAGCCGCGTCGGGCCCGTCGACGTTGAGTTGCAACACGTACAGCCCGTCGGCGGCGGGGATCACGACGGTCTTCTGGGCGATGAAACGCGTTGCGCCGTCGCGGGTGTAGGTACCGCCGAGGACGTAGGCCGGGTAGTCACCCAGCGTGCTGGTCTCGCCTTCGTTGCCAGGCTTGTAGTCCGGCAGGTTGTTCAGCTCGCCGGGCGCCAGGTCGATGATCTTCTGGGGGTCGACGTCGCCGCTGAGTTTCGACATCAGGGCGACGATGTTGGGCGGATCGGCCTCGAATTCCGGTCCGCTGTAGACGATCGCACCGTAGGCGTAGTCAGGAGCCTCCTCTGGCTTGAGCGGCCGCCACCCGTCCGGAACGGGGAGGTTGACCGCGGGAGCGTTCGGATCGCCCATCTTGACGCCCGATTCCTGAATGCCGTTCTCCTTGATGTAGTCGGCGATCGTCGGATTCGTACCTGCCATCTGACCAGGGGTCCCGGTGGCCTTGGGCGTCGCGGAGGTGCTCGAGGTGGACGACGACGTGCTCGTCGCGGAGCTACTGGAGGCAGCCGTCTTGGAGTCCGAGCCGCAACCGGACAGGACGACGGAAAGGGCGGTGACGGCCGCGGCCACACCGGTGAGCGCCGAAGATCTCATGCGTTGACTCCTCGTATTCGGATACTTCACTCGTGGAGACTGCTGGTAGGCGAGGTGGCTGTCCGGAGCGAAGCGTAGCTTCCGCGCGGCGTCGACGGCGAGGTCCTGGCCGACGGCGTCAGTCGCTGACGGGCATTTGCTCGAACGGTGTCAGCGGCGGATGGCGTACACGGGGTCGTCGCAATCGAGGCCCTGGGCTGACAGCACGCGCTTGATCACCTTGAACGTCTCCGTGCGTGGGAGCGTCCTGCCCACGCGCACGAAGGACGGCCACTGCTTCGGGCCGAGGTCGGGTTGCTCGGCCAGGAAGGCCGCGAAGGCCTCGGGGTCGAACACCGCGCCGTCGACGAGGACCAGTGCTGCCATCACCCGATCGCCGACGGCGGGGTCGGGGATGGGGTACACGGCGACCTCGAGAACATCGGGGTATCGCAACAGGATTCGCTCGATCGGCGCCGTTCCGAGATTCTCGCCGTCGACGCGCATCCAATCACCGAGGCGACCCGCGAAGTACAGGAACCCGGCGTCGTCACGGTAGGCGAGGTCACCGCTGTGGTACATCCCGTCGCGCATGCGGTCCCGCTCGGCGGCCTCGTCGCCGTAGTAGCCGCGGAACCAGCCGCGGCCCCGGGGGTTGACGAGTTCCCCGACCTTGCCGGGCGGGCACGGTTCGCCGGTCTCGACGTCGACGACGGCGACCTCGTCGGTCAGCGGACCCAGGGAGCCCTCGGGCGTGTCCGGCGTGCGGGCGACGGCGATGCCGCCCTCCGTCGAGCCGAATCCGTCGACGACGTAGGCGCCGAATCGGGCCGCGAAGCGCGGCAGGTCCCGTGGTGCGCCCTCGTTGCCGTACATGAATCGCAGCGGGTTGTCCGCGTCGTCGTCGCGGGGTGGGGTGGCCAGGACGTAGGAGAGCGGTTTGCCGACGTAGTTGGCGTACGTAGCACGGTAGCGACGGACGTCGGGAATGAACTGAGAGGCGGAGAACTTGCGCCGCAGGGCAATCGAGCCTCCGGCGGCGACGGCCACGGCCCAACCCGCCATGATGGCGTTGGAGTGGAACAGCGGCATCGCGAGATAGAACGTGTCCTCGGGGCCCAGCCCGAACCGCTCGGCCAGCATCGAACCCGGGAACGCGACCTTGTCGTGCGTCACCCGTACTGCCTTGGGCTCGCCACTGGTGCCCGAGGTGAAGATGAGCATGAACAGATCATCGGGGCCGGTGTCGGCGAACGTGACGGGCGCGTCCCCACACGATGCCAACTCCTCTGCCCACGAGGATGATTCGACGTCGATGACTGGAACCCCGTCGGGAACCGCGTCACCCAAGGCCGCCAGGTCGTCGGTCAGCACGAGTTGACAGTCGGAGCGGGCGACGTCGCGGGCGAACGCCGACCCCCGCCGGGTGGGGTTAAGGCCCACCGTGACCAGACCGGAGAGACCGGCCGCCACCAGCACCGACGAGAAGGAGGTCGTGTTGCCCAGCATGACCCCGACGTGCATCGGCTTCGCCGGATCCATGCGCGCGGACAGCGCCTGGGCGACCCGAGCACCGTCGCGAAGATGATCGCGCCAGCTGACGAAGGAATCGCCGTCGTACACCCCGCGATCGGTGACGGCCGCCAGTGGCGCGAGCAGATCGGTGACGGTGGGGTAGGACTCGTCGGGCACCTGTTAGGCGGGGGTCTCGGCCAGTTCGCGACCGATGCGCAACAGCTGCCCGGTCGCCCCGCCCACGGCGAACTCACCCTGCTTGGCGGCGAGGAAGTACCGATGCACGGGATGGTCGACGTCGATGCCCACGCCACCGTGCACGTGGACCGCGGTGTGCGCGACCCGGTGGCCTGCCTCGGCCGCCCAGAACGCAGCCGTGCCGACTTCGAGGTCGGCGGACAGGTCCTCCGACAGCCGCCACGCCGCCTGAGTCACCGTCAGCCGGAGACCCTTGACGTCGATGTAGCCGTCGGCGAGCCGCTGGCCCACCGCCTGGAAGCTGCCGATGGGTCGGTCGAACTGCTCACGCTCACGCGCGTACTGCGCGGTCAGTTCTAGCGCGCGTTCGAGGACGCCAAGCTGGAAGGCGCTGCGTCCCAGAGTGGCTCGGGTGACCAGCCAGGATGCGACCTCGTCGCCGCCGACGACCCGGTCGGCGTCCAGTTCGGTGGCCTGCAGGTCGAGATGACCGACGCTGCCGTGGCCGGTGGTGTCCAGCGACGTCACCGATGCGCCCGCGTCGGAGGCGGAGACGAGGAACACCCGGGTGCCGGCCTCGGTCTCGGCGGGTACCAGGAAGGCGTCGGCGACCGGTCCGTAGGCGACCAGTGCCCGCGATCCGGTGAGCCGGTACCCGGTGCCGACCGACTGGGCCTGGACCGGTCCCTCGCCCATGTCGCCGTCCAGCGCGACGGTCAGGATCTTCTCACCGCCGACCGCGGGTACGGCCCAATCGCGCTGCAACGACTCAGATCCGAACCTCGCGAGCGCGCCCGCGCCGAGCACGACGGACTCCAGGTAGGGGACGGCCGCGAGCTGACGACCGAGTGCGACGAGAACCGCAGTCTCCTCGAGAGCGCCAAAACCGCCGCCGCCCAATGACTCCGGCGCCGTAGTGGACAGGACGTCGGCATCGGTGAGCTTGGCCCACAGCTCGCGGTCGAACCGCTCGTCCTGCTTGTCGAGTTCGCGCTGACGCTCGGGCGTGCAGACCGCGTCGACGATCGAACGTGCCAGGCCACCGAGATCGGTCGCCGCCTCAGTTGTCGAGAAATCCATGTGAGGTCTTCGCTCCCTTAACGGTTCACTCGGGGCAGGCCGAGGGCGACCATGCCGATGATGTCGCGCTGGATCTCGTTGGTGCCGCCGCCGAAGGTCAGGATCAGGCACGACCGGTGCATCCGCTCGATGCGCCCGCGCAATTGCGCGCCGGGGGAGTCGGTGCGCAGCGTCGCGGCCGTCCCCATCACCTCCATCAGGAGCCGATAGGCCTCGGTGGCCATCTCGGTGCCGTACACCTTGGCAGCCGAGGCGTCGGCGGGGGACGGCGCCTCGTCGGTGGAGGAGGCGAGCTCCCAGTTGATCAGTTTGAGGACTTCGCCCTTGGCGTGCACGCGAGCGAGGTTGAGCTGCACCCATTCCGAATCGATCAACCGGTTGCCCCGGGCGTCCTTGGTGTTCTGTGCCCACTCGCGAACCGCTCCGAGCGCGGCGAAGATCGGCTGAGCCGACACCAGGGCGACGCGTTCGTGGTTGAGCTGATTGGTGACGAGCTTCCAGCCGGCGTTCTCCTCGCCGACCAAGGCCGACGTCGGCACGCGGACGTCCTGGTAGTAGGTGGCGCTGGTGTCCACGCCGGACATGGTGTGAACGGGGGTCCACGAAAAGCCCTCGGCCGTCGTGGGCATGATCAGCATCGAGATGCCGCGGTGCTTCTTGGCCTCGGGGTTCGTCCTGACGGCAAGCCACACGTAGTCCGCGTAGGCGATCAGGCTGGTCCACATCTTTTGGCCGTTGATCACGTAGTCGTCACCATCGCGCACCGCGGTGGTACGCAGAGCGGCCAGGTCGGTGCCGGCGCCGGGTTCGGAATAGCCGATGGAGAAGTGCAACTCACCGGCGGCGATCTTCGGCAGGAAGAACTGCTTCTGCTCGTCGGAGCCGAAGTGCATGATCGTCGGCGCGACGCTGTTGATCGTCAGGAACGGCACCGGCACGTTCGCGATCGACGCCTCGTCGTTGAAGATCAGCCCGTCCATGGGAGATCGTTCCTGCCCGCCGTACTCCTTGGGCCAACTGAGGGTCAGCCACCCGTCCGTGCCCATTTGCTTGACGGTGTCGCGGTAGACGCTGCCGCGGCCCATCTCGCCACCGTCGCCCGCACTGAGTGCCTCGGCCCGCTCGGGTGTCATCAACTTGGTGAAGTACGAGCGCAACTCGCGGCGCAACTCCTCCTGCTCGGGGCTATAGCCGATCCGCATCGTCGCCGTCCTCACTGTCTCCGCGCGGGTTCCCGCACTGGTCTGGGGACCCATGGCCCTCTCCGGTTGTAACACGTTCTAGTCTTGGAATCCAGGCATGGTTATCCTGATCCGACGCCGGGCGGGGTGCGCACCGGGTTTCGAGGAGGTAGTCAATGCGAGTCGAAGTCGATCGTGATCGCTGTGAGGGCAACGCGGTATGCGTGGGGATCGCCCCGGACCTGTTCGATTTGGACGACGAGGACTATGCGGTGATCAAGGCCGACCCGGTGCCGTCCGGCCGGGAGGACCTCGCCGAGCAATCGGTGGCCGAATGCCCGCGCGCCGCCCTGATCCGCAAAGACTAGAGGTATTCGTAAATTGAGCACGCAGAGTAAGTCCACGGATCTGTCCGGATTGGTTGCGGTGGTGACCGGCGCGGCT
This sequence comes from Mycobacterium sp. NPDC006124, assembly GCF_040614235.1. Taxonomy (NCBI): domain Bacteria; kingdom Bacillati; phylum Actinomycetota; class Actinomycetes; order Mycobacteriales; family Mycobacteriaceae; genus Mycobacterium; species Mycobacterium sp. NPDC006124. The sequence continues at coordinate 437,184 of NZ_JBEXUA010000002.1, read as the reverse complement.
GCGGGGCTCGGCCGAGCCGAGGCGATCGGCTTGGCCAGGGTCGGCGCGACCGTGGTCGTCAACGACGTCGCCGGCGCGCTGGACCGATCCGACGTGCTCGACGAGATCGCCGCCGCGGGGTCCAAGGGCGTCGCGGTCGCCGGCGACATCAGTGCCCGTAGCACCGCCGACGAACTGGTCGCGACCGCCGACGGGCTCGGCGGTCTGTCGATCGTCGTGAACAACGCGGGGATCACGCGTGACCGCATGTTGTTCAACATGACCGACGAGGACTGGGATGCCGTCATCGCCGTGCACCTGCGCGGCCACTTCCTGCTGACCCGCAATGCCGCGACCTACTGGCGGGCCAAGGCCAAGGACAACGGCGGCACGGTCTACGGCCGCCTGGTCAACACGTCGTCGGAGGCGGGTCTGGCGGGTCCGGTCGGGCAGGCCAACTACGGCGCGGCCAAGGCGGGCATCACCTCGCTGACGTTGACCGCGGCACGCGGCCTCGCGCGTTACGGCGTCCGCGCCAATGCGATCGCGCCACGCGCCAGGACGGCGATGACGGCCGACGTCTTCGGCGATGCTCCACCGCTGGCCGAGGGGCAGATCGACGGGCTCTCCCCAGAGCACGTGGTCACGCTCGTGCAGTACCTGTCCTCGCCGGCGTCGGAAGGCGTGAACGGACAGCTCTTCATCGTCTATGGTCCAACCGTGACGCTGGTGGCGGCACCGACGGCCGAGAAGCAGTTCACCGCGGGATCGGACGCCTGGGCCGTAGACGACCTCGGCTCGACGATGAGCGCGTACTTTGCTGATCGTGATCCCGAACTGGGATTCTCGGCCAACGCGCTGATGTCGTCGCGAGACTGACAGTCTCGGTTGTCACGCGCTGAGGACGACTAGAACACGTTCCAGAATGACCTACGTCACAGTGGCTCTGACCTGCGAAGATACCCCAATTTGAGGGAATTCCACCGTTCTTTGACACTGTGAACGTGTTCTAGTTAATATGAGCCGGCTCACTAAGAGCGGCGTTGCACGCAGTGGTGGGAAGTGCGTCGCGGCTCGTAGTTTCGAACTATTCGCCGTCATCGCATTTCGACCCCCGACCCGAGAACGGAGTCCAGGTTGAAGGAACAGCTGACGGCTCCGGCGCGGGCCGTCGGCGGATTCTTCGAGATGTCCCTGGACACCTTCGTCAAGATCTTCCGTCGGCCCTTTCAGTTCCGTGAGTTCCTCGAGCAGACGTGGATGATCGCCCGTGTCTCGCTGGTCCCGACGCTGTTGGTCGCCATTCCCTTCACCGTCCTGGTGGCGTTCACGCTCAACATCCTCCTTCGCGAACTCGGCGCTGCCGACCTCTCCGGCGCGGGCACCGCGTTCGGCACCATCACGCAGCTCGGTCCCGTGGTGACGGTGCTGGTGGTCGCCGGTGCCGGCGCCACGGCAATCTGTGCCGACCTCGGCGCCCGCACCATCCGCGAGGAAATCGACGCGATGCGCGTGCTGGGCATCGACCCGATCCAGCGCCTCGTCGTACCCCGGGTGCTGGCGTCGACCCTGGTGGCGCTTCTGCTCAACGGTCTCGTGTGCGCCATCGGCATCGCCGGCGGTTACGTCTTCTCGGTGTTCCTGCAGGGCGTCAACCCGGGCGCCTTCATCAATGGGTTGACCATCCTCACCGGGCTCGGCGAGCTGGTGCTCGCCATGTTCAAGGCGTTGCTGTTCGGCCTGATGGCGGGGCTGGTCGGGTGCTACCGCGGGCTCACCGTCAAGGGTGGTCCCAAGGGCGTCGGCGTCGCGGTGAACGAGACGGTGGTCTACGCGTTCATCTGCCTGTTCGTCATCAACGTGATCCTGACCGCGGTCGGGGTTCGGGTGTTGGCGCGATGAGTTACGACGCGACACTGCGCATCCGCCGGTTCTTCCGGGGCGTGCCGAAGGCGATCGACACGGTGGGCGAGCAGGCGCTCTTCTACGGCGAGTCGGTGCGCTACATCCCCAACGCCCTGACCCGGTACCGCAGGGAGACCATCCGCCTGATCGCCGAGATGACCATGGGCGCCGGCGCCCTGGTGATGATCGGCGGCACCGTCGGCGTGGCCGCATTCCTGACGCTGGCCTCCGGCGGTGTGATTGCCGTCCAAGGCTATTCGTCGCTGGGCAACATCGGCATCGAGGCGCTGACCGGCTTCCTCTCGGCGTTCCTGAACGTCCGCATCGTGGCACCCGTCATCGCGGGCATCGCCCTGGCCGCGACGATTGGCGCGGGTACCACCGCGCAACTAGGCGCCATGCGCGTGGCCGAGGAGATCGACGCCGTCGAGGCGATGGCGGTGCACTCGGTGTCCTACCTGGTGTCGACGCGCATCATCGCCGGCTTGATCGCCATCATCCCGCTGTACTCGCTGTCGGTGCTGGCGGCGTTCTTCGCCGCGCGCTTCACGACGGTGTTCATCAACGGGCAGTCGGCAGGCCTATACGACCACTACTTCAACACGTTCCTGGTGCCAACGGACCTGCTGTGGTCGTTCCTGCAAGCCATCGTGATGTCGGTGGCGGTGATGCTGGTGCACACCTACTACGGCTACAACGCATCCGGTGGTCCGGTCGGCGTCGGGATCGCCGTCGGTCAGGCCGTCCGGACCTCGCTGATCGTCGTGGTGACGATTACCCTGTTCATCTCCCTGGCCGCCTACGGCGCGTCGGGCAACTTCAACTTGTCCGGATAGGCGGGTCGAATCATGGGCGATGCCAAGCGCAGTCACGTCAGGATCGCTGCGGCGATCCTCGCGGCTGTCCTGCTGGCTGCGGTCGTGTTCACCTACCTGTCGTACACGGCGGCGTTCACCCGCACCGACACGGTGACGGTCACCGCACCGCGCGCCGGCCTGGTGATGGAGACCGACGCCAAGGTTAAGTACCGCGGTATCCAGATTGGCAAGGTCGAGTCCATCGAGTACGCCGGCGACCAAGCCAAGCTGACGCTGGCCATGGACAGCAGCCAGATGAAGTTCGTGCCGTCCAACGCGAAGGTGCGCATCGCGGGTACGACGGTCTTCGGCGCCAAGGCCGTCGAATTCCTGACACCCGATGAGCCCACGGGCGGCTCGTTGCGGCCCGGCGCCCAGGTGAACGCCCCCGACGTGCAACTCGAGGTGAACACCCTCTTCCAGTCGCTGACCGACACGCTGCAGAAGGTCGACCCGATCAACCTCAACGCCACGCTGAGTGCTTTGGGCGAGGGCCTCCGCGGCCACGGCGACGACCTCGGTGCCACGCTGTCGGGCCTGAACTACTACCTCCAGCAGTTCAATCCGAAGTTGCCGCAGCTGCAGCAGGTGTTCCAGAAGACCGGCGTCGTCGGCAACATCTACGCCGACGCCGCACCCGACCTGGTCACCGTGTTCGACAACACCCCGACGATCAGCAACACCCTCGTCGACCAGCAGGACAACCTCAACGCAACGCTGCTGGCTGCCACGGGGCTGGCCAACAACGGCACCGCGACCCTGCAGCCCGGTGCCGAGGACCTCATCGCCGCGGTCCAGCGACTGCGCGCCCCGCTGAAGGTCCTCGGGGACTACTCCCCGGAATACGGATGTGTGCTGAAAGCAGTCAGAATCGCGGTCGAGCGATTTGCGCCGATCATCGGAGGGATCCGGCCGGGACTATTCGTCTCGTCCAACTTCCTGCCCGGCGCCCCTGCCTACACCTATCCGGAAAGCCTGCCCATCGTCAATGCGTCCGGCGGGCCGAATTGCCGCGGACTTCCGGATATCCCGTCCAAGCAGTACGGCGGTTCCTGGTATCGCCCACCGTTCCTGGTCACCGACAACGCGTACATTCCGTACCAGCCGAACACCGAGTTGCAGTTCGACGCGCCGTCGACACTGCAGTTCCTGTTCCACGGCGCGTACGCGGAAAGGGATGACTTCTAACGATGAAGCGCGACAAGACCGTCGTCTACGTCAGCATCTTCACCGTTGCCATGCTCCTGGTGGCGGCGGGTCTGGTGGTCGTCTTCGGTCAGTTCCGCTTCGGATCGGGCAACACCTTCCACGCCACGTTCACCGAGGCGTCGCGACTCAAGGCCGGCCAGGACGTCCGGATCGCCGGTGTGCCGGTGGGCTCGGTGAAGGACGTCGAACTCAATCCCGACAACACCGTCGACGTCGCATTCGACGTCGACGGTCGCTACCAGCTGTACACCTCGACCAGGGCCGTCGTGCGCTACCTGAACCTGGTCGGCGATCGTTATCTCGAAATCACCTCGGGCCCAGGGGAACTGCGAAAGTTGCCGGCCGGTGCCACGATCTCCAAGGAGAACACCCAACCCGCGCTGGACCTCGACGCTCTGCTCGGCGGGCTGCGCCCGGTGCTCAAGGGCCTCGACGGTAGCAAGGTCAACGAGGTCAGCAACGCCGTCATCGAACTGCTGCAGGGGCAAGGCGGATCGCTCTCGACGTTGCTCGCCAGCACGTCGAGCTTCACTCAGGACCTCGCCGCGCGCGACCAGCTGATCGGCGACACCATCGACAATCTCAACGCCGTGCTGGGCACCGTCGACGATAAGGGCACCCAGTTCAACACCGCGGTCGACCAGTTGCAGCAGCTCATCACCGGACTGGCTCAGAACCGCGATCCGATCGCCGGGGCCATCCCGCCGCTGGCCTCGGCCACCAACGACCTGACCGAGCTGCTGCAGACCGGACGACGGCCCATCCAGGGCGTCGTGGAGAATCTCCGGCCGCTGGCGCAGCGACTCGACGAGCGCAAGGGTGACGTCAACAAGGTCATCGAACCCCTCGCCGAGAACTATTTGCGGCTCAACGCCCTTGGTGCGTACGGAGCGTTCTTCAACATCTACTACTGCTCGATCCGCATGAAGATCAACGGCCCCGCGGGCAGCGACATCCTGATCCCGTTCGGCGGCCCGTCGGATCCGACCAAGGGGAGGTGCTCGGAGAATGGCTAGGCCCGGCGAGAGCAATCCCGTGCGCACCGGTGTCTTCGGCATCGCGCTGGTGACATGCCTGGTGCTGGTGTCCTTCGGGTACACCGGACTGCCGTTCTGGCCCCAGGGCAAGAACTACGAGGCGTACTTCACCGACGCCGGTGGGATCACCCCGGGCAACGACGTCAGCGTGTCGGGTATCAAGGTCGGCAAGGTGGACTCGGTCGAGCTCGCCGGGGACTCGGCTCTGGTGAAGTTCACCGTCGGCCGGAAGGTGCGGGTCGGCGATCAGTCCCTGGTGGCAATCAAGACCGACACGGTGCTCGGTCAGAAGTCGCTCGCCGTGACTCCCAAGGGTGGCGGCAGCACGACGATGATTCCGTTGGGCCGCACCACGACTCCCTACACCCTGAACACCGCCCTGCAAGATCTCGGCCAGAATGCGGGCGAGCTCGACAAGCCCAAGTTCGAGCAGGCGCTACAGGTGCTGACGGACACGCTGCGCGACGCCACCCCGCAGCTCCGCGGCGCCCTCGACGGCGTCGCCAGCCTGTCCCGCAGCATCAACAAGCGCGACGAGGCTCTAGAGCAGCTCCTCGCCCACGCCAAGAGGGTGTCCGACACGCTCGCTCAGCGCGCCGGCCAGGTCAACCAGTTGATCACCGACGGCAACCTGCTGTTCGCCGAACTCGACGACCGCCGGCAGGCGCTGAGCAACCTGATCGGTGGCATTCAGGCCGTCTCCGAGCAGCTCTCGGGCTTCGTCGCGGACAACAAGCGTGAGTTCGGGCCGGCGCTGCAGAAATTGAACGCCGTCCTCGACAACCTGCTGGAACGCAAGGAGCACATCGGCGAGGCGCTGCGCAGGTTGCCGCCCTATGCCACCACACTCGGTGAGGTCGTCGGCTCCGGATCCGGTTTCCAGATCAACCTCTACGGCCTGCCGCCCGCGAGCCTGTCCGAGGTGTTGCTCGACACGTACTTCCAGCCGGGCAAGCTGCCGGACAGCCTGGCCGACTATCTGCGCGGGTTCATCTCCGAGCGAGCTATCATTAGGCCGAAGTCGCCATGACGCATCAGAGTCCGACGGCTTCCCGTAACCGATGGCTGCGATTCGCAGTCGTCGCGATGCTGGTGGTCGCCCTCATCGGCGGCGTGTACGTGGTGTGGCCGTCGGCCAAGGGACACGAGGTCGTCGCCTACTTCCCGTCCACCGTCGGCTTGTACCCCGGTGACGACGTCCGCGTGGTCGGTGTCCCCATCGGCACGATCAAGTCCATCCAGCCCCGCGCCGACGACGTCAAGGTCACGATGACCGTCGACGGCGGCGTCAAGCTGCCCGCCGACGCGCGCGCCATCATCATCGCGCCGAACCTGGTGTCGGCCAGATTCATTCAGTTCACCCCGGCCTACACCGGCGGTGCGACGCTGGCCGACGGCGCCCAGATCGGCGTCGACCGCACCGGCGTGCCCATCGAGTGGGACGACGTCAAGACCCAGCTCACCCAGCTAAGTGCCTCGCTGGGAGCCAAGCAGGGCGACATGCAGGGGCCACTGGCCGCATTCGTCAACCAGGCGGCCGACACCTTCGACGGCAACGGCGACTCGTTCCGCAACGCATTGCGCGAACTGTCGCAGACGGCGGGCCGGCTCGGGGATTCGCGCACCGACTTGTTCGGCACCGTGCGCAACCTGCAGGTGCTGGTGAACGCGTTGGCCAACAGCAACGAGCAGATCGTCCAGTTCTCCAACCACGTGGCCTCGGTGTCGCAGGTGCTCGCCGACAGCTCGAAGGACCTCGACCAGACCCTCGGGGCGCTCAACCAGGCGCTGTCGGACGTCAAGGGCTTCCTCAACGACAACAACCCGGCGCTGATTGCCCAAATCAGCAAGCTGACCGACTTCACCAACCTGCTGACCGAGCACAGCGACGACATCGAGCAGATCCTGCATGTCACGCCCAACGGCCTCGCCAACTTCTACAACATCTACAACCCCGCCCAGGGCACCGTCGGCGGGTTGCTGTCCCTGCCCAACTTCGCCAACCCGGTGCAATTCATCTGCGGCGGCACCTATGATGTCGGCGCTACACCAGACAACTTCAAGCGCGCGGAGATCTGCCGCCAACGGATGGGCCCGGTGCTCAAGCGCCTCGCGGTCAATTACCCGCCGATCCTGTTCCACCCGATCAACAGCATCACGGCCTACAAGGGTCAGATCATCTACGACACACCGGAAACGGAGGCCAAGGCCCAGACCCCGGTGCCGTACCTACAGTGGCAACCCGCGCCGGGCGTGACGCCCCCGACCGTAGGACCCGACGGCAGGCTCACCGATCTCCTGCTGCCGCCGCCGCCGGTGCCCGGACAGGTGTCACAGGTCGGTGCTCCCGCCGAGGGATACGGCGTTCCGCCGGACGGCAGCGGTCCGCTGCCCGGACCGGCGCCCGCGCCCGCGCCAGGTCCACCGTTGCCAGCCGAAGCGGGGGGTGGTTAGCCGTGAGTCGCGATCGAATGTCCTTGTCGCGCAAGGCGTTGCGTTTCGGGCTCACGTCCGTGGCGGTCGGCTCGGGTGCCATGCTGATGTCGGGCTGTGCCTTCGGCGGCCTGAACTCACTCGACATGCCCGGTACCGCGGGTCACGGCAGCGGGGCGTACACCATCACGGTGGAGTTGCCCGACGTAGCCACGTTGCCGCAGAACTCCCCGGTGATGGTCGACGACGTGACCGTCGGGAGCGTGTCCGGAATCGAGGCGGTGCAGCGTCCCGACGGCACGTTCTACGCCGCAGTCAAGGTGTCGCTCGAGGGTGGCGTCGACCTGCCGGAGAACGCGACGGCCAAGGTCGCCCAGACCTCGTTGCTCGGTTCGCAGCACATCGACCTCGCCCCGCCGGTGGACCAGGCGGGTCAGGGCAAGCTGCGCGAGGGCTCCAACATTCCGCTGTCGCGTGCCGGCCGCTATCCCACCACCGAAGAGGTGCTGTCCTCCCTCGGTGTGGTGGTCAACAAGGGCAACCTCGGGGCGTTGCAGGACATCACCGACGAGTTCTACGCCGCGGTGGCGGGCCGGACCGGTCAGTTCGCCGACCTGATCCCGAGGCTGGCCGAGCTGACCTCGTCGCTCGAGCAGCAGACCGGCGACATCATCTCGGCGCTCGACGGCCTGAACCGATTCGCGGGGATTCTCGCCAACGGCAGGGACAGCCTCGGGCGCGCATTGGACTCGCTGCCCGCCGCGCTGAAGGTGCTCAACGACAACCGAAGCAACATCGTCGACGCCTTCACGGCTCTTCGGACGTTCGCCGGAGTGGCGTCGCACGTGCTGTCGGAGACCAAGGTCGACCTCGTCGCCGACTTCAAGGACCTCTATCCGGTCCTCAAGGCAGTCAACGACAACGCCGACGACCTCATCAAGGACCTCGAGTTCCTGCCGACGTTCCCGTTCCACTACAAGTACCTGCGCAACGCGGTCCGCGGTGACTATCTGAACGTGTTCGTGACGTTCGACCTGACCCTGCGTCGCACGGGTGAGTCGGTGTTCACGACCTCCAAGGGTCTGGACCCCAACATGAGGCACATGTCCGAGGTCCTCAATCCGCCGGACTTCCTCGTCGGCGCGATGGCCAACCTGTCGGGGCAAGCCGCCGACCCGTTCAAGATTCCGCCGGGATCGGCGACTCAGCACGACGGGGGGACGCCCTGATGCTGGATCGCCTCACCCGCGTGCAGCTGACGATCTTCTCGATCGTCACGGTCATTTGCGTCGGCTCCATCTCGGCGTTCTACCTGCACCTGCCCGCAGCGGTGGGCATCGGCGCCTACCACGTCACCGCCGAGTTCAAGGCCGGTGGCGGGCTGTACCAGAACGCCAACGTCACCTACCGGGGCGTCACGATCGGCCGGGTGGAGGACGTCGGCCTCAACGACACGGGCGTGGTCGCCACGATGCGGCTCAACACCGACACCGACGTGCCCGACAACGTGACGGCGACCGTGAAGAGCGTCTCGGCCGTCGGTGAGCAGTACGTCGACCTGGTGCCGCCGAAGGACCCGTCGTCGAACCTCCTGCACGACGGGGCCAAGATCGGCCTCGACCGCACCGCCGTGGGGCAGGACATCGCCCAGTTGCTGGCCCAGGCCGAGTCGTTGGTCAACAGCATCGGCGACGCCCGCGTGAAGGATCTGCTGCGCGAGACCTTCAAGGCGTTCAACGGATCCGGGCCGGAGCTGGCCCGGATGATTCAGTCCTCGCGCCTGCTCGTCGACGAGGCCAACAACAACTACGGCCAGATCTCGCAGCTGATCGACCAGGCGGGCCCGTTCCTCGACTCGCAGATCCGCAGCGGCGACGACATCAAGTCGCTCGCCGACGGTCTCGCCAGATTCACCACCCAGGTGGCCAAGGCCGACCCGCAACTGCGCTCGGTGCTGCAGACCGCGCCCGATGCCGCGCAGGACGTCAACACCACCTTCGACGGCATCCGCCCGAACTTCCCGATGCTGGCCGCGAACCTGGCGAATTTCGGCCGGATCGGCGTCATCTACCGCAAGTCGATCGAACAGGCGCTGGTGATATTTCCGCCGCTGATTGCCGCGTTGAACACGGTTGCGGGCGGGGTGCCCGCCGACGAGGGTGGCAAGCTGGACTTCAAGGTCGACCTCGGCGATCCGCCACCCTGTTTGACGGGTTTCATTCCGCCACAGTTGATTAGAACCCCCGCCGACACCACACTGCGCGAGCTGCCGACGGACCTGTACTGCAAGACCGCGCAGAACGAACCGTCCGTGGTCCGCGGCGCGCGCAACTACCCGTGCCAGGAGTTCCCCGGCAAGCGGGCGCCGACCGTCCAGTTGTGCCGTGACCCGCGCGGTTACGTACCCATCGGCAGCAATCCGTGGCGCGGTCCGCCGGTACCCTATGACACCCCGGTCACCAACGACCGGAACATCACGCCGCCCAATAAGTTCCCCAACATCCCGCCGGGGGCGGACTACGACCCGGGGCCACCGGTCGTCCAACTGCCGCCCGGGGTGCCGCCGGGGCCGGGCCCCGCGCCCAACGCACCGTTCCCGCTGCCCGTGCCGCCCAACGACAACGGGCCACCACCGCCGCTGCCGTACTACGCGCCGCCGGACCAGATCGTTCCGCCGTACGGCAGGACGCTGCCGCCGCCACCGGATGCACCGCCACCGGTAGATGCACCGCCGCCCGCCGAGCTTCCGCCAGGCCAGGGGCCGCTGCTGCCCTCGGAGGCGGTGCCGCCGCAGGCGAGCGGTCCGGCCGCGGCCACGTACGATTCGAAGAACGGCGTCTTCGTCGACCCCGCCGGGGGCACCGGGGTCTACGCCGCCGGCATGGACGAGGTCGACACCGCGGAGACGTGGGTGGACCTGATGTTGGATCCGAGGAAGGCGTAGTTGAGTACGAACGACACGACTTCCGGTGAATCGGCAACGCAGACACCGGAGTCGGCGAAGAAGGGCGCTACGCGCCGACGTGCGTCGCGGGCGGCGGGGCCGGCATCCGGCACAGCCCCCGAGGCGCCCCCGCACGTCGTGGTCGACGCTTCGGCTGCACCCAAGGCCCGGCCCAGCTCGCCGGTCGGTCCGCCGCCGCGACGCCAGCCACATCGCGCCCTCGTCGCAGGGCTCGCGCTGGGCGTGACCGCCGTCCTGGTCGCCGCAATGGCCGGGGTGGTCGCACTACTGTTCCATCAGCAGAGTCGTGCCAATGCCGAGGCGGAGCGGGATCAGAGATTCGTCGACACCGCGTCGCAGACCGTCGTCAACATGTTCAGCTACACCCAGAACGACATCGACGACAGCGTGAACCGGTTCGTCAACGGCATCAGCGGCCCACTGCGGGACATGATGAGCCAGGGCAACAACGTCGAAAACCTCAAGGCCATCTTCCGTGATACCAATGCGACTTCGGAGGCCGTCGTCAACGGCTCCGCGTTGGAGAAGATCGACGAGACCGCCGACAACGCGTCGGTCCTGGTGTCGGTGCGCGTGACGGTGACCAATCTGGACGGCGTCAACGCCCCGTCCAAGCCGTACCGGCTGCGGGTGATCGTCCACGAGGACGACAACGGCCGCATGACCGGATACGACCTGAAGTATCCCGACGGGGGCAATTGATGAGCCGCTGGAGTTCCAGGATCGCGGTGCTCGTCGGTGTGCTGTTCTCGGCCGCCTTCGTCGCGCTGGCCGGGTTCGGGGGCACGCTGTACTGGAACCGCGTCGAGCGGACGGGCGAGCAAGAGGCCAGAGCCGAGCTGCCCCAGCTAGCGGCCCAACAGATCCCGGTCATCCTCGGCTTCGACTACCAGACGATCGAGCGCAGTCGCACCGACGCCTACCAGCTGTTGACGCCGGACTTCCGGCGTGAGTACGAAGACGACACCACGAAGAACGTGATCCCCGCGGCACGCCAACGCCAACTCATCAGCCAGGTCAACGTGGTGGGCGTCGGAATGCTCGACGCGCGCCGTGATTCGGGTTCGGTGATGGTCTTCATGAACCGGGTGCTCACCGACAAGACCAAGCAGCCGCTCTACGACGGCAGCCGGTTGCGCGTCGACTACCAGAAGGTCGGCACGGACTGGCGCATCAAGGACATCACTCCGATCTAGGAGTCGTCGCCGTCCCCGGTGCCAGCCAGGGCGTCGAGGAACGAGCGGGCCCAGCGGTCCACGTCGTGGGCCAGCACCTGCCTGCGCAAGGCCCGCATGCGGCGACGGCCCTCGTCGGGCGTCTGCGCCAGGGCTGCCTCGATCGCATCCTTGACGCCGTCGATGTGGTGCGGGTTGGTCAGGTAGGCCTGTCGGAGTTCGGCTGCGGCACCGGTGAATTCGCTCAGCACCAGCGCGCCGCCGAGATCGCTGCGGCAGGCGACGTACTCCTTGGCGACGAGGTTCATGCCGTCGCGCAAGGGCGTGACCAACATGACGTCGGCGGCGACGAAGAACGCGATCAGCTCGTCGCGCGGCAACGCCTGGTGCAGGTAGTGCACGATCGGATGTCCGACTCTGCCGTATTCGCCGTTGATGTGGCCGACCTGGCGCTCGATGTCCTCGCGCATCACCTTGTAGCTCTGCACCCGTTCGCGGCTGGGTGTCGCCAGCTGGATCAGCACCGTGTCCTCCGGGTCGATCCTGCCCTCGTCGAGCAACTCCGAGAAGGCGCGCAGTCGGACGTCGATGCCCTTGGTGTAGTCCAGCCGGTCCACGCCGAGCAGGATCTTGCGCGGATTGCCGAGCTGAGTGCGCAGCTCCTTCGCGCGCTGGCGGGCTTCGCGGTGGCGGGCCTTGGTGTCGAGATCCTCGGAGTCGATGGAGATGGGAAAGGCACCCACCTTGACGGTGCGAAAGCCCACCTGAATCTCGCCGAAGCGGGAGCGCACCCCGACGTTGGCCCGCGAGGTGTTGGCCCCGAGCAGCCGTCGCGCCAGGATCATGAAGTTCTGCGCGCCGCCGGGCAGGTGAAACCCGACGAGGTCGGCGCCGAGCAGCCCCTCGATGATCTCGGTGCGCCACGGCATCTGCATGAACAGTTCGACGGGGGGAAACGGGATGTGGAGGAAGAAGCCGATGGTCAGATCGGGCCGCAGCATCCGAAGCATCTTCGGCACCAGCTGCAGCTGGTAGTCCTGAATCCACACCGTCGCGCCGTGGGCCGCAGCCTTGGCCGTCGCCTCGGCGAAGCGGCGGTTCACCTCGACGTAGCGGTCCCACCACTGGCGGTGGTAGATCGGCTTGACGATGACGTCGTGGTACAGCGGCCACAGGGTGGCGTTGGAGAAACCCTCGTAGTAGTCGGCGAAGTCGTCGGCGGACAGCGCCACCGGCCGCATCTCGAGGTCGTCCTCGTAGATCGGTTCCTCGTCACCGTCGGTGATGCCGGGCCACCCCACCCAGGCCCCGCGCCGTCGGCGCAGCAGGGGTTCCAAGGCCGTGACGAGACCGCCGGGGCTTCGCTTGTAGGACGTGGAGCCGTCCGCCCGGCGCTCCATGTCGATCGGCAGCCGGTTGGCCACGACGACGAAGTCGGACTCGCCCTCCACGAGCTCGGGGTGCCCGGAGTCGGCTGGGTGGCCTCCTCCTGAGCTCACCTACGCCTCGAGCTTCGCCGGTCCAATGCCCAGCATCGACAGGAACACGCGGCACTCGTCGGCGTCGGTGGCGTAGGCGGCGACGACACGCCTCGCCATGCGGGCGGTGCTGTCGGCCAGGGGCTCGACGTCACCGATTTCGGCAGGATCAGGTTTTGCAGCCATGGCCCAACTCTAGGCGACTCGACGAGCCGCCCAGAGCATCATGGGTGTTACCCGCCGTCGATGCTCGTCGGCGGCTGCACGAACTTCGGTGCGTTCTCCTGCAAGCCGATGCACTGACCGGTGTTGCCACCGGTGCAGGGGACGCCGTCGACGGACGGCAGACCGCCGGGGGACTGGTCGACGTTCGACTCCGGGTAGCCGTTGTTGGTCGGCGAGTTGGGCACGGTGTGGGGCAGGCACGAACCGGTGTACAGGTCCTCGTCCTCCCCGGCCGGGCACGATGCCGATGGCGCGGCGTTCGCGGCGACGGGAACGGTGAAGGCGGCCACCGCGGGAGCGGCGGCGAAGGCGAGCGCGAATCCGCCGGCGAGGATGATTCGTCGTGCAGAGAAGTCGAGGTGCGGCATGATCACGCTTTCTGTTAATTGACGGTGCGTCGCAGGAATTGTAGGGAAGCCCCGGAGAAACTGCACGAGTTCCGTGCGTTCCCTCCGGAGGACCCGCCCTCAGTTGGTGGAGCCGGTGATCGTGGGATCAGAACCCACCGACGACGTGGGCGGAACGTACTGCGGGGCATCCTCGGCCAGACCGATGCACGCACCCGAGTCGCGACCGGTGCACGGGACGCCGTCGATCTCGGGGATGTCGGGGTTGCCGGCGGGGGTGGTGAAGGCCGGCGGCAACGGCGAATTGGGCACCGCGAAGGGGACGCAGGAGCCGGTGAACTCGTCGGTGTCCTCGCCCGCGGCGCAGTCGTCGGCCAAGTGAACACCGGGGGCGGTCAACGGAACCGCAAAGGCGGCCACGGCTGGCGCTGCGGCCACGGCCAGGGCGAACCCGCCGGCGATGATGAGACGGCGTGCGGACGATTCGAAGTGCGGCATGCGTGGATTGTATGGAAGCTGGCAGAAATCTGCTCACATACTGCGAGGTGTCTTCGACGCCGCTGGATCGGGTGTCAGTTGGTGGAACCCGTGATCGTCGGATCCGACCCGACCGACGACGTCGGCGGAACGTACTGCGGGGCGTCCTCGGACAGCCCGATGCACTGACCCGAGTTGCCTCCGGTGCAGGGCACGCCGTCGACCGAGGGCAGGGAACCAGGCGAGCTCTGGACGGCCGGCGAGTTCGGCACCAGGTCCGGCGTGCACGCGTTGGTGTAGACGTCTTCGGTCTCGCCGTTCGAGCACGACGCTCCGAACGACGGTGCGACTGCCGGACCGGCGAAGGTGGCCACCGCCGGGGCGGCGGCGATCGCGACGGCGAATCCGCCGGCGACGAGCAGTCGTCGTGCTGAGAGCTGTTGGGTCGTCATCGCCACGCTTTCTGTAGGTGGGCCCGTCGTGCGCGGGAGCCGTCCGTCCCCGTGAGGATACGCCGACCAGGGGCCCAGCTGGCGCTTATTGGCCGCAGAAGTGGTGCGGGCGTACGGATTCTGTGGACCGGCTTGCCGTTGGCTGTGTCGCGTGCGCGCGAGGATGTGGTTACATGACGAGAACGTGTTCTAGTTTTCGTCGACAGGGGCAATGGTGCAGCTTTCACTGGCGGATCGGACCTTCGTCGTCACCGGTGGCGGCAGCGGCATCGGCAAGGGCGTGGCCATTGCGATCGTGGCGGCCGGCGGAGACGTGGTGTTGGTCGGACGCAACGCCGACCGCCTCGCCGCCGCGCAGGAGGAAATCACCTCGACGGCCGGTCAGGGCTCGGGTGGGGTCAGGTACGAGCCCGCCGACGTGACCAACGAGGACGAGGTCTCCCGCACGGTGGACGCCGCCGTCGCGTGGAACGGTCGGCTGAACGGCGTCGTGCACTGCGCGGGCGGGTCGGAGACGATCGGGCCGATCACGCAGGTCGACTCGGAGGCGTGGCGGCGCACCGTGGACCTCAACGTCAACGGAACGATGTACGTGCTCAAGCACACCGCCCGGGAGATGGTCCGCGGTGGTGGCGGATCGTTCGTCGGCATCTCCTCGGTCGCGGCGAGCAACACGCACCGATGGTTCGGCGCCTACGGCGTGAGCAAGTCGGCGATCGACCACCTGATGCAGCTCGGGGCCGACGAGCTCGGCGCGTCGTGGGTTCGGGTCAACTCGATTCGGCCGGGGCTCATCCGCACCGAACTCGTTGCGTTGGTGCTGGATTCGCCGGAGCTAAGCGAGGATTACCGCATCAGCACGCCGTTGCCCCGGGTCGGCGAGGTCGAAGACATCGCCAACGCCTCGGTGTTCCTGCTCAGTGACGCCGCAAGCTGGATCACCGGTCAGGTCATCAACGTCGACGGTGGACAGCTGGTGCGTCGGGGCCCCGACTACTCGGCGATGCTCGAGCCGGTCTTCGGCGCCGACGGACTGCGCGGAGTGGTCGGCTAGCGCTACTGCTTCGGCATCGACGACGGGCAATAAGCCTGCACGGCAAGGCCGCCGAAGTTCTGGATGTTCTTGAGGTTCGTCCACTTGGTGGCGTTCTGCACGTGCCGCAACGCGGTCTCGACCGACTCGGTACGGGTCAGCACGTCGCACGTCGAGTGGGCGAGGTCGACCGCCACGGCGTCCGAGGACAGCTTGAGGTTCTTGTCCTTGAGAGCGTTCAGGAACGCGGCGTCGACCTGTTGTGAGCCGGTGTCGCCAGTCGGGTCGGCCTGGGCCGGGACCGCGGCCGCCAGGGCCGCCGTCGTCGAGACTGCGACGAGCAACGCAGCGCTGAAGTTCCTTGCTCTCATGTGCCACCCCTGGTCGGTAGGAAATCCACCGGCGACCTTACGCCAGCAAAGCCTCACCGGGGTATCGCCGAGTCCTCAGGCGGTGTTACCGCCGAGCCTCGATCCCGTCGTGATGAATACGGGACCCCAGCTCGGCGAGGGGACGGCCCCCGCCGCCCCATCGCCGGGCGATGATCTCGGCGGTGATCGACACCGCGGTCTCCTCGGGAGTCCGCGCACCGAGATCGAGCCCGATGGGGCTCGACAGCCGGGCCATCGCGTCCTCGGTCAGGCCGACTTCTCGAAGCCGCTCGAGCCTGTCGACGTGGGTCTGGCGTGAGCCCATCGCGCCCACGTAGCCGACCCGTGGCAGCCGCAGGGCCACCGCGAGCACCGGCACGTCGAACTTGGGATCATGGGTCAGCACGCAGATGACGGTTCTGGCGTCGACCGCGCCCAACTCTTGTTGGCCGGCGAGGTACCGGTGGGGCCAGTCGACGACTACCTCGTCGGCGGCGGGAAACCGGGCGGGCGTCGCGAAGATGGGCCGCGCGTCGCAGACGGTGACGCGGTAGCCCAGGAGCGCCGCCTGGCGGGTCAGCGCCGCGGCGAAGTCGATGGCGCCGAAGACGATCATCCTGGGCCGCGGCGCGTGGCTGGAGACGAAGACCTCCATGCCCTCGCCCTGGCGTTGACCGTCGGGACCGTAGGTCAGCACCGCCGTTCGCCCCGCGGCGAGTAGCCCGCGGACGTCGTCGGCGACTGCGTCGTCGGCGCGAGCCGAACCCAGCGATCCCTCGGCGGTCGTCTCCCCGACGACCAGCCGTCGCCCGGTCCACTCCACGTCGGGGTGCGCGATCACCGTGGCCACCGCCACCGGGCGATGCGAGCCGATCGCGTCGGCGACGGCATCCAGTTGCGGAAACGTGTTGCGGGACAGGGGTTCGGCGAAGATGTCGATGATTCCGCCACACGTCAGACCCACCGCGAAGGCGTCGTCGTCGGTGATGCCGTAGCGCTGGAGCCGGGGGCGGCCCGTCTGGACGACCTCGCCGGCCAGTTCGTAGACCGCAGATTCCACGCACCCGCCGGAGACCGATCCCGCGACCGAGCCGTCGGGGGAGACGACCATGGCCGCCCCCGCCGCACGTGGTGCGGACTTCATGGTGCGAACCACGGTGGCCAGCCCCGCCGTCTCACCGGCGCGCCACACCGAGAGAAGCTCGTCGAGAACGTCGCGCACGTCCCGAGTCTAGGTCGACCCGAGTACCGTTGCCCCATGACAGGATCGCCCCGTCGGGTACGGCGATGCGTCGGCTGACTGCCGCCGTATGCGTCGCCGTCATGACGGCGCTGGCGGGTTGTGACCGGGGCGGGTCACCCAACCCGCTGTTCGACTCCGCCGGCTATCACGTTCGCAGCGACTCGGTCTTCTACCTACAAGCCTTCCCGGGCAGAGCGGTCGAGGTCGGCGGCGCCGACGCCGGATCCTTCGAGCCACTCGACCGGACGTTCGCCAAGGACGACACGACGGTATACGTCGACGGGCGCGCGCTCCCCGAGGCCGACCCCGCCACCTTCGAACTGCTGGACCGGCCGGACTTCGCCAAGGATGACGCTCACGTCTACCAGCGCGACACGGTGCTCAGCGACGACCCCGACGGCTTCGAATTGCTCGAGGGCAATCTGACCAAGGACTCCAGGGCGGTGTACTGGTCCGACGGTCGGGTGTTGTCCGACGATCCCGCCCACTTCGCCATCGTCTCGGATTCGGACTACTACCTGTTCACCAAGGACGACCGCTTCGTACAGGTCAACGGCAACCGCGTCGCCGGTGCCGACCCCGCCACCTTTCGAGTGCTCGGGGGCGGTTATTCGCGCGACGACGCCGGTGTCTACTACTTCGCCGATCGGATCGACGCCGCCGACGTCGCGTCCTTCGAGGTGCTCGAAGGCCCCTTCGCGCGCGACGCTCACCGCGGATTCTGGATGGGCAAGCCGGTCCCGGGCGCCGACGGCGCCACGTTCGGCGTGCTGAATGCGGCCTTCGAGTGTTCCGCCGACGACACGCACGCCTACTACCGCGACGACGTCATCGTCGACGCCGATCCCCAGTCGTTTCCACCTGGGCATGCGGTGACCGGGTGCTCGGAGGACTCGGTCTTCTTCACGCCCTAGCGGGCAAAATCAAAAGCCCCGTCAAACGCCACCCCGGGGTGCTAATTTGACGGATTCAGCAACACGGGGAGGACAAGCCATGAACGTTTCGCGATCTCGAGTCCTGTTGACGGTGGCGGGGTCGACGTCGGTGGTGCCCACTAGGACGATCGCCGCCACAGGCAGTCGCCGGTGAGTTCCACGGTGAAGAGCCGGGGCACCATCTCGAGGGTCAGTGGCCGGCCGGGTTCGCCACGGTCGACCTGTGGCGGGGTCAGCGTGGGCGTTCCAGAGATCACCGCGAACTGCGTTGCGCCACAGGCGGTCTCCGGCGAGAGCGGGGTGGCCGTCCATTGGCCGGACTCCAGCATCGGGTTGCGCCGACCCTGCCCGTGCAACGTCATCGTCGGCCCGGGGCTCGCCCACTCGTCGCTCATCGGATAGGGGTCGGTGACCGATTGCCAGCCCGTGCCGTCGCAGACCAGGGGCGCCGAGGCGTCGGCCGGCAGCGTCAACGCGTCCTTGGTCTCCACGCCACACGGGGGGTTGCCTTGTGGCGCAGCGGGATCGGCGGTCGCCGCGGCTGTCGGTGACAGGGCGAATGCCGCGACCACCGCCACCAGAATTCTGCGCAGCACGAGCCGACCTACACCTTCGTGAGGTCGGTCTTCATCAGCATCACGTTGTACTGAGACCACAGTGAGAGGTTCCAGTACAGGTCGGTGCCGGTGCCCATGGTCGACGGCGACCACGGATGCATCATCGGTGCGTAGATGCCGCCGGGCTGCTGAGCCATCAGCACCTTGGCCCCCGACCAGCCGCCTTGCGGGGTATCCGAGGTGCGCATCACGATGTTGTTGAACTGGTCGCCGTAGAGGACGACGTACTTCTTGAGCTGCTTGTTGTACTGGACCGACATCTCGCTGACCTGGTTGCCGGGATTGGCGACGCCGCACGCGCCGGTGTCCTGTCCGAAGACCGCCGAGGCCTTGGCGGGCTGATTCTTGTACCAACCCGCCGGGGTGGCGCCCCAGCCGAACCAACCGCCCGCGGTACCAGCGCTGTAGTACTCGTACTTGCTGGCGTCGAGGATGTCCTTCTCGGCGACGCGCGAGACGTAGGCCGCGCCCTGGCGGCCGTTCGGGGTGCCGTAGTCGTACACGTAGCCGTCGCCGGGTCTGACGTAGGCGCCCTGCTGAAAGTTGGCGTTGCCGCTCCACGGGTCGTTGTACCGGACCGACGTCGGTGCGACGGTCCAGTTCTCGCCGTTGTCGGTGGAGTAGGCGACGGCCGAGTAGTTGGTGGTCCACGTGCCGGCCGCACCCCAGTTGGTCACCGACATGAAGTTGACGTATTGGGTGACCCCGAACTGCGTGCCCGGTGTCGGAATCGAAATGCCCGCGGTGGGAATCAAGGTGACGCCGGCGGGCAGGCCGTCGGGATGGATGATCTGGCGAGCGGTCGTCGGGCTGCTCAGTGGCGTGCCGCCAAACATGTTGCCGTTGAACCATTCTCCGTTGGGGATGGTGATCCCGTCGGAGAGCACCGTGTCAGCACTGCGGAGCAGGACGTTGAAGCGCCAGTTGCCGGTCATGTTGGCGCCACTGAACGTGTCGCCGAATGCCATCAGCACCTGGTGCTCGTTGTACGCAGTGGTGGGGTCGTCGACTATGCCGTTGTCCCAGATGACACCGACGTCGGTCCCCGTGATGCCGAAGCGGTTGAGGGTGTCGGCGATCAGGGGGTTGCCGGTCTGGTAGTTACCCGTGACCCACTGCACGAATTGGGTGGACGGGCTCAATTGCGCACCGGGGAGCGGGAAGCCGGGAATGTTGACCGCCGCTGCCGCGGGAGCGGCGACCGCCGCTTGGGCGAACGCGGTGGTGGCCGCGGCCAGCGACAGGCTGGTGGCATCGGTGGTGACGGTCGGCGCGGCGGTGGCGCGGCCGGTCACGGCGTTGACGAAGTCGTCGAACTCACGGCGCGCGTAGGCCAGCAGCGACCATGCCAGGGGTGGCCCGGCTGGCGTCGGCGAGCCCGCGCCCATGAAAGGCGCCAGCATCCAATTGACGACGCTGGACACCATGGTGCCCACGACGGCCAGCGGATTCTGCGGCGCGAGTACGGGTGGGGCGGTCGGCGTCACCGCGACGGCGGCGGCCAGTAGCGACGCGGCCGGCGTGGCTGGGGCCGAGACGACGGCGAGTTTCGCGGCCGCCTTCGGGGTTGGATCGGCGACCGTCTTGGTGACGGTTGCGGTGGCGGCGTCAGGGGTGGTGGCGGTGCTGAGTGCCGGGGCTGAGACGGCCGCGGGCACGTCGTTCGCCTTCGCCTTCTTGGTGGGGGCAGGGGTGGGCGGGACGGCGGTGGCCGTCGGGCCGTCGTGCGGGACGTCCGGCGTCGACGATTCGGGGATCGTCGGCTTGGGCGTCTCCGTGGGCGTCTCCGTGGACGCCGAAGTGGCCGTGGGCTCGGGTGACTCGGTGGGCTTGGGGGAGGGCGTGCTGCCGGAACTGCCGGTGTTGGTCTGGGCGCTGACGACTCCGCTGGCTGCCGGGCCGGACGCGGCCGGGGTGCCGGTGGGCGTGTCGTCGTTCTTCGTGGGGGTGGAAGTCGTCGTGGGTTGCGTCGGTGCGTCTGCCGTGGTGCCAGACGACGGCGTCGACGCCGTGCTCGCGGAGGTGCCGGCTGGGTTCGACGACTGGCTGCTCGAGGTGGTGGCAGGCCCGTCGTCGGCGGCTGCGACGCCGTAGCCCGTCGCGACTGCGGTGCCGACTCCCAGGGCCACGGCCAGCCCGCCCACTCGACCGATGTATCTGGAGGCTCCCATGTTGGCCCTTCCGATGCGCTGAACTGCTCTTCCCCGCTGGAGCAGAGCAATTGAATCGCACTATCTCCGGGCTCACAGGCGAAAGCCGACTTTCACGACCGTCACTCCTGTTGCCCTTCGTCCCAGGGGTCGGGCGCGTTACCGGGCGGAGGCGTCACTTCAGTTTCTCGAGGGCCTTCTCGTAGAGCGCGAAGGCTTCGGACAGCCCGCCGCCGACCCACGCGTCGACGATGCCGACCTTGTCGGCCACCAGTTGAATCTGGGTGACCCACTCCTGAAAGCCCTGGTCGGTGCGCAGTGCGTCGATCTGGCCGTGGGTGCCCTGGATGAGGATGAACCCGCCCAGTTCGGTGCTCTGGGGCTTGAGCACTGCCGCGTCGTAACGTTCGATGCGGCCTTCGCTCGACAGTTGTTCGAGGTAACCGGTCAGCGACGACTTGAGCAGCGCCAGCGCCTGCGGTTCCCGTCCGCGGGCGGGGATTCCCCACGCAATCCACACTCCGGCTTCGGACATCGATTCCTCCTCGGCTGACGAGCGGGCGTGACGCCCGCGCCTGTGAGTATCTAGTACGACTGGCCATCGGCGTATCGCTGCCGCCGAGAGTGTCTGCCCTTGCCGCGGTTGCGACTCTTGTAGGTCACGAGCTGAGAATCGCAGTTCGGACACACCAGCCGGAGGTTGTCCCGACGGTTGTTGGTGGGGTTCCCGTCGACGTGGTCGAGCACCAGGGCGAGGTGCGCGCCCAGCCACGTGTTCGCTCCACCGCAGATCGCGCAGCAACCGTCTTGAGCGTCGGAGAGATATTGCCGGATGTAGTGCGTCCGGCGACCGTCGATGAAGGCCTCGCCGGTCTCGAGCCAACGCTTGATGCCGGTGTCTCGGCGGGCCGCGGCTTGACACGCGTTACCGCAGTACACCTTCTGGCTAGGCCTGTAGAGCGCGGAACCGCAATGACGACATTGCCTCACGGGCCCGAGGCTAGGGCCGCCCACCGACAGCGAACCCGGTCGAACGTGGAGCCCCCTATCGGGATTGAACCGATGACCTTCCGCTTACAAGGCGGGAGCTCTACCACTGAGCTAAGGAGGCGTATGCGCGGCTAGCTTATCGGCTCACTCGTCGGCGTCGACGACCCGTGGGGCGGGAATGGGCTGCGTAATGGGGCGTCGTCCCCGGCCGCGCGGCAGCGGGATCCGGCCGGCGATGTTGCTCAAGGGATTGACCACCTGGCTCAGGGTGATGACGGCTTCGTGCAGCGCGTCGATCGTCGGGGTCAGCGCCTCCAGCCCCGGCGCGAGCCGGTTGAGGGTGTCGGCCACGTCGGCGAGCTTCATCAGCGCGCCCTGTTCGGCGGTGAGGGTGTCGAGGAGGCCGCCCTCGGCGAGCAGCTTGTCGGCGACGCCGTCCTCCCGCAAGATGCGTTCGATCAGACCGTCGTTGGCGAGCAACTGGTCGGCGAGCCCGCCGGGCGCGATCACTCGGGACACGGCCCCGTCGTCGGTGGTGAGCCGGTCGACCAGGCCGCCCTCTGCGGTCAGCTGGTCGATGAGGCCGCCGGGCGCCACCGCGCGGGCGACGGGTCCGTTGTCGGCCGTCAGCCGATCGAGGAGGCCGCCCTCGGCGGTGAGCTGGTCGACGAGCCCACCCGGCCGCAGCATTCTGTTGACGGGTCCGTCGGGGGCGAGCGCGCGTCCGAGCGGTGCGTCGTCGTCCATCAGATGGGCGAGGCGGTTGGCGCGTTCGACGGCATCCTCGAGTCCCAGCATCTGCGCCAGCGACGAGCGGCCGGCAGGTGCGCGACCGTCGTCGAGGCTCCTCTGGACGACGGCCAGCGTCTCGCCGGCGATCCCGAGGCCCATGTCGGCGACGGCGAGCCCGATTCGCGCCGGTGCGGTCACCACGTCGACGAGGGCTTTGCCGAGATTCATGGTGCTCATCCTATGGCGACCGTCACACGGAGGAGTCTGGGAATCAACTCACAGGAATCTCACAGCGCCTCGGCAGCGTCAAGACATGGGAATGGGAGGACATTGTTCACATGGCCATGGCTGCAATTCCGGAATTCATTCCCGAAGCGAGAATCCTCGTCGTCGACGACGAAACCAACATCGTCGAACTTCTCTCGGTGAGTCTGAAGTTCCAGGGCTTCGAGGTGCACACCGCCTCCAGCGGACCCGCGGCGCTGGACAAGGCCCGTGAGATCCGTCCGGACGCCGTGATCCTCGACGTGATGATGCCCGGGATGGACGGCTTCGGCGTACTGCGTCGTCTGCGTGCCGACGGCATCGACGCGCCCGCGCTGTTCCTCACCGCGCGCGACTCGCTCCAGGACAAGATCGCCGGCCTGACCCTCGGCGGCGACGACTACGTCACCAAGCCGTTCAGCCTCGAAGAGGTCGTGGCGCGACTGCGGGTCATCCTGCGCCGCTCCGGCCGCGGCGTCGAGGAGCCGCGAAGCGCGCGTCTTACCTTCGCCGACATCGAGCTCGACGAGGACACCCACGAGGTGTGGAAGGCCGGCGAGCCCGTCTCGCTGTCGCCGACCGAGTTCACGCTGCTTCGCTACTTCATCATCAACGCGGGCACGGTGCTGTCCAAGCCGAAGATCCTGGACCACGTGTGGCGGTACGACTTCGGTGGTGACGTCAACGTCGTCGAGTCCTACGTCTCGTATCTGCGCCGCAAGATCGACACCGGTGAGAAGCGACTGCTGCACACGCTGCGAGGCGTGGGATACGTTCTGCGCGAACCGCGCTAATGCCCCCACATGCGTGAGTTCGCCCGTCGACGGCCGCGCTTTCTGCACAATGTGGGGATGACGGGTCTTCGGAGGCGCGGTATCCCGTTGCGGGTCGGACTGGTGGCCGCGACGCTCGTCCTGGTGGCGTGCGGTTTGCTCGCCTCGGGGGTCGCCGTCACCTCCATCATCAGGCACACCCTGATCAACCGGGTCGACGAGACCCTGCTGGACGCCTCGCGCGGCTGGGCTCAGGCCCCCCGTCGGATGCCGGCCACGCCGCTGGAGGATCCAAACCCCGCCCGGCCGCCGTCGGACTTCTACGTCCGGGGCATCGACTCCGACGGTCGCATCTGGATGGCGGTCAACGACCGCGACGCCGAGCCCGCGCTGCCCGACAGCAACGACGTCGGACCGGTGCCCGTCACCGTCGGCTCGATCGACCACTCCAACGTGCAGTGGCGTGCGATGACGGTGCGCGGCCTGCACGGCGAGCTGACCACGGTGGCCATCGACCTGTCGAACGTGTCGTCGACCGTTCGTGCGCTGACGTGGTCGCAGGTGGGCATCGGCGTCGCGGTGCTGCTGGTTCTCGGCATCGCCGGGTTCGCCGTGGTGCATCGCAGTCTTCGTCCGCTGGTCGAGGTGGAGCAGACCGCGGCGGCCATCGCCGCCGGTGAGCTCGACCGCCGCATTCCGGAACGCGACACGCGCACCGAGGTGGGCCGACTGTCGCTGGCGCTCAACGGAATGCTCACCCAGATTCAACGGGCGGTCGCCTCATCGGAGGCCTCGGCCGAGAAGGCGCGTACCTCCGAGGACCGGATGCGGCGCTTCATCACCGACGCCAGCCACGAACTCCGCACCCCGCTGACCACCATTCGCGGTTTCGCCGAGCTGTATCGCCAGGGCGCCGCGCGCGACGTCGAGCTGTTGATGAGCCGCATCGAAAGCGAGTCCCAGCGGATGGGTCTGCTCGTCGAGGATCTGCTGCTGTTGGCACGGCTGGACGCTCAGCGCCCGATGGAGCAGCGTCGGGTCGACCTGTTGTCCCTGGCGAGCGACGCGGTTCACGATGCGCGGTCGGTGGCACCGAGGCGGACGGTCACCATGGAGGTTCTCGACGGCCCGGGAACGCCGGAGGTGCTTGGCGACGAAGCTCGGCTCCGGCAGGTGATGGGTAATCTCGTGGCCAACGCGCTGCAGCACACCCCGGAGTCCGCGAGCATCGCGATTCGCGTCGGCACCAGGCAGGACAACGCGATCCTGGAAGTTGCCGACGAAGGTCCCGGCATGAGTCGCGAAGATGCGCACCGGGTCTTCGAGCGGTTCTACCGCACCGATTCCTCGCGGGCGCGGGCCAGCGGTGGGACCGGGCTGGGGTTGTCCATCGTCGACTCGTTGGTCTACGCCCACGGCGGCACGGTCAGCGTGACCACGGCGCCCGGTCAGGGGTGCCGCTTCACGGTGGCGCTGCCCCGGATCGCCGAGGCTCCGGTGGTCAGCGATCCCGGCGCCGACGAGCCCGCGACGGTCTAGTCGAGGTCGGCCAGCGCGGCGGTGATCTTGGCCTGCGCCTCGTCGAGGGACTCAGGTGAGGGGTTGCGGTCGACACCTGCGAAGCCGAAGTCGGACAGCTGACGGGCGGGGAAGACGTGCACGTGTAGGTGCGGAACCTCCAGGCCGGCGATGATCAGGCCGGTGCGCTCGACGCCGAAGGCCTTCGACTGAGCCTTGCCGATGCGCTGCGCCACGGCCATCACCTTGGCGAATACGGCCGGCTCGACGTCCTGCCAGTCGTCGATCTCTGCGCGGGGGACGACGAGGGTGTGTCCCTGGGTCATCGGCTCGATGGTGAGGAACGCGACGACCTCGTCGTCCTCGTAGACGAAACGGCCGGGGATCTCCCGGTTGATGATCATGGTGAACACGGAGGCCATGGGTCGAGCATGCCAGAACGGGGTGCCCGGGCGACGTGACCGACGCAAGGTCTCTGACAGTCGGTTCACAGCGCCGGGCCAGTTCGCTGGCAGCTGAGTGGACGACGGTGGATTTCGTGACCGAGCGGGTGAGCCCTCCCACGGCCGGGGATCGGCACGGTGCGACGAGGTTCTCCGCGCCCCGCCACTACGTCCTCGACATCGTCATCCCGGTCTTCAACGAGGAACGCGAGTTGGCGAACAGCATCCGCCGGCTACATCGCTTCCTTGCTGCCGAGGTGCCCTACGCCACCCGAATCACGGTGGCCGACAACGCGAGTACTGACGGCACCCTGTCCGTGGCCCGACGGTTGGCCGAGGAGTTCGAGCGCGTCGAGGTCATCCATCTCGACGCCAAGGGGCGCGGCGGGGCGTTGCGCGCGGCGTGGATGGCGTCGCAGGCCGAGGTCGTCGCCTACATGGACGTGGACCTGTCGACCGATCTGCGGGCTTTCATGCCTCTGGTCGCGCCGCTGGTGTCCGGCCACTCCGACATCGCAATCGGGTCGCGGCTCTCGGCGTCGTCCCGGGTCGTCCGTGGCCCTAAGCGCGAATTCGTCTCGCGCAGTTACAACTTGATCCTCCGCAGCGCGCTTGGGGCGCGGTTCTCCGACGCCCAGTGCGGGTTCAAGGCCGTCAGGTCCGACGTGGCCCGGCAGCTGCTCCCGCTCGTGGTCGACACCGGCTGGTTCTTCGACACCGAGTTGCTGGTGATCGCCGAGCGCGCCGGGCTGCGCATCCACGAGGTGCCCGTCGACTGGATCGACGACCCCGACTCCCGCGTCGACGTCGTCGCCACCGCGATCGACGACCTGAAGGGGTGCTGGCGCGTGGGCCGGGCATTGGCCACCGGTGCCTTGCCACTGCGGGAACTGCAGACAGCGCTGGGGCGCGAGCCGCTGGTGCCCGGTGTGCCGACCGGCATGGTGGGTCAGATCGTGCGGTTCGGAATCGTGGGCGTGGCAAGCACTCTCGCCTATGCGCTGCTGTACCTGGTGCTGCATCCCGCCGTCGGCGCCCAAGCGGCCAACCTCGTCGCGCTGCTGCTCACCGCCGTGGCCAACACCGCAGCCAACCGTGCCTTCACCTTCGGGGTGCGTGGGCGCACCGGGGCCGGGCGGCACCAACTGCACGGTCTGTTCGTCTTCGCGTTCGGGCTGGCGATCACCAGCGGATCGTTGTTCGCGCTGCACCGCTTCGATCCCACCATCGGCAAGGTGGCCGAACTGTCGGTCCTCGTGGTCGCCAACCTGGTGGCGACCGTGGTCCGGTTCGTCGCGCTGCGCCGGGTGTTCGGCGTGCACCGCCGCTAACGCCCGCGGATCAACCCGTCCAACTCCTCGACCGTCCACGGCGGCGAGTCGTGGTGGTCGCGGTACGCGACGACGCTGGGGGAGGGTCGGTCGAACCGGCCGACGAAACCCCCTGCGGCGATGAAGATCTGGCCCGTCACGTCCCTGGCCGCATCGCTGACCAGGTAGGCGTAGACGGAAGCGGCGTATTCGGGCGGCGCGGCGTCCAGGGCGCCCTGCATGCTCAGGTCGTCGAGCAGACCCCGGCGGTTGAGGTCGGCGATCTGCGCCTCGTAGTCCGGGCCGGTCGACAACCGTGTCTTCGCACCCGGGCACACCACGTTCGCCCGCACGCCCCGGGACTTCAGTTCAGCGGCGACGGCGAGGGTCAGGCCGTTGACCGCACCCTTACCCGCTGGGTAACCCGTGCCGCCGTAGTCGCCGAGGAAGGCGAACGAGCTGGTGTTGACGATCGCGCCGCCGCCCTGGGCGAGCATCCTCGGAGCCGCGGCTCGGCACGTCTCGAAGACCGTGCCGAGGTGCGCGTCCAGGAGGTCGCGAAACTGTCCCGACGTCACGTCGAGGATCGACGAGCCGGCCGGTTCCGCGGTGCCGGCGCAGTTGACGAGGGCGTCGATCCGGCCGAAGCGCTCGACGCACGACGCGATCAGGGCATCGGCGGTCGCGGGGTCGGCCGGCGATCCGGCGAATCCGACCGCGCCTTCTCCGACGCGTGTCACGGCGGCGTCCACGGCGTCGGCATCACGGCCGTTGACGACCACTCCGACGCCGCGAGACGCCAAGAGTTCGGCGACGGTGAGGCCGATGCCGCGGGAGCCGCCGACGACGACCGCGCCGGAGGTCAGCCTTGGTCCTCGGTCTTCTGGCCGAACTCCATCGCGTCCATGTGCCAGTAGCCCCGCAGATTGGTGATGGCCCCGGCGTCGTTGACCCGGTAGGTGAAGACGCCTCGCACGGTGGCCGTGAAGCCGTTGGGGAACTCGGTGTGCAGCACCAGGATGTAGGCGATCTCCGTCGGCGAACTCGACCGGAAGGTCTCCTCGCGCGTCACCGTCAGCCGGTTGGGCCCGATGTTCGCGTCGTAGAAGGCGGCGAGCGCCTCCTTGCCGCGAACACCGGTCCCGTCGGGGTTGGTGACGGCCTCGCCAATGGGGTCCTCCACGACCACGTCGTCGGCCATCAGGGCCAGCCATCCGTCGCGGTCACCGGCCTGGACGCATCGCCACGACGCCTCCGAGGCGGCGACCACCGGCGTCATCTCCACCGTCTCCTGGGACACGGGGCTACCGGTCGGCGTCGGTGTAGCGGATGACGCCGCGGATGTTGCGGCCCTCGAGCATGTCGGTGTAGCCGTCGTTGATCTGCTCGAGCTGGTACTGCCGGGTGACCATGTCGTCGAGGTTGAGCCGGCCGGCCTTGTACATCGACAGCAGCTGCGGGATGTCGAAGTGCGGGTTGCCGCCACCGAAGATGGTGCCCTGCAACCTCTTCTGCATCAGGGTCAGCATCGCCAGGTTGAGCGTGACGTTGGTGTCCATCATGCTGCCGATCGCGGTCAGCACGGTGGTGCCGCCCTTGGAGGTCAGGTTGACGTAGTTGTCGACGTCCTTGCCGTCCAGCTCGCCGACGGTGACGATGACCTGCTTGGCCATCAGTCCCTGGGTGACCTCGGCAACGCCGGCGAACGCGGACTCGATGTCGGGATAGGCATGCGTCGCACCGAACTTCAGCGCCGCGTCGCGCTTCCACTCCACGGGCTCGATGACGAAGAGGTGCCGGGCGCCGGCGTTGACCGCACCCTGCAGCGCCGACATGCCGACGCCACCGACGCCGATGATCGCGACGTCGTCACCGGGGCGGATGTCACCGGCCTTGACGGCCGAGCCGTATCCGGTCGTCACGCCGCAGCCGACGAGGCACGCCACCTCGAAGGGGATGGACGGGTCGATCTTCACCACGGAGCTCTTGTGCACCACCATGTACGGGCTGAACGTGCCCAGCAGGGTCATGGGGAACACCGGCTGGCCCTTGGCGGTGATGCGGTGGGTGCCGTCGGAGACCGCGACGCCGCCCAGCAGCCCGGCACCCAGGTCGCACAGGTTCCGTAGCCCGGCCTGACAGGACGGGCACCGGCCGCACGACGGGATGAAGGACAAGACGACGTGGTCGCCGGGGGCGAGGTCCTCGACGCCGGGTCCGACCTCGGTGACGATGCCGGCACCCTCGTGGCCGCCGAGCACGGGGAAGCCCATCATCGGGATGCCGCCGGTCACCAGATGGTGATCGGAGTGGCACATGCCCGAGGCTTCCATCTGGATCTTGACCTCGTCCTTGACGGGGTCGCCGATCTCGATCTCCTCGATCGACCATGGCTGGTTGAACTCCCAGATGAGTGCGCCCTTTGTCTTCACGAGTACCTCTTTCGACTTGCGACTTGAGTCAGTGACAACAGAGTAGAACCTCTAGTTAACTGGATCACACCCACCCCAAGCAACTGCTTGGTGGAGTTACCAGATGGCGACCGGAGCGTCTCCCAGCGGGTAGTAGCCCGGCAGTTTCTTCCCGGCCATGCTGCGTTCGATGCGCTTCTGCATGCCGTCGCTCAAATCGCCGGATTCGATGAGCTTCATGAACATCTTGGACACGTGACCGAAGTCGAAGAAGTCACGCTGCCATTCGATGAGCAGCTCTCCATCTTCGCCGGCGGTCAGCCGGAACCAGCTTCCGCCGATGCCGTAGATCTCGTCACGGGTGCCGTCGCCCTTGGAGACGATTTGCTTCCAGAATCCGACGATCTCGCCCAGCTTCTCGTCCACCAGCACCTTCTGGTACTCGTAGACCCAGTTCTCCAGGCCTTCCATCTCCAGGCCGAGCGCGACCTCACGGATCTCGTCGCGCCCGACGCACATGACGTCCTCCTTCGGGCCGATGTTCCACCCGTAGGTGGCGTCCTCGGTGTAGAAGTCCGCCATCGGCTTCCAATCGCCGGCGGCTTCGGCGTCCTTGTTGGCCTGCAGCCACCGTTGCACCCACGCGTCGAGTTGCTCGCGTGACACCTGTGAATCAGACACGGTCAGTCTCCCTTTTCGATGAGTGAAAGAGCTTGGGTAGGGCACATGTCGATCGCCCGCTCGACGTCCTCGCGGAGGTCGTCGGGAGGCTCTTCGTCGAGGATCTCCACGACTCCCCGCTTGGGCACCCTGAACACCTCGGGTGCCTCCAGTTCGCACATCGCGTGACCCTGGCACAGGTCCTCGTCGAGTTCGACGCGATAGCAGCCCATCGGAGTCAGGCCTCTGCCATTCCCAGGTCGCTTCGCTCCTGCCCGCCGGAAGCCCGTTTGCGGTAGCGGACCTTGGCAGGCTGGGCCAGCTGCACGACCATCTTGGAGTGGTCGTTCTGGTAGCTGTCGGCGGGTTGGGACATCTCGAATTCGTACTCGCGCAACAACACCGAGAAGATCGCCTTGATCTGCATCTGTGCGAACGCCGCCCCGACGCACCGGTGCTTGCCCGCGCCGAAGGGAATCCACGTCCAGCGGTTGGCCAGATCCTCCTGCCGCGGCTTGTCGTAGCGGTTTGGGTCGAAGGCGTCGGGTTCCGGGAAGTCCTCGGCGATCCGGTTCGAGATCGCCGGCGACGCGGCCACCATCTGGCCTTCGTGGATCGGGTAACCCGCCACTTCGAACTCCGCCTTCGCCACGCGCATCAGGATGATCAGCGGGGGATGCAGCCGAAGGGTCTCCTTGAGGGAGTTGTCGAGTTTCGGAATCTGGCGCAGCGCATGAAAACTCACCTCTTGGCCGTCGGCGTAGAGCTCGTCGAGCTCCTGCTGGACCTCGGCGTAGACGTCGGGGTGGCGCAGCAACTCGATCAGGGTCCACGACGACGTGCCCGAACTGGTGTGGTGACCCGCGAACATCAGTGAGATGAACATGCCGGTGACCTCGTTGGCGGTGAAGCGGGAGTTGCCGTCGTCGTCCTTGATCGACACCAGCACGTCGAGCAGGTCACGATCCTGCTTGTCCCTGGGCGGGTTGGCAATTCGCCCGTCCATGATCTCCTGCACCAGGGCGACGAGTTTCACGCGGGACTCGTCGCGGATGCGGAAGCTCTCGATGTCGAGATAGGGGTCGACGTAGCAGAGGGGGTCGGTCCCGCGCTCCAACTGGTGGTAGTAGTGCGCGAACCGACTGTCCAGCTGTTCCCGGAACTTGAGCCCGATGAGGCAGGCGGTCGAGGTGTAGATCGTCAACTCGGAGAAGAAGTCGAGCAGTTCGATCTCACCTTCGTCACCCCAGTCGGCGATGATCTTCTTGACCTCGTTCTCGATCGTCGCGGCGTGGCCCTTCATTTGCTCACCGCGCAGCGCGGTGTTGTGCAGCATCTCCGCTCGACGCTCGGGATCGGCGTCGAACACCACACCCTCGCCGAAGATCGGTGTCATGAAGGGGTAGGCCTCGGCCTGATTGAGTTCGGCGTCGGTGGAGCGGAAGAAGAACTCGTTGGCGTCGGACCCCGACAGCATGACGACCTGCTTGTCGACCAATTGGAACCACCCGACGTCGCCGCACTCCTCGCGGATGCGATGCATCAAACCTATTGGGTCCGTGCGGAATTCCTCGAGATGGCCGTACTCTTCCTCACCGCCGGAGACGCGGGGAACGATTGCAATGGTCATGGCTTGAAGGCCTCTTCGTCGACTTTGAGTTGCTGGCGGTCCGTGACGGTGGCGAGCGGCGCTTCGGGCTGAAGCTCCATGTTGGCGATGAATCCGCCGCGCGGGGTCTCCGCGACGAAGGTGATCGCGCGCGCCAAGTCCGACGCACGGAGGAAGTAGTCGTGGCGGGCCTGGCCCCACTTGGCCCAATCCTCGAGCGCCGGAGCGATCAGTTCGGCGGGCAGGCTCCAACCCATCGACGTCTTGGTGGGGCCGGGATGCACGATCGACGCGCGGACACCGGTGCCCTCCAGCTCCATCTGAAAGTTGGTGACCATGGCGACCAGCGCCGCCTTGGCCGCCCCATAGGCGCCCATGTGGGGACGCTGTCGCAGCGCGACGTCGGAGCCGACGAAGATGAGGTCGCCCCGTTGCCGTTCCAGCATCCCGGGGAGCACCGCGGTGGCCAGGCGATTGGCCCCCACCAGGTGGATCTGCAACTGGGAGTTGAAGTCGTCGGTGCTGATCTCGGCCAGTTTGCCGAAGTAGGTGTCACCAGCGCCGGCGACGAGCACCTCGATGTCACCGAGCGCATCGACGGCGTTGGCCACGAACGACTTCACGGAGTTCGGATCGGTGACGTCGAGGTGGAAGCCGACGGCCTCCCCACCGTCGGCCCGGATCTTGCCGACGAGGTCGTCGAGCTTCTCGACCCGGCGTGCGCCGAGGGCGACGGGGAAACCACGCGCCGCCAGCGCGATGGCGGTGGCCTCTCCGATACCTGCGGAGGCGCCCGCGACGATGGCGGGTCTGCGGTCGGGGAGCGGAGCGAAACGTGGCATCTATCGGGCCTTCACGGTGATGGGCAGGTGGGCGAAGCCGCGAACGCTGCTGGAGTGCACGCGAACCGAGTTGGCTTCGTCGACCTCGTAGCCGCGCACGCGGGTGAAGAATTCGGTCAGGGCCACCTGCGCCTCCATTCTGGCGAGGTGGGCGCCGAGGCAGAAGTGGGCGCCACTGCCGAAACTGAGTAATTTGGAGCCGATTTCGCGATCGATTCGGTACTCGTCCGGGTTGTCGAATACTCGGTCGTCGCGGTTTGCCGATCCCGGTAGCAACAACAGCACGTCGCCCTCGGGGATGGTGATGTCGTACATCGTGATGTCTGCGGAGACGGCGCGGGCCAGGATCTGACTGGAGGTGTCGTAACGCAGCGTTTCCTCGACCCACGGCTTGACCAGGGAGTGGTCGTCGAAGACCGGCGCCAGTTGATCTGGGTTCTTGAAACCCCAGTATGCCGCGTTGGCAAGAAGTTTGGTCGTGGTCTCGTTACCGGCGACGACCATGAGGAACAGGAAGGCGATGATCTCCTCGTCGGTCAACTTGTCGCCGTCGATCTCCGCGTCGACCAGCGCCGAGGTCAGGTCGTCGGTGCGCTTCGTGCGCCGGGAGGAGACCATGTCGGCGTAGTAGACCATCAGGTCGGCCGAGGCTTGCATCGCCTCGGCGGGCACGTCCTTCACGCCGTCCTCGCGGTGCATCACACCGTCGGCCAGCGCCCGGATGCGGACCCTGTCCGATTCCGGCACCCCCATGAGTTCGGAGATGACGTCCATCGGCAGCTTGCCGGCGAAGTCGTCGACGAAGTCGAAGTGGTCGGACGCACACGCCGCGTCCAGGTGCGACACGGCGATCTCGGTGACGCGCGACTCGAGCTCGCGAATGCGCCTGGGCGTGAACCCCTTCGACACCAACGTCCGCAGTCGCAGATGTCCGGGATCGTCGAGGGCCAGGAACGACATCACCCGATGGGCATGCTCGTTGCGTGAGATCGGGTCGAGGGAGACGCCGTGCTTGTTCGACAGCGACGTGCTGTTGCGAAAACCCTGCACGACGTCGGAGTGCCGGGACAGCGCCCAGAACTTCTGGTCGTCGTTGCGGTACAGCGGCGCTTCGTCGCGCAGCCGTCGGTAGTACGGGTAGGGGTCTTCGTGGAAGTCGTAGTCGTACGGGTCCAGGAGGACGTCCGAGGTGCTGGCGGTCATGGGTGTTCTCCGAGGATGAGGCCGACCACGTAGCTCAGCCGGTCGGCGATCTGGTGATAGGTGAAGGCGCCGCTACCGGCGTTGACGAGCGCGCCGAAGTACGTCATCTCCAATGCGGACACGACGCGTGCATCGGTGTCGGGTCCGGCGGCGGACTTGATCCTGCGGTGGATCTCCAAACCAATGCGGTCGCGGACGCGACGTACCGTGGGGTCGTTTCCCGAGAGGAGGGCAGTCGTGCAGGCGGCGGCCACCTCGGGTTCGTCGGCGACCACCAGCGTGAGGTTGCGCAACGCCTTCTCGACGCGAATCGGCATCGGCTCGTTGACGTCGGTGTAGTAGGGCACCTTGCTCATCAGGTCGAGATAGATCTCGGCGATGAGGTGGTTCTTGGACGAGAAGTACGTGTACGCGGTGGCTGGCGCCACCTTGGCCCGCGCCGCCACGGCCCGCACCGTCAGGTCGGCGTAGGACGATTCCCGCAACATCTCCATTCCGGCGGTGAGGACCTTGCGAAAGGTCTCCTCCTGCCGCCGGTTGCGCGGCGGCTCGTCGTGCGCCGACTCTGTGGAGTCGGCAAGCTGGGCCGCGGCATCACTGGACACATGTCCAAGTTATCCGACGATGTCGCCGCACGGCAAGCTGATCGGCGATTTCGGCGCAAAACATCGCGTGAAGAGGCACTTTCGGAGTCGGCGGCAGGATCGCCCTTGCCTTGGCCGCGCACCTGCGGTTATCGTTCGAACCGTGATTACCGGACAGGTGTCCAGGACGGGAACGGGAGGCGCGATGGCGCTGCTGAGCGATCGAGAGAGCCGGTTGCTCGTCGACGGCAAGTTGGTGACGGGCAGCGGGGGTACCTTCCCGACACTCAACCCCGCGACCGAGGAGGTGCTCGGCGTCGCGGCCGACGCCACGGACGCCGACATGGACGCTGCGATCGGTGCGGCGCGGCGGGCGTTCGACGAGACCGACTGGTCGACCAACGTCGAGTTGCGGGTGCGGTGCATTCGTCAACTGCAACAGGCGATGCGCGACCACGTGGAGGAACTTCGGGAGATCACCGTCGCCGAAGTCGGCGCCCCGGTGATGCTGACCTCCATGGCGCAACTGGAGGGCCCGATCGAAGACCTCAGCTTCTGTGCGGACACCGCCGAGAACTACTCGTGGACCACCGATCTCGGCTACGCCACGCCGATGGGCATCAAGACGCACCGCACGATTGCGCGCGAGGCCGTCGGTGTCGTCGGGGCCATCACGCCGTGGAACTTTCCCCACCAGATCAACCTGGCCAAGCTCGGTCCGGCTCTTGCGGCGGGCAACACCGTGGTGCTCAAGCCCGCACCCGACACGCCCTGGTGCGCCGCGGTGCTCGGGGAGCTGATCGTCGAGCACACCGACTTCCCCGCGGGCGTGGTCAACATCGTCACCTCCAGCGACCACGGCGTCGGTGCGATGCTGTCGAAGGATCCGCGCGTGGACATGGTGTCGTTCACCGGGTCGACGAATACGGGCCGGGCGGTGATGGCCGACGCTGCCGCGACCCTGAAGAAGGTGTTCCTCGAACTCGGTGGCAAGTCGGCCTTCGTGGTGCTCGACGACGCCGATCTGGCGGGCGCATGCTCCATGGCGGCGTTCACCGCGTCGATGCACGCCGGACAGGGGTGTGCGATCACCACCCGCCTGGTGGTGCCCCGGGATCGTTACGACGAGGCCGTCGACGCGGCGGCGGGCACCATGTCCGGACTGAAGGCGGGTGATCCGACGAAGTCCGGAACCGTCTGTGGCCCAGTCATCTCCGCGCGCCAGCGCGACCGCATCCAGGAGTACCTGGACTCGGCGATCGCCGAGGGCGGCACGGTCGCGTGTGGCGGAGGCAGTCCCGCCGACCGCGACACGGGTTTCTTCATCGACCCGACGGTCATCGCGGGCCTCGACAACGGTGCGCGAGTGGCACGCGAGGAGATCTTCGGGCCGGTGCTGACGGTCATCGCGCACGACGGTGACGACGACGCGGTGCGCATCGCCAACGACTCGCCGTTCGGTCTGTCGGGCACGGTGTTCTCCGGTGACGAGGAGCGTGCCGCGGCGGTGGCGGCTCGCATGCGGGTCGGGACGGTCAACGTCAACGGCGGCGTCTGGTATTCGGCGGACATGCCCTTCGGTGGTTACAAGCAATCCGGCATCGGCCGGGAGATGGGGATCGCCGGCTTCGAGGAGTACCTCGAGACCAAGGCCATTGCCACGGCAGCGAATTAGCCAGTGCGCCGAGTGTGCACTTATGTCACGCCAATCGCCGAAGAGCGTGCAACAACACCACAGTCGGCGTCTAGGAGGGATTGAGATGGGTCTGTACGGAGATCAGTTCACGGAGAAGGTGGCCATCGTCACCGGTTCGGGCGGTGGCATCGGGCAGGCCTACGCGGAGGCGCTCGCCCGCGAGGGCGCGGCCGTGGTGGTCGCCGACATCAATCTCGAGGGTGCTCAGAAGGTGGCTGACGCCATCAAGGGCGAGGGCGGCACTGCGCTCGCCGTGCGCGTCGACGTGAGCGATCCCGAGTCGACCAAGGAGATGGCCGCACAGACGCTCTCGGAGTTCGGCGGCATCGACTACCTGGTCAACAACGCCGCCATCTTCGGAGGGATGAAGCTCGACTTCCTGGTCAGCGTCGACTGGGAGTACTACAAGAAGTTCATGAGCGTCAACCTCGACGGGGCGCTGCTGTGCACGCGGGCGGTCTACCGGAAGATGGCCAAGCGCGGGGGCGGGGCCATCGTCAACCAATCCTCCACGGCAGCATGGCTGTACTCGAACTTCTACGGTCTGGCGAAGGTTGGCGTCAACGGGCTCACCCAGCAGTTGGCGACCGAACTCGGCGGGCAGAACATCCGGATCAACGCGATCGCGCCCGGCCCCATCGACACCGAGGCCAACCGCAGCACCACCCCGCAGGAGATGGTCGCCGACATCGTCAAGCGAATCCCGTTGTCGCGCATGGGTGAGCCAGAAGACCTCGTCGGCATGTGTCTGTTCCTGCTGTCGGACCAGGCGAAGTGGATCACGGGGCAAATCTTCAACGTCGACGGCGGCCAGATCATCCGATGACGGAGCTCAAGCTGGGCTACATCGGTCTGGGCAATCAGGGCGCCCCGATGGCCACGCGCCTCGTCGACTGGCCCGGCGGACTGATCGTGTTCGACGTGCGGGCCGAGTCGATGGCGCCGTTCGCGGAATTGGGAGCCAAGCTCGCCGACGACGTCGCCGGCGTCTCGGCGGCCGACGTCATCAGCGTCACCGTCCTGACCGACGCGCAGGTCCGCGACGTCGTCGCCGAACTCGCGAAGCACGCCAGGCCCGGCACCGTCGTCGCGATCCACTCCACCATCGAGCCGAACACCGCCGCCGAGCTCGCCGAGGCCCTGCGACCCAAGGGCATCCACGTCGTGGACGCACCGGTGAGTGGTGGTGCGGGCGCTGCTGCCAAGGGTGAACTCGCCGTCATGGTCGGTGCCGACGACGACGCCTACGAGCTCGTCAAGCCGGTGTTCAAGCAATGGGCGTCGATGGTGGTCCGCGCCGGCGAGCCCGGGGCGGGAACTCGTATGAAGCTGGCTCGCAACATGTTGACGTTCATCGGCTTCGCCGCCGCGTGTGAGGCGCAGAAGCTGGCCGAGGCCGCGGGCCTCGATCTGCAGAAGCTCGGCCGGGTGGTGCGGCACAGCGACGCCCAGAGCGGCGGACCGGGCGCCATCATGGTGCGCGACGACACCTCGCCGCTGGCAGCCGACCACTTTCTGTACGACATGTTCGTCCACACCCGCGGGCTGGCCGAGAAGGACCTGAGGCTGGCCCTGGGATTGGGCGAGGCCACCGGCGTGGACCTGCCGTTGGCCGAGATCGCGCTGAGAGACCTGGCCGACGGCCTCGGCGTGGCGCACGAGAGGAGTTAGACGATGGACGAATTACGCCGCAAGGGCCTCGAGAAGATGAACGAGGTCTATTCATGGGAGATGCCCAACATCGAGGGCGATGCCTTCTTCGACCTCACCGTCGACCATCTCTTCGGCACGATCTGGACCAGGCCCGGCCTATCGATGCGCGACAAGAGGTTGATGACGCTGGCCGTCGTGACCGCGCTCGGTGAACAGGGTCTGGCCGAAATCCAGGTGAACGCTGCCATGGCGAATGGCGAGCTAACCGAGGACGAGCTGAAGGAGATGGCCATCTTCCTGACCCAATACGTCGGCTTCCCGCGAGGCGCTGGTCTGAATGGGGTGGTGGGCAAGGTGGCCGCCAAGCGAAAGAAGGCGGCAGACAAGGGTTCTCCTGAGGACAAGCGCGGCAACGTCAACACTGCCGTCAAGATGAGCACGGGGAAGACACTCGATGACGAGTAGATATGCCGCGCTCTCGCGCGAGGAGCTCGCCACCCTGGTGCCCGAGCTGCTGTTGATCGGCCAGCTGATCGACCGGTCCGGGATGGCGCATTGCATCAGCGCGTGGGGACGCGAGGAGATGCTGCAGATCGCGATCGAGGAGTGGGCCGCGTCGAGCCCGCTCTACACCAGGCGGATGCAGAAGGCGCTGAAGTACGAAGGCGTCGACATCTTCACGCTGTTCAAGGGGCTACAGCTCGACATCGGGGCCCCGCCGCAGTTCATGGACTTCCGCTACACGGTGCACGACCGTTGGCACGGTGAGTTCCACCTCGACCACTGCGGCGCGTTGCTCGACGTGGAGCCGATGGGCGACGACTACGTCCACGGCATGTGCCATGACATCGAGGACCCGACCTTCGATGCCACGGCGTTGGCCACCAACCGCAAGGCGCAGGTGCGCCCGATCCACCGGCCGCCACGGGTGCCGTCCGGGCGCACTCCGCATTGCGCGTGGACGGTGATCATCGACGAGTCGTACCCAGAGGTTCCGTTCATCCCGGCGATGGACGTCGTCGCGGCAAGCCGCGCTCATGCCTGCGAGCTGGATCCCATCGACCCGGACGACGAAGGTGCCGCCGACTACTCGGGTGAGCTGCTGGCCGACGTCGACTTCGGTGCGTTCTCGCATTCGGCGCTGGTCCGGATCGCCGACGAAGTGTGCCTGCAGATGCACCTGCTGGTGCTGTCGTTCACCCTCGCGGTGAAGGCTCGCGCGAAGGACGACGTGGCGCTGGAGCAGTCGATCCGCTACAAGCAGCTGATCGGGATCGCCGGGGTGGCCGCCGAGCGCATCCACCGCGCGTTGGGGATCTCGCGTGACGCCAAGGGTGCACTTCGTGTCCTGGAACTACACCCGCTGCTGAATCCGGCGGCGTACGTGTCGGTCGACGTCGACTCGGAGTCCCTTCACGTCCGGCGCTCACCGGCCCACGAGGACGGCGCGTGGATCTCACTGGTGTCGCCGGTGGCGGATCTGCCGCTGCAGGCCGTCGCCGCCGCCGTCGACCCGTACCTGCGGGCCGAGGTCTCCGGCACCGAATCGGACTGGACGGTGCGCGTGATCGAATCCGATTCGCCGACCAAGGAACTCGGTGAGGTGGCGGTGACGAAGTTCAGCGGCGGTGCCAACTGGGTCTTCGAGGAACGAAAGTCGTTGCCGCTCACGGTGGTGTGAGCGTGCTCGGCACGATCGAGCCGGCGACCCACCGTCTCAGATAACCCCGCAGCGCCTCACCCGTCCGGGGCGGCCGGCCGGGGTCGATGACGAAGGACTGAATGATCCGCAGCAGATACTCGGCGAGGTCGTCGAGGTCTGCCTCGGAGAAGCCGCGGCCGGCCCAATCCACGTCGAACCGCCGCAGCATGGCGTTGGCGAACCGGAGGGCGACGTCGGAGGTCACCGAGGCCGTGTGTTCGTCGGCGCGGCCCGGCGCGATCAGCAGACCGATGTGCTTGTCCTCGGGCAGCCATTCCAGCGCTGTCGCGATGGCTTCGGCAACGGCGTCGACCGGGTCGCTACGGCCCCGAAGGTGTTCGGCCAGCCGTTCCAGGAAGTCGTCGGCGGCGTGCACGGCGGCGGCCACGAGGAGCGCCTCGGTGCTGGCGAAGTACCGGTAGACGGTTTGACGGGTGACGCCGAGGGTGCGGGCGACGTCGGCGATGCCCACGTCGGCACCGCGTTCGTCGACGGCCTTGCTCGCGGCGGCCAGGATCCGCGCCACGGCCTCCTCGTCGGTCGCCGGCGCCGATCCCGACCAGCCGTGGGTGCGCACGACGGAATCGTAACCGGACGCCGAGTCAGCCCCGGTAGGAGACCGCCAGCTCCTTGACGCCGTTGATCCACCCCGATCGAAGCCGTTGCGGCTCGGCCACTTTGGCGATGTCCGGGATCTGGTCGGCGAGCTCGTCGAAGATCAGCTTGATCTCCATGCGGGCCAGGTTGGCGCCGATGCAGAAGTGCGCGCCGTTGCCGCCGAAGGCCAAGTGCGGGTTGGGGTTGCGCAGCACGTCGAATTCGAAGGGCCGGTCGAAGACGGTCTCGTCGAAGTTGGCGGAGCTGTAGAAGAGACCGGCCCGCTGGCCCTCTCCGATCGTCACGTCGCCGACCGTCACGTCGGCCAGGGCGGTGCGCTGAAAGCAGTGCACGGGGGTGGCCCAGCGGACGATCTCGTCGACCGCGGTCGCCGGTCGCTCCCTCTTGAACAGCTCCCACTGGTCGGGGTTGTCGAAGAACGCGTTCATGCCGTGGGTCATGGCATTGCGGGTGGTCTCGTTGCCGGCCACGGCGAGCAGGATGACGAAGAACGCGAACTCGATGTCATCCATGGCGTTGCCCTCGACGTCGGCTTGGACGAGCCGGGTGACGATGTCGTCGGCCGGGCAGCGCCTGCGTTCCTCGGCCATCGAGTAGGCGTAGGCCATCAGTTCGGCATTCGCGGTCGTCGGATCGGAGTCGAAGTCGGGGTCGTCGGTGTTCATGATGCAGTTGGTCCAGTGGAATAGCCGTTCGCGATCGGACTCCGGCACGCCAATCAGGTCGGCGATGGCCAGCAGGGGCAATCTGGTGGCAACGTCGGCGACGAAGTCGCCACCGTCCTTCGCTGCCGCCTCTGCCACGATCTGGCGGGCGGCCGCGGCCAGCTTCTCCTCGAGCGCGGCCACCGATCGTGGCGTGAACAGGCGCGAGACGATCTTGCGCAACCGGGTGTGCTCGGGTGCGTCGTGGTTGATCAGCAGCGCCTTGGTCAGGTCGAGCTGTTCGGCGGTGACGCCGTCGGGCAGCCGCATGACCGCGCCCTTGCGGTTGGTCGACCAGAGGTCGCCGTTGCGCGAGATGGCCTTGATGTCCTCGTGTTTGCTGATCACCCAGTAGCCGCCGTCGTCGAAGATCGACTCCTGCTGCTCGTTCCACCAGACCGGGGCGGTCTTGCGGAGTTGCGCGAACTCGGTGACCGGGATGCCCCGGAGCAGGACGTCGGGATCGGTGAAGTCATACCCCGCCCCAAAGGGGCATGCGCTTGGTGCGGTCGCCATGTGCCAGACCATACACCGTATTGGAAAGTGTATGGCCGAATCTGAAGGTTTAGGGTTGACGACCGTGCGAGTCCTCGTGATCGGATCCGGTGCCCGTGAACATGCGCTGCTACTGGCGTTGCGTCGCGACCCCGAGGTGGACGCCCTCGCGGTGGCGCCCGGCAATGCCGGTACGGCGTCCGTCGCCGACCAATACGACGTCGACGTCACCTCCGCGGACGAGGTGGTGAGACTCGCCAAGCGCGTCGAAGCCGACCTCGTCGTCATCGGACCCGAGGTGCCGCTGGTCCTCGGTGTCGCCGACGCCGTGCGCGCGGCGGGAATCGCGTGCTTCGGACCGTCCAAGGACGCCGCCCGCATCGAGGGCGCGAAGTCCTTCGCCAAGGACGTGATGGACGCCGCGGGCGTGCGCACCGCGCGAAGCGAGATCGTCGACAATCCCGCCCGCCTCGACGCCACCCTGGACCGCTTCGGCCCGCCCGCCGGCGACGAAGCCTGGGTCGTGAAGGACGACGGGTTGGCCGCAGGCAAGGGCGTGGTGGTGACCGCGGACCGCGACGCGGCCCGCGCGCACGCGGCCAGCCTCCTGGATTCTGGGCATCCCGTGCTGCTCGAGTCCTTCCTCGACGGCCCGGAGGTCTCGCTGTTCTGCATCGTCGACGGCGAGACGGTGGTGCCGCTGTTACCCGCTCAGGACTTCAAGCGAGTCGGCGACGGCGATGCCGGCCCCAACACCGGCGGCATGGGTGCCTACACCCCCCTGCCGTGGCTGCCGTCCGACGTTCTGGCGGCCATCGTCGACGACGTCGTCACACCCGTTGCCGCGGAACTGGTCGCGCGTGGATGTCCGTTCTCCGGACTGCTCTACGCCGGGCTGGCGATTACCTCCCGTGGTCCGGCCGTCGTCGAATTCAACTGCCGTTTCGGCGATCCCGAGACCCAGGCGGTGCTGGCACTGCTGCAGAGCCCGTTTGGGCAGCTGCTGCACGCCGCCGCCGTCGGTGAGCTGGCCGACCAACCGGCCCTGCAGTGGTCCGAGGGTTCCGCGGTGGCGGTCGTGCTGGCCGCCGAGAACTACCCGGGGCGTCCTCGGGTGGGTGACGTCATCACCGGGTCGGACGCGCCCGGTGTGCTGCACGCGGGTACCGCCCGACGTGAGGACGGCGCGGTGATGTCCTCGGGCGGCCGGGTGCTCTCCGCCGTCGGCACCGGCGCCGACCTCGTGGCGGCCCGCGAGGCGGCCTACGCCGTCATGGCCGACATCCGCCTGCCCGGAAGCCACTTTCGCTCCGACATCGGATTGGCTGCTGCCGAAGGTCGCGTCGGTCTCACCGGCGGGCAGGAGCGAAGCGACCCGGGGCAGTAGCCAGCTAGGCGACGAGAAGCGGTGCCATCCAGGCGATTTCGGCGGGAAGCTGAGAGCTCCAGAAGGCGCCGTCGTGGCCGCCGGGGGAGAACCCGCCCGAAGGCGGGTTGGGCAGTTGCCCGATGAACTGCTTGGTGGCGGCGTAGAACGGATCGCTGTCGCCGCAGTCGACCCTGATCGGGATCGACGCCAGGTTCGGCAGGCCCCACACGCTGTTGGCGGCGTAGTCGGCCGCGCCGTCGAACGCACCGGGGGCCGTCGCGTCCGCGGACGTCCACAGTGCCGGACTGACCGCGCAGATCGCCGCGGTCTTGGCCGGACCGAGTCTCGAGCCGAGCAGCAGCGCGCCGTAGCCGCCCATCGACCAACCGAGGAACCCGACCCGAGAGGTGTCCAGGCCCTGCTGGCCCAGCAGTGGAATCAGTTCGTTCAGGACCATCGCGCCGGAGTCCTCGCCCGAGGTCCGTGCGTGCCAGTAGCTTCCGCCGCCGTCGACGGCCACGACGGCGAACGGCGGAATACCCGCCGCGACCGCTTGGGCGAGGCCCTGCTCCACGCCGCCTGCCATCACGCCCGCGGCGTCCTGGCCCTTGCCGTGGAGGGCGATCACCGGGCGCAGCGGACCGGTCTGGCCGGGCGGCCGCGCGATCGCCCAGTTGGTCGGCACGCCGCCCCGCGCCGCGGACACGAACGATCCCGTGACGTAGGTCGGGGCGGGGGCCGTCGGCTCGAGGGGCAGCGGCGGTGCCAGCGGTGCGCCGATCCCCGTCATCGCGACGGGCGGCTGCGTCACCGGGGCCGGGTTCGGGGTCGAGCCCAGGGCGTACGCCCCGGCCGCACCCGCGGCGACCCCCGCGCCGAGGCGCAGCACGGCGCGCCGGCTCAGTTCAGACATGCGGGCCATCATGCCACTGGCGTCTGGGGTGGCGACCTCCGCAGCGAGGACCACGCACCGGTGCACCACAGCGCCCATGCCACCAGAAGCGGTTGAAACAACAAGCGGACGCCGCGGGACAGGTCGGAGTCCAGACCGAAGGCGGAACTGTGGGTCAGGAACTGCGAGACGTTGCCGGGAAAGACGACGACGAAGAGGGCGGCGGCCGCCCAGCCAAGCGGAACGCGGTACCGCGGCAACACCACGATGGCCGTGCCGAGGACGATCTCGACGACGCCGGAGGCAATGATCACGAAGGTGGCGTCCAGCGGCAGCCACGGCGGAATCTGGGCGTAGAAGGCCCTGCGAGCGAAGGTCAGATGGCTGACTCCGGCGAAGACGAGGGCGGCGCCCAACAGCACCCTGGCGAGTACGCGCGGGGCGGATGTGGCGGGTGGGTTCGACGCGGGTGAGAACACGGTCGCCTTTCGGTCGTGGAGCCCTAGTAGTTGGTCGAAAGCCCCATACCGTGGGGCCGTTGCTGGCAGCATGCAACACGTGACGGCAGCGGTCACCCCCAAGGGGGAGAGGCGACGGTACGCGCTGGTCAGCGCGGCCGCCGAGCTGTTGTGCGAAGGTGGCTTCGACGCGGTCCGGCACCGCGCCGTCGCCCGCCGGGCGGGCCTGCCGCTGGCCTCCACGACGTACTACTTCTCCTCCCTCGACGACCTCGTCGAGCGGGCCGTCGAGTACGTCGGCATCCGGGACGCCGAGGTCTTGGACTCCAGGGTCGCAGCCCTGCCGAGGCGCCGCCGCGGGGCCGAGTCGACCGCCGACGTCCTGGTCGACTTCCTGGTCGGCGACGGCCCCGACACTCGGGTCTCCGAGCAGTTGATCTCCCGCTACGAGCGGTACATCGCATGCGCGCGACAGCCCGGTCTACGAGACGTGCAGCGCCGCATCATGAAGCAGCGAACCGAGGCCGTCGTCGAGGTGATCGAACGCTCCGGTCGGTCGGTGCGGTCGGAGTTGATGACGGCGTTGGTCTGCGCCGTCGACGGCGCGGTCGTCGCGTCCCTCGTCGGTGTCGGGGACGGACCGAGGGCCGCCGCCCGCGCGACGCTCGTCGACGTCATCGACGTGCTGGCGCCCTTCGGCTGAGTACCTTCGGTGCCATGAACGTCACCGATCTGCTCGACGCCGCTCTGGACCGATCGGTGCTGCTGGGCTATTCGAAGATCGGCTCCGGGGTACGA
Organism: Mycobacterium sp. NPDC006124; assembly: GCF_040614235.1. Taxonomy (NCBI): domain Bacteria; kingdom Bacillati; phylum Actinomycetota; class Actinomycetes; order Mycobacteriales; family Mycobacteriaceae; genus Mycobacterium; species Mycobacterium sp. NPDC006124. Next base: position 392,572 of record NZ_JBEXUA010000002.1, on the reverse strand, counting down.
CGGCTCTGGTGGCCCGCCGATCCCGGCGCCAACTCGATGGCCGGCAAGCGGGTCGTCGTCACCGGGGCCACCTCTGGTCTCGGCGAGGCAATGGCACGATCGTTCGCAGAGCTGGGCGCCATCGTTCACCTGTTGGGTCGCAACCCCGACAAGGTCAGACACTCGGTGGGGGTGATCCGGGGCGCCGTCCCCGGCTCGGTGATCGTCGACGAGGTCTGCGACGTCGGCGATCTGGACGCCGTGCGGGCGTGGACCGAGGACCTGTCCGGCCGCGTCGACGCCCTGCACGGCCTGGTGCACAACGCGGGCGCCATGCCGAAGCGACGCGACGTGACACCGCAAGGCCACGAATTGCAGTTCGCCTGTCACGTACTCGGTCCGCACCTGATGACCGAACGCCTTCTGCCCCTGCTGCGCAACGCCGGCGGGGCGTCGGTCGTGTTCGTCTCCTCCGGGGGGATGTACAGCGCGCCGCTGTCCGTCGGCGACCTCGAGTCGGCCCGCGGTGACTACGACGGCGTTCGGGTCTACGCCAAGACCAAGAGGATGCAGGTGGTGCTGGCCGACGCGTGGGCCAGGCGACTGGAGGCGACGGACGTACGCGTGGAGAGCATGCATCCCGGGTGGGCGAGGACTCCCGGTGTCGCCGAAGCCCTTCCGACGTTTCAACGACTCACCGGGCCGATCCTGCGCGATGCGGCCGGTGGCGCCGACACTGCCGTCTGGCTGCTGGCGACCCGCCCCCGGTCGCAGTCTCCGCACTTCTGGCACGATCGGGCGCAACGGCCGACGACGTTCGGCTGGCAGCGTCCGCAGGATCCCGCCGTGGTCGCCACGTTCCTCGACGGGGTCTCCGCCATGACGGACACGTCGCGCAATTGGATAGCGCTGCGTGCTTGATCTTTTCCTGCAATGGTTGGACCCTGACTCACAGCTGACTATCAGGGAGGCGTCATGGCTCAGGCCACCGTGGAGAACCAGCCCGAACTGAAACGCGTGATGGGTCCCGGCCTGCTGCTCCTCTTCATCGTCGGAGACATCCTCGGCACCGGGGTCTACGCCTTGACCGGCGACGTCGCGGCCGAGGTGGGTGGTGCCGCGTGGCTGCCGTTCCTGGTGGCGTTCCTCATCGCGATGGTCACCGCGTTCAGCTATCTGGAACTGGTCACCAAGTATCCCCAGGCCGCCGGCGCTGCGCTCTACGCGCACAAGGCGTTCGGCATCCACTTCGTCACGTTCCTGGTGGCGTTCATCGTCATGTGCTCCGGCATCACCTCGGCGGCCACCGCGTCGCGCTTCTTCGCCTCCAACTTCTTCAAGGGCTTCGGCTTCGATTGGGGCACGGCCGGAATCGTCGCCGTCGCAATGCTCTTCATGCTGATGGTGGCCGCGGTCAACCTGCGCGGCGTCGGCGAGAGCGTCAAGCTCAACGTGGTGCTGACCATCGTCGAGATCACCGGGCTGATGCTGGTGATCTTCGTCGGGTTCTGGGCGTTCACCCAGGGCGGTGAGGCCGTCGACTTCTCCCGGGTGATCGCATTCGACACCGCGGAGGACAAGAACGCCTTCCTTGCCGTCACGACTGCCACCTCGCTGGCGTTCTTCGCGATGGTCGGGTTCGAGGATTCGGTCAATATGGCCGAGGAGACCAAGGATCCGGTCAAGATCTTTCCCAAGATGCTGCTGACCGGGCTGGGCATCGCGGGCGTCGTCTACATCGTGGTCGCCATCGTCGCGGTGGCACTGGTGCCGGTGGGTGCGCTGGAGGCCAGCGAGACGCCACTGGTCGAGGTGGTGAAGGCCGGTGCGCCCGGTCTGCCGATCGAGAAGATCCTGCCCTTCATCTCGATGTTCGCCGTCGCCAACACCGCGCTGATCAACATGCTGATGGCGAGCCGGTTGATCTACGGCATGGCCAAGCAGCACGTCCTGCCGCCGGTGCTGGGCACCGTCCACGCCTCGCGTCGCACGCCGTGGGTGGCGATCCTGTTCACCACCTCGATCGCGTTCGCGCTGATTCTCTACGTCACGGCGTTCGCCAACGACAAGGCGATCTCGACCCTCGGTGGCACGACGTCGCTGCTGTTGCTCGCGGTCTTCGCGGTGGTCAACATCGCGGTCCTGGTGCTGCGCAAGGACGTTCACCGGGAGGCGCACTTTCGGACTCCGACCTGGCTGCCGTGGGTGGGCTTCGTCGCCTCGGCCTACCTGGTGCTGCCGCTCTCTGGCCGGCCGCTGCAGCAGTACGTGCTGGCGATCGCGTTGGTGGCACTCGGCGTCGTCCTGTTCGGCGTCACGCTGGCGATCAACCGGGCCCTGGGGATCCGCGGGCCCGGCATCACCGACGTCGAGAAGCTCGACGCCGAACCCTAGACGCAGGGTGCGAGCAGCGGATTACGAGGGCTGGCCACCACCTGGCCCGGTTCGGCGCCGGGGATGAACTTGCGCCAGTCACCGCTCACCATGGTCGGGCTCGGCACCACCCGCACGCCGTCGGCGAAGTAGGTGTTGGCGAGCACCATGCGTGCCGCGGTGGTGCGGTTGGCGCCGGCAGTGTGGAAGCAATTGGCGCCGTGAAAGCTGACCTCGCCCGCCGCGAACGGACCGTCCTCGACCTGAACGCCGTGTGCGCGAAGGGTTTCCGACACCCCGCGGTCATAGGAGGTGCCGTGCTTGTCGAATTCGAGGTCGTCGACCAGGTTGCCGACCTCGGCCCCGCGGGCGAAGGCCAACGGGCCCATCTCGCGGGGGGTGGGCTGCAACGGAATCCACGCCGTCAAGACCTGGGGCGAGTCGAGTGGAAAGTGGTGCGCGTCGTAGTGCCACGGGGTGCGGCCAGCACCGGGCTCCTTCGAGAGCGCGTTGTCGTGGTAGAGCCGGACCCGATCGGTGCCGAGCAGGGCCGCGCTGATGCCGCCGATGCGCGGCGACAGAACCGCGGCGCGCACCAGTTCGTCGTCCAGCCACATCATCTCGCGACTCTGGAAGCCGACCGCTGGGTCGACGGCCTCGTCGAGCGTGGCGCGCAACCTGATTCGCAGACGCTCCACCGTCCCGGGGGTCAGCACGCCGGGCAGCTTGACGAACGACTCGGTGCGGAAGCGCTCGATCTGCTCGTCGGTGATCGGATAGGCCCGGGCGAGTTCGGCGGTGACCTCGTCGTCCGACGGTAGCGGGCCGGGGTCGTGGTCGGGCAGGTCGACCAGCGGGCCGTCGGGAGTCGGGCCGTCGGCCAGGGACATGTACCAGTCCCACCACTGGTCGTTGCCGCGATCCCACTCGACGGCGACGTCGGACGCGGTGCCGGCCGCGGTGGCCTCGGACAGGTGCGGGTTGCGAATCATGGCTGCTTCCAGGTGATCAGGTGGGCCTCGTGGCTGAACTCGTAGGACCCGTCGGGTCCGCGGCAACCGGCCAGGTACCGTCCGAGCTCGTCGCTGGCCTCCATCCGTTCGAGGGTCACGGTGTCGTCGAACGCGCAGCGCTGCAAGAAGCCCTCGGCGACGGCTCGGTCGGAGGTCCCGGTGCGATAGCCGAGCGTCTGTACTTCTAGTGATGCGCCGGCCTCGCGCAGGGCGTCGGCGACCCCCTCGGCGTCGGTGTAGGGCGTGGCGTCAGGCGCGAACGACGCCCGGTACGCGTCGTAGAAGGTCAGATAGTGCGACCGCGACGAGGCCTGCGCGACCACTCCCAAGCCGCCCGAACGAAGGGCCGCGACCATCCGCGCCACGCCAGCCGCCAGCTCGGTGGGCGGCAGGGCGTACAGCGCATGGGTGGCCCACGCGAGGTCATAGCCGGTGTCGGAGAAGTCTTGGAGCACGAGTTCGTGTTCCCCGGCCGCCACGAACGGCGGTGCGAGCGTCGCTCGCGCCTCGGCGATGCTGAACGCCGACGGGTCCAGCAGGTCGACCTCGATCACCGGTTCGGTGGCCAGGCCCCCGGCCAGAAGAGCGGTCGGGAACTTGCCGCTGCCGCACGCGACGTCGAGCAGCCGTACGCGGCCGTCGACGGCCTGTCCGGCGAGGTCGGCGTTCCAGTCGCGCGCCGCGACGAGCTGCCGATAGTCCTCCGTGGCGAGGGCGTAGAACGCCTCCATCTCCGCACGTCCGGCCTCGCTCCAGTGGTCGAGGCTGCGCTGCGCGGTGTCCGGTGAGGTCATCGCACAAGCCAACCATGGATCCCTGCGACCTTTTCTTACGCAACGATGTCGGCCTCGGCCATCGGCCCATTCGCACCGCTTTCACGGGAACAATGGCGGCAAATGACGATGATCGGACTACCCGCGCCCTTGCTGGGCCTGCGGGAAAGCGTCCTGGAACAGCCGGCTCTTCCGGCTCTGACCAACGAGCGGTACGCCCACACCCACGCCCGCTACGAGGCGGCCAGCGACCAGCGGCGCCGCCTGCAAGAGTGGCTGGTGGCAGAGCTACCTCCGCTGCTGGGCGACTGCGATCCGGTGCGGGTCGTCGGCGTGGGCGTCGGCGACGGCAGCGTCGACGCGCCACTTGCCGCGGCGTTGACGACCGGCGGGCGCCGAGTGCGGTACACCGGCGTGGAGCCGCATCCCCCGTCGGCCGCCGGATTCGCCGCCCGGATGAACGAACTCGATGCAGCGGAGCTCGTGCCGACGGTGGTCATCGGTGACTTCGCCGACCACGACGCCGGCCACCCCGCCGATCTGGTCCACTTCGTGCACTCGCTCTACTACGTGGCGAACCTCTCCGCGGCCCTCGACCACGGGCTGCGCATGCTGAGGTCGGGCGGTCTGATGCTGGCGGCCGTCGCCCCCTTGGAGCCGCTGTGCGTGCTGACCGAGATGCTGTGCCCGTGGGCCGGGCAGACGCCGTGGTTCGCCGAGGACGTCCAGGCCGACCTACGCCGCCGAGGCCTGGCCGTCGAGACCGAGACCATCTCCGGACATCTCGACCTCCGCGACGGGTTGAGCGATCCGCTGGGGCGCGGCGAGGACGTGCTCGACTTCCTCATCGGGGCGCGGTCGCGCTCGTTGACGCCCCCGGCGCGCGAACGGTTGCTCGACTACATTCGCGACATCTCGTTGCCCGGCCGGCCGGGCGTGGTGCCCCACCCGGTGGACGTGCTGGTGGCCCGCAAGCCGTGAATCACGAGGCGGCAGTGAGCTTCTCGAGCCGGGCCTGAAGCTGGGCGACGCGATGGGCGTTGCCCGTCAGTCCCACGTAGCGGTCGCCGTAGCGCGCCAGCAGCGCATCGTCGAGGCGGCGGACCGCGCCGGCCGGGTAGCGGTAGTCCATCTTCTGGTTGACCGCGTCGGTGTCCAGACCGCTGAGCAACTCGTCGAGCTCGTCGAGTGAGTCGACGCCCAGTTCCAGCAGCAGCCCGGAGATCCACGCGTAGTGCTCGGTGCGCGACCATCCGGCGTCGGGGAAGCGGTTGCCGAGATAGGTCGCCAACACGGGCGTGCCGATGCGGGGGTCGTCGGACTGCTCGGAGCGCGCTGCGGGCGGGGAGCTCTTCAGGCGCTCCCGAATGGCGGAGAACTCGCGGTCGGCCAGCTCCAGGAGGCCGGCCGCGAGGGTGAACCGCCGGTCCAGATCGGGAGCGTCCTCTTCGGGAATGGATCCCTTGTAGCGGATGTCGTGCTCGAACTCCGCCCACGCGTGCTGCAGGACGGTCCGGACCTGGATCGACGCGGGCTGTTGCTCACCCGCGACGGCCACCAGCAGATGCCGGCTGGCGTAACCCCATCGGCCCTCGCGGGCCGTCTCTTGGCCCATGTCCCGGTCGTCGAGGAGCTGCATCTCCTCGGTCAGCAGATTGGCGACGGTGGTCACGTCGTCGCGCAGGAACGTGATCACCCGCAGGCCGATCTGGTCGGTGAGTTCGGAGAGCGGATCGGTGTAGAGGCGTTGGCCGTCGACGCTGCGGTCGGCCTTCTCCGCGAACGACGCCACGGACTTGGTCCGCGCCGTGACGTCGAGGTAGTTGATGCCTGCATCGTCGAGCAGCGTCGTCACCAGGTGCAGGTAGCGTTCGGTCGCTCCGACGAGTGCCGGGCGCCGGGCGGCGAACTCCGCGATGGCGTCGCGCACCGCGCCCGGCGTCGCCTCCCGCGGGGCGGGGAGCAGGTCCGGCGGCAGGGTCGGGGTGATGGTGGCGCCGGTCTCGGCGTCGCCGTAGACCGTGACGTCCTGGGGTCGGCGGGTGGCGAACAGCGCGACGTAGGCACACACCACGGCGTCGACGGGGTCCTCCGCGCGCCGCAGCTCGCTCTTGCGTTCGGCGGTCTCCACCAGGTGCCGAAGGGCAATCCAGCCGTCGTCGTCGGCGACCCGCAACGGCGGCGTGGCATGGGCGAGCGTCTCGACCAGGTCAAGCAGCCGCAACAGCTCGGACCGCAGCTGCGCGACGCTGCGGCCGGGCTTGGCCTTGTACTTCAGCGTGCGGCCCAGCCGGAACAGCGCCACGGTCGCCGGATGCGGGTAGACCTCGATGGCCCGCCGCGGGGACGCGGAGTCGGGGTCGATGTCGAGTTCGAGCGCGGCGGCCAGGCGGGCTGCGCGGGGAGTGCCGGCGAACTCCGGCTTGCCGGTGTTGGTGGGATGGGCGCCGGCCTCGAACTTGGCGAAGTCGCGGTTGAGCGCCGCCTCGCTGGGTCGCTGGCCGGTGGGATTGTTCACCACCAGCGGGGCGTCGAAGGCCACCAGGCAGTCGTCTTGCACGTAGGGCCCGATCGCTGCCCTGATGCTGGCGTCGTCCTGCGCCACGCCGACGTAGACCAACCGGCCGCCGTCGTCGACGACGGTGACACCGGTGGGCTTGCGCTCTCCCCATGCGAGGTCCACGCCGACGAAGTACATCGGTCTAGCTTGCCTCAGCCGGGTCGTAAGCTGTGTATCCGTGACGATTCCGAATGTCCTGGCCAATCGGTACGCCAGCGCAGAGATGGTGGCGATCTGGTCGCCGGAGGCCAAGATCGTCGCGGAGCGCAGGTTGTGGATCGCCGTCCTCCGCGCCCAGGCTGAGCTCGGCGTCTCGGTGCCCGACGGTGTCGTCGAGGACTACGAGCGGGTCCTGGAACAGGTCGACCTGGCCTCGATCACTGAGCGCGAGCGCGTCACGCGACACGACGTCAAGGCGCGCATCGAGGAGTTCAACGCCCTCGCCGGGCACGAGCACGTGCACAAGGGCATGACCAGCCGCGATCTCACCGAGAACGTCGAGCAGTTGCAGATCCGCCGGTCGCTGCAACTCGTCCACGCCCACGGAATCGCCGTGGTGGCACGGCTCGCCGAGCGGGCGGAGCTCTACCGCGACGTGGTGATGGCCGGACGTTCGCACAACGTGGCCGCGCAGGCGACGACTCTGGGCAAGAGGTTCGCGTCGGCGGCCGAGGAGATGCTGATCGCGCTGACCCGGCTCAGCGAGCTCGTCGACCGGTACCCGTTGCGAGGCATCAAGGGACCGATGGGCACCGCGCAGGACATGCTCGACCTGTTCGACGGCGACACCTCGAGGCTGGCGGCCCTCGAGGGGCGGGTGGCCGAATTCCTCGGCTTCGCAACGACGTTGGACAGCGTCGGTCAGATCTATCCTCGGTCGCTCGACCACGACGTGCTCTCGGCGCTGGTTCAGCTCGGTGCGGGGCCGTCGTCGCTGGCACACACCATCCGGCTGATGGCGGGCAACGAACTCGTCACCGAGGGGTTCGCGCCGGGCCAGGTCGGCTCGTCGGCCATGCCGCACAAGATGAACAGCCGGTCCTGCGAACGGGTCAACGGACTGCAGGTCGTGTTGCGCGGGTACGGGTCGATGGCCGCCGAACTCGCCGGCGCGCAGTGGAACGAGGGTGACGTGTTCTGCTCGGTGGTGCGCCGCGTCGCACTGCCGGACGCGTTCTTCGCCCTCGACGGCCAGATCGAGACGTTCCTCACCGTGCTCGACGAGTTCGGCGCCTACCCGGCCGTCATCCAGCGCGAGCTGGACCGCTACCTGCCGTTCCTGGCCACCACCCGCATCCTGATCGCCGCCGTCCGTGCCGGCGTCGGACGCGAGACGGCCCACGAGGTCATCAAGGAGCACGCCGTCGCGGTGGCCCTGGCGATGCGCGAGAAGGGTTCCGAGCCAGACCTTCTCGATCGATTGGCCGCCGACCCGCGACTGCCGCTGGACCGCGCGGCGTTGGATGCGGCGTTGGCCGACAAGGAAGCGTTCACCGGCGCGGCCGGTGCCCAGGTCGACGCCGTCGTCGCGGCGGTCGAGCAGTTGGTCGGACGCTATCCCGAGGCGGCGGCGTACACCTCGGGCGCCATCCTGTGAGCTTGGCGGCGGTGGACTTCACCGACCTGGACAACTTCGCGGCGGGTTTCCCGCACGAACTGTTCGCCGTCCACCGTCGCGAGGCTCCCGTCTACTGGCACGACCCCACCGAACACACCCCCGACGGCGAGGGCTTCTGGTCGGTCGCCACCCACGCGGAAACCCTTGCCGTGCTGCGCGATCCGTCGTCGTTCTCGTCGGTGACCGGGGGTGCCCGTCCGTTCGGCGGCACCCTCCTGCAGGATCTCTCCATCGCCGGCCAGGTACTCAACATGATGGACGATCCGCGGCACGCCCAGATCCGGCGGCTGGTGAGCAGCGGTCTCACCCCGCGGATGATCCGGCGGGTGGAGGACGACCTGAGGTCGCGGACCCGCAGGCTGCTCGACGCCGTGGAACCCGGGGTGCCGTTCGACTTCCTGGTCGACGTGGCCGCCGAGCTGCCGATGCAGATGATTTGCATCCTGCTGGGAGTGCCGGAGTCCGAACGGCATTGGCTGTTTCACGCCATCGAGCCACAGTTCGACCTGGGGCGCACGGTGAACGCGGACGACGGCGCACGGATGTACGCCTACGGAGCCGAGTTGATCGCCGCCAAACGGGCCCACCCGACCGACGACATGCTCTCGATCGTTGCCAATGCCGCGGCTGACGCGCTCCCCGTGCTTTCCGAAGTCGAGCTCTACCTGTTCTTCAGCCTGCTGTTCAGCGCCGGGGCGGAGACAACCCGCAACGCCATCGCCGGCGGACTGCTCGCGTTGATCGAGAACCCGGATCAGATGGTCGCGCTGCGCGGTGATCTGGAGTCCTTGCCGACGGCGGTCGAGGAGATGGTGCGGTGGACCTCGCCGTCACCGTCGAAGCGCCGCACCGCCACGCGGAAGCTGACGCTGGGCGGGTGCGCGATCGTGGCCGGACAGAAGGTGCAGATCTGGGAGGGGTCGGCCAACCGCGACGAAATGGTCTTCGCCGATCCGGACGTCTTCGACGTGACCCGTAAGCCGAACCCGCACTTGGGCTTCGGGCAGGGCGTGCACTACTGCCTCGGCGCCAACCTCGCACGATTGGAGTTGCGGGTGCTATTCGAGGAGCTGCTTTCGCGTTTCTCGTCGGCTGAGTTGGCGGGCCCGGTCGAATGGACGCGGAGCAATCGCCACACCGGCATCCGTCACCTCCCCGTCATGATTCGTGCACGCTAACCCGCGCCTGCCGCGGGCAGGCGTGCACGAATCGCTCGCCGAACCTCCGCGACGACCTCGTCTGGGTACTCAGTCAAGTCAAGCCAGGTGAACCGGAGAACTTGATAGCCGGCGAGGGTGATCGCATTCTGCCTGGTTCGGTCACGTTGAAAGGCCTCCGAGTCGCTGTGGAAGGCGAAGCCGTCGATCTCGACGGCCACCTTTGCGGCACGGAAGAGGATGTCCACCTCGAATCCAGCCACGCGTTGATTCGCTCTCCAGCCGGTAATCCTCGCGGTGCTGAACAGCCGCGCAGCGAGACGTTCTGCTTTGGACCGTGCTCCGTCATCCGCCGCTCGGAGCAGTCGGCGCGCCGCCGGCGAACCGTGGCGGCCCTTGTTTCGGAGGTGCGCGGTCCACAGTGCGGGCAGTTGGGTGTGGCGTTGCAGGGCCTTATCCAGCAGCTTGGGCCCGCCCCCGCGACGGACGGCGGCCTCCACCACCGTCAGCGGCAGCGTCGTAACGCGTAGGCCCCTGCACTGGAACACGTCGGCGGCTGGGAGGTCGCGGCGTCGTAGCCGAAGTCCAGGTCGAGATCTGTGGTTGCTGACACGGGGAACCGTCACTTCGACCGTTCCCGGCGCGAACGCGGTGAGCTCCAGCCACCAGGCGGCCGCGAGCCCGCTGGCCACGGCTCGGTCACCGTTGCTCCAGACGGCGGCGCGGATGCGGGCGGCGTCGGTGAACGGACGGTCGTCGACGAAGTAGACACCGCGTGCGCAACGTCGCCAATGCCCCGAACGCACACGTCTCTCGACCGCATCCTGGCTCAGTCCAGCATCCCGGGCCTGGCTCAGGGTGATCACACCGTCGTGGCACCGCAAGAGGTCGTCGAGCACCATTGGTTTGACTCGCCAGCCGTTGACTGGGTTCCGTATCGCGATTTGTGCACTCATACCCGTGACGAGCGCGGGTGTGAGTGCACAAATCGCCTATTTGCGGCGGATGCCCGAGGACCGCAGCTCGAGGTTGGCCAGACCGCGGATGGCGATCGCGTCGTCTCGGCGCCACGCCCCGACGGGGTCGATGCTGACGGCCGCGAGTTTGGCCAGCGGCCGGTTGGCCAGCGCGCGCAGCGCCAGCAGTTGCTCCCCGGCGGGTGTCGCGGCGAGCGTGGTCGCGGTCCACTTGCGCCGGAAGAACCGGATGCGCAAGACCAGCCACGGCAGCGCGACGAACAGGATCGGCGGTGCGGCGACCGCCAGACCGAGCACGACGGCCAGCCAGCTGGCGGTGGTGTCGAGGCTGTGGCCCGCGCCGGCGATGTCGAGGGCCGCTCGGCTCGCCGCCCGCAGCGGCTTGCTCAGGGCGCTGCCGACCAGCGGGAAGTCGTCGGTGCTGTCGCCCGCGGAGTTCAGGTTCTCCGAGACCCCGGTGGCACCGTCGTTCACCTGCCGCCCCACGTCGGCGATGGTGTCCACCGCGGAGTGCACCGCGAGCCCGACGAGCACCCAGATGGCGGTCCACACGACGACGACGGTGTCGCTGGTCAACTGGGCGAGCAGCCGGCCGGGGGTGGTGGCGTACGGCACGTAGCGAGAGCTCATGGGTGTGATCCCAGCACAGATGGACCGATAGTCTTGCCCGATGCGCCCAGCTCTGACCGACTACCAACATCTGGCCAGCGGCAAGGTTCGCGAGTTGTATCGGATCGACGCCGACCATCTGCTGTTCGTCGCCAGCGACCGCATCTCGGCCTACGACTTCATCCTCGACAGCGAGATTCCCGACAAGGGCCGCATCCTCACCGCGATGAGCGTGTTCTTCTTCGAACTGCTGGACACGCCCAACCACCTGGCGGGCCCGCCCGACGACGAGCGCATTCCGGCCGAGGTGCTCGGCCGGGCGCTGGTGGTCAAGCAGTTGCAGATGATGCCGGTCGAGTGCGTGGCCCGCGGCTACCTCACCGGGTCCGGCATCGTCGACTACCGCGCCACCGGCCAGGTCTGCGGCATCGACCTGCCCGCCGGTCTGACCGAGGCCAGCAAGTTCGCCGAGCCGCTGTTTACCCCAGCCACCAAGGCCGAGCTCGGAAGTCACGACGAGAACGTCAGCTTCGAGGCGATCGTCGAGGTGGTCGGCGTCGAGCGGGCGACCGAGCTGAGGGACCTGACGCTGTCGATCTACCGGCAGGCCGCCGAGCATGCACTGAGCAAGGGCATCATCATTGCCGACACCAAGTTCGAGTTCGGGGTCGACGAGGACGGCCGGATGGTGCTCGCCGACGAGGTGTTCACCCCTGACTCCTCCCGGTACTGGCGAGCGGACTCCTACGAGGAGGGCGTGGTGCAGGCCAGCTTCGACAAGCAGTTCGTCCGCAACTGGCTGACCGGGCCCGACTCGGGTTGGGACCGCAGCGCCGACGTGCCGCCACCGCCACTGCCCCCGGAGATCGTCGAGGCCACCAGAGGTCGTTACATCGAAGCCTACGAACGTATTTCCGGGTTGAACTTCGCAGACTGGATCGGAGCCAAATGATCGGCACACCACCGATTGCCAAGCGCGTCGAGCACCGCCGTGAGCATCACGGCGACGTGTTCGTCGACCACTACGAGTGGCTGCGCGACAAGGCCGATCCCGAGGTGATCGCCTACCTGGAAGCCGAGAATGCCTACGCCGACCAGCAGACCGAAGGTCTGGAGCCGTTGCGCCAGAAGATCTTCGGTGAAATCAAGGCTCGCACCAAGGAGACCGACCTCTCGGTGCCGACGCGCCGCGGCGAATGGTGGTACTACGGACGCAGCGTCGAGGGCCAGCAGTACGGCATCCATTGCCGTTGCCCCGTGAGTGATCTCGCCGACTGGACGCCGCCGGTGCTCGACGAGAACGAGCCGGTCCCCGGAGAACAGGTACTCCTCGACGAGAACGTCGAAGCCGAGGGCCACGACTTCTTCTCCCTCGGCGCGGCGTCGATCAGCATCGACGGTCACACCCTCGCCTTCTCGGTCGACGTAGTGGGCGACGAGCGATACACGTTGCGCTTCAAGGACTTGCGCACGGGTGAGTTGTACGACGACGTCATCTCCGGTATCGGCGCCGGGGCGACGTGGGCCGCCGACGGCCGCACCGTCTACTACACGACGGTCGACGACGCGTGGCGGCCGGACACCGTCTGGCGACACCGACTTGGTGCGGGCCTGCCCGCCACCAAGGTCTTCCACGAACCCGACGAGCGGTTCTGGGTCGGGGTGGGTCGCAGCCGAAGCGACAAGTATCTGTTCATCGCCGCGGGCAGCGCGGTGACCTCCGAGGTGTTCTACGGCGACGCCATCGACGGGGACACCGAATTCGTCTCGATCCTTCCGCGCCGCGAATCGGTGGAGTACTCGGTCGAGCATGCCGTCGTCGGCGGGCAGGACCGCTTCCTGATCCTGCACAACGACGGTGCCGAGAACTTCACGCTCGTCGAGGCGCCGGTCGATGATCCGACGGCGTTCCGCACGCTCGTCGAGCACCGGGCCGATGTCCGCCTCGACGCCGTCGACGCATTCGAGCGGCACCTCGTCGTGAGCTATCGAAGCGATGCGCTGCCGCGAATTCAGTTGTGGCACATCGACGAGGACGGCACCTACGGCACTCCGGAGGAGATCACCTTCGAGACGGAGCTGACGTCGTCGGGCCTGTCGGGAAATCCGAACTGGTCAGCGCCGGTGCTTCGGGTGGGCACCACCTCGTTCATCGTGCCGGTCCGTGTCTACGACGTCGACCTGGCGACGGGCGAACGCACCCTGCTGCGCGAGCAGACGGTGCTCGGCGACTACCGACCCGAGGAGTACGTCGAGCGGCGGGACTGGGCGCTCGCGCCCGACGGCACGCGGATCCCGCTGTCGATCATCCACCGTGCGGGCCTGGCGTATCCGGCCCCGACACTGCTGTACGGCTACGGCGCCTACGAATCCTGCGAGGATCCGCGGTTCTCGATCGCGCGCCTGTCCCTGCTGGACCGGGGCATGGTGTTCGCCATCGCCCACGTCCGTGGTGGTGGCGAGATGGGCCGGCCGTGGTACGAGCACGGCAAGATGCTGGAGAAGAAGAACACGTTCGTCGACTTCGTCGCGGCCGGAGCGCATCTCGTCGGCACCGACGTCACCCGACCCGAGAATCTGGTGGCCATGGGTGGCAGTGCCGGCGGCTTGCTGATGGGTGCGGTGGCCAACATGGCACCGGAACTGTTCGCCGGAATCCTTGCCCAGGTGCCGTTCGTCGACGCGCTCACCACCATCCTCGACCCCTCGCTGCCGTTGACGGTCACCGAGTGGGACGAGTGGGGTAATCCGCTGGCCGACGAGGAGGTCTACCGCTACATGAAGTCGTACTCGCCGTACGAGAACGTGGCGGCCAAGGACTACCCCGCGATCCTGGCCATGACGTCACTCAACGACACCAGGGTGTACTACGTCGAGCCGGCGAAATGGGTTGCCGCACTGCGCCACAGCAAGACCGACGACCACCCGGTGCTGTTGAAGACCGAGATGAGCGCCGGTCACGGCGGCATCAGCGGACGCTACGAACGGTGGAAGGAAGCGGCGTTCATGTACGCCTGGGTGCTCGCCACCGCCGATCGTGACCACTACGGCGCAGGCCGGTAGCCTCACGGCCATGGGCATCACCGACATCTCACTGACCACCCTCGACGGCAAGCCGACGTCGTTGGCCCAGTTCGCCGACGGCGCGGTGCTCGTCGTGAACGTGGCCTCCAAGTGCGGGCTGACACCGCAGTACACGGCCCTGGAACGACTGGCCACCGAGTACGGCGACCGCGGCCTGACGGTGCTCGGGGTACCGTGCAACCAGTTCATGGGTTAGGAACCGGGCACCGCCGAGGAGATCCAGTCCTTCTGCTCCACGACCTACGGCGTGACCTTTCCCCTGCTGGCCAAGACCGACGTCAACGGATCCGACCGGCATCCCCTGTACGCGGAGCTGACCAAGACCGCCGACGCCGACGGGCAGGCCGGTGACGTGCAGTGGAACTTCGAGAAGTTCCTCCTGGCGCCCGGTGGCGAGGTCGTCGACCGGTTCCGGCCGCGCACCGAACCCGACGCCCCCGAGGTGATCAGCGCCATCGAGGCCGTTCTGCCGAGGTAACACCAAGACGTCAACTCCCACGCACGCGGACGACACCTTCTGCACACCTGGCGTTGCGACACTGCGAGGCGTGGCTGGAGAACTGATCGTCTCGATCTCCGGAATCAACGACCGCACGTTGCCCAACGCGGTCGCCTTCCGCGACGAACTCGCCGCGCGCAACGTGCCGGTGTCCCTGCTGGTGGCGCCGCGGCACAAGGGTGGCTACCGGCTCGACCAGGATCCGACCACCGTGGAGTGGATGACCCGGCGTCGCGCCGAGGGCGACGCGATCGTCCTGCACGGCTACGACGAGGCCGCCACCAAGAAGCGCCGCGGAGAGTTCGCGACACTGCAGGCGCACGAGGCCAACCTGAGGTTGACGGGGGCCGACCGGGTACTCGAGCACCTCGGCCTGCGGACCAGGCTGTTCGCCGCACCGGGGTGGACCGTCTCGCAGGGTGTGTTGACCGCGCTGCCGCGCAACGGCTTTCGGCTGGTCGCCGAGCTGGGTGGAATCACCGATCTGGTCCGGGGGACGACGTCGAGGGCCAGGGTCGTCGGCATCGGGGAGGGGTTCCTCACCGAGACGTGGTGGTGCCGAACGCTGGTGCTCTCGGCCGAGCGGACCGCACGCCGCGAGGGCACCGTGCGACTCGCCGTCGCCGCCGGGCAGCTACGGCGTCCCGGATCGCGCCAGGCCATGCTGGACGCCGTCGACCTGGCCCTGCTTCATCGCTGCACCCCCGCGGTGTACCGCTGGGCGCCCAGGGCGGTCTCGACGGACGTGCCGGACGCCGCCTGACCGATGGCGGCTAACGTGGCGGCATGGCCGACGTCGACGTCATCGTGGTCGGAGCCGGGCTTGCCGGCCTAGTCGCTGCATGCGAGGTGCTGGACGGGGGCCGCTCGGTCCTGATCGTCGACCAGGAGAACGCGGCCAACCTGGGCGGGCAGGCCTTCTGGTCCTTCGGCGGGCTGTTCTACGTGAACAGCCCCGAACAGCGGCGGTTGGGCATCCGCGACAGCCACGAGTTGGCATTGCAGGACTGGTTGAGCACCGCCGGATTCGACCGGCCCGAGGACCATTGGCCGCGGCAGTGGGCCCACGCGTACGTCGACTTCGCCGCGGGGGAGAAACACAGCTGGCTGCGCGAGCGCGGGCTCAAGACCTTCGCCCTCGTCGGCTGGGCCGAGCGGGGCGGTTACGACGCTCGCGGACACGGCAACTCGGTTCCGCGGTTCCACATCGCGTGGGGAACCGGTCCGGCGATCGTGGAGATCTTCGCGCGCCGGTTGCTCGCGGCCGGCGCCAAGGCACGCTTCGCCTACCGTCACCGGGTCGACGAACTGATCGTCGACGACGGTGCCGTCGTCGGGGTGCGCGGGGCAGTGCTGGAACCGTCGACGGCAGCCCGCGGCGTCGCCTCGTCCCGAAACACGTTCGGCGAGTTCGAGTTCCGGGCACCGGCCGTCATCGTCGCCAGCGGAGGCATCGGCGGCAACCACGACCTGGTCCGCAAGAACTGGCCGGCCAGAATGGGTCGTGTGCCCAGTCAACTGCTCAGTGGGGTGCCCGCCCACGTCGACGGCCGGATGCTGGGCATCACCGAGGCTGCGGGCGGCAACCTGATCAACCGCGACCGGATGTGGCACTACACCGAGGGCATCACCAACTACGACCCGGTGTGGGCCCGGCACGGCATTCGCATCCTGCCGGGGCCGTCGTCGATCTGGCTCGACGCGACCGGTCGACGGCTGCCCGCGCCGCTGTACCCCGGCTTCGACACCCTCGGCACGCTGGAGTACATCGCCAAGACCGGCCACGACTACACGTGGTTCGTCCTCAACGCTCGGATCATCGAGAAGGAGTTCGGGCTCTCCGGCCAGGAGCAGAATCCCGATCTGACCGGGCGCAGCGTGCGACAGGTTCTCGCCAGGGTCAGGCCCGGCGCGCCCGGTCCCGTGCAGCGGTTCGTCGACCAAGGCGTCGACTTCGTCTCGGCGACGACGCTGCGGGACCTGGTCGCGAGGATGAACGACGTCCCCGACGTCGAACGCCTCGACTACGACGTCGTCGAGGCCGAAGTCACCGCTCGCGACCGCGAAGTCGCCAACCGCTACACCAAGGACAGCCAGGTGACCGCCATCCGGGGCGCACGCAACTACCTACCCGACCGCGTGAGCCGCGTGGTGGCGCCCCACCGGATCACCGACCCCAAGGCCGGGCCCCTGATCGCGGTCAAGTTGCACATCCTCACCCGAAAGTCATTGGGAGGATTGGAGACCGACCTGGACTCGCGGGTGTTGAAGGCCGACGGATCGACATTCGACGGGCTGTACGCCGCCGGTGAGGCCGCCGGATTCGGCGGCGGTGGCGTGCACGGCTACCGGTCGCTGGAGGGCACCTTCCTCGGCGGCTGCGTGTTCTCCGGCCGGGCCGCGGGCCGAGCTGCGGCGCGTGACGTCGGCTGAGACTTGAAATCCGGTTGAGCGAAAGTCGAACGTCGCGATCAGTCCTCGGGAAAGCGGGCCTCCAGTGCGGCGAGCAGACGCCGCAATTCGGCGATCTTCTCGTAGAGGTGAACGAGGGCGTTGGTTGGCGTGACCGGACCGTCGGGGTCGCCCCCACTTCGTCGCCGGTGACGGCGCTCGGCCGCGGCGACGACCTCCTCGAGTTCGTCGAGTTCGTCGAGGAGCAGGCCCGCGAACAGGCGTGATTGTGCGACGTCGGCGGGATAGGTGGGCCGGGCATCGCCGCGGGTCGAGGGGCCGACGACTCGAGCGGTCGACGGAGTGCCGCCGTACGACGCGACGTAAACGGGGTGCACCGCGTGCAGTGGGCTGGCCTCGCGCCGGGCGGAGGTGGCGCGCGATGATCGTGACGGCATGTCGGAATAGTGGCCGCCCGCAGCGTTCACAGCGACCGTTCAGCGGCGAGGAACGTCGATCGTCGTCGTGACCGACACCATCTGGGGCGTGCGGGGCGCCGAGGAGAAGCCAAACCGGACGGGCGGGTCGAGAGGCGCCAGACCGTCCAGATCGACACCGCGAAACGTCCCGACGACGGCTGTGATCCGCCTGCTGCGTTGCACGCCGTAGTACTCGCGACGGCCGTTGCCCGCGCTGCCGGCGGTGCGTACCCCTGGGATGAGCTGCGCTGCAACGGGATCGATGATTCGCAACCAGGTCGGCGCCGTCGCCAGTCGACGTGGCAGCATGCGCAACAAGACGTCGAATGGCGCCGGGCCGCCCAGCCGTCCGTCGACGACGAGCCCGGGTGCGGTGACGGAGAAGGCGTCGGCGGACTGCTCGACCTCGACCGGGACGATCTCGACGGAATCGAATTCGTAGGTGGCCGAAACGAATTCGGCGACCTCGTCCGTCGGGGCCAGTAGGGTGCGCTGACCGTCCGCAGCCTCCACCATCACGTCGGCGAAGCGGCCGAACGGTGAGTTCGACCACGACCCGACGACCATCCGGACACCCGCGCCGGTCCCGATGCCGGCGATGTGGCCCGTGAAGGTCAGCCGGTCCTGCGGCACTAGATCTCCGTGCCGTTCTCCTCCTCCAGCACTTGGAAGTCGGTGTCGGTCATCTCGGACAGGCGGCCGTAGTAGATGCCGCGGGCCTCCTTGGCCACGACGGCCTGGTGGATCGGCACGGCGCGGGTCGGGGCGACCTCGCGCAGGTAGTCCACCGCCTCGGAGATCTTCATCCACGGCGCCGCAGCCGGGGTGGCGAGCACCTCGACGGGCTCGCCGGGCGCGAAGAGCGCGTCACCGGGGTGCATCAACCGGGCCGGGTGGCCTTCGTCACCCAGGAGATAGGAGATGTTGTCGATGAGCGGGATCTCGGGGTGGATGACCGCGTGCGTGCCGCCGACACCCCGAACCGCCAGGTGCCCGACGGTGAAGGCGTCACCGGCCTGCACGGCCTTCCACGCGCCGCCGAGCTGGGCGGCGGTCATGGGGTCGGCGTACAGCGCGGCCTGCGGGTTGGCGTCGATCAGCGCAGGTAGGCGCTCCACGTCGACGTGGTCGGGGTGCTGATGGGTGATGAGGATCGCCGAGAGGCCCGTGGTGCCCTCGAAGCCGTGGGAGAAGGTGCCGGGGTCGAAGAGCACGCTCGTATCCGACGAGCCCTCCCGAAAGTTCGCGAGCAGGCAAGAATGGCCGAAGTGGGTCAGTTGCATGCCCCCATTGTGGCCCGGTACCTGCCGGTAGAGTGAGCGCCGAGCAATTCACCTCGTAGAACAGGAGCCGCGCGTGGCCCGCGTCGTAGTGCACGTGATGCCCAAAACGGTGATCCTCGACCCCCAGGGTCAGGCCATCGTCGGCGCTCTTGGCCGCCTCGGCGTGTCGGGCGTCTCAGACGTCCGGCAGGGCAAGCGCTTCGAGTTGGAGGTCGACGACAGCGTGAGCGACGAGACGCTGTCCGAGATCGCCGAGTCGCTGCTCGCCAACACCGTGATCGAGGACTGGACCGTCACCCGGGAGGGCTCGTGACCGCCAAGGTCGGCGTCGTCACGTTCCCCGGGACGCTCGACGACGTCGACGCGGCCCGCGCAGTGCGCTTGGCCGGAGCGGAGTCGGTCAACCTCTGGCACGCC
Organism: Mycobacterium sp. NPDC006124; assembly: GCF_040614235.1. Lineage (NCBI taxonomy): Bacteria > Bacillati > Actinomycetota > Actinomycetes > Mycobacteriales > Mycobacteriaceae > Mycobacterium > Mycobacterium sp. NPDC006124. The sequence continues at coordinate 373,360 of NZ_JBEXUA010000002.1, read as the reverse complement.
GACGCCGACCTGAAGGGCGTCGACGCCGTCGTGGTGCCCGGCGGGTTTTCCTATGGCGACTATCTGCGGTGTGGTGCGATCGCGAAGTTCGCACCCGTGATGGGCGAAGTGATCGCGGCGGCCGGACGTGGAATGCCGGTGTTGGGTATTTGCAACGGTTTTCAGGTGTTGTGCGAGGCGGGGCTGCTGCCCGGTGCGCTGACGCGGAATGCCGGCCTGCACTTCGTGTGCCGCGACGTGTGGTTGGAGGTGGCGTCGAACTCGTCGGCGTGGACCACCCGCTACGAGAAGGGCGCGGACCTGCTGGTGCCGCTGAAGTCCGGCGAGGGCCGCTTCGTGGCATCGGACGAGGTACTCGACGAACTGGAGGGGGAGGGCCGCGTGGTCTTCCGCTACCGGGAGAACCTCAACGGGTCGCTGCGCGACATCGCCGGTATCAGTTCGGCCAACGGCCGCGTCGTGGGCCTCATGCCGCACCCCGAGCATGCCACCGAGGCGCTGACCGGCCCGTCCGACGACGGGTTGGGCATCTTCTACTCCGCTCTGGATGCGGTGCTCGCGGCCTGATTTGCCGCGCCTTCCTGCGCAACCTGGGTGTTAGCGTCGAGAGATCTCATTCTCGGTTGATGCGGGGGTAGTCAATGCTCGTCAATCCAGATCTGTTGCGGGGCTTTGCCCAACAGGTCGACGTCGCGACCGCCGCGATGCGCGGCAGCGATCTTCAGGGCAAGGCCAGCTCGGCGGCCGATGGCCTGCCCGGCTCGACGACGCAGTGGGCCACGCGAGAAGTCGGTGAACATCTCGGTTTGGCGGCCCACGACATCATCAGGGATGTCGCCGCCATGGGGATCGCGGTGAGAGGTGCCGGAGACCACTACGAGGTGGAAGACGACTCACTCGCGACGAACTTCAACGGGTTGTTCTGACGCGTGCTTCCGTCTCGGCCGCGATTGACCAGCTGGAATCCTGACTCTCTGTCGACCGGTGCCAGGATGATCGGTGACACCGGCAGGACGATCTTCGACGACGTCCGGCAACTCGATGATGCAATCAACCGGCTGCCGCAGACCCGCGGATGGTCCGGCCCGGCACAGGAAGCCGCCAACGGGATGTTCGGGCGAGCGGTGACGAGAGCGTCGAAATTTCTCGATTACACGCAGGCGGTGTCGAAGGCACTGGATGACGGGGCTGCGCGAATCGGAAGGGCGCGGACGGACCTCTTGCGTGAGGCCGACGCGATCGACCGGAGCGAGTTGAGCGTTGGCGACACCTGGGTCGTGCAAATACGTCCGGCCGCCATGACCGCCGAGCATGCGGCTGAGCTGCAGACGAAGGCTCAGGCGGCGCAGAATTCGATCAACGATCTGCTGACCAGGGCCGGTCGGGCCGACGACGAAACGACGCAAGCGCTCCTCGTGGCTAGAGCGTCCAAAGGTGCTGAGTTCGACGTTCACCGGATGGGACCACCCGGGCCCGTCCCGCCAGTCCCCGGTGACGAGGTGCCCAATCCGAGCACTGAGGCAGGCCGCAAGCTTCAGGAGTTGGTGCGTGATCAGGACATGGCGACGAGCGTCCGGGAGACCACCGAGTCGACTGACGAGAACGGGAACCAATTCAAGACGCTGTACATGGTGGATGGCAGCAAGCAGGTCATCAAGGAGGAGGGCGGTTGGCCGCCAAGCGCCCATGTGCTTCCCGAAGGAACCCTGCAAGTGACCCAGTACGACAAGGATGGAAACGAAGTGTCGATTGCGGAGACCATTCACGGTGAGGACGGGACGGAGACGACCAACGTTTGGTGGACCGATGGCACGTCGGTGGTGATGACCCGAACGCCAGACGGAAAGTGCAGCGGAGCCGTGACGACCGCCGACGGTAGACATGGGACCCTCGCCGACGAGTTCTTCGAGGATCCCGTTCCGGATGTCGTGGGCGGTTCGATGACCGCCCTGGAGAAGCAGGCGGAGAAGGGAATTCCGACTTTGAGTGCGCGCGCACTAGAGAATGTCAGTACGGGCGCGAGAATAGTCGGTCCGGCTTACGGCGTGGTGGCATCGCTCTACGACGTATCGACCGCCGAGACGAAGCACGACGCGTGCGTCGCCGCCTGGAAGGGTGGCATGGGGCTGGCCGGCGGCGTGGCCGTCGATGCGGCACTCACTGCATTTCAGCCAGAACTGGGCCCCGTCTGGGCTGGTCTCGCTAGCGGAACCGGCGGATTTGGCTTCGGCAAGCTGGGTGGATTCGTCGGCGAACTGGTCTGTCCCAAGTGAAGAACGCGCTTGGTCTGGCTTTCTACTTCATCGCGGTCAACGGACTCATCGTGCTGTGCGCCGCGACGGCTGTGCTCTCAATGGGGCGCGACGAGTTGCCCACTGCGGTCGTGGCCGCAGGGATCGGGTTGGCCTTCAGCGGAATCGAAGCTGCGTTGCTCGTGACCCTTGCCGGCAAGGTGAGCCCTCGTATTCAGGTCAGCGATGGTGAGACGACGATTCGACCTGATCTGGTCGTGGATCGTTGCATCTCATGGGCGACGGTCGTGGGAGTCGGGGCCGTCGCGGTGTACGCGATCTTCGCGCCCCAGGGCAAGATCGACCTTCCGCTTCCGTACGGAAGTCAAGGGGCATGGTCCTTGGCTGCGGTCGTTCTCACCCTCACGGGCACCGCCAACATCGTCGCGTTGTTCAAACGTGGCGGCAACAGCTTCCAGAGGCTTGATCCGCATGGTTTCGAGCTGGGACAAGGGCTTACGACGATTCGCGGCGATTGGGATGACGTCGTCGAAATCGCAGAACATCGGCCAGGCAAGCCTCCGCCAGTCAGGGGTTCGATCTTCCTCAGGCTGGCCGACGGAAGAATCCGCACGCAGGCCGTCGATTCGTACACACCAAGGGGAAGGGCCATGTGGAAGTTCGTCCGCTTCTACTGGATCAACCCTGACAAGCGCGACGAGCTCAGCGACGGTCGAGCAGTCGCGCGCCTCAACGAAATCGTGGGCACGACGTAGTGCAAGCGTCGCGAAAGCGGTTCTGGTGGATCCTCATTGCGGTACTGGGGGTGCTGGTCGTCGTCGCAGTGACTGCCGTCGTCATCGTGGGCAAGCGAACCGCGGTCGGTTCACCGCAGTCGCCGCCCCCGTTGCGCCTGCCGCAGCAGGAATTGCTCTCAGCGTCGATGCGCAAGGAACCGGTGCCTGGCTGGAGAACATCAGCACACGACCTTGGGCTACCGCCCGGGACGGTTCCCAAGCTGATCCGAGGTTACGAGAATCGTGGCTATCTTCTAGGAATCACGGGAACGGGCTGGTGGCTTGCGGCAGTCGACGTCACCAACGGCCGAAGTGTATTTCCGCCAGTCGAACTCGGGCTGGCGAAGACCGCCTCGGGCGTCGACTGCTTCGTCGACGGTCCATCGATGGTGCTGTGCATCGTTCAAGACCGCGATCCTGCAATGCCGTCCCGTGCGTGGCTGGTCAACGCCGACAGCGGCGCGTTGCTCTATGACGGTCCCACCGAGTTGCGGCTGACGACCACGCAGCGAGAACCCGTCGTAGAACAAGCTGGGGTATACGCCGTCGCCACGGTGAACGGTGAGGGAGTACACGGAATCGGACTACGCACCGAGCTGACGTGGTTCGTTCCTGGCAGCGGATTGCTGTCCCAGCAGAGGGACTGGCAACATGACACGCCGCCACAGCCGATCGCCGTTCAGGGCGGAGCAGCTTCGTCCCCGGCGGACGTGGTGTTCTCGGTTGCAGACGGGAGAGTGGTCAAACCTACCGTGCCGCAAGCTGAACAGCTCGGGTTGGCCTTCGCCTACCCGGGTGGTTTCGGGTACGAATACTCCTCGTCGGATGGCTACACCTGGGATCGGGTGGCGCTGTTCGATTCGTCCGGCCGAAACCTGGGTGCGTCAGATCTGAAGGGAACGATTCTCACCGGCTCGCGCGACATCCCCCTGGTGCAGGGGACGACGTCAGACGTCGTCTTCACGCTCGACGGTCGCAAGCTCCTTGAACTGCCCAAGTCGACGGCAATGCCGTACACCCGTGTGATCGGGGACAGGTTGTTGGTCGAGGCGGGTCAGGACCGCGAAAGAAGTTGGCAGCAATTCGACTTGCGCACCGGCAAGGCCTTGAAGACCTGTGATGTCGAGGGCCTCGGCTACTACTACATCGCCTCCGACGGCGACGTCGCCGTGATCAGCGGCGACCGGACCCCGGCCAGGGCAATCGACCTCGACACGTGCGAGCAACTCTGGTCGTTCCCCGGTGAGACGCAGAGCGAGGGGAAGGACGTGTGGAGGGTCGACACCACGCTGGTCCAGCGTACGAATGACGAGCTCTTCTCGCTGGTTGCTCCGTCGTAGCCAAGCACGCTTCCGCGGACACGGCCTAGACCTGAGCCATTCCGCCGTCGATGCACAACTCTGCGCCCGTCATGAAGCTGCTCTCGTCCGAGGCGAGGAACAGCGCGCCGCTGGCGATTTCCTCGGGACGCCCGAGGCGACCCATCGGAACGTGGGTGCTCATCTCGGCTCGGACGGCGGCCGGATCTTGGCCGAAGTACTCCGCCTGTCCGTCGATGATGGGCGTGTCGACCGGCCCCGGGCTGAGTACGTTGACCCGAATTCCCTTGTCGCCGAACTCTGCCGCCCACGTGCGGGCGTAGGAGCGCACGGCCGCCTTCGTTGCGCTGTATACCCCCGCTCCGGGGAGTCCCTTGACCGCCGTGATCGAGCCCACCAAGACGATCGAACTACCCTCGCGTAGCAGCGGCAACGACAGTTGAACCGTGAACAGCGTGCCGCGGGCGTTGAGGTCGAAGCTGCGATCGAAGTGATCCTCGGTCACGTCCCCGAGGTTGACCCGCTCGATGTTCCCGGCGTTCGCGACGACGGCGTCGAGGTGTCCTCGCTCCGTGCGAATGGTCTCGACCACGCGGGTCAGGTCGTCGGGCACCGTCGAGTCCGCGGTGATCCCCGTGACGCGCTGCCCGGTCGACGCCGTCGCGGCCTCGAGCACCGCTGGGCGTCGACCCGTGATGTAGACGTGTGCGCCCTCGCGCTCGAATCGCTGGGCGATCGCCAGGCCGAGGCCTGTACTGCCGCCCGTGACCAGGACCGTCTTGTCTGCCAGGCGCATGCCGTCTCCTCCGATTGGGTGTGGTTTGACGGTATGAGCGGCCGTGGCATAGACGCAAATAGTGGAAGCGAATACTCTGCATTGACGATGTCTATGCCGCCGATGGGATTCTGATGAACCTGCGTCAGTACGAGTACGCCCTCGCCGTAGCCGAGGAGGGTTCCATGACGGCGGCGGCGGATCGTCTTCGAGTAACCCAGCCCTCGTTGTCGCAGCAGATTGGCGTTCTCGAGAAGCACCTCGGGGTGCAGCTGTTCACCCGCACTCCGAGCGGGGTGACGGTGACCGTGGCAGGCCGAGCCTTCCTCGTCGAGGCGGAGGTCGCGACGACGGCGTCGCGGCGGGCCGTCACTGCTGCGCGCGCCGCCACCGGCGAACTGTCCGGCGAGCTCATCATCGCCGTGCACATGGGACTGGGAGCCCGCCAGCTGCCACGGGCGTTGGGACAGTTGCGTATTCGCCACCCACGGCTTCAGGTCACCTTGCACGAGGAGCCAGACCCGGCGGACATGGAACGACTGGCTCGCCAAGGCACCCTGGACATGGTCTTGGTGCATCACGTGCCCGCCGGGTGCGCGTTCGACGTCCACCGCGTGGGCGACGAATCGTACGTCGCCCTTCTGCCGAGAGCGCACCCCTTGCATTCACGACGCGCAGCCCTACGACTCGAAGACCTTGCGGCTGAGGGGTGGATCCGATTCAGGCGCGCCAGTCTGCTCGACGACTACCTCGCCCGCCTGCTCGGCACGGCCGGCCTCAACCCGCCCACGGTGGCCCGCGCATCTCAAATCGCCACGGCGGTCCGGCTCGTCGCCGAGGGATTGGGCGTCACCGTCGTGCCGGCCTCGGCGATCCCCGAGGGCTTCGAAGATCTGGCCCGACAGGTTGTGCCCGCGTTGACCGAGCCCGTCCTCGTCGGCATACGGCGCAACCCGGGTGCCGCAGAGACGGCGATGCTCGACCAGATCACCCAGCAAGATTGGGGTGGCTCAAGGCTTCTCGATCATCCGCCTGACGACCGCCACTGCGTGCCGGGCTAGAGCGTGGCCCAGAACGCCGGGTCGTGACCGTAGAACACGTGCCGATCGGTTCTGGGTAATGGCCAGCCGGCGTCAGTTTCACGACGACCGTTGCATTCGGCACGACGGCATTGCCACCGGCGTGGTCGCCGAGGAGATGCGGGCTGACCAGGCACGGGATTTCGCCCGGCCGCTTTCCAACGCACGCAGCCGTACCTTGGCGGCGAGGCACGTCTATCTGGTCAATGCGACCGACGCCTCCGCGGTGTAGCAGAGGAACGTCAGCGTCTCCTCGAGGTACAGCTGCACGCTGGTGGCATCGTGCGACAGATAGCCGATCGAGACGTCGGTACCGATCTGCAGGTCGAAGTCTCCGCCGCGGCTGGAGAGCACGAAGGCGCCGTCGATCGCTGGCGCCCAGATGATCTCACCGTCGACGAGGCGGTTCAGGTGTTCGCGAATCGGATAACCGTGCGCGGTGGTCTCACTGACCTGGGTGTACACGTCGGCCGACAACAGCACGCAGTACGGCCCGTCCACGCCGGCGAGCCGAAGCGCGGACAGTGCCTGGGAGATGACGTCGGGGATCTCCTTGGGATCCGACGGCAGCGCCAGAGAGCCGTTGGAGCTGCACTTGCGGATGCCGTCGATGGCCGCAGCCGGATATCCCTCGAAGATCGCGCGATCCTCGGCGAAGGCCAGTTGCTTGGCCGCCGTCTTGACCGGATCCCAGTCGGAGTCCTGTGAGCCACGCTCGACGTCGTCGACGTCGGTGCGTGAGATGGTGAACGGCACGCGCAGCCGGACCAGTGGCCTGCTCTCGCGAAGATGGGCCACGACGCCCTCGCCGGGAGGTGCGACGTCGACCAGGTGACCGGTGCTCACCGCTGCCTTGGTCGGCCCGCCGGGGGCACTCGTGTCGACCACGCGCCGACCGGCGATGTGGCGCTTGAAGGTTCTGGTGGCCTCCTGTTCGATCTCGCTCCAGGCTTGGTCGGTGATCGGAGCCAGCTCGCGGTAGAGGTCGTTCATTGGGGTCGTCCTTTCAGACTGCCGATCGACAGAGAGCCGGTGGGCGCGGGGGATGCGGAAGTGGTTGTGGTCGAGGCCGTTTGGGGTAGCGGTGGCGGATCGCCGAGGAAGTCGGCCGTGGGGACGAAGAACATGGTCCCCGTCATCGCCGTCGAGAAGTCCAGGATGCGGTCGGTGTTGCCCGGTGGGTCGCCGACGAACATGTTGCGCAGCATCCGCTCGGTGACCGAGGGCGTGCGCGAGTATCCGATGTAGTAGGTGCCGAACTCGGCCTTGCCGACGCGGCCAAAGGGCATGTTGTGCCGGAGGATCTTGAGCTCGTTGCCGTCGTCGTCGGTGATGACGTTGAGTGCCAGGTGCGAGTTCGGCGGCTTCACGTCGTCACCGAGTTCGATGTCGTCGAGCTTCGTGCGGCCGATCACCCGCTCCTGCGCTTCGGTGGACAGGGCGTTCCAGGCGTCGAGATCGTGGAGGTACTTCTGGACGTGGACGTAGCACCCGCCGGCGAAGTCGGGATCCTCGTCACCGATCTGCGTGGCGTGCAGCGCGATTGGTCCGTCGGGGTTCTCTGTTCCGTCCACGAAGCCCATCAGGTCCCGGTTGTCGAAGAACTTGAATCCGTGCACCTCGTCGACGACGGTGATCGCACCGGCCATGGCGCCGACGATGCGCCCGGCCAGTTCGAAGCAGACGTCGAGCGAGTTTGCGCGAACGTGGAACAGCAGGTCCCCGGGCGTCGAGGGCGCTCGGTGCCGCGGCCCGTCGAGGGCGACGAAGGGGTGCAGCTCGGCCGGCCGCGGCCCGGAGAAGAGCCGATCGAACGCATCGGAGCCGATGGAGGTCACCACCGACAGCTGCTTGCTCGGGTCGCGAAAGCCGATCGCGCGCACCAGTCCCGAGATGTCGCCCAACGCGTCGTGCACGACCTCCTCGCCGCCCTCGTCGATGGTGGCGACGACGAAGATGGCGGCGGGCGTCAGCGGTGCGAGCACCTTCTGCGGCAGCGGATCGGACACATCAGGGACCCTAGCGTCAAGATCACCGCGCCCGAAGGCCGTGAGCCGAAGATGGTGGCTAGCCCCCACCGCAGACGGGGGAAGGCGTCAAGATGGACCCATGACAGCGACTCCCGAAGGCTTGTGCGACTTCATCGACGCCTCTCCGTCGCCATTTCACGTGTGCGCGACCGTGGCCGAGCGGCTGCGGTCCGCCGGCTACCTCGAACTGTTCGAAGGCGATGCCTGGCCAGCCGGCGACGGGGGCTACTTCACGGTGCGGGCCGGATCGCTCGTCGCGTGGCGGGGAGCGGCCGGCGGCACGCCGTTTCGCGTCGTCGGCGGGCACACTGACAGTCCCAACCTGCGGGTCAAGCAGCACCCCGACCGGATCGTGGCCGGCTGGCAGGTGGTTGCGCTCGAACCCTACGGCGGCGCCTGGCTGAACTCCTGGCTGGACCGCGATCTCGGCGTCAGCGGCCGGCTGTCGCTGGCGACCGAGGACGTGCTCGTGCGCGTCGACGAGCCGGTCCTGCGGGTACCGCAGCTGGCGATCCACCTGTCCGACGATCGCAAGGGCGTCGAGCTCAACCCGCAGCGTCACGTCAACGCCGTGTGGGGCGTCGGCGACCGGGCGCGCCCGTTCGTCGACTGGGTCGCCGAGTACGCGGGCGTCGACCCGGATGCAGTGCTGGCCGCCGACCTGATGACCCACGACCTGACCGGGTCGACGTTGGTGGGTGCCGACCGCGACCTGGTCAGCGCGCCGCGGCTGGACAACCAGGGCACCTGTTACGCCGGGCTGGAGGCCTTCCTGGCGGCGGAGCCGCGGGGGTACGTGCCCGTGCTGGCGCTCTTCGACCACGAGGAGGTCGGTTCGACGTCGGATCACGGCGCCCAATCCGAGCTGCTGCCGACGGTGTTGGAGCGCATTGCGCTGCTCGCCGGCGACGGACGGGAGGCGTTCCTGCGCCGCGTTGCCGGGTCGATGGTGGCCTCCGGCGACATGGCCCACGCCACCCACCCCAACTATCCCGAGCGCCACGAGCCCGGGCACCTGATCGAGGTGAACGGTGGACCCGTGCTCAAGGTGCACCCCAACCTGCGCTACGCCACCGACGGCAGGACGGCGGCCGCGTTCGCCGTCGCGTGCGAGCAGGCCGGGGTGCCGCTGCAGCGCTACGAGCATCGCGCCGACCTACCGTGTGGGTCGACGATCGGCCCGATGACGGCGGCGCGCACCGGCATTCCGACCGTGGACGTGGGCGCCGCGCAACTGGCCATGCACTCGGCTCGCGAACTGATGGGCGCGCGCGACGTCGTCGCCTACGCCGCCGCGTTGCAGGCGTTTCTGTCGCCGCAGTGAATTATCTTCTCCAGGTATGAGTCTGGACATGGCTACGGTGACCTTCGACTGCGCTGACCCCGATGCTCTGTCGGCCTGGTGGGCCGACGTGCTGGGGTGCGAGGTGAACGCGGTGGTGCCAGGCGAATTCGTCCTGGTGACCCGGCCGGAGGGCACGGCCGTCGGCTTCCAACGGGTCCCGGATCCGACCCCCGGTAAGAACAAGGTGCACCTCGACCTGCACGCCGACGACATGGAGACCGAGGTGGCGAGGGCCGTCGGGCTCGGCGCCCGGGAGGTCGAACGCAACTGCTTCGGCGACGACTTCCGGTGGGTCGTGCTCGCCGACCCAGAGGACAACGCGTTCTGCATAGCGGGCGGTTAGCCCACGGGGGAGGATCACCCACGTGTTGCTGTCGCTGATCGCCGTTTCGCTACTCCTCGCCGTCTGGGCCCTGCTGGCCCGACGCCTGGGTGGCTGGCGCATCACGCCCCCGCTGTTCCTCCTGCTCGCCGGCGCCGTCGTGGAATACACCACGCACGGCTCGCTGGCCGACACCCTCAACTCGCAGACCGCCGAGCAGGCCGCCAAGATCGTCCTGGCCATCCTGCTGTTCCTCGACGCGAACGCCATGCGCGCCGGGCTGTTCGGCGAACATCCGCGCTCGGCCGCCCGTGTGCTGTTCGTGGCGTTGCCGCTGAGCGTGGGAATCGCCGTCCTGCTCGGTCTGTGGCTGCTGCCCGGCTTGTCGTTGGCGACTGTCGTCGTCATCGCCTGCATCGTGGTGCCGATCGACTTCGCCCCCGCGCAATGGATAATGCGAGACCGGCACGTCCCGCACCGGGTCAGCGATTTGCTCAACGTCGAAGCCGGGCACAACGACGGCATCCTCTCGCCCATCTTCCTCTTCGCCCTCGCGGTGGCCGATCAACACGTCCAGGCCGGCCCCGTCTGGGAGGAGCTGCGGGAGGCCCTTCCCCACTCGGCGAAGGCCATCGTCGTCGGGGCAGTGGTGGGCGCCGGCCTCGCGATGGGCGCCAACTTCGCCGAGCGCAAGCACTCGATGACCGGGCAGTCCCGGCGGGTGCTGGTGGTGGCCGCGCCGGCAGTGGCCTACACGCTGACCCTCTGGTGGCACGGCAACGGATTCGTCGCGGCCTACCTGTGTGGCGTGGCCTACCACTACTACCGGCAGTCCAGTGACGCCGAGCGTGAGCTGGAATTGCTCGAGGACCTGGGCTTTTTGTTGACCGCGCTGATGTGGTTCGTCTTCGGCGGCGTGATCCTCATCGCCTACTGGCAGGCCGACCTCACCCTCGGCATCGTGGCGTTCTGCCTGCTGGCGCTGACACTGGTGCGGATGCTTCCGGTCCTGCTGGCCATGGTCGGTTCGAAGTTCACGTGGCCGGAACGGGTGATGCTGGGCGGACTGGGGCCGCGCGGCGCCGCGGTCATCGTCTTCGGGCTGCTGGCCTACAACGTGCTCGACCCACCCGAGGAGGACACCATCCTGCTGATCGTGGTCGTCGTGGTGCTGGGCAGCGTCGTGCTGCACGGTTTCGGCGGGCCCGTGGCGGCGCGGGCGCTCGCTCGTCGCGGAAGCGAATAAACTACCCAGGTGACATCCGCGTACTCCCACGAAGTGGACAGTGTCGAGCAAGCCTCTACGACCCCCGATCAGCCGCAGCCCTTCCGTGAGCTCGGCCTGAAGGACGACGAGTACCAGCGGATCCGTGGCATCCTCGGACGCCGGCCGACCGACGCCGAGCTGGCCATGTACTCGGTGATGTGGAGCGAACACTGCTCCTACAAGTCCTCGAAGGTGCACCTGCGCTACTTCGGTGAGACGACGACCGACGAGATGCGGGCCGCCATGTTGGCCGGCATTGGCGAGAACGCCGGCGTGGTCGACATCGGCGACGGGTGGGCGGTGACCTTCAAGGTCGAGTCCCACAACCACCCGTCCTACGTCGAGCCGTACCAGGGTGCGGCAACCGGCGTCGGCGGCATCGTCCGGGACATCATGGCCATGGGCGCCCGTCCGGTCGCGGTGATGGACCAGCTGCGTTTCGGGGCGGCCGATGCGCCGGACACCCGGCGGGTGCTCGACGGCGTCGTGCGCGGAGTCGGCGGCTACGGCAACTCCCTCGGCCTGCCCAACATCGGCGGCGAGACGATCTTCGACCCCTCCTACGCGGGCAACCCCCTGGTGAACGCGCTCTGCGTCGGCGTGCTCCGCAAGGAGGATCTGCACCTCGCCTTTGCGTCCGGCACCGGCAACAAGATCATTCTGTTCGGGGCGCGTACCGGACTCGACGGTATCGGCGGCGTCTCGGTGCTCGCGTCGGAGACCTTCGGCGGCGACGAGGGCGAGGGACCCGGCCGCAAGAAGCTGCCGTCGGTGCAGGTCGGCGATCCGTTCATGGAGAAGGTGCTCATCGAGTGCTGTCTCGAGCTCTACGCAGCTGGTTTGGTGATCGGCATTCAGGATCTTGGTGGCGCCGGATTGTCTTGCGCCACATCCGAACTGGCGTCCGCCGGTGACGGTGGCATGTCCATAGAGCTCGACAAGGTGCCACTGCGCGCCAAGTTCATGACCCCGGCCGAGGTGCTCTCCAGCGAGTCGCAGGAACGCATGTGTGCGGTGGTGGCACCCGAGAACGTCGACGCGTTCATGGCCGTCTGCGCCAAGTGGGAGGTGCTGGCCACCGTCATCGGCGAGGTCACCGACGGCGACCGGCTGCAGATCACCTGGAACGGCGAGACCGTCGTCGACGTGCCCCCGAGGACCGTGGCGCACGAGGGGCCGGTGTACGAACGCCCCGTCGAGCGGCCGCACACCCAGGACGCCCTCAACGCCGACACGTCGGATTCGATCCCACGTCCGTCCACCGGTGACGAACTTCGCGCTACGCTCCTGAAACTCCTTGGCAGCCCGCACCTCTGCAGCCGCGCCTTCATCACCGAGCAGTACGACCGCTACGTGCGAGGCAACACGGTGCTCGCCGAGCACGCCGACGGCGGCGTGCTGCGCATCGACGAGGAGACCGGTCGCGGCGTGGCCATCTCCACCGACGCGTCGGGCCGCTACACCCAACTCGACCCGTACACCGGTGCCCAGCTGGCGCTGGCGGAGGCCTACCGCAACGTCGCGGTCACCGGGGCGTCGCCACTGGCCGTCACCAACTGCCTGAACTTCGGTTCGCCGGAGGATCCCGGCGTGATGTGGCAGTTCTCCCAGGCCGTCCGTGGGCTCGCCGACGGCTGTGCGGCCCTTGGCATCCCGGTCACCGGCGGCAACGTGAGCTTCTACAACCAGACCGGTACCACCCCGATCCTTCCCACCCCCGTGGTCGGCGTACTCGGCGTTCTGGAGGACGTCAGGCGACGGATTCCCACGGCCTTCGGCACCGAACCCGGCGAGACGCTGATGCTGCTGGGCGACACCCACGACGAGTTCGACGGTTCGGTGTGGGCTCAGGTCACCGCGGACCACCTGGGCGGTCTGCCGCCGAAGGTGGACCTGGGACGCGAGAAGCTGCTCGCCGAGGTCTTGGCGTCGGCGTCCCGCGACGGTCTGATCTCCGCGGCGCACGACCTCTCCGAGGGCGGCCTCATCCAGGCGGTCCTCGAGTCCGCGCTGGCCGGTGAAACCGGTTGTCGCATCATCCTCCCCGAGGGAGCCGATCCCTTCGTGACGTTGTTCTCCGAATCAGCCGGGCGGGTGCTCGTCGCCGTTCCGCGCACGGAGGAGAGCCGTTTCCGGGCGATGTGCGAGGCGCGCGGCCTGCCCGCGGGCCGCATCGGCGTGGTCGACGAGGGCAGCACGTCCATCGAAGTCCAAGGTCAATTCACCGTCGGACTCGACGAACTTCGCAGCATCTCCGACGGCGTGCTTCCCGGACTGTTCGGGTGACCTCCCGCCCTCGCTGCTCCGGCTGTGACTGACTGATTCCTGGATCGAACGCCGGGCTGGACCAACGGACTCGAGTACTGATGCCGGAGAGGGCTCTTCGCGCGCTGTGCGTGGCTGGCGGGGTGCTGGCCTGGAAGGTCGTCGTCGCACCCCGGGTGCCGTCGCGCTGGCAGGTGCCGGCGCGGGCCGTCCTCGGTACGGGACTCGTCGCCGGTACCCGGGCGCCACTGGGCCTGCGGCCCCCCGAACTTCGGGCGGGGTTGACGACCGGATCGGGCGTCGCCGCAACGATCTTCGCCGTCGTCGGTGCGTCGACGGCACTGCGTTCCGTCCGCTCGTCGTTGGCCGGGCGCGACGTGCCCGCTGACGTCGGGGCCTGGCTGATACGGGACATCCCGATCGGCACCGCGTGGTTCGAGGAGGCCGCCTACCGCGCGGCGCTGGGCACCGCGGCGGCCCGGGCCTTCGGACCGCGCCGCGGGCGTCTCCTACAGGCGACCGTCTTCGGGCTGTCGCACGTCCCCGACGCCCGGGCCGCCGGTGACTCCGTCCTGGGCACGGTCCTGATCACCGCCACCGCCGGCTGGCTGTTCGGTTGGCTGCACTCACGCACCGGCAGCCTGGCGGCACCCATGCTCGCGCACCTGGCCACCAACGAGGCCGGGGCGGTGTCGACGGTCCTGGTCCAGCGCACGCGGCGAGCCACGTCGACGCCGACCGTCACGGGTTGATGGTGAGCTCGCCGATCTGACGCCCCCACACGTGGTCGACGGCCAACGGCTGCCCCAGCTCGAGGTGGTTGTAGGGCGCGAGGCTGAAACCGGTGTCCATCACCAGATACGGATGCGGCCACAGGTCGTAGGTGACCTTCTGCCAACACCCCGGCCGACCCTCGGGGCCGCCGTGGGCGTTGATCCGCGGCAGGTTGTCGGGGTAGACGTACGGGTTGCCCGCGCCCATCACCGTGCCGAACGCAGCCAGTGAATAGCCATTGTCACCGCCGAGGGCGGTGGCGATCCGCGGTCCGACGTCGTGGTAGTTGCGCAGGGTGCAGAAGATCATGCCGCGGTACTCGTCGAGCAGCGCGGTCGTCGGGCGCAGGTCTGCGGCGCTGCGCACGAAGAACGGGCCCGCGCGCCGCAGCGGATCCGCCGCGGTGTCGCCGAACCCGACGGCGGCCATCAACGCCGCGTCGAGGTCGCCGCGGCGTGCGGTGAGCGAGTGCGCGGTGGTCGTCGCATCTTCGAGTCCAGCGACCAGATCCGGGGCGGCGTCGGCGTACACGTCGAGCAGCTCCGCGGTCTGCTCGAGATCCCGGCGGATGCGCGGCCACCGCGAGTTCAGGTCCCCGAGGATGACGTTCGCGTCGTCGAGGGATGTGCCGAATCTGGTGCCCAGGCCGGTGAGGGCCTGGGCCGTGGCCGTCAGGGTCTGGTTGAGCTTGACGGGGTCGACCATGGCCGCGACGGAGGTGATCTGCTCGAAGAGCGTGTCGAACTCGGTGGTCACCGACTGGACGGGAATCGTCGCCCCCGGCGAAATTCGTTGTGGCGATGGGTCGTTGGGTGAGGTGAACGACACGTACTTGTTGCCGAACACCGTGCTGGCCCGCACGTCGGCCACCACGTTGGACGGTATCGCGGGCAGGTATTCGTCCTTCACCTCGAGTTCGATCACCGCCTGCTCGCGCCCGAGGACCGTTGCGGCGTGCAGACCGGCCACCCGGCCGATCTCGACGCCGTTCAACGTGACCTTCGAACCGGGATCGACGACGAGGCCGGCGCGGTCCGAGATCACGGTCAGCGGGGCCCGACCGACGAAGTCACCGCGGTACTGCTTGGCCAGCAGCACGCCGAAGACCGCGACGACCACCACCAGCGCCGCCCCTGCCAGCCGATACGGCGGGCGGTGGCGGTCGAAAGCCATTCTGGGAGACTAGGGTATGGCCAGCCGTCGCAGTGCGGATCCGACGAAGACCCGCGACGCCGTCTCGGCGGTCGCGGACTGGCTTCGAGACGGCACCGCGGCCAGTCCCGAGCGCAGCGCGATCGCCGAGGCGGTGCGTCTGACCGCCAGGACACTGGCTGCGCAGGCGCCGGGTGCCAGTGTCGAGGTGCGGGTGCCGCCATTCGTTGCGATGCAATGCATCTCGGGCCTGGCGCATACGCGCGGCAACCCGCCGAACGTGGTCGAAGCGGACCCGCGCACCTGGCTCCTCCTGGCCACGGGTCTGCTGACGATGTCCGACGCGCTGGCCACCGGGAGGTTGCAGTCGTCGGGATCACGGGCCGCCGAGATCGCCGACTGGCTTCCCGTCGTCCCGCTCGCGCCCCAACCGGACGACGGCTCCTCCTGAACCCGGTGGAAGCCGCGGTTGCGCAGGGTGACGTCCTCCAGCGGCTGACGTCGAGGGGTGACCGTCGTCGGTGCGCCCTCGGCAGGCAGTTGGTCGGCCCGCGCTCGGCTCACACTCTCGCCAGAAATGCGCCGGCGATCTCCGTTGTTGAAGAGTTCGTCCGTACCGCGCTTCGATTCCACCTTCGGCAGCCGTTCACCGTAGACTGAAGCCCGTCACCCACAGCCCCCAGGGAGCACACTGATCGTGACCGCCGAGCAGATCGACCCGACGGACGACACGGATAACGAGCCCAAGGAAGAATGCGGCGTCTTCGGCGTCTGGGCCCCCGGCGAAGACGTGGCGAAACTCTCGTACTACGGCTTGTATGCCCTGCAGCACAGAGGGCAGGAGGCAGCGGGCATCGCCGTCGCCGACGGATCCCAGGTACTGGTGTTCAAGGATCTCGGCCTGGTCAGCCAGGTGTTCGACGAGCAGACCCTCGCGGCGATGGAGGGTCACGTCGCGATCGGGCACTGCCGGTATTCGACCACTGGTTCCACGACATGGGAGAACGCCCAGCCGGTGTTTCGGAACACCGCGGCGGGCACCGGCGTGGCACTCGGGCACAACGGAAACCTCGTCAACACCACCGAGCTGGCCGCACGGGCTCGCGACGCCGGCCTGACCGACATGCGCGGTGCGGCCGCAGCGACCACCGACTCCGACATCCTCGGGGCGCTGCTCGCTCACGGTGCAGCGGACGCCACCCTCGAGCAGGCCGCGCTGGAACTGCTGCCGACCGTCCGCGGCGCGTTCTGCCTGACGTTCATGGACGAGAACACGCTCTACGCCGCCCGCGACCCGCACGGCGTGCGGCCGCTCTCGCTCGGCCGGTTGGACCGCGGCTGGGTGGTGGCCTCGGAGACGGCCGCACTCGACATCGTCGGCGCAGCGTTCGTGCGCGACATCGAACCGGGTGAACTCCTGGCCATCGACGCCGACGGCGTGCGCTCCACCCGCTTCGCCAACCCCACCCCCAAGGGGTGCGTGTTCGAGTACGTCTACCTCGCCCGGCCCGACAGTGTCATCGGCGGCCGTTCGGTACACGCGACCCGCGTCGACATCGGTCGGCGACTGGCCCGCGAGTCACCCGTCGACGGCGACCTGGTGATCGGCGTCCCGGAATCCGGCACCCCGGCCGCCGTGGGCTACGCGCAGGAATCCGGCATCCCGTTCGGTCAGGGTCTGATGAAGAACGCCTACGTCGGCCGCACCTTCATCCAGCCGTCGCAGACCATCCGCCAACTGGGCATTCGCCTCAAGCTCAACCCGCTCAAGGAAGTCATCCGTGGCAAGCGGTTGATCGTCGTGGACGACTCGATCGTGCGTGGCAACACCCAGCGCGCGCTGATCAGGATGCTCCGTGAGGCCGGTGCCCTCGAGGTGCACGTCCGCATCGCGTCACCGCCGGTGAAGTGGCCGTGCTTCTACGGCATCGACTTCGCCACTCCCGCCGAGTTGATCGCCAACGCCTCCAACGCCGGCGCCAACGAGACCGAGATGCTCGACGCCGTTCGCCGCGCGATCGGCGCCGACAGCCTGAACTACATCTCGCACCAGGGCATGATCGCGGCGACCGAGCAGCCTGCGTCGCGGTTGTGTTCGGCATGCTTCGACGGGGAGTACCCCATCGAATTGCCCAGCGAGTCGGCGCTCGGCAAGAACGTCATCGAGCACATGCTGGCCAATGCGGCGCGCACTGGCGTGCAGTCCGAGAACGACAACGCCTCGGCTTTGCGCAGGCCCTGAAAGTTATTGCGGCGCAGTCGAACTGAAGCGAATGAGGTGTCGGCGACCCTTGCCGGTCGTCCCGTCGCTCTCGAGTGCCAGCCGCACCGACTCCCGGTAGTTCGTCAGACCGCCGGGCGGTGGCGGCACCACACCGTCGATGTCGTGCTCCGACATGACCGCGTCGTGTTCGAGGGACTCCACCAGCGGACGGGCCAGTCCGGACGGAATCGGCGTGACGAGACCCACCCACCAACTGGCGATGCTCGGGGTCAGCAGCGGCAGCGCGATGATGAACCGCCGGCGCAGACCCGCCTCCTCGGCATAGATCTGCATCGCGTCGGCGTACTCCAAGACGTCCGGGCACCCGACGTCGAACGTCCGCGACTTCGGTAGCGGCGCGTCGGCACACTCGGCGAGGTAGTAGAGCACGTCGTCGATCGAGATCGGTTGAATCTTGTTGCGCACCCACTTCGGCGTGGTCATCACCGGCAGTCGGTCGGTCAGGTGACGCACCATCTCGAAGGACGCCGACCCGGAACCGATGACGATGCCCGCTTGCAGCACGACCGTCTCCACCGACGAGGCCATCAGGATCTCGCCGACGGTGTTGCGCGAGCGCAGGTGGCGCGACAACTCACCGTCCGGATGCAGCCCAGACAGATAGACGATGCGGCGCACGCCGGCCTTCTCTGCGGCGGCCGCGACGTTGTGGGCGGACTTCTCCTCCTCGCGGACGAAGTCGCGGGAGGTGCCCATCGAGTGCACCAGGTAGTAGACGACGTCGACCCCGTCGAACGCGGCCTCCAGGGTCTGCGGATCCCCGAGGTCGCCGCGCACCACCTCGACCTGATCGCGCCACGGCGCGTCGCGGAGCTTCTCCGGAGTGCGAGCCATCGCTCGCACGTTCTCGCCCCGCTCCACGAGCAGTGCGGTGAGGTGTCCACCGATGTACCCGGTTGCACCCGTCACCAATGAGCGACGCGACTCAGTGTCCGACATCCAGCCTCCGTCCGTCGGTCTCCACTACCGAGGTATTCGGAGCAGTCACCGATACAGATGTCCCCGCGGCGCCCTATTCAAACGGACAGCCCGGGTTTGGTGCGTCGACGGCTGGGGGAGCCCCCGCGTCGTCGATGTAGAGAACCCACATCACGACCGGCTCGACACCGAGGTTGCGGCCTTCGTGCACGTGGTCGGGTCCACTGTCCTCGGTGATCGGCGCGCCCGCCGAATAGACGCCGTCGACCGAGCAGTCCGCGAAGTCATGAGTCAGCGTGCCGGACCGGACGACGCCGTAGACCCGGCCCGGGTGCCAGTGCCACCCGGTGCTGCCGCCCGGGGCGATCGTGATCTCCTTGGTGATGTAGTCGTGGCCGTCCACGGTGGCCTGCGACAGGACCCTGGCGTCCACTCCGCGGCTCGGGGTGGCGCCGGCCGGTGCAGCCATGCCGATGGTCGCGACGGTCGCCACGGCGAGGGCGGCGGCGAGTTCACGAACGTCGGCCATGGGGGAAGCGTGTCACACCGGCCGTCGAGTGTGCGCTGCGATCCGCGCGACCGGTACCCTCATACCCGATGAGCGAGGATCAGCGGACGGACGACGGCGTCGCCTCCTACGCATCTGCCGGAGTGGACATCGAGGCGGGCGACCGCGCGGTCGAGCTGTTCAAACCGCTTGCGAAGAAGGCCACTCGACCTGAGGTGCGAGGAGGGCTCGGCGGGTTCGCGGGGTTGTTCGCCCTGCGTGGCGGGTATCGCGAGCCGCTGCTGGCGTCGTCCACCGACGGCGTCGGAACCAAGCTGGCGATCGCCCAGGCGATGGACAAGCACGACACGGTGGGCCTGGACCTGGTGGCGATGGTCGTCGACGACCTCGTCGTCTGTGGCGCCGAGCCGCTGTTCCTGCAGGACTACATCGCCGTCGGCCGCACGGTCCCCGAACGCGTCGCCGAGATCGTCTCGGGCATCGCCGACGGCTGCGTCATCGCCGGCTGCGCGCTGCTAGGCGGCGAGACCGCCGAGCACCCGGGCCTCATGTCACCGGACCACTACGACATCTCCGCGACCGGAGTCGGCGTGGTGGAGGCCGACGACGTACTCGGCCCCGATCGCGTGAAGCCCGGTGACGTCATCATCGCGATGGCCTCCACCGGGCTGCACTCCAACGGATACTCGTTGGCGCGCAAGGTACTTCTGGAGATCGACCGCGGAAACCTCGCCGGACACGTGGAGGAATTCGGTCGCACCCTCGGCGAGGAACTGCTCGAACCGACGCGGATCTACGCCAAGGACTGCCTGGCGTTGGCCGCCGAGACCCAGGTGCGGACGTTCTGCCACGTCACCGGCGGTGGGCTGGCAGGCAACCTCGAACGCGTCATCCCCAACGGGCTCAGTGCCGAGTTGGATCGCGGAACGTGGACGCCCGCCCCGGTTTTCGCGATGATCGCCCAGCGGGGGCGCATCGACCGCGCCGAGATGGACAAGACGTTCAACATGGGTGTCGGCATGGTTGCCATCGTTGCGCCGGAGGACACCGACCGTGCGTTGGCGATCTTGACTGCCCGACACCTGGACTGCTGGACCCTAGGCACCGTCACCAAGGGCGGCAAGGGCCAGTCGCGCGCTCAGTTGGTCGGGCAGCACCCGAGGTTCTGAGCGCCGACGTCGGCCCTGGTTGCGGGTGACCGCTCAGCGGCGCCAGTCGTCGTCGTCGACCCAGCGATCGTCCACTGGAGCATCGCTCAGGATGTCCGGCTCGGTGGAACCGGCACCGCCCAGTTCCTGCTGTAACCGTTGAAAATCGGTTTGTGGCGAGCTGTACTTGAGGTCGCGAGCGACCTTCGTCTGCTTCGCCTTCGCCCGGCCGCGGCCCATGGGGGACCCCCTCGCGCAATAACGGAGCGGCCCGAGTAGCAGGCGGCTCCGATCTGAATGTGTTTTATCGTCCTGCCGACACTTTACCGTGCCCGGCGGTCTCATGCTGGCAGGGCCATCCCCACGGCGAGCGCGGCGACTTCGATGTCAACGCTGGCCGCCCCGCAGACGTTCCACGGCGAGCCTCCCTGCGCCCACCGCAGCGGCCTCCGGCAGCGAATCCGGGTCGATCAACGCGCTCACCGCCGTCTCGCCGCCGGTGCTGAGCTGGGTGTCCGCCGGCACCCCACGCTTGAGCAGCGCCACCGCGATGGGGCCGTGGTCGACGTGGTCGACCACGGTGCCGAGCCGACCGATCGAGCGTCCACCGGCAAGCACCGGATCGCCGGGTGCCGGCCGGTCGGCCGACCCGTCGAGCTGCAGCAGGACCAGCATCCTGGGCGGCTTGCCGAGGTTGTGCACCCGCGCCACGGTCTCCTGGCCCCGGTAGCAGCCCTTGTCGAGGTGAACGGCCCCCTCGCCCGGGCCGCCGATCCAGCCGACCTCGTGGGGAATCGTCCGCTCGTCGGTGTCGACGCCGAGTCGGGGCCTGACCGCGGCCACCCGCTGCGCCTCGTACGTCCAGATGCCCGCGGGCCGGGCGCCCGCCGCGGACAGCCGGTCGAGCCACGAGGCCACGGCGCCACGGGGCACCACCACGTCGACCTCGCCGGGGCGCAGCGTGCGCACGAAACCGCCCTCTGGCAGCGGTGATGCGGTGGCCACCGCGGGCAGCGAGTCGATCCCGAGGGCGGCGAGAACGGCGGGATCGTCGACGTGTGGGCCGAGTAGGGACAGCACCGCGAGGTCCGCGGGTTCGGCCACCACGTCGGCCCAGAAGATCATCCTGCGCAGGTAGGCCAGCAGCGGCTCCCCGCGCCACGGTTCGGTGTCGACCACGGTGACCCCGTCGAGCTGGGTCTGCAGCCAGTGATCTTCGACACGGCCCTGCGCGTCGAGGCTGAGGTTCTCCACCACGGCCCCGTCGGGGAGGTCGGCGACGTGCTGAGTCGAGATGGTGTGCAACCACTTTCGACGCTCGGCGCCGGTCAGCGCGATGGTGGCCCGGTGTGAGCGATCCACCACGACGACGCCGGTCTGAGCGGCCCGCTGCTCCCCGAACGGATCGCCGTAGTGCCACGTGGCGCCGGCGTCGGGACCAGATTCTGGGGCGGGGACGGCAGACATCCTTCCAGCGTACGGAGGTCGCGCCGCACTATCGTCGGTGCCCATGACGTCCCGCGACGAGATCGTCGTCACCCTCGACGGCGAGGTCGTCGCCGCGGACGTCCCCGTCGCACGGCTCGACGATCCGTTGTTCGCCCGTGGTGACGGCGTCTTCGAGACGCTTCTCGTCCGCGCGGGCCGGGCGTGTCTGGCCGGGCGTCACCTCGAGCGACTGGCGCGATCCGCGACGATCGTCGGGCTGCCCCCACCGGAGCCCACCCGGTGGGGGACCGCGGTCGCCACGGCGGTCCGGCACTGGCGCGGTCCTGACGAGGCGGTGATGCGGCTCGTGTGGGGCCGCGGGCTCGACGGCGTGCCGATCGGCTTCGTCACCGCGTCGGCGCTTCCCGATCGCGTGGTGGCCGCACGCCGCGACGGGGTGTCGGCGATGACGCTGGACCGCGGGATCGTGGTCGGTGACCTCTCGGTGGCCCGCGAATCTCCACCGCCATGGTCGACGGCGGGCGCCAAGTCGTCGTCGTACGCCGTCAACGCGGCCGCCCTGCGGCAGGCTCAGCGACTCGGTGTGCAAGACGTGGTGCTGGTGAGCGCGGACGGCCACGTGCTCGAGGGGCCGCGGTCCAGCATCGTCATCGCCACCGGCGACGGGGTGCTGGTGACGCCTCCGGCGACGCTGCCGATCCTGCCGGGCACGACCGTGGCAGCGGTGTTCGACCTCGCCCGTCGGCGCGACGTGGACTGCGACGAGCGACCGCTACGGGTCGGTGATCTCCTTGCCGCGAACGGGGTTTGGTTGTTGTCGAGCGTCACCCTGGCGGCGCGGGTGCACACGTTGGACGGTCACACCCTGCCCGCCGTGCGGGCGGCGTTGGACGTGGCTGCGATCGTCGACGAGGCCGTCGGCGCACCCGACTGAACGACGCTCGAAAACCGGTTGTCGGCACCGGGATTCGGGAGTACCTTCGTTTCTACACAGGAAGGAGGTGGTCCAGAAATTGATTGACTCATGGACAAGTGAGGTGGCTGCCCGCTAGCAGCACCGGGGCGTTTACCAGCGTGCGCTGGCGAATTCCCAGCAGTCACCCGGCCCCCGAGCCCCTCGGTCCGTCCAACCAGGAACCAACGGCTCGGGGGCCGCTCCATGTCTGGACCTAGCCGACGTGGCGGGACAGCCGCGCTGACAGATGGGGCACCAACCCACCGTCGGCGTCCACCCGCTCCTCGACGTAGGCGAGGTCACCGCCCTCGACGATGCCGTAGAGCCGCTTGGCACCACCGACGAGCACACCCGACCGGCTGCGGGCCAACGCATCGGTGGCCAGTTCCCACGAGGACTGGTTCAGGGGATGGCCGTAGAACAGTTCGACGTAGCCCGCGGAGTGGGCCAGGAGGAGCTCGATGGCTTGCGTCTCGGCCGGGTCGTCGGGGTCGTTCACGAAGCGCCAAAAGCCGGATTCCCGCAGCGAGGGTCCGACGTAATCGCCGGTCTCCGACAACAGCCAGGAGCGCGCTTCCCAGTTGAGGTACTCACCGCCGTCGTGGGACACCGAGATCTGCTGACCGAAGGCGTAGTCGCCGTCGGGTCCGCGGCCCGTGCCCTCACCGCGCCACACGCCGACGAGGGGTAGCAGGGCCAGCAACGCGTCGTCGAGACTGACGCCCTCGCGAAGGTTGGCCGTGTCGGCGGGCACGGGAAGATCGTCGAACGTGGGAAGATTCCGGGCGGCCGTCACCCTGGCCCGCTCGAGAGCACCGGCGACGGCCCGGTCGCCAGACCCGGGAATCACCGACCCCGTCGAGGTCGGTTCCGCGGCGTCGTCGGCCTCGCCGGGAACCTCGGCGTCGTCGGCTGCAGTCACAACTCGTCGGTGATCAGCCGGTACACCGTGTACAAGGCGAACCAGGTGATGACGACGACTGCCACGATGAGCAGGATTTCGAAGAAGAGCACCACGGAATCGAGTCTAGTTGCGGCGCCCGGCAGCGCGGTGGCCGGGGTTCACGGACGCCGCATCGTCGCTAGGCCGGGCTGGATTGCCCAGCTCCTCCACGGCTCGTCCCTCGCCGCATCGTCGCTAGGCCGGGCTGGATTGCCCAGCTCCTCCACGGCTCGTCCCTCGCCGCATCGTCGCTAGGCGACCTTGACGTCGACTTCGTGGATCCCGGCGCCCGACGGCGCAACGCTGGCATCGCCGTTGCCCGCGGGAGACAGGGCGCGCAGCGTCCAGGTCCCGGGGGCGGCGAAGAACCGGAAGTCACCGGTAGCCGACGCGACGACCTCGGCGGTGAACTCGTCGCTAGCGTCGAGCAGGCGCACGAACGCCCCTCCGACGGTCTGGCCGGCACCGTCGACGACGCGACCGGTGATGACCGTCTCCTTCTCGAGGTCGACGCTGGCCGGCAACGTCAGTCCTTGCTTGGGTGCAGAGCACATATCAACTTCCCAACTCGATCGGGGCGCCCACCAGGGAGCCGTATTCACACCAACTACCGTCGTAGTTCTTGACATTCCGATGGCCCAGCAGTTCCTGCAGGACGAACCAGGTGTGCGAGGACCGCTCACCGATGCGGCAGTAGGCGATGGTCTCCTTGGAGCCGTCGAGCCCCGCGGCCTCGTAGAGCTTGGCGAGGTCCTCGTCGGACTTGAAGGTGCCGTCCTCGTTGGCCGCCCTGCTCCATGGCACGTTGATGGCGGTGGGGACGTGACCGGCCCGCTGGCTCTGCTCCTGCGGCAGGTGCGCCGGCGCGAGGATCTTGCCGGAGAACTCGTCGGGGGAGCGCACGTCGACCAGGTTCTTGGTGCCGATCGCGGCGATCACCTCGTCGCGGAAGGCCCGGATCGCGGTGTTGGGGGCGGCGGCGGTGTACGAGGTCGCCGCCCGCTCGGGCACCTCGGTGACCAGCGGGCGGCTGTCCAGTTCCCACTTCTTGCGGCCGCCGTCGACCAGCTTGACGTCCCGGTGCCCGTAGAGCTTGAAGTACCAGTAGGCGTAGGCGGCGAACCAGTTGTTGTTGCCGCCGTAGAGGACGACGGTGTCGTCGTTCGAGATGCCCTTCTCCGAGAGCAGCTTGGAGAACTGCTGCTGGTCGAGGAAGTCACGCTTGACCGGGTCCTGCAGGTCCTTGCGCCAATCCAGCTTGATCGCGCCGGCGATGTGGCCGTCGTCGTAGGCGCTGGCGTCTTCGTCGACCTCGACGAAGACGACCCCTGGTGTGTCGAGATTGCTCTGGGCCCAGTCGGCGGAGACCAGGACGTCGGAGCGTGCCATGGATGAAATCCCTTCGGTTGCTTAGGTATTCGACAGATTAAGCGGGGGTGGCGGTGGTTCGGAAGCGGGAGACGAGCGGGTAGAGCCGGCAGCCGAGGCAGATGCCGAAGGCGGCGTTGAGGAAGGCGGCGACGAGGGCGAGCGCGGTGGCGGCCAAGCCCAGCAGCATCAGTCCGGTGGCGAAGCCGACGGCCGCGACGACCGCGAACACCAAACCCACCAGCTGGGCGAACTTCAACGGCGGCGCGGGTTCGCGCTCGGTGACCGGGCCCAGCCGAGGCGCGACGAGCGCGGCGAACACGCGGCCGTAGGGATGCCTGCGTGGCCCGCCAACGGCACCGACGGCGAACACCACCGCCTGTACTCCCAGCACGATCGCGGCGGCGACGGGGCTGTAGGCAGACACCAGGAGTCCGACGACGAGGACGGCGGTGGTCACCCATGCGGTGAAGCGGGGACCCCGGACGTCGACCTGATCCGGTGTGGTGGTCTTGTTCGGCAACGGTCTGCTCCTGCTGTTGTGACGAGGCTGGGCGTGGGCATGCCTGAGCGGCTGCTCCGAGGGCGACGCGAGGTGCGCGCGGCTACTCAGCAGCTATGACAACGACAACAGAAACCCGCGACGCGGCACAGATCTACTGCGCGGCGCTTGGTGAGCTGAAGCTCAACGCGGGGGGACACGCCGCAGAGCTTACCCAATGACAGGGGCCTCAGGCCAATAGCGGTTCGAGAGCCGACCGCAGGTCAGCGGCCTTCGGCACGCCAGAGCTTCGGTATCGCTGCCGCCCGTCGGCGTCGAAGATGAATGTCGTCGGCAACGACAGCACCGAAAGCTCGCGCGCGGCGGCCGGATTGGCGTCCATGTCGACCTCGACGTGAGCAACCTCGGGCAGCTCGGCGCAGACGTCGTGGACGACCCGCCGCACGCCGGCGCACGGTCCACACCACGGGGCGCTGAAGTGCACGATTGCGGGTCGGCCCTGGGGCAGGTCCACCTCGGGGAGGTCGACCGCCAGACCCTCGGTACGCCGGACGACACCGTCGCGCCTGGTGAGCAGGCGCCCCACGACGACCGCCACGGCCAACGCCGCCACCAGCACCGCGATCACGACCGCCAAGGAGTTCATGACTGTCTGAACCCATCGACGGCGACCGTTACTCCCGTGGTGATGCCCTCGATGATGATGTCCGAGCCGCGGGCTCCCTCACTGGTCGGCGCGATGGCGAACGGGAGCTTCATCCCCGGCATCCGGGTGCCGAACGCCGCCAGCACCGCGGCCTTCTTCTCCTCGGGCACCTGCTCGTCGGCCGTGCCGGGACCGGTCAGCACGCCGGTGGCGGTGAAGACGAGCGTGGTGTCGTCGTCATCGGGGGTGGACAGGTCCACCGACACGCTCACCCGCTCGTCGAAGCCGGCTGCGGTGGGCGTCCCGGTGAACACCAGCCCGCGGCTGCCGGAGATGCCGGACTCCGTCGTCCCCCCGGTGGCGTCGTTGGTCTCCTTCGGGGGCGCTTCGACGAGCAGGTCCTTGATCCCCATGAATCGGCCGACGTGCGTGGAGTCGACGATCAGACGGCTCTCCAACTTGCCGACCGGCAGGGTGGCGCCGGGCGCCAGCAGCCACGACGTCCCGGTGAGGTCCACCGAGTGCAGCGTCGCCTCGATGGAGGCCTTGCCGACGACGGGGTGGTCCACCCCGGCCGCCCGGATCTCGACCTCCCGGTAGTGGTGGCCGCTCGCCTGGGTGACGAACGGGAATCCCAGGATGCCCACCCAGGGATCGAACGGCAGATGGTTGGCCGCCCGAATACTGCGCGCCCAGTGGTACTCCGCGTAGATGGCCGTCCCGAAATCGGTGCCGACGGCGCCGACGGTCAGGGTCGCGACCGTCGCGGCGAGTCCGATCAGCACCTTGCGCACCCGGACATTCTGGCCTACGCCGGTCGCCGTCAATTGCCCAGCGCGGCAAATTCGCAGGTTGCACGCTATCGTTATGCCATCGTCGGCCGGTAACGGCCGCGTGTCAGCCATGAATCTGGGAGATTGCCCGGACTCGTCACCGTCGACGACGCCGGGTGACCTTCCCGAAATGCGCTGGAGGACCCGTTGGATCTGCTGCTACTGACCGTCGACCCGCACCCGGACTCGGTGCTGCCGTCGTTGGCGCTGCTTGCCCACAACGTGCGTGCCGCCCCGACCGAGGTGTCGTCGCTGCTCGAGGCAGGTACCGCGGACGTGGCCATCGTCGACGCCCGAACCGATCTCGCCGCTGCGCGTGGCCTGTGCCGGCTGCTGGGCACCACCGGCACGGCGGTGCCCGTCGTCGCGGTCGTCAACGAGGGCGGCCTGGTCGCCGTCAACGTCGAATGGGGCCTCGACGAGATCCTGCTTCCCAGTACCGGCCCCGCCGAGATCGACGCCCGGTTGCGGCTGCTCGTCGGACGTCGCGGCGGTGCCGCAGACCAGGAAAGTGCAGGCAAGGTCAGCCTTGGCGAACTCGTGATCGACGAGGGCACCTACACCGCCCGGCTTCGCGGCCGCCCGCTCGACCTCACCTACAAGGAGTTCGAGCTCCTGAAGTATCTGGCACTGCACGCCGGGCGGG
Source organism: Mycobacterium sp. NPDC006124 (assembly GCF_040614235.1). Taxonomy (NCBI): domain Bacteria; kingdom Bacillati; phylum Actinomycetota; class Actinomycetes; order Mycobacteriales; family Mycobacteriaceae; genus Mycobacterium; species Mycobacterium sp. NPDC006124. The sequence continues at coordinate 345,804 of NZ_JBEXUA010000002.1, read as the reverse complement.
TGTTCACCAGGGCACAGCTGCTGCAGGAGGTGTGGGGCTACGACTTCTTCGGTGGCACCCGCACCGTCGACGTGCACGTTCGGCGTCTGCGCGCCAAGCTCGGCCCCGAGTACGAATCGTTGATCGGCACGGTGCGCAACGTCGGCTACAAGGCCGTCCGGCCGGCCCGGGGCCGTCCCCCGGCTCCGGAGTCCGATCCCGGCGAGGACTACGACGACGTGGACGCCTACGACCAGGACCCGGCGGGATTCGTCGACGAACTGGGCGACCCCCTTCGTACCAAGTGACCACCCTCACCTGGCGCACGACCGTGCCCGAGGCCGACCGGCGACGGATCGCCGAAATCGTGGACGCCGCCCGCGCGGTCGACGGGACCGCACCCGTCGGTGACCAGATCCTGCGGGAGCTGCCGCGCGACCGCACCGCGCACCTCGTCGCCGACCTCGACGATCAGATCGTCGGATACCTCAACTTGGCGCCCGCCACGTCCGACGCACCCGCCATGGCCGAGGCCGTCGTCCACCCTCACGCGCGCCGACAGGGCATCGGTGCGGAGCTGATTCGGATGGGCCTGGACGACGGCGGTCCCGGCGCCCGGGTGTGGGCACACGGGAACTTGGCGCCCGCCCGCGCCACCGCCGCGTCCCTCGACCTCGTCGCCGCACGCGAGCTGCTGCAGATGCGCCGCTCGCTGCGCGATCTGCCCCCGGTGACACAGGCCGACGGAGTGCAGGTGCGCACCTACGCCGGACCCGACGACGACGCCGAACTGCTGCGGGTCAACAACGCCGCGTTCTCCTGGCACCCCGAGCAGGGCGGCTGGACCGATGCCGACCTCGCCGAGCGGCGAGGCGAAGCGTGGTTCGACCCGGCCGGGTTGTTCCTGGCCTTCGACACCGCGAGCCACGCCCTCCTCGGCTTCCACTGGACGAAGGTCCACGGGCCGAACCTCGGCGAGGTCTACGTCGTCGGCGTCGACCCCGGCGCGCAGGGGCGCGGTCTCGGAGCGACGCTGACTCTGGTGGGCCTGCATCACCTGGCCGATCGCCTGGGCCCCGACGCGGATGTCACCCTTTACGTCGAGGCTGATAACTCGGCCGCCGTGAAGACGTACGAACGGCTCGATTTCACCGTCTTCACAGCAGACGTGGCGTACACCCGCCGTTAGCCCTCAGCTGTGAAATCGCTGAGGCTGTTCACTGCTCGTTCACCTTTCGTCAGCGACCCGTCCACCGGCGCCGCATACGTTGCCGTGGAGTCCTGAGGCAGACAAAAATCGAAAGTGGGATCAGTGAAGCTCAATCGCTTTGGCACCAGTGCCGGCACTCCATTCGTCGTCGCGTTGTCCGCGGCCGCACTCGCGTTGACGATGTCCGCCTGTGGCAGTGACAACAACTCCGGAACGTCGTCGAGTGGTGCGTCGGGATCGTCGTCCGCCGCCGCCGGTGCGGGTGGCGCCGCCGACTGTGGCGGCAAGGCCGCCCTGACCGCCGAGGGTTCGACCGCCCAGCAGAATGCCATCGCCGAATTCAACAAGGCGTGGGGTCAGGTCTGCTCGGGTAAGTCCTTGTCCTACAACCCCACCGGCTCGGGTGCGGGCGTCACGCAGTTCCTCGCCAAGCAGGTCGACTTCGCAGGCTCGGACTCGGCGCTGGCCGCCGACCAGGTTGCCCCCGCGACCGAGCGCTGCGGCGGGAATCCGGCCTGGAACCTGCCCCTGGTCTTCGGGCCGGTCGCCATGGCCTACAACGTCGAGGGCGTCGACAAGCTCGTCGTCAACGCCGACGTGCTGGCCAAGATCTTCACCGGTGCCATCACGACGTGGAACGACCCGGCCATCGCCGCGCTCAACGGCGGCACCACCCTCCCGGACACCAAGATCACGCCGATCTACCGCTCGGACTCCTCGGGCACCACGGACAACTTCCAGAAGTACCTGACCGCCGCCGCGCCGCAGACGTGGACCAAGGGCGCGGGCAAGGAATTCCAGGGTGGCGCGGGCGAGGGCGCCCAGAAGTCCTCCGGTGTGGTGCAGGCCGTGCAGGCCACCCCCGGTGCCATCGGCTACGTCGAGAAGAGCCCCGCCGCGGCGGCGAACCTGCCGTTCGCGCAGATCGACAGTGGCGCCGGTGCGGTTGAGTTGAACGACGAGTCCACCGCCAAGGCCGTCGGCGACGCCAAGTTCAAGGCCGAGGGCATGGACCTCACCTTGGATCTCAACGCGCTCTACGCCTCCAAGGAGGCCGGCGCCTACCCGCTGATGCTGGCCACCTACGAGATCGTCTGCTCGAAGGGTTACGACGCCGACACCGCCGCCGCGGTGAAGTCGTTCCTGACGGTGTCGGCCAACCAGGGCCAGGCCAACCTGTCGGCCGCCGGCTTCGTCCCCCTGCCCGACAGCTTCAAGGAGCGGTTGCTCAAGTCCGTCGACGCAATCGCCTAGCCGGTTGGCATACGGGCACCAACGCGGTGAGGATGGGTTCACGGAAGCAATGACCGACAACGGGATGACAGTGACGACACCGAACCCAACCGGGGCGGGATCGGGCGAAGTGATCGCTTCGCCCGTCCCGTCGCCGGAACCCATCACCACCAACCCCTCCAAGGGCGGCAAGGTCCGGCTGGGGGACCGCATCTTCGGCGGTCTTGCGCAGGGTGCCGGCGTCGCCATCGTCGTCCTGATCGGCGCGATCGCGGTGTTCCTGCTGTGGCGTGCGATTCCGGCGCTCAGCCGCAACGAGGCGAACTTCTTCACCTACGGCGGCAACTGGGTCACCACCGACACGTCGAAGATGCAGTTCGGCATCCTCGACCTGATTCAGGTGACGGTGTTCGTCTCGGTGTTCGCGCTGGTGCTGGCAATGCCGGTGGCCTTGGGCATCGCGATCTTCCTCACCCAGTACTCCCCGCGACGTCTGGCCGGGCCGCTGGCCTACGTGGTGGATCTGCTGGCGGCCGTGCCGTCGATCGTCTACGGCGTGTGGGGCCTCTACGTGCTGGCCCCCGTGCTCAAGCCGTTCGCCGTGTGGCTGAACCAGAATCTGGATTGGCTGTCCCTGTTCAAGACGGGCAACGCGTCGGTGGCAGGTGGCGGCACGATCTTCACCGCCGGCATCGTGCTGGCGGTGATGATCCTGCCGATCATCACCGCGGTCGCCCGGGAGGTGTTCATCCAGACCCCGCGCGGTCAGATCGAGGCCGCCCTGGCCCTGGGCGCCACCCGCTGGGAGGTCGTCCGCACCACGGTGCTGCCGTTCGGCTTGTCCGGCTACATCAGCGGCGCAATGCTCGGCCTCGGCCGCGCCCTGGGTGAGACGATCGCGCTGCTGATCATCCTGCGCGGCACCCAGACGGCGTTCGGGTGGTCGCTGTTCGACGGCGGCTACACCTTCGCCAGCAAGATCGCCTCGGCGGCAAGCGAATTCAACGACCAGTACAAGGCAGGCGCCTACATCGCGGCCGGCCTGGTGCTGTTCATCCTCACATTCGTGGTGAACTCGCTGGCTCGTGCCGCGGTCGCCGGAAGGGGCGCGAAGGCGTGACCGCAACTCTCGACAAGCCCGTCAAGGCGCCGACGTTCCAGGGCGTCAGCGCCAAGCGCAAGCTGACGAACAACGTGGCGACCGTGCTGGTCTCGGCGTCGGTGCTCGTCGCCCTGGTGCCACTGGTGTGGGTGCTGTACTCGGTGATCAGCAAGGGACTCGCAGCGGTCAGTTCGCCGGTGTGGTTCACCAACTCCCAGGCGGGCACGACGGCGTTCTCGCCCGGCGGCGGCGTCTACCACGCGGTGATGGGCACCCTGCTCCAGGGCCTGGTCTGCTCGCTGATCTCGATTCCTGTCGGCGTGATGGTCGCGGTGTACCTCGTCGAATACGGCGGCGGCACACGGCTCGGCAAGATCACCACGTTCATGGTCGACATCCTCACCGGCGTGCCGTCGATCGTGGCCGCGCTGTTCATCTACGCGCTGTGGGTGGCGACGCTGGGCTTCGAGCGCTCGGGTTTCGCGGTGTCGCTGGCGCTGGTGCTGCTGATGATCCCGGTCATCGTGCGGGCCACCGAGGAGATGCTGCGGATCGTCCCGATGGATCTCCGCGAGGCGAGTTACGCACTGGGCGTGCCGAAGTGGAAGACGATCGTGCGCATCGTCATCCCGACGGCGTTGTCGGGCATCGTCACCGGCGTCATGCTGTCGCTGGCGCGGGTGATGGGTGAGACGGCGCCGCTGCTGATCCTGGTGGGCTACGCGGCGTCGATCAACTTCGACATGTTCGCCGGATTCATGGGCTCGCTGCCCGGCATGATGTACGACCAGATCTCCGCGGGCGCGGGGGCCAGCCCAATCCCCACCGACCGGTTGTGGGGCGCCGCGCTGACGTTGGTGCTGCTGATCGCCATCCTCAACGTCGCGGCACGCCTGGTCGCAAAGATCTTCTCCCCCAAGAAAGTGTAGGAGCATCCCGTGGCCAAGCGCCTCGATCTCAAGGACGTCAACATCTACTACGGCTCGTTCCACGCCGTGGCCGACGTCGCGCTGTCGGTGCAGCCGCGCAGCGTGACGGCGTTCATCGGCCCGTCGGGTTGTGGCAAGTCGACGGTCCTGCGCACCCTCAACCGCATGCACGAGGTGATTCCCGGCGCCCGCGTCGAGGGCTCGGTGCTTCTCGACGGTGAGGACATCTACGGCGCGGGCGTCGACCCCGTCGGTGTGCGCAAGACCATCGGCATGGTGTTTCAGCGGCCAAACCCGTTCCCCACCATGTCGATTCGTGACAACGTCGTGGCCGGGTTGAAGTTGCAGGGCCGACACAGCAAGAAGGCACTAGACGAGGTCGCCGAGCAGTCCCTCAAGGGTGCCAACCTGTGGAACGAGGTCAAGGACCGCCTGGACAAGCCCGGCGGTGGCCTCTCCGGCGGACAGCAGCAGCGGCTCTGCATCGCCCGAGCGATCGCCGTGCAGCCCGACGTGCTGCTCATGGACGAGCCGTGTTCGGCGCTGGACCCGATCTCCACGCTCGCGATCGAAGACCTCATCTCGGAGCTCAAGCAGGACTTCACGATCGTGATCGTCACGCACAACATGCAGCAGGCCGCCCGGGTGAGCGATCAGACCGCGTTCTTCAACCTGGAGGCAACCGGCAAGCCCGGCAAGCTGATCGAGATCGACGACACCGAGAAGATCTTCTCCAACCCCACGCAGAAGGCGACCGAGGACTACATCTCGGGTCGGTTCGGCTAGGGGGTCAGCACCACCCGCGTGCCCGACGGCTCCTTGGCGGTCCACAGGCGTTCTACGTCGGCCAGGGGCTTGGCGTCGACCTCCAGGTGTAGCTCACCGTCGGCCACCATGGCGAAGAGTCGTGGCAGCGCCTCGGACCGGATGTGCGCGAGCACTTCTGGTGGTGCGCTGCCGAGGCCGACGCCGCTGACGGTGATGCCTGCGCTGCGCAGGATGCCCGCCGGCAAGGTGATGTTCAGCCCGGCCATCGACCCGATCTGCACGAACCGGGTCAGGTGGTAGGGCGCCGCGAGCTGGTGGGCTCCGAGGCCCGCGAGGACCTGCTCGGCGGGCTCGCCCCACAGGTAGTCCAGGACGGCGTCGAAGGGCCGCTCGGCGTGCAGGCCGGCGACCCGGGCGCGGAGATCCTCCTCGCCGATGGTGATCACGTCGTCGGCGCCGACGGTACGCAGCCACTGCAGGCGCATGGTGTCGCGGCCGGCGACGACTACCCGGCCGGCGCCGAAGGCGGACTTGGCCAACTGGACTGCGGTCGACCCGGTGACGCCGGTGGCGCCGAGCACCAGGACGTGGTCTCCGAGTTGGACCGCGGCCGCGTGCTGCAGTGACATCCAGGCCGAGACGCCGGGGTTGGGGATGGCTGCGGCGGTGACGGAGTCGACGTGATCGGGCACCACCACGGCACCCTGCGGGTCGACCAGAGTGCGCTCGGCCATCATGCCGTAGGGCGCGAGTGCGCCGGTGTAGACGCGGGTGCCGTCGTCGAGTCGCGCGACGCCGTCCACGCCGGGGATGGCGGGGAGTCGAATTTGACTGCTGGCGTAGTGCTTTCCCGACATCAGGCCCTTGGTGAGGTTGGTCAGCGCGGACGCCTCGACTGTGGCGACCACCCCGCCGCCGACGACTTCCGGCTCGGGCTGGTCGGAGTAGATCGGCGCCGCGCCCCACTCGTGAACCACTGCTGCCTTCATGGCGATCCCTTCGTTTCCTTGGATATGGTTTCTATGGAAACAATGTACGACGACGGGTGGACGATGGCAAGATGGTTTCCATGAAAACCAAGTCCGCGCTGATCGAGGAGATCGTCGGGCTGCTCGGCGCGGTGGGGAACAAGTTCGACGTGGAGATGATCGGCGGGGAGGACGACGACGCCGAACGCGACTTCATGGCGCAGCGGTGTCCGCCCCGGCTGGCGACGGCGGTCCGCGAGTTGCCAACGCTGTCGATGCACCTACTCGCCGTCATCGCCGACGGGCCCGTCAGCGTCGTCGGATTGGCGGCCCGTTCCGGGCAACTGAAGGGAACGGTGTCCAAGCACGTCCAACGCCTGGTCGACGCCCACCTAGTCGACCGCAGGCCCATTCCGGGCAATCGCAAGGAGGTCGAACTGGTGCCGACCGGCGACGGGGAGCTCGTCGCCGCAGCCCACAGCCAACTGCACGACGAGATGGATCGGGGGCGCCACGACTTCTTGAAGGCCTACGGCAGCCCCGAACTGCAGGTTCTGGCGAAGGTGTTGCGAGACCTTCTGGCGGCCACCAAGCAGGGTGTGCGCATCACCCGTCAGTGAGGCGTCGGAACGATTTCCTCGTCGGGGAACCGGCCGGTGACCTGGAAGATGACGCGACGCGCCACCTCGACCGCGTGGTCGGCGAAACGTTCGTAGAACCGGCTCAGCAGCGTCACGTCGACCGCGGCGACCACACCGTGGCGCCATTCGCGGTCCATCAGCACGGAGAACAGGTGGCGGTGGAGGTCGTCCATCGCGTCGTCCTCTTCACGGATGCGGGCAGCCTTCTCCGGATCCCGGCTCACCAGCACCTCCTGGGCGCTGTTGCCGAGATCGACTGCGAGGCGGCCCATTTCGGCGAAGTAGCCGTTGACCTCCTCCGGCAGGACGTGCTGGGGGTGGCGACGGCGGGCAATCTTGGCGACGTGCAGGGCCAGCGCACCCATCCGGTCGACGTCGGCGACGATCTGGATGGAGCTGACGATGGCGCGGAGGTCACCGGCGACGGGGGCCTGCAACGCGAGGAGCACGAACGCGGCTTCCTCGGCGCGGGCACTCATCGCGGCGATCTGTTCGTGGTCGGTGATGACCTGTTCGGCGAGGACGAGATCGGCCTGGAGAAGGGACTGAGTGGCACGCTCCATGGCGACGCCGGCAAGGCCGCACATCTCACCGAGCTGGTCCGTCAACGAGGCCAGTTGCTCGTGATAAGCGGTACGCATGTATCAAGCCTACGGGCTGGACGTCGCGATCTCACGACCTCGTGGGTGAACTAAAGGTGAATGCCACCTGCCGGAATGCACTCCGCGCCGGGCTACTCGCAGGTGGTGTCGGCAGCGTTGGTCACGGTTAGGTCCTCGGGCAGATGGGACTTCTCGCTGCTGCGGTCGTGCACCACGTGGACCTGGACCGAGGACCCGCTCGGTGACGGGGCGTTGACGGCGTTGAAGTCCGAACCAAGCACGACCCGGATCACGTTGCCCATGCCGGAGACCCGTTCGATCGGTGGGATCGCGGGGGAGGCGAAGGACGAGGCGACGGTGGCCGCGGCCTGCTCGTTGCCCGAGGAGAAGAACACCGTGGTGGAGTCCAGCGGGCCGGGATAGTCGTCGGGGGTGTCGACGTTGAACCCGTGCTGCTGCAGATCACTGGCCGCGGTGGAGGCCAACCCGTCCTCGCCGGTGGAGTTGGACACCCGCACGGTGATATCGCCCGGGCTGGTGGTCACGGCGTCGACCAACTCGCCGGTGGTGTCGGCGGGCGGGGGGACGGCGGCTGCGGGCTTGTCCGACAGGGGCGTCGGGCCGACGTTCTTCTCCTCCGGCAGTGGATCGTCGTTGATGATCGCGTCGAAGAGGCTGCGCATGTCGTCGGTGCGGGGCACTTCGTTGCCATACTCGTCGGCGTAACCGACCGTCGGCACCGTGACGAACGTGATGCGACCGACGTTCACGCCCTGGACGGACTGGCCGAGGTCGACGAGGTCCTTGGTTTGGATGTTGTCGACGTAGCTGTCGTTGATGAAGAGATTGACCACGTTGTTGAGCTTGCTCAGCGAGAAGAACGTGTCCTTGGAGATCAGCGACCGCAGCAGCGAGGACAGGAACAGCTGCTGACGCTTGATGCGGCCGTAGTCACCGTTGGTCTCGGTGGTGACCTGCCGGGCGCGGACGTACTGCAGCGCGGTGTGCCCGTCGACGATCTGGCGGCCGGCGTTGGCCAGCACGGTGCCCAGTTCGTAGTCCTGGAGCGGGGTGGTGGAGCAGACCTCGACGCCGCCGAGGGCGTCGACCATCTTGGCGAAGCCGGCGAAGTCGACGGCCATGAACCGGTTGACCGACAGCCCGGACAGCTTTTGGATGACCTTCACCAGGCACTTCGGCCCGCCGACGGCGTAGGCCGAGTTGAGCTTGGTCTCGGTGTAGACCTTGTCCATTCCGTAGACCGGGGAATCCGGATCGGTCGCGGGCCCGTACGTGCTGGTGGTGGGGTCCCAGTGCTCGCACTGCATCGGAGTGATCGACAGATCGCGCGGGAAGGACACCGCGACCACGCGTTTTCGGTTGGCCGGGATGTTGACCAGCATGATCGTGTCCGACCGGGCCCCCGCCGCGTCGTCGGTGGTGCCCGCGCCCATGTCGCTGTTCATGCCGATGCGGCTGTCGGTGCCGACGATGAGGAAGTTCTCGTCGCCGAACTGCGCATCGGGGTCGACGATGTCGCGGGAGTTCGGGTCGAGCGCCGCGACCTTGTTGAGGTTGTGGTTCTTCGAGGCCTGCCACTGCCACGCTGCGCCGGTCGTGGCCAACGCCAGTACCGCGATGAGCGCCGCGGCTATCCGGCCCAACGCCATCGCGGTGTGACGGCCGCGGTGTGAGGTGGTCGTGACCGCGGCGGGGATGACGCCGTCGATCCGTTCGGGCGACGCGGATTCCTTGGCGAGGCCGGTCAGGTCGGGTAGCTCGGACGCGTGGGCCGGGACGACGGGAAAGACGGTGGTGTCGACCTCGGGAACGGCCTCAGCGGACACCTCCGCCTCGAGGGACTGCTCGTCGGGGTCGGGCTCGGGTTGGGGCGTGGGTTCGGGGGGCTTGCCGGTGATCTTGGCGATCAGGTCGGCCACGGTCACGCCGTCGGTGTGATTGCCCGCCGGTTCGTCGGATGTGGTGTTCGTGCGTTCCCACGGCGCGGCGCCTGGCGCCGGCCGCGTCGATCGGGTAATCCAGTCGTTGACTGGCTTCTCGGCACCCGGCTTCGCGTCGTCGGGCTCGCTCCGTTGCCGACGACCGGGAGCGGCGTTGTCGCCGTCACTCATGTCCTGTCGGCCTCCGACCGTATGGATTCGGTGCGTCCGTGCACACCGGTCTATCTCGTCTGCATCTAGTCTTCTAGCAGCACGACAGGGGCTTGGCCAATCGAAGCCTGTCGGAACCCGTCCTGGTGGTTTCCCATCGTACTGAGACAACCCGATGCCGAGCCAGTCCGAGGAGGCGTCGGTGGCGTCTCGAAGACGTCTCGCTCGGGCCTCGGTTCAGCCCCCGGAATGCATGACGTCGGCCCCGGACGGCACCGTGCAGTCGTTCGGATCGCCGAGCCAGCCCTCGGGTAGCGACACCGATCCGGGTGAGCCCTGCCGCCCGCGCGGCCCCTCGGCGGCCGGCGGAAACGGCACGTCGGGGTCTAGCTGAGCCAGCAGCTCGTCGAGCTCGTCGAGTGTCTTGACCAGGGCCAATGCCCGGCGCAGATCCGCGCCGGCGGGGAAACCGTGCAGGTACCAGGCGACGTGCTTGCGGATGTCGCGCATGCCCTTGTCCTCGCCGAAGTGGGCGGCCAGCAACTGGCCGTGGCGACGGGCGATGTCGGCGACCTCGCCGAGGGTGGGGGGCGCGGGGGCGTCGACGCCGTTGAAGGCTGCCGACAGCTCGGCGAACAACCACGGCCGCCCGAGGCATCCGCGCCCGATCACGACTCCGTCGCAGCCGGTCTCGGCCATCATCCTGATGGCGTCCTCGGCGACGAAGATGTCACCGTTGCCGAGCACCGGGACGTCGGTGACGTGCTGCTTGAGCTCGGCGATCTGATTCCAGTCGGCGGTACCGGAGTAGCGCTGCGCCGCGGTGCGGGCGTGCAGCGCCACGGCTGCCGCGCCCTCGGCGGCGGCGATGCGGCCGGCGTCGAGGTGAGTGTGGTGGTCGTCGTCGATCCCGATGCGAAACTTCACGGTGACGGGGATCTTGGAGCCTTCGGTGGCACGGACTGCTGCGGCGACGATCTGACCGAACAGCTTGCGCTTGTAGGGCAGCGCCGCGCCGCCTCCGCGGCGGGTGACCTTGGGCACGGGGCAGCCGAAGTTCATGTCGATGTGATCGGCCATGTCCTCGTCGACGATCATCTTCGCCGCGGCGTAGGTGGTCGCCGGATCGACGGTGTAGAGCTGCAGCGACCGCGGCGACTCGTCGGGACCGAACGTCGTCATGTGCAGCGTGCTCTCGTTGCGCTCGACGAGGGCTCGGGCCGTGACCATCTCGCAGACGTAGAGCCCGCTGACGGTCCCGGCACGTGCCAGCTCGAGCTCGCGGCACAACGTGCGGAATGCGACGTTGGTCACCCCGGCCATGGGTGCCAGGACGACGGGGCTGCGCAACGCGATCGGTCCGATCGTCAACGATCGGACCGATGGCTTGGCTGGGGTCAGGAGGCTGCTGATGATGACGTCACCAACAAGTTCTTCATCTCCTTCTTCTCCGCCATCTTGCGCTCGCGCTCGAGGCGACGTTCCTTCGCGATCTCGAACTTCTGGCAGGTCTCCTCGAGTTCCTCGACGAGCTTGCCGAGGTCGTCGCGCATCTCGGCGGCCTCGCCGGTGAAGTCCTCGCGTTCGAAGATGCGCCACTTCTTCAGGACGGGCATCACCACGTCGTCGAGGTGGATGCGCGGGTCGTAGACGCCGCCGACGGCGATGACGACGGCCTTGCGGCGGAACTCGGGCACGGTGTAACCGGGCATCTTGAAGTTGCGCAGCACCCGGTGCAGGGACTTCATCGCCTGGTTGGGCGCGAAGTCCAGACCCGCTGCGCTGACGTCGCGGTAGAAGATCATGTGCAGGTTCTCGTCGGCCGAGACGCGCTGCAGCAGTTGGTCGGCGACCGTCTCGTTGCAGGCCTTGCCGGTGTTGCGGTGCGAGACGCGCGTGGCGAGTTCCTGGAAGGTGACGTAGATGACCGAGTCGAAGAGGCTCTCGGCGAACATCTCGCCCTGGGGGCCCTGGCCGGGGCTGAAGCCACGCGTGACCTGCTCCACGCGCAGTTCCTCGAGCTCCAGCGGATCGATCGCACGGATGACGACGAGGTAGTCACGCAGCGCGATGCCGTGCCGGTTCTCCTCGGCGGTCCACCGGTTGACCCAGTAGCCCCACGGGCCGTCCATGCTGAAGTTCATCGCGATTTCGCGATGGTAGGACGGCAGGTTGTCCTCGGTCAGGAGGTTCTGCAGCATGGACACCTGGGCAACCTCGGAGAGCTTCGACTGCTCGGGATCCCAGTCCTGCCCACCGAGCGCGTAGAAATTCTTGCCGTCGGACCACGGAATGTAGTCGTGGGGGTTCCAGTCCTTGCGCATGCGCATGTGGCGGTTGATGTTCTGTTCCACCACAGGCTCGAGTTCGTGCAGCAGCTGCAGGTCGGTCAACTCGGTCGACATGAACCCTCCCAGTTATCTGTACCCGTTGGTTGCACTCAATATATCTGTGTCCCCCGGTGACATCAAGTTCTCCGTCGCAGGTGTCACCGCGTCGTTACCGATGACTCACAGGCAATCCCGAGGCAAGGGAAGTATCCGAGGAAGAATCATCCACGCTGGCAACGACGCAACCGGGAACTCATGCCCGCTGACGACGAAAGGTCACATGCGTTGATCAAAACCCTTTCTCTCGGTGGTGCGGCTATCTGCTTGACCGCAGCGCTGTCGGTCACAGTTGGAGGCGGCGTTGCCTCTTCCGACGATGTCGTCGGCCGGAAGTACTCCGAGATGAAGGCGGCGCTCAGCGCCAGGCGTATCAGCACGCAGATCGCCTCGACCATCGGCGGTCGTAGGGCCCAGGACGACTGCATCGTCACCAGCGCGCACGCGGGCTCGACCGTCGATGGCTTCGGCAATTCCAGACCCGGGACGATGCTCGTGAATCTCGACTGTGGCGGAAAGTAGGCCGGCGGCCAACCGTTTGATCGCTGCACCAGCGCCATATCCGGACCTCGCCGACGGCGATCCGCGGCGAAGCGGTGAAATCGGTGCCCTATTGATCGTGTCTGTCGGCCGGCAAGGCGCTGCGCTGCGGCACACGCGGCTGTAATATCCCCGCGAGCAGGCTGTGACTCCGCGGAAAGATAGGGCTAGAAGTGAAGAAGCTCATCGTTGTTGGTTCTGGCGCACTAGGTGCGTTGACTGTGTCGGCGCTTCTCGGCGGTGGGGTGGCTTCGGCCGATTCCTACGCGGGCCAGAAGTATTCGGATGCGTCCTCTGCGGCCAGCGGCGCCGGCCAGACGGTCGTCGTAGCCGCTCGCACCGGCGACAAGCTCTCCCAGGACGACTGCATCGTCGAACGATCCCAGACCGCACCGTTCGCCAGCGCGAACGACGGTGCCCACGTGTCGAACACCGTGCAGTTCTACCTCAACTGCAACGGCGGCTACGCCACTGCGACGACGCCCGGCCTGTCGCAGGGAAGTGAAGAGGGGCGCGCGGCCAAGTCGGCGGCCGACGAGGAAGAGGCCAAGGCGGAGGCCCAGGCTCAGGCGGCGCAGAGCGCGACCGACGAGCTGGCCGGCGACGGCCAGACCCCCGGCGCTCCCGGCGAGTGACCTAGTGGGTTGACGCCCGGCTGAGCAGCATGTCGACGCAATAGTCGATGAACTGCTCCCGGGTGGCCTCCAGCCGGCCGTTCAGATAAGCCGTGAACAGTGCCGTGAGCGCGCCGACCAGGCCGGTGGCCACCATGGCCTGCACTGCAGAGTCGGTGATGCGCGTCAGCTTGTGCTGGAGCAGTTCGATGAAGCTCGGCATCCACTCCGCGCCCGACTTGGTGAGCACGGGTTCCCGTTCGGGTGCGATCAGCAGAACCCGTCCCCGGATCGGATCGTCGACCATCAGGGCGACGAATCTCTCGACGGCGTCGCGCGGCGTCGTCGAGGACGTCAACGTCGTCATCGCCGTGCTGCACACGTGGTCGTAGACCGCGCGGACGAAATCGTCGCGGTCGTCGAAGCTCTCGTAGAAGTAGCGCTCGGTCAGGCCGGCCGCGCGGCACACGCCGCGCACGGTCAACGCACCACCGCCCTCGCCGCCGAGCGCCTGCACGCCGGCGGCGATGAGCTCGTCGCGCCGAAGCGTCTGCCGGTCCTGCAGGGGGACACCGGACCAGCGGCCCCGTCGTTGACCGGAAGGCACATCACTCCTAAACTCACTATGACAACGCACGTAGTCAGAATTTCGTCGGCTCCAGGAAAGGTCGCCAGTGACCCAAGATACGTCTGAGACGTGTCCAGTGACCAGCGGGCAGGCCATGGGCTGCCCGGTGTCACCCGGTGGCTACGACGCTCCACCGATGCCGCTCGGTCCCGATTCGCTGACGTGGAAGTACTTCGGTGACTGGCGCGGGCTGTTGCAGGGGCCGTGGGCCGGGTCGATGCAGAACATGCACCCCCAGCTCGGTGCCGCGGTCGAGGAGCATTCGACGTTCTTTCGCGAGCGGTGGCCCCGCCTGTTGAGGTCGCTCTATCCAATCGGCGGCGTCGTATTCGACACCGACCGTGCGCCCCGCACGGGCGCCGAGGTTCGCGACTACCACGTCGACGTCAAAGGCGTTGACGCCCAGGGCCGTCGGTATCACGCGCTCAATCCCGACGTCTTCTACTGGGCGCACTCCACCTTCTTCGTTGGGACGCTGATCGTCGCGCAGCGACTCTGCGGCGGCATCAGCGAGGACGAGAAGCGCCAACTGTTCGACGAACACGTCGAGTGGTATCGGATGTACGGGATGAGCATGCGGCCGGTGCCCAAGACCTGGGAGGACTTTCAGGCGTACTGGGATGACATGTGCCGCAACGTGTTGGAGAACAACTACGCCGCGCGGGCGGTGCTCGACCTCACCGACCTGCCCAAGCCGCCGTGGGCCGAGAAGATGCCCGACTGGATGTGGCGCCGGCAACGCAAACTGGTGGCGCCGTTCTTCGTGTGGTTCACCGTCGGTCTGTACGACCCGCCGATCCGAGACCTGATGGGCTACACCTGGTCCGACCGCGACGAGTGGGTGCATCGCCGGCTCGGACAACTCGTCCACGTCGCATTCTCGTTGCTGCCCAAGCGGACTCGCATGCACCCCAGGGCACGCGCGGGGTGGGACCGCGTCACGGGGCGCAGCGCTGCGGATGCGCCACTGCCGGAGACACCGGCCCGCAACCTGCCCCCGCTCGACGAGCGGGACAACCCGATGCACTACTGCCCGGTGGTGTGAGCGCCCGGAGGCCGCTCAGTGCGAGCAGAGCCCGGCGGCGGTCTCCTCGGCGATGAGCTGGGGGAGCGGCTGACCCAGCCGGGAGGCGAAGTCGTCGGTTGCCTGCATGTTCCAGCTGCCGTCCTCGTAGACCATCCCGCGTGACTTCTCCACGCCCTGGATCTTCATGACGACGATCGCTTCGCCACCCTCCAGGCGCAGCCCACGGACGCTGATCGGCGCACCAGGCTTCTTGCAGGTCTCGTAGAACGTCACGAAGTCCCGTTGGGTGATGCCGGCTCGGACGTCGGACTCCATGTGTTCCCACACGCCCGCATAGTCCCCTGCGGTGAAGCGGTCGATGTTGGCCTGCGCCGCCGCAGTGGCGGCGCCCAGCGTCTCGGGCACGTCGGTGCCCTGCGCCGCCGAGGCGGAGGTGGCGGGTCGAACGACCGAGGACCCGGAGGCGCCGTGTGCGGGACCGCACGCCGCGCACGCGAACGAGACGATCACCGCCGCCCCGAAGGTCGCCACCGACTTCATGGCGAAAAGGGTATCCGGATCGGGGCGCGGGCGGGGGCCCAAGCGCCGACCTCGTCGAGCGAACTAGGTCCACTCCCGGCGGCTGCGCGCCGCCCAATAGTCGGCCGGATCCTCTGCCGCCGTCTTCAGCGCATCCGCCACCGCCGTCGGCAAGGCGATGTCGGCCCCCGCGACGTGGGACCGGACGTGCGACGACGTCGCCGCGCCGGAGAGCACCCGAGGTGACCAGGGCTGGCGGTAGGCGGCCGCGACGGCGAGTTGGTCGAGGCCGACCCCGAGATCGGCGGCTACGCGGGACGCCAATTCAACCCCGGGTGAGACGTCGGTGGTGCCGGGGGCCAACCGACCGTTGGCGAAGACCTCCTTGACCACGATGGCCACACCGTCGGCGTGCGCTTCGGAAAGCGCTGCGGCAGAGGAGGTCTCGAGCAGATTCCAGGTCGACTGGACGGAGGTGAACAAGCGCCGTCCGCCGACGTCGATCGTCAGGGCCGCGCGGATGACGTCGGCCTGGCGTGGGCCGGAGGTGGACAGTCCGAGGCGAAGTCCGGCGTCACGGGCGTCGGCGAGCGCGCGGTGAAGCTCACCGTCGGTGAGCACCGGGCTGTCCGGCGTCACCGAGTGCACTTGATACAGGTCGAGTCGGCCGCCCAGGATCTTCGTCGTCTCGGCCAGTTGCCGGTGGAAGGCGGCCAGGGAATGGTCCTTGACCTCGTGCACGTCGGCCGTCATCTGCCAGTCACCCACGTAGCGGTAGCCCCACTTGGAGGCGACCTCGACGTCCTCGATCTCGGGCCGCGAGTCCAGCCAATCGGCCAAGAACTGCTCGGCCAGGCCGTAGGAACGAGCGACGTCGACGTATCGGAGGCCGCCCGAGTAGGCGGCGTCGAGGACGTCGGCGGTACGGGCCCGCATCTCGTCCACCGACCGCGCCGCACCGACGTCGCGGTAACGGCCGCTGGTGATGTAGGCCGGCCGCCCCAGCGCGGCGAGCCCCAGTCCCATGCGCGAGGTCGGGGTGGTCGTCATCAGGTTTCCTCCGTCGTCCCGTGAGCGGTGTCGGCACCGCGGCCCACCGACTGGAGAGAACGTGGTGCCCCCACCAGGGCTCGAACCTGGGACCTGCGGATTAAAAGTCCGTAGCTCTACCAACTGAGCTATAGGGGCGTGGTGACAAAGGATACTTGGCGTACCCGGGCCGATTGCCGCGGGCGCGACGGGGACCCGCGTTTGAGGAATTGGGGGTCGGTAACCTAAGCTATCGAAGCTCCCAACGCTCCGGCGTTGAGAGTCCCCGAAGAGATTCGGCTTTGGCCCCCATCGTTTAGCGGCCTAGGACGCCGCCCTTTCACGGCGGTAGCACGGGTTCGAATCCCGTTGGGGGTACGACGCAACGGCGGAAACGCCGGAGCAGCAGTAGGAGCAAGGCCCTGTGGCGCAGTTGGTTAGCGCGCCGCCCTGTCACGGCGGAGGTCGCGGGTTCGAGTCCCGTCAGGGTCGCCATACGGCGAGGCAAGGAAGTGCGTGCCGTCCCGGCCAGGTAGCTCAGTTGGTACGAGCGTCCGCCTGAAAAGCGGAAGGTCGCCGGTTCGATCCCGGCCCTGGCCACCACATCACGACCGTCCCCGTGGGCTGGCGGTCCTCAGCGTCAAGGCCAGCCAGATGATCCGCCGGGGGTAGAATTCGGTGTTACGCTTCCGACAATTTGGTCGATTGGATCCGTCATCGACGCAACTGGCCCGGCGGAGGTAGGCATGGTGGGCTCGCTCGCCCCGTCGGAGTTCTTGGCGCAGGCGCGACGCCCGTGAGCTCGACGACCGTCGACTACGTCCGCGGTATGGAACGTCTTCTGGTAGCCGTTCAGGAACTCTCGCTGGCTCAGGAGTTGGCCGACGTACAGCGCATCGTGCGCACGGCAGCTCGCGAAATCCTCGGGTGTGACGGAGCCACCTTCGTCCTGCGTGATGCCGGCATGTGCTTCTACGCCGACGAGGACGCCGTCGCCGCCCTGTGGAAGGGCGGCCGATTCCCGATGGACACCTGCATTGGCGGATGGTCCATGCTTCACCGGCAGCCAGTGGTCATTCCCGACGTCTACCAGGACGACCGCATACCGCATGCCGTGTACCGCACGACGTTCGTCAAGAGCCTCGTGATGGTTCCCATCCGCCGGCTGGAACCGGTCGGGGCGATCGGCGCCTACTGGGCCCGCGAACGGATGCCCTCCGAGAATGAAGTCTCGCTGCTCCAGGGGCTGGCTGACTCGACGTCGGTCGCCATGGCGCACGTCCAGACCATCTCCCAACTGGAGCAAAGGGTCCGCGATCGGACGGCCGAACTGCGGAAGGCCAACGACGAGATTCGGCGGTTGTCCCTGACCGACGAGCTGACCGGGTTGTACAACCTCCGCGGTTTCAACGTGCTCGGCCAAGCGGCCCTGAGCGCAGCCCGTGACCGCGGCCGGGCGTGCCTGCTGGCGTTCCTCGACGTCGACGGACTCAAGAGGGTGAACGACGAAGAGGGGCATGACGCAGGCGACGCCTTGATCGCCGACGTCGCCCGGACGTTGCGCTCGGCCCTGGGCCCGGCCGACGTGCTTGCGCGTACCGGCGGCGACGAATTCTGCGTTCTCGTCACCGAGACCGACGAGTGCTCGGAGACCTTCAAGTCGCGGCTCTTGGAATCGTTCGTCGCCCTCAACGAATCCGCCGATCGTCGGTACTCCCTGTCGGTGAGCGTGGGTCTGGTGCGCGTCGGCGCCGACGACCTCAAGACGCTCCAAGTGCTGGTCGCCGAGGCCGACGAGCTGATGTACGCAGACAAGAAGGCCAAGCCGCATCCGCGGATCGCGGTCTAGCGTCGTGGTCTGAGGCCGTCGACGCGAGACGGCGTCGCCGACCTGCACGCCCGTCACCCGGAAGTCGGGTGGCAGTCGTTCCCGGACTGGGTGAGCACCGAGCTGGTGCCCGCGTCGTGAGGTCGAGACCCCGATTCACTCCGACCGGCGCATCACGGCAAGCACCGTGAGCAACAAGATCTTCGCGTCGAGCCCCCAGGACCAGTTCTCGATGTAGTAGTTGTCCCATTCGGCGCGGTCGGCGATCGAGGTTTGGCCGCGCAGTCCGTGGACCTGTGCCCAGCCGGTCACGCCGGCCTTGACCCGGTGCCTCTCGCCGTAGCGGCGGATCTGAGCGTCGAACAGGGCGACGAACTCCGGCCGCTCCGGCCGCGGTCCGACCAGGCTCATGTCGCCCTTGACCACGTTGAGCAGCTGGGGGAGTTCGTCCAACGACGTCCGGCGCATGATCTTGCCGATCGTGGTGCGCCGGTCCACGCCCTCGACGCCACCGGGCGCACGTCCCGACGCGACCTCGAAGTCGGCGTCCGAAGGCAGCGGATCGCGCATCGACCGGAACTTCAGACAGTCGAACACCTGTCCGTCTCGTCCCACGCGTGGTTGCCGGAACAGAATCGGGCCTGGGGAACTGAGCCGCACGAGCAGCATGAGCGTCACGAAGACCGGAGAGACCAGCAGCAATCCGAGGGCGGCGACGACTCGATCGCCAAAGTGCTTCATCAGCGTGAACTGCCAGCCCTGCGGATCGGTGTGGGGCACGGCGAGCAGCGGGAGTCCGCCGACGTGCTCCACCCGGACGCTCGCGCCGACCGAGTCGAACATCCTCGGCACCACCCACACCCGCAGTCCGTGTCGGTGGGCGATGCGGATGACCGGGGTGAGCAGTTGGTCCTGGGTGAGGGAGAAGGCGATGACGATTCCCTCGGCACCGGTTTCGCGTATCAACCGGTCGACGTCGTCGGGCGAGCCCAGATACGGCACCGGCGGCGTGGCGCCCTCGGAATCGATTCCCGCCCAGGGGGGTTCGGCGTCGACCAAGCCCACGACCGACAAACCATGCTGTGGGCTGGCGCGCAGCCGTTCGACGATCTGATAGGCGACGCGTCCGTTGCCCACGACGATGACGGGCGACAGCAGGAGATTGCGCCGTCGCAGACGTCGTTGGTACTCCGCACGGATCAGCCGGCACAGCATCATCACCGCTACGACGCACACCCAGATCTTGGCGACCATGCCGCCGATGTGTCCCGGCGCGTTGTCGAACTCCATCAGGCTCAGCAGCAACACCGCGGCAAGCGCCGTGCCGGCGAGTACGGGACCAATCTCGTCGAGAAACCGTCGGTTCAGCCTGCGGGCGTAGACCTTTCGTGCGGCGAGCGTCGCGACGACCAGCGGGGTGTAGAGCCAGCACATCCACACGGGCGGACTCGTCGGCTCGGTGGAGAAGGCCCACCACGAGCCCAGGGCCACCCCGGCGGAGCCGGCCGCCACGTCGATGCTCATGGTGATGATCGTGCTGAGCGGGTTGGTTCTGGCCATCTCGTCGAGGGTCCGCCGCCGCGGCCGAACCGGGGGTGTCGAGGGTGCCGGCGCCGACGTCTTGCGACCTTGCAACGTGATCATTCGACCCCCGGATTCCGCTGTCTCGTCGACGACGCTCGTCATGACCTCACGCTCCGAACACCTTCGCGTGTGCGGCCGCCGCGAGATCCTCGAGAATCTGCACCTGACCGCTCGTCCACCGCCTCGGCTGGTCGTCCCAGGCGCACAGCGTCCCCGCGGGATTGCCCCGCTCGTCGTGAAGGGGGAAGGCGGCGTAGGCGCGGATGGCCCCACAGAGCGCCATGGGGTGGTCGGCCAGCACCGGGTGGCGGACGATGTCGTCGATGATCAGCGGCTGGCCGCTGACCACGGCGTACTTGCAGATCGACTCGTCCAGCGGGATCGATCTGTTCGGGGTGGCACCGGGGTCGTTGCAGCCCAAGCGGATCTGGCGGTCTTCGGCGAGGATCGACACCGCGGCATACGGCACGCCCAGGGCTTCGGCGGTGAGCTCTGCGAACTGGTCGAGAGCGAGCCTCGGCGCGCCGTCGAGCAGGCCCGCGGCATTCAAGGCAGTCAGTCGGTCGGGGTCGGCCAGGACGAGTCGTAATAGCCGAGCGACGCCGCCGTGGTCCTTGGTGATCTGTCCCATCAGCTCCCGGACCGCCGGGTTGACCGACACGGTCCCGGCGACCAGCCGTCGGGCGGTCTCGCGGTCGAGGTAGCCACCGGCTCCGGTGTCCGCCTCCGGGGTCGGGTCACTCACCCGTTGATGATAGGCGCGCAGGGACGGGAAGGGAGGCTGCCCAGCAAAAATTAACGCGCGTTTCAGATTTTGGTCTCCGACGCCCGTTGGCTAGCCGTCGGCGGGTCCCGTCGGGGTGGCGCCACCCTCGTCGGACCAGTCCGATTGGCCCTCGGCGCCCTTGGCGGGATCGCTCTGGACGTCCTTGGGGGCGCCTTCGGGTCCGGAGTCCGAATCGCTGGTCGCGGGTTCTGTGGTCACCCGTGCGAGATACCCGGGTCGTCGGGCTCGGAAACGGTGAGCACCGCCTCCACTACGTAGGGCACCTCGTCTTCGAACCGATGCTCTAGTACGCGCAACGTGCGCGCGATCGACGATTCGACGGCGTCACCCACCAGGTCGACGCTTGCGATCACGAAGATCTGCTTGGGGCCGATGAATTCGGGCCGCAGGAATCGCACCGAGGCGACCTCGGGAAAGCCGTTCAACTTCTCCCGCAGCGCCTGCTGCAGGCGCGGTGGTCCGGGCTCCCCGGTGAGGAACACCCTGTTGCGATTGATCAGGATGACCGCGACGACGCCCAGTACGCCGCCGACGAGAATGGATCCGATTGCGTCCCAGAGCACCTCGCCGGTGAGCTGGTGCAACAGAATTCCGAGGAAGGCGATCACGATGCCGACCAGTGCGGCGCTGTCCTCGGCGAATACCGCTCGTACCGTCGGATCGGAGGTCTCGAAGGCGTATTGCAGCACGTCGCTCTCGTATGTGTTTGCGTCCCTTCGAAGTTGGCGCAGCGACTGCAGCAACGACGCACCCTCCAGCACGAAGGCGACCGCCAGCACCAGATAGGCCACCCGGTAGTCCTCGGCGGCCTCCTCGCCGTGCAGGAGCTCGGTCACCCCCCGCCAGATCGACACGGCGGCCCCGACGACGAACAGCCCGACCGCGGCGAGCAGCGACCAGACGTAGGCCTCGCGACCGTATCCCAGGGGTCGGCGGGCGTCGCGTTCGTGGACGCTGCGCCGGTCGGCGATGAGGAGGAACACTTCGTTGCCGGTATCCGCCCACGAGTGCGCGGCCTCTGCAGTCATCGACGCCGACCCGGACACCACGGCGGCGAACGACTTCGCCACGGCGACCACGAGGTTCGCTCCGAATGCGACGAGGACGGTGAGGGTGCTGTCGCCTCCGGCCTTCACCACCGGGGGTCAGTCACCCCTGCGCTGCAGCTGCGTCATCCAGTCCTTCGGGACGCGATCGCTGGGCCCGGGTGCGGTCTGGTCGACCGGATGGCTCTCCGGCGGCGCGAGTTCGGGCCCGTCGTAGTACTGATTGGTGTCGAAGTTCCAGAACCAATCCTCACCGGGCTCGAAGGACCGGATGATCGGGTGCCCCGTCTCGCGCCAGTGGGCCGACGCGTGCCGGGCCAGCGAATCATCACAGCAGCCGATGTGGCCGCATGCGGTGCATCGCCGTAGGTGCACCCACCATCCCTCGACGGCCGTGCATTCGACGCAGCCCGTACCGCTCGGAGGGATCGTGGGATTCACCGCGTCGGTCATGCGATCACCCTACTTCTTCTCGCGCCACGCACGTTCGAACGGCAGTCGCCACGCGTTGGGTGCGATGAGCTGGTGGATCGCGTTGGGACCCCAGGTCCCCGGTTGATAGGACTTCACCGGCGGCGGGTCCTGCAGCAGTTGATCTGAACGCTCCCATAGGGATTCGATGCCCTCGGCAGTGGTGAACAGGGTGTGGTCACCGCGCATGGCATCCAAGATCAGCCGCTCGTAGGCCTCCAGGACGTCACCGAGGGAGTCGGTCTCCTGGGTGGAGAACTGCATCGACATCTTGTCGAGCTTCATGCCGGGGCCGGGCCGCTTGCCGTAGAACGACAGCGACACCTTCGACGCGTCGGCGAGGTCGAACGTCAAGTGGTCTGGCCCTTGGGAACCGACCCCGGAGCCGGCCGGGAACATGGTGCGCGGCGCTTCCTTGAACGCGATCGAGATGATTCGCATGCCCTCGGCCATCTTCTTGCCGGTGCGCAGGTAGATGGGCACGCCGGCCCATCGCCAGTTGTCGATGCCCACCTTGAGCGCGATGAACGTCTCGGTGTCGGAGTCGCGGGCCACGCCGTGCTCGTTGCGATATCCGGCGTACTGGCCGCGCACCACGTCGTTGCACCGGATCGGGAGCATCGACCGAAACACCTTGTTCTTCTCCTCGCTGATCGCGCGAGGCTCCAGCGCCGTCGGCGGCTCCATCACCACGAACGCCATCACCTGGAGCAGGTGTGTCACGACCATGTCCTTGTAGGCGCCGGTGCTCTCGTAGAAGTTGGCGCGCTGGTCCAGTCCGAGGGTCTCGGGAATGTCGATCTGGATGTGGTCGATGAAGTTGCGGTTCCAGATCGGCTCGAAGAGCCCGTTGGCGAAGCGGAACGCCAGGATGTTCTGAGCCGCTTCCTTGCCGAGGAAGTGGTCGATGCGGAAGATCTGTCGTTCGCGGAACGTCTCGTGGACGAAGTCGTTGAGCTCGATGGCGCTCGCCAGGTCGGTGCCGAACGGCTTCTCCATCACCACCCGGGACCGCTCGACCAGATCTGCGTCCTTGAGCATCGTGATGACGGCACGGGCCGCCTTGGGTGGTACCGAAAGATAGTGCAGCCGGCGGACTTCCGGCCCCAGTTCCGTCTCGGCTGCGGCGACGGCTGCGGCCAGGGCCTCCGGTCCGGCGCCCTGCGGGACGTAGGTGATGTGGCTGGCGAAGTGTTCCCACTGTTCCTTGGTCAGCTTGTGCGTGCCGAACGCGTCGACCGCCTCCTTGGTCAGCGCTCGGAACTGCTCGTCGGTCAAGTCCTCCAGCGAGGTGCCGACGACTCGGATCTTGGGTGCCAGCGACGACTGGACCAGATACGCCATGCCGGGCAGCAGCTTGCGCTTGGCGAGGTCACCCGTCGCGCCGAACAAGACGACGACGTGGGGTGCGAGAGCCTCCTCGTCACGGCGGTTGGGGCGGGCACCCGCGGCCGGGTAGGCGATGGTCTGCGCAAGATCTGGGGTGGACACGGCGTCGATGTTTCCACCCATACGTGAACGGCGCAGGACACTCCTGGTTAAGGTCGCGGGCATGGCAACCAGCGATTCGCGTGAAGTGGTCATCGAGGCAACCCCGGGTGAAATCCTGGACGTCATCGCCGACGTCGAGTCGACGCCGACCTGGTCGCCGCAGTACCAGAAGGCCGTGATCCTCGAGACCCATCCGGACGGGCGGCCCAAGCAGGTCGAGATGACGGTGAAGGCCGCCGGCCTGACCGACAAGATGGTCATCGAGTACACCTGGACCGACAGCGGCGTGACGTGGACGCTGGTCTCGTCGAGCCAGCTCAAGGCGCAGGACGCCGGTTACACGCTGACCCCGTCCGGGGACGGCACCAAGGTTCGGTTCGACATGGCGATCGACCTGTCGATCCCGATGCCGGGATTCCTGCTCAAGCGCACTCTCAAGGGTGGCATGGAGACGGCGACCGACGGTCTGCGCAAACAGGTCCTGAAGGTCAAGAAGGGGTGAGCGCCGGGCCGTTGGCCGGGGTCCGGGTGATCGAGCTCGGCGGCATCGGCCCAGGCCCGCACGCCGGGATGATGTTGGCCGACATGGGTGCCGACGTGGTTCGGGTGCGACGGCCGAGCGGCGGGCTGACGATGCCGGCGGAGGACGCCGACCTGTTGCACCGCGGCAAGCGCGTCGTCGACCTGGACGTCAAGGCTCAGCCCGAGCGGCTGCTCGACCTGGCTGCCAAGGCCGACGTGCTGGTGGACTGCTTCCGACCGGGGACGTGCGAGCGTCTGGGCGTCGGGCCCGAGGAGTGCGCACGGGTCAACCCGCGGCTGATCTTCGCCCGCATCACGGGGTGGGGACAGGACGGGCCGCTGGCGACGACCGCGGGGCACGACGTGAATTATCTGGCGCGTACCGGTGCGCTCGGCGCCATCGGCTACCGCGACCGGCCGCCCGTGGCGCCGCTGAATCTGGTCGCGGACTTCGGTGGCGGATCGATGTTCGCCGTCGTCGGCATCGTCGCCGCCCTCTACGAACGGGAGCGCTCCGGTGAGGGGCAGGTGGTCGACGCCGCCATGGTCGACGGGGTCAGCGTGCTCTCCCAGATGATGTGGACGATGAAGGCGACCGGAGCGCTGAGGGACGAGCGAGAGTCGTTCCTGCTCGACGGCGGTGCACCCTTCTATCGGGTCTACGAGACCGCCGACGGCAAGCACGTGGCGGTGGGTGCGATCGAGCCGCAGTTCTTCGCCCGGCTGCTCGAGGGGCTCGGGCTCACCGCCGAGGAGGTGCCCGCCCAAGGCGACCGCGAAGGCTACGACCTGATGCGCGCCGTCTTCGCCGAGCGCTTCGCCACCCGCACCCGCGACGAATGGGCAACGGTCTTCGCCGGCACCGACGCCTGCGTGACGCCGGTGCTGACCTGGACCGAAGCCGCCGCCGACGACCATCTGCTCGCGCGTTCGACGATCGTCACCGCCGACGGCGTGGCGCAGGCCGCCCCCGCACCGCGATTCTCCCGGACCCCCTCCGGGCGAGTCGGCAGATCCCCGCGTACCACCACGGCCGTCGACGACCTCGGATGGTGACTGCGCGCCGGGGACGGGAATGAAGGCTCCGGGCACCCGGTTCAACGCATCATGCCCACAGGAGTCGTCCTCAACCCCCGATCGACCGCCACGAACGCCGTCGACGACGTCGTCGAGCAGGCCCGGCGCGCCTTCGAGATGGGGGTCCGCCGCATCTGGCTGCCCCAGCGCTTCGACTACGACGCCATCTCGCTCGCGGGCCACGTCGGCGCCGCGGTACCGGGACTTGGAGTGGGGACCTTCGTCGTCCCCATCAATCCGCGGCACCCGCTGATCGTCGCAATGCTCGCGCAGACCGCGCAGGCGGCTTCGCACGGCAACTTCAGTCTGGGCCTCGGACTTGGCGCGAAGGCCGTCGAGCAGCAGGCGTTCGGTACGTCGTGGGCCAATCCGGCCGGACGACTCCGCGAGCACCTCGAGGTGCTGCAGTCGATCTTCACCACCGGCGCGGTCGACTACCACGGCGACGAACTGACCGCCGCGCCCGAATGGCCGGTCGCGACCCCCGGCGGCGCGCCGGTGCCCCTCTACGTTGCGGCCATGGGTCCCAGGGCACTTCGCGTCACCGGTGAGCTGGCCGACGGTACGCTGCCCTACCTCGCGGGTCCGCGGACCCTGACCGAGTTCATCGTGCCCACCATCTCCGAGGCGGCCGCCGCGGCGGGCCGGGCGGCGCCGAAGATCATCGCCGCCGTCCCGGTCATGCTGTCCGATGACGCCGACGCGGCCTACGAGCTGGCGTCGGCGGAACTCGCGTTCTACGAGTCGATTCCGTCGTATGCCCGAGTCATCGAGCGCGAGGGCGTCACCCGGGCGGCGGACGTTGCGGCCGTAGGCCAAGAGGAGGCGGTGCGTGCGCAGCTTCGTCGCTACCTGGACGCGGGGGCAACCGACCTGGTGCTGAGCCCGTTGCGGTCGGACTCGACTGATCCCGAACGCCTTTGGGAACTCGCCGCGTCGATCTGAGCCGCGCGTGTTTGGATGACACGGTGGTTGAGCCGGACACCGAAGACGAGCAGCCGCCCGCGATCGTGGCCACGGACATCTCGGTGTCCGGCCCCCGGGGCCCGGTGTACGGACCGCTCACGTGCGAGATCCCGCGGGGCGGTCTCACCGTGCTCTTGGCGCCCCCCGGAGCTGGGCGCACCGCACTGTTGATGACGCTCGCCGGTCGGATGAAGCCCACGGGCGGGACGCTGGAGGTGTTCGGCGAGAGCAACGTTCGGACCATCTTCGGTGCCAGCGCGCTCGCCGGGGTCGAGGAGGTCGACGCCGTGTACGAGTCTGTCACCGTGGGCGACCTGCTCACCGAGAAGTTGCGCTGGGACGCGCCGTGGTACCGCGTGGTGCGGCGCGCCGGCGCCGCCGATCTGACCCGCGTGTGCGCCCCGGTCTTCGGTGCGCTGCCGCTGCCTCGATTGCATTCCTACGTCGACGAACTCGGCGAGCTGGACGCTCTGCTGCTGCGCGTGGCGCTGGCCAACACCACGACGCCGCCGCTGCTGGTGGTGGGTCCGCTCGACCAGGTGGCCCACGACGAGAGTCGGGCCGACCTGGTGGGCCGTCTCGTCGACCTCGGTGGACGCCAAACGGTCCTCACCGCCTCGGCCAATCCGCTGCCCGAGGGGCTAGGGGTGGGCGTCCAGCTGCCGGTCGTGCTTACGAACTCTCGGGATGACGTCGAGGACGGGGTGTGAAGATGCTTGCCGGACTGTCGCTGGGTACCGACCTCAAGCGCTACTTCCGTGGCGTGATGCCGCGGGTGGCACTGGTCACCATCATCTTGCTTCCGCTGCTCTACGGCGCGATGTACCTCTGGGCCTTTTGGAATCCGTTCAATGCGGTGGACAAGGTTCCCGTCGCGCTTGTGAACACCGATCGGGGTGCCGTGGTGCAGGGGCAGGAACTGCGGGCGGGTGACCAGGTGAGCGACGCCCTGCTCAAGTCCGGTCAGCTCGACCTGCACGTCATGTCGGCCGAGGATGCGGCCAGGGCCGTCAAGGCCGGGACGACCTACTTCTCGATCACCTTGCCCGCGGACTTCAGCGAAGCGATCGCGTCGGCGGCTACTCCCGATCCTCGTCAGGCCGAGCTGCAGTTCGACTTCAACGACGCCAACAACTACCTCGCGTCGGTGATCGGGCAGAACGCGTCGCGGGAGATCCTCAACCAGGTGAGCGCCGCAATCGGCGAGCAGGTGGTCGGGAAGGTGCTGATCGGCCTGACCGACGCCGGGGCGGGCATCAAGAAGGCGGCCAACGGCGCCGACCAGCTCTCCGCCGGGCTAGCCAGTGCCGACGACGGGGCCCGCCAATTGGCCACGGGCGCACACACGCTCGCCAGTGGCCTCGTGACGGCGCGCAACGGATCCGCGGCGCTCGCATCGGGAGCACATCAGCTGTCGGCGGGCATCGGTCAGGCCACCACCCCTCTGATCGACGCGTTGGACCGGGTGCAGCGGCTCGGGCTGAATCCCGACGACGTCGCCGCTCTGGCGGCGCAGATCAGCGGAGGCGTGGCCACGGCGAGCGATCGCATCGCCGCGCTGAACGTGGACCACCAGCTGGCGGCCGGGATCGTCGACCAGGTGGTCGGTGGCTTGCAGGCCAATCCGGATCCGTCGGCGCGCGGCCTCGGTGAGGTGCTGGGCGGAGCGCAGAAGCTGCTGAATTCCCAGGGCCTCGACCCGACGACCGATGACGGGCTGATTCGGTTGCGCGACGGTGCTCAACGACTTCAGGACGAGTTCGGTGACCCGCACAGCCAGGCCCGGCAGCTGCTCACGCAGTCGCTGAACGGTCAGTTGAAATCCGATGTGATCCGACTGCGTGACGGTGCCGCCCAACTCGACAGTGGCGCAGCCAAACTCGACGCCGGACTGATGAAGTTGGCCGATGGCGGCGGTCAGCTGGCGGGTGGTGCCGACCAACTGGCCGCCGGCACCGCGAAGTTGGCGGACGGATCCCGCCAACTCGCCGACGGGCTCGACGAGGGCGCCGCGCAGGTTCCGTCGTGGACCCCGTCGCAACGCGAAGCCGTGGCCCGCACGGTGGCGAGCCCGGTGGGCGTGCAGCAGCACGTGGCCAACGAGGCGCCCACCTTCGGCACCGGTTTCGCACCGTTCTTCCTGCCGTTGGCGTTGTTCATCGGCACGTTGATCGTCTGGATGCTGTTGACGCCGTTGCAATCTCGTCCAATCATTGCGGGGCTCGGCTCGCTGCGCGTGGTGCTGGCGTCCTACTGGCCGGCCCTGGCGGTGGTGGCCTGTCAGGTCGCCGTCATGTACGTCGTCGTGCACTTCGGGGTGGGTCTGCACGCGAAGTACGCGCCCGCGACCGTCGCCTTCCTGTTCCTGGTGGCCGCGACGTTCCTCGCGATGATCCAGGCGTTCAACGCGGTGTTCGGCGTCGCCGTCGGCAGGGTGCTGACTCTGGCGTTCCTGATGTTCCAGCTGGTGTCCTCCGGCGGCATCTATCCGGTGGAGACCACCGCCAAGCCGTTTCAGATCATCCACCCGTTCGATCCGATGACGCACGCGGTCAACGGATTGCGTGAGCTCACGGTGGGTGGGGTGGAGTCCAGGCTGTGGGTGTCGATCGTCGTTTTGGTCGGGGTCCTGGCCGCATCGCTGCTGGCCAGCGCCTTGGCTGCCAGACGCAACCGCCACTACACGATGGAACGGCTTCACCCGCCCATCGAAGTCTGATCAGGTCTTGAGCACCTGCAACCGTCGGATGGCTTCCTCCATGGTGTCGTCGCGCTTGCAGAACGCGAAGCGCACCAGGTGTCTCCACTGACCAAAGTGGTCGGAGTCCGGATCGCAGAAGGCCGACATCGGGATGGCCGCCACGCCCGCCCGCTCGGGCAGTTCGGCGCAGAAGGTCGTGCCGTCGTCATGACCGAGGGGACGTGGATCAGCGCACAGGAAGTACGTCCCGAAGCTGTCGAGCACGTCGAAGCCGATGTCGGAGAGGGCACCTGCGAGTCGGGAGCGCTTGGCCTGGAACGACTCCCGCAGCGAGCGGCTCCAGTCGTCCTCGTCGTTCAGGGCCTCGGCGACCGCCGGCTGGAACGGCGCACCGCCGACGTAGGTGAGGAATTGCTTGGCCGCACGGACTCCGGCAATGAGGTCCGCCGGCCCACAGGCCCAGCCGATCTTCCAGCCGGTGACGTTGAACATCTTCGCCGCACTCGAGATGGTGATCGTGCGCTCGGCCATGCCGGGATAGCCGGCGAGCGGCAGATGCCGTCGGCCGTCGAAGACCAGCTGCTCGTACACCTCGTCGGTGATGACGAGCAGATCGTGCTGGACCGCGAGTTCGGCGATCGCCGAGAGTTCCGCGTCGGTGGCGACCATGCCGGTCGGATTGTGCGGCGAGTTGACGATGAGCGCGCGGGTGCGCGGCGTGACCGCCGCCCGCAGCGCATCCACGTCGATCGCGAACCCGCGGCCGTCGGCGACCAGTGGAACGGCGACCCGATGGCAGCCGGCCATGGCGATGACGGGGGAGTAGGAGTCGTAGAAGGGCTCGATGAGAAGGACTTCCGAGCCGGGTTCCACCAGTCCGATGACGGCGGCCGCGATCGCCTCGGTGGCGCCGACGGTGACGAGCACCTCGGTGTCGGGATCATGGGTGATGCCGTAGTGACGGTGCCGCTGCGCCGCGATCGCCTGCCGCAGGGCGGGGATGCCCGGCCCGGGCGGGTACTGGTTGACGCCTTCGGCGATCGCGTTCTCGGCCGTCTTGAGCATCCCGGCGGGGCCGTCCTCGTCGGGGAATCCCTGGCCCAGGTTCACCGCACCGATGCGCGCGGCGAGCGCGGACATCTCGGCGAAGATCGTCACGGCGTAGGGCTGGAGTCGGGAAACCGTCACGTCCAAAGCCTATGCGTTGGTCACGGGGAATGAATCGCGCGTTCGTGACGCTGACGGCGGCATGACCTACGCTCTCCCGACCGACGCCGCACTCCTTCGACCCGTCCGGGTCGGCTATCTCGACGTGCGCAACCGGTTGTTCATGGCACCGCTCACCCGTTCTCGGGCCCAAGCCGACGGCACGCCGTCGGAGTTGGCCGCCCAGTACTACTCCCAGCGCGCGGCGGCGGGGCTGATCATCTCCGAGGCCACTGCGGTCTCGGCCGCCGCCAACGGTGCCTACCTGAACACCCCCGGCATCTACACCGACGGGCACGAGGCGAAGTGGGCGGAGATCGCCGAGGCCGTCCACGAGGCCGACGGCCGGATGTTCGTCCAGCTGTGGCACGTCGGGCGGATGGGTCACCCCGACATCAGCGGCGTGCACCCCGTCGCACCGTCGGCCGTCGCCGCCGACATGACTACCCACACGCCAACGGGCAAGCAGCCCCTGCCGGTGCCGCGCGCCCTCGAGACCAACGAGATCCCGGCCATCGTCGAGGACTTCCGGGCGGCCGCCCGCCGCGCCGTCGACGCCGGCATGGACGGCGTCGAGATCCACGGCGCCAACGGTTACCTGCTGCACGAGTTCCTCTCCGACGTCGTCAACCGGCGCACCGACCGGTACGGCGGATCGCCGGAGAATCGGGCCCGGCTGGCCGCTGAGATCGTGGAGGCCGTCGCCGCGGAGATCGGCCCCGATCGGGTCGGGCTGCGCATCTCTCCCGGGAACGGCGCCGGTGACATGCGCGAGGTCGACGAGGTCGCCGCCTACGAGGCGCTGATCACCCGGATCGCGCCCCTGGACATTGCGTACCTGCACGTCCTCATCGATCCCGACGTGCCCGCGTTCGGGACGTTGCGCGGGCTGTGGGCCGGCCCGCTGGTGCTCAACACCGGTCGCGAGGTCGACACCCGGTTCTGCCAGCTCGAGGAGCTCGCCGAATGGGGTGTCATCAGTGCCGCCGCGGTCGGGCGGGCGTTCCTCGCCAACCCCGACCTGATCGACCGGTTGGTCCTGGGTGCCGAGCTGAACGAACCCGACGTCGCGACCTTCTACGCGCCGGGGCCCGTCGGTTACGTGGACTACCCGACCCTGACGGAGGACGCGCGACTCGAGAAGGCCTGACCGAGGAGGGGAGTAGCAGCAACCACCAACCAAGCGGTTGGGCGAGGCTGCTACGCTCGCATCGCGAGGACTAACCTCCACGCGGGTACGCGTCTGTTCATCACCGGATCGCGATCCCCCAACCTCAACATGGACTTGGAGAGTCAACACATGTCCGAAGAAGCCTTCATCTACGAGGCGATCCGCACACCTCGCGGCAAACAACGCAACGGCGCCCTCAACGAGGTCAAGCCCGTCAACCTCGTCGTCGGACTGATCGACGAGCTGCGCACCCGTCATCCCGACCTTGACGAGAACATGATCAGCGACCTG
Organism: Mycobacterium sp. NPDC006124; assembly: GCF_040614235.1. Taxonomy (NCBI): domain Bacteria; kingdom Bacillati; phylum Actinomycetota; class Actinomycetes; order Mycobacteriales; family Mycobacteriaceae; genus Mycobacterium; species Mycobacterium sp. NPDC006124. The sequence continues at coordinate 314,376 of NZ_JBEXUA010000002.1, read as the reverse complement.
ATCCTGGGCGTCGTCTCCCCAGTTGGCGACCAGGGCGGCGACATCGCCCGTACCGCGGCGCTGGTGGCCAAGCTGCCCGAGACCACCGGTGGATTCCAGCTCAACCGCTTCTGCGCCTCGGGCCTGGAAGCCGTCAACACCGCGGCACAGAAGGTGCGCTCCGGCTGGGACGACCTGGTGCTCGCCGGCGGCGTCGAGTCGATGAGCCGCGTGCCCATGGGCTCCGACGGCGGCGCGTGGGCGAGTGACCCCGAGACCAACTACCGCATCGGCTTCGTCCCGCAGGGCATCGGCGCCGACCTGATCGCCACCATCGAGGGCTTCTCGCGTGAGGACGTCGACGCATACGCCGTGCGCTCCCAGGAGAAGGCCGCCGCAGCATGGTCGGGCGGATACTTCGCCAAGTCCGTGATCCCGGTGAAGGACCAGAACGGTCTGGTCATCCTCGACCAGGACGAGCACATGCGTCCGGGTACCACGCTGGAGAGCCTCGGCAAGCTGAAGTCCGCCTTCGAGGGCCTCGGCGCCATGGGCGGCTTCGACGACGTCGCGCTACAGAAGTACCACGCGGTGGAGAAGATCGACCACGTCCACACCGGCGGCAACAGCTCCGGCATCGTCGACGGCGCCGCCCTGGTGCTCGTCGGCTCCGAGAGCGCCGGCAAGGCCAACGGTCTGACCCCGCGGGCCCGCATCGTGGCCACCGCCACCAGCGGCGCCGATCCCGTCATCATGCTGACCGGCCCGACGCCGGCCACCCGCAAGGTGCTCGACCGCGCCGGCATGTCGACCGAGGACATCGACCTCTTCGAACTCAACGAGGCCTTCGCCTCGGTGGTGCTGAAGTTCCAGAAGGACCTCAACATCCCCGACGAGAAGCTCAACGTGAACGGTGGCGCCATAGCGATGGGCCACCCGCTGGGCGCCACCGGCGCCATGATCACCGGCACCATGGTCGACGAGTTGGAGCGCCGCGGCGCTCAGCGCGCGTTGATCACGCTGTGCATCGGCGGCGGCATGGGTGTCGCGACCATCATCGAGAGGGTGTAGGACCATGGCAGAGAACACCATTCAGTGGGACAAGGATGCCGACGGCATCGTCACCCTGACGCTGGACGACCCGACCGGGTCGGCCAACGTGATGAACGAGCACTACAAGGAGTCCATGCACAACGCCGTGGACCGGCTTGTCGCAGAGAAGGATTCGATCACCGGTGTGGTGATCGCCAGCGCGAAGAAGACCTTCTTCGCCGGCGGTGACCTCAAGGGCATGATGAAGATCGGACCCGACGACGCCGCGCAGGCGTTCGAAGAGGTCGAATTCATCAAGGCCGACCTGCGGAAGCTGGAGACCCTCGGCAAGCCCGTGGTCGCCGCCATCAACGGCGCCGCCCTCGGCGGTGGCCTGGAGATCGCGCTGGCCACCCACCACCGCATCGCCGCCGACGTGAAGGGCGTGGCGATCGGTCTGCCCGAGGTCACCCTCGGCCTGCTCCCCGGCGGCGGCGGCGTCGCCCGCACGGTTCGCATGTTCGGCATCCAGAAGGCCTTCATGGAGATCCTGAGCCAGGGCACGCGCTTCAAGCCCGGCAAGGCCCTCGAAACTGGGCTCGTGGATGAGCTCGTCCAGTCCGTGGACGAGCTCGTCCCCGCCGCCAAGGCATGGATCAAGGCCAACCCGGAGTCGCACACGCAGCCGTGGGACGCCAAGGGCTACAAGATGCCCGGTGGCACGCCGTCGCATCCGGCCCTGGCAGGCATCCTGCCGTCCTTCCCGGCGCTGCTCAAGAAGCAGCTCAAGGGCGCGCCGATGCCGGCCCCGCGTGCGATCCTGGACGCGGCCGTGGAAGGTGCGCAGGTCGACTTCGACACCGCCACCCGCATCGAGAGCCGCTACTTCACCCACCTGGTCACCGGCCAGGTCGCGAAGAACATGATCCAGGCGTTCTTCCTGGACCTGCAGTCCATCAACGGCGGCGGCTCACGCCCCGACGGCATCGCCAAGCAGGAGATCCGCAAGATCGGCGTGCTCGGCGCCGGCATGATGGGCGCGGGCATCGCCTACGTCTCGGCCAAGGCCGGCTTCGAGGTCGTCCTCAAGGACGTCGAACTCGAAGCCGCACAACGCGGCAAGGGTTACTCGGAGAAGATCGAGGCCAAGGCGCTCGAGCGTGGTCGGACCACGCAGGAGAAGTCCGACGCACTGCTGGCGCGCATCACGCCGACCGCGGACGTGGCCGACTTCGCCGGCGTCGACTTCGTCATCGAGGCGGTGTTCGAATCGGTCGAGCTGAAGCACAAGGTGTTCCAGGAGATCGAGGACGTCGTCGAGCCCAACGCGCTGCTGGGGTCGAACACCTCCACGCTGCCCATCACCGAGCTGGCGACCGGGGTGAAGCGGCAAGAGGACTTCATCGGCATCCACTTCTTCTCCCCGGTCGACAAGATGCCGCTGGTGGAGATCATCAAGGGCGAGAAGACCTCCGACGAGGCATTGGCCCGGGTGTTCGACTACACGCTCGCCATCGGCAAGACCCCGATCGTGGTCAACGACAGCCGTGGCTTCTTCACCAGCCGCGTCATCGGCACGTTCGTCAACGAGGCGCTCGCCATGCTCGGCGAGGGGGTCGCCCCGGCCAGCATCGAGCAGGCGGGCAGCCAGGCCGGCTACCCCGCACCGCCACTGCAGCTCTCCGACGAGCTCAACCTCGAGCTGATGCACAAGATCGCCGTGGCCTCACGCAAGGGCGTGGAGGACGCCGGCGGCACCTACGAGGCGCACCCGGCCGAGGCGGTCGTGGAGAAGATGATCGAGATCGGTCGTCCGTCGCGGCTCAAGGGTGCGGGCTTCTACGAGTACGCCGACGGCAAGCGCGTCGGGTTGTGGTCGGGTTTGAAGGACACGTTCACGTCCGGCACCACCGACCTCCCGCTGCAGGACATGATCGACCGGATGCTCTTCGCCGAGGCGCTCGAGACGCAGAAGTGCATCGACGAGAACGTCCTGACGACCACGGCGGACGCCAACATCGGCTCGATCATGGGCATCGGATTCCCGCCGTGGACCGGTGGCTCGGCGCAGTTCATCGTCGGCTACGAGGGCCCGCACGGCGTCGGCAAGGCGGCCTTCGTCGCCCGCGCCAAGGAACTGGCCGAGCGGTACGGCGAGCGGTTCACACCGCCGGCGTCGCTGACCAGCTAGCCAATCAGTTCGAGCTCAGGGCCGTGATCCTCCGGGTCACGGCCCTGAGTGCGTTGGGCGCAGCACGCTCAGCCGGGCTGGGTGCCGATGATCTCGTGGGTCGATGCTCCGGCGACGACGTCGGCCGCCAGGTCCGCGAGACGGCGATTGGTCCGGCGGGCGTGTTGTCGCAGCAGATTGAAGGCGCGGTCCATGTCGATCATTGCTCGCTCGGCCAGCACGCCCTTGGCCTGCTCGATGACCACCCGGGTGTTCAGTGCCGTCTGCAGCTGCTGGTTGACCAGCTCGGAGCGGCTCAGGATCCGCTGATGGGCGATGCCGATCGCCGCGACGTCGGCGAGGGCCTGGCCGACCAACACGTCGGCCGGTGTCATCGGACCGGTGGTCGCGAGGAACAGATTCAAGGCGCCGATGCGATCGGCGCGCAACCGCAGGGGCAGCGCAATGACGGCCTGGTATCCGTATTCGGCGGCGCGCTCGGAGAAGGCGGGCCATGACGTGGAGTTCGCCGCGAGATCCTCGACCAGAACGGGCTTGCCGCTGCGGTAGGCGTCCAAGCACGGTCCGACGTTGGCCTCGACCTGGAGCAATTCGAGTAGTCGGCTCTGCTCACTGCTCGAGGCGAACAGATGCAGGGTCCCAGCGGCGTCACCGAGCAGGATGCCCGCCGCGGTGATCGGCAGCAGGTCCATGCTGCTGTCGATGAGCTGCTGCGCCAGCTCTATCGCGTCATAGTCGGCGACCAGCGTGTCTGCCAGGCCGACGAACGCACTCGCCAGCCGCTCGTAGCGATCCATCGCACTCCACGTCCTTCCATTGCTCTGCGTCGACACTACGGCGCACCTGGGGCGGGTGGGACCGCCTACAGTCGGATGCATGCGATTCGGACTCTTCATCCCGCAGGGTTGGCGACTCGATCTGGTGGACATTCCCACCGCACGGCACTGGGAGGTGATGCGCGACCTCGCCGCCCACGCCGACGGCGGGGCGTGGGACTCCCTGTGGGTCTACGACCACTTTCACACCGTGCCGGTGCCGACCGGCGAGGCGACGCACGAGGCGTGGTCGTTGATGGCGGCGTACGCGGCCAGCACCACGCGCATCAAGCTTGGGCAGATGTGTACCGCGATGGGCTACCGCAACCCGGCCTATCTCGCGAAGGTGGCCGCGACCGTGGACACCATCTCCGGCGGCCGGGTGCAGATGGGCATCGGCGGCGGCTGGTACGAACACGAATGGCGTGCCTACGGTTACGGATTTCCCACCGCCGGAGGGCGGCTGGGTCAGCTCGACGAGGGCGTGCAGATCATGCGCGACGCATGGCGCGACGGCCAGGTGTCCTTCAAGGGCAAGCACTACCAGGTCGACGGCGCCATCGTTGCGCCAAGACCGTTGCAGGAGAACGGGATTCCGCTGTGGATCGCCGGCGGCGGTGAGAAGGTCACGTTGAAGATCGCGGCGAAGTACGCGCAGTACACCAACTTCACCTCTGAGCCAGAGGGCTTCACGCACAAGTCCAAGGTGCTCGAGGAGCACTGCGCGAACGTCGGAACCGACTACGGCGCGATCGTCCGGTCGGCGAACTTCAACGCGATCGTCGGCACGTCGAACGCCGACGTCGCCGAGCGCGTCGAACGCATTCGCGCCCGGCAGGTCACCAAGGCGAACCCGGAGGCGGTCGACGCGATGCTCGCCAACGCCACGTCCCCCGACGCGGCCACCGGAACCCCCGAGCAGGTCGTCGAACGGCTCACCCGGTTGCGCGATCTGGGCTGTGAGTACGCGATCCTCTACTTCCCGGAGGCGGCCTATGACCGGTCGGGCATCGAGCTGTTCGAACGAGAGGTCATTCCCGCGCTGACCTAGCGGTGGCTCAGCACGTTGACGACGTTGCCCGACGGATCCTCGAAGAAGAACCGCCGCACACCCCACTCCTCGTCGGTCAACGGGTGGACGATGGTCAGGCCGGCCGACACCGCCTCAGCGTGCGCGGAGTCGACGTCGTCGACCTCCACCGAGACGTCGGGGTTGACGGGTGCGGTGAGATCTCTCGTCATCAGGCTGATTTGGCGGCCCGTGTCGTCGGCGAGGGTGAGGATCCAGCCGTGGTTCATCACCTCGGCGAGACCCAGTGTCGCGGCGTAGGCGTCGCGTGCGACGTCGAGGTCGGCGACGGTCAGATTGGGCACCACGCGCCGCACCGTCACCTCAGATCGCCGGACCCAGCAGGTCGTCGGCGTCCTTGATGACGTACCCGTAGCCCTGTTCGGCGAGGAACCGCTGCCGGTGCGCGGCGTACTCGGCGTCGAGGCTGTCGCGTGACACCACCGAGTAGAAGATCGCGCCACCGCCGTCGGCCTTGGGTCGCAGCAGTCGGCCCAGTCGCTGCGCCTCCTCCTGTCGCGATCCGAAGGTACCCGAAACCTGCACGGCCACACTGGCTTCGGGCAGGTCGATGGAGAAGTTGGCGACCTTGGACACCACCAGCGTCTGGATCTCACCGGTGCGGAACGCCTCGAAGAGCACTTCGCGTTCGGCGTTCTTCGTCGACCCCTGGATCACCGGCGCGTCGAGCTCGCGGCCCAACTCCTCCAACTGGTCCAGGTAGGCGCCGATCACCAGTGTCGGTTCGCCGGGATGACGCGCCAGGATCGACTTCACCACCGCCACCTTGGTGTGCGCCGTGGAGCACAGCTTGTAGCGTTCCTCGGGTTCGGCCGTCGCGTAGATCATCCGCTCGTTCTCGGTCATCGTGACGCGCACCTCGATGCACTCGGCCGGCGCGATCCAGCCCTGGGCTTCGATGTCCTTCCACGGCGCGTCGTAGCGCTTGGGGCCGATGAGGCTGAAGACGTCGCCCTCGCGGCCGTCCTCGCGGATGAGCGTCGCGGTCAGCCCGAGCCGGCGACGGGACTGCAGGTCGGCCGTCATCCGGAAGACCGGCGCGGGCAGCAGGTGCACCTCGTCGTAGATGATCAGGCCCCAGTCACGGCTGTCGAACAGCTCCAGGTGCTTGTACTCGCCCTTGGTGCGACGCGTGATCACCTGGTAGGTCGCGATCGTGACCGGGCGCACCTCCTTGCGCTCGCCCGAGTACTCGCCGATCTCCTCCTCGGTCAGCGAGGTGCGGGCGATCAGTTCGCGCTTCCACTGCCGGCCGGCGACGGTGTTGGTGACCAGGATCAGCGTCGTCGCCCCGGCCTTGGCCATCGCCGCGGCGCCGACGATCGTCTTGCCCGCGCCGCAGGGGAGCACCACGACGCCCGAACCGCCCGCCCAGAACGAGTCGGTGGCCATCTGCTGGTAGTCGCGGAGCACCCAGCCGTCCTGCGCCAGCTCGATGGGGTGCGCCTCGCCGTCGACGTAGCCCGCGAGATCCTCGGCGGGCCAGCCGATCTTGAGCAGCATCTGCTTGATGTGGCCGCGCTCGCTGGCGTGGACGATGATCGTGTCGTCGTCGAGGCGCGCGCCCAACATGGGGGCGATCTTCTTGTTGCGCAGCACCTCTTCGAGCACGGCACGGTCCAGGCTGACCAGCACCAGGCCGTGCACGGGGCTCTTCACCAGCTGCAGGCGGCCGTAGCGGGCCATGGTGTCGACGATGTCGACCAGCAGCGGCTGCGGCACCGAGTATCGCGAGAACGACACCAGCGCGTCGACGACCTGCTCGGCGTCGTGCCCGGCGGCGCGGGCGTTCCACAGTGCCAACGGGGTGATGCGATAGGTGTGGATGTGTTCGGGCGCCCGCTCGAGTTCGGCGAATGGCGCGATCGCCGCGCGCGCGGCACCCGCCAGTTCGTGGTCGACCTCGAGCAGCACCGTCTTGTCGGACTGCACGATCAAGGGGCCGTCAGTCATGCGTGGACTCCATCCCACCCATTATCCCTGCTCCGCCGACACCACCGACGTCACGCGGTGGATGGCGAAGTCACGGACCCGTCCGGCGGCCGGATCGTAGGCGGTCAGTTGACCGCCTCGAACGTTGATCGGGGCGACGACGCGCTGGGTCGCCACCCCCGCCGGGTCGACGTAACCGATGACCACCGACTCCTGCCGATGCGCCGCGCCGTGCAGTTGCGCCATCGCCTCGGCCGGGTCCAGGCGGCTGCCGTCGGCGGGGGAGCCCGTCACCTTGCGTAGCACCGCGACGATGGCGCCCAGGGTCTGCGCCGTCGGTCCCTGAGGCGGCCGGTACCCGCGGCGCCGGCCCGGCGTCGGCACCCGAGCGCCGCGCGACTTGACGTCCACGATCGTGCCCGACGAGTCCTCCGCGGCCGGTGCGAAGCCCGCGGATCGCAACGCGGCGAGCAGTTCGTTGATCGGTGACATCGACACGGCCACGGTCGGGGCCAGGGCCCGCACGTCCAGCTTCTCCATCGCCGGCGCCGAGATGGCCTGCGTCAGCAGCGCCGGGTCCTCGCACCGCACGAACGACGCCGCCATGCCGACCCTGAGCTGGCCGTGGCGGCGCGCCACGTCGTCGATCAAGTACGTCAAGCCCTGCGGCACCGGCGTCTTCGAATGCCGGGCGAACAAGGCGTGCAATTCGCTGGCGCTGAGCCCGGTGTCCAGTGCCCTGCGGACGGACTGTTCGCTGATGCGGTACACCATCGCCGCGCCGGCCGACTCGACGGCGGCCACCATCGAGAGTTGTTCGGCCAGGCCACGATTTAGCGGTCCGGGCACCACGACCGTCAGGTCGGCCTGCAGCAGGAAGTAGTCGATCGGCGCCGGCAGCACCTTGGTCATCGCCGCGACGACGGCGTCCTCCGGTTCGCCCGAGAGCAAGCCGCGGCTCGGGGTGGCGATCGCACCCCGGCCGATCGCACCCACCGCGTGGGCCTCGGCGAGCAGGTCGGCCACCGGCTTGACCTGTAGGCGGGCCGCCCAGCGCGGCCGCCGCCACGTCATCGCGGCCGACGCGCCCGCGGCGTCTACTCCCGTGCCGGCGGGCAGGTCGGCGAGGGTGGTGAGCAACAGTCGTCGGTCCAGCGGAGCCGCCGTCGAGTACAGCGAATCCGACAGCACCGCATAGGGTTTGCCGTCGGGCCCGCGTTCACCGACGAGGCCGGGCCGGGCCGGGAGGTCCAGCCACGCCGAGGCGATCAGATGCCAGCGCACCGCATTGGAGGATTCGACGAATCGGTCGGCGCCCAGCGTCGGCGCCCAGTACGGTCCGGCGCCGTCGAGGGGATCGGGCTCGGGGATGCCCGCGGCGATCAGTCCCGCCGCCGAGGCCACCTCGAGGATCAGACCGAGGCGGTCGTCGTCGATCCCGGTCGTCTTGGCCAGGCGCTTGAGTTCGCGCACCCCCAGCCCGCCGCTGCGCAGTTCGGGGATCGGCGCGGCCGACAGCGCGTCAAGCACCACGTCGACCTCGCGAAGCAGATCCATCGCGGACCCGGCCGCGGCCGCGTCGACGTCGGCCACCGACGTCGTCGTCGACGCCGGGTGGGGTGGTGCCAGCCCGACCGGCCCCGGCGCCTCGCCGCGCATCACCTGTCCGACGAGGCGCGGCAGGATCACGGTGTCCTCGTCGACCCGGCGCAGCAGCCCGTCGGCCAGAAGTCGCTGAACGGGTCGGTCGGCGGGAGTGCCGGTCGCCGCGTCCCTGGTGCGTCCGATCGGGGACCCGTCGACGAGCCGCTCCAGAAGGTCGCGCTGCGGTCCGTCCACGCGGTCGACCAACTCCGTGACGCGGGCGGCGTCGGGACCGTCGGCCTCCAGGGTGACCTGGCCCGGATGCCACGGCAGGCCCGCCGCCGATTCCGGGGCGATCCGCAGAGCGTCCTGCCCCCAGGCCAGGGCGCGAGCACGCAGCGAGTCCAGGGCGGCGTCCAGGTCGTCGCGGTCGACCCGGTCGCCGAGCCGTTCCACGAGTGCGGTCAGTGGCACGCCCGCGCCGTCGGCGTGCAGGACGAGCAACGCGTCGAGCGTGGCCAGCGCCAGGAAGTCGAGGCCGTCGGTCGCAGCCTTCACCGATTGCCTGGCCTGCGCCCTGGCGGCCAGGGCGGAGATCGACCCGGGCGGCGGTTGCGCGAGATCCGGGCGCAGCTCGAACAGACGGACCAGCTGATCGTCGGTCAGCTCGGCCAGCCAGGTGCCCAACGGCACGACGGGAGCTGTTTCGGACATTGCTTACCAGCGTAGGCCAGCGCCGGTCTCGCCAGCACCCGCCCGGCCTGCCACAATGTGAGGCGTGGCTGACAAGAAACCGCAGAAGAACCACTACGTCGACAACGGCTGGCCCGTGAGCGAGGACGGTGACCACCCGGTCAGCGAGCTCGCCGCCGACCGCACCGGCGCCCTGTCGCCCTTCGGAGAACTGACGTTCCCGCTGCCGGTCGAAGATCTGCCGTACACGCACCCGGTCACCGTCATCAACAAGTAGACGTGACGGCTGGTCGACTGTCGCACCTGGACGACTCGGGCGCGGCCCGCATGGTCGACGTGACCGCGAAGGACGCGACCACGCGCACGGCCGTCGCCAGCGGTGTGCTGCGCACGCGCGCCGACGTCGTCGACCTCATCGCCACGGGCGGTCTGCCCAAGGGCGACGCGTTGGCGACCGCCCGCATCGCCGGAATCCTCGCCGCCAAGCGCACCAGCGACCTGATCCCCCTGTGCCACCAGCTGGCGCTGACCGGTGTGGACGTCGAATTCGAGGTGGGGGCAACGGAAGTCGCGATCACCGCCACCGTCCGGACCACCGATCGAACCGGCGTGGAGATGGAGGCGCTTACCGCGGTCAGCGTCGCGGCGCTCACGCTCTACGACATGCTCAAGGCCGTCGACCCGGCCGCGATCATCGACGGCCTCGCCGTCGTGCGCAAGGAGGGCGGCAAGACGGGAATCTGGGAGCCGCCGGCGCCTGCCGGTGCCGAGGGCGGCACGTGACGCGGTCGGCCCGCGTGATCATCGCGTCCACCCGGGCGGCCAACGGGGTCTACGAGGACCGCACCGGGCCGGTGATCGTGGACTGGCTGAGCGCTCGCGGTTACGACGTCGCCCCGCCGGTGGTGGTGGCCGACGGACTGGCGGTCAGCCGCGCGCTCTGGAATGCCCTCGGTGACGGCGTCGACCTCATTCTGACCTCCGGGGGCACCGGCATCTCGCCGACCGACGGGACCGCCGACGCGACGGCCGCCATCGTCGACTTCCAGATTCCCGGACTGGCCGACGCGATTCGGCGATCGGGTCTGCCACACGTGCCGACCTCGGTGCTGTCCCGCGGCGTCTGCGGGGTTCGCGACGGCACGCTCATCGTCAACCTGCCGGGATCCCCCGGCGGCGTGAAGGACGGACTCGGGGTGCTGGCCGACGTGCTCGAGCACGCCCTCGATCAACTTGGCGGAGGAGACCACACCCCATGAGTGCGATCGTGCTGCGGGCCGAACTGAGCGACCGGGCGATCGACCTCGCCGAGCACGAAGCGCTGGTGGTCCACCGCGCGGCCGGGGCCGTCGTCGGCTTCGTGGGTGCGGTCCGCGACCACGACGGCGGCCGATCGGTCACCAGGCTCGAGTACTCGGCGCACCCCACCGCGGCGCAGACGCTTGCCGAGGTGGCCGCCGAGATCGCCGAGGCCAGCCAGGGCGTGCGGGCCATCGCCGTCAGCCATCGCGTGGGCATCCTGGACATCGGCGACGCGGCGTTGGTCGCCGCCGTCGCAGCCGACCACCGCAAGGCCGCATTCGAGACGTGCGCGCTGCTGGTGGACACCGTCAAGGCGCGCTTACCCGTGTGGAAGCACCAACTGTTCGTCGACGGATCCGACGAATGGGTGGGCTCGGCCTAGATCCCCGTTCGGGGGATCCGGTGTCTAGCTGACCGGTGCGGCGGCGGGCACCAGCAGGGCGGGATCGCCAGGAGCCGGGGCCGGTGCGGGAGCCGGCGCGGCCGGGTCGACTGGCGCGGGGCCGGTAGGCACGTTCGGTCCCGGCGCCTGAGCGGGGATCGGCGTGTTCATCCCGCGCTGCGAGAGACCGACGATGAGAGCTTCCTTGCCGCTGATCTCGTGGTTCTGGACCGCTTGCCAGAGGTCCTTGAGGTAGCTGGCGTTGGGGCTGTCGACGGGACCGGCGGCGGTGGGATCCATCGTCGACCCGGGCGGCGGGGCGTCCGGGCTGGCGAGGTGCGGAATGCCGTTGGGCGGGAGCACCTCTGGATCGGGAGCCGGGGCGGCGAGTGCATCGGGCGCACCGGGCACGGGGGCGTCGGGCGCGGGTGCGCCGGCGTCCGGTGCCGGGGGGAGCGGCGCGGGAACCGGCAGCACCGGATCCTGCGGCAGCGGTGCCCCGTGCAGGGCCCAGGCCTGCGGCTCGGTCGCGGGCGCGGCGCCACCGGGAGCGACGTCCCAGTCGGCGACGGTCACGGCGGGGGTCGCCTCGTCGAGCTTGAGGGGGCCGAGACCCGGCGGAAGCGGAGGAGGCATCGGTGCGTCAAGCGGTGCGGCGTCCACCGGCGGTGGCGGCGGGGCGTCGTCGGCGGGCGCGGGCGGTGCCGGGGAGTCGAATCCGACCGTCACGGTCTGGTCCGGCGCAGGGGGCGGCGGCAGCTGGTCGGCCGGCGGCGCGGGAGGCAGGGGGGCGTCGAGCGGGACGGCCTGGTCGGGTGCGGGCGGCGGCGGGGGAAGCTCGTCGGCCGGCGGCGGGGGAGGAAGCGGTGCGTCGAGCGGAGCGGCGTCCGGCGCGGGCGGCAGGGGTGCGGCATCGGCCGGGGGCGGAGGGACGTCGCCGCCGAGGTCGGGGTTGTCCAGCGGGGCGGCGTCGGCGACCACGTTGCGCGGGGTGGCGCTGGAGAGCCCGGTGCCGCACACGGGCCATGCCCCGCGGCCCTGACCCGCCAACACGCGCTCGGCGACGGCGATCTGCTCATCCTTGGACGCGAGGTAGGCAGCGGGGGCGTACTCGGTACCACCGTGGCCGGCCCAGGTGCTCGGGGAGAACTGAAGCCCGCCCTGGTACCCGTTGCCGGTGTTGATGGCCCAGTTTCCACCGGACTCACAACCGGCGACTCGATCCCACTCTCCGTCGGTCGCAGCACTGGCGTGACCGGCAAGGGCGAGGCCGCCCGTACCGAGCACGGCGCCGGTGAAGGCGATCTTGGCGACGTTCACGGTCGAGCTGGGGGTTTTGCGATGCCGTCCACTCATGGGTGTAGAAAGTCCTCTCGTCCACGCCTACGAGGTCAGCTGTCGGGTTCGGGCTAGAGAGGTCGCCCGGCCTCGGCCTCGCGGCCTTGGCTTCACCCCAAGGAATCTCGCGCTGACGCACGACATTCCGGAGTCCTTGTGTATCGGTGGACCGGTGGGTCCCCCGCCTCCATCCCTGAGGTAGGTCTTGACCATGCCCAACGGATGGAGCTCGGCGTAACTGGGCATGGCGGGCCACGATTGGGGTCGAATGGCTTGGAATAGGACGGTAACGGGTACTTCGTCTTTCAGCACCCTCGGCAGGTGTCGGTGTTTCCCTGCCCAGCAAATCTTGTGAGAACGTTAAAACGGCAGCACGGCGTCACGTTTACCCAGGGAATTCGTGCGGTGAACAGCGCGTGTGACACTTCGTAACCGTTTCGTGATGTGATGCAAATCACGCTCATCCGCCCGCGAAGGGCGGTAATACATCGACGGTCTGGTTTGTTGCGAGCGCCTTGGAGGTGTCGCGCACGGCCATTTCGTCACACAGGAACGAGCAGCGGTCCAGCACGGCCGACAACTTCGCGTCGCGCGTGCGGAGGGTGCCGAGCAGATCGGAGATCGTCGACCCCGGTGCCAGCGACACCGTCTCGGAGTCCACCCCCGCGGCGGCCCTCGCCGCGGCGAAGTAGCGCACCGTCACGTCCACTCCTCAGCCCCCGATGGCGCTCATGGGGCGCTCCGGCTGCCGGAAGCCGGGTTCGTTGATTCCGTGCCCGGCCGGCTTGGCCCACATCGCCGCGCGCCAGGCGGCCTCCACGGCGTCGTCGTCGGCGCCGCGACGCATCAGCAGTCGCAGGTCGGTCTCCTCACTGGAGAACAGACAGCTGCGGACCTGACCGTCGGCAGTGAGCCGAGTGCGGTCGCAGTCACCGCAGAAGGCATCCGACACCGACGCAATCACCCCGACCGTGCCGACACCGCCGTCGACGCGCCACAGCTGGGCGGGTGCGGAACCGCGCGGGGCGGGATCTGGCACCAGGTCGAACTCGCGTCGCAGCGTCGAGAGGATGAGGTCGGCGCTGATCGTCTCGTCGCGCTGCCACTGGTGACCGGCGTCCAGCGGCATCTGCTCGATGATCCGCAGTTGGTAGTCGTGGGCCAGACAGAACCGCAGCAGCGCCACGGCGTCGTCGAGCCCGGTGACCGGATCCAGGACGGCGTTCACCTTCACCGGTGACAACCCGGCGTCGGCCGCCGCGGCCAAACCGGCGAGCACGTCGTCGAGGCGGTCGCGGCGGGTGATGCGCGCGAAGTGCTCGGGGTTCACCGTGTCGAGGGAGACGTTGACGCGGTCCAGACCGGCGGCCTTGAGCGCGGCCGCCCGGCGGACCAACCCGATGCCGTTGGTGGTGACGGCGGTCTTCGGGCGCGGTCGCAGCGAGGTGGCCGCCGAGATGGCGCCCTCGAGGTTGCGCGACAGCAGCGGCTCACCACCGGTGAACCGGACGTCGGTGATGCCCAGGCGGGTGACGGCGATGGCCAGTAGACGGCTGAGTTCCTCGGGCCGCAGCAGGTCGTCGCCCGGCAGCCAGTCCAAGCCTTCGGCGGGCATGCAATACGTACAGCGCAGATTGCATCGGTCGGTGAGGGACACCCGCAGATCCGTGGCGGCCCGGCCGAAGGTGTCCAGCAGAGGTCCGCTGATGGGCGCGGGTGCACCGGGCCGCGCCACCGGTCGGACCCGTGGCACGCCCAACGGCGTCACGGTCACGCGAGGACGCCCTGATTCGTTGGCACGATCTCCTTGCCGAGGGGGAACAGCGACACCGGGATGAGCTTGAGGTTGGCCAGCGCCAGGGGGATGCCGATGATGGTGATCGCCATCGCGATCGCGGTGATGACGTGGCCGATCGCCAGCCAGATGCCGCAGAGCACGACCCAGATGACGTTGCCGATCATCGCGCCCGCGCCTGCCCCGGGCTTGTCGACGACGGTCTGACCGAAGGGCCACAGGGCGTACACCCCGATGCGGAAGGCCGCGAAGCCGAACGGAATGGTGACGATGAGGATGAAGCACAGGATGCCGGCGAGGAAGTAGCCCAACGCCAGCCACAGGCCACCGAAGATCAACCAGACGACGTTCAGTATTAGGCGCATGTCTCCTCCAGCGGTGGCTCTCAGCCTACCGGCGCCGGCCAGGTCGGAGTCGAGCAGTGACGGCCGTAGGCGGCCTGCTTGTAGGATCATGTCATTCGCGTCCCGCACGAGTGGGACGCGTTCATTGCGAAACGAGCGGGTGAGACCAGTGCCGACCGGCAAGGTGAAGTGGTACAGCGCCGAGAAGGGCTTCGGCTTCGTGTCCCAGGAGGAGGGTGAGGACGTCTACGTGGGGTCCTCCGCGCTTCCGGCTGGGGTACAGGAGCTCAAGGCCGGGCAGAAGGTCGAGTTCGGCATCGCCGCCGGACGCCGCGGCCCGCAGGCGTTGAGCCTCAAGGTCGTCGAACCGCCCCCCAGCGTGGCTCGCGCCCGCCGCGAGTCGGCCGCTCCCGAGCACAAGCACACCCCCGACGAGTTGCACGGCATGGTCGAGGACATGATCACCCTGCTCGAGGGTTCGGTTCAGCCGGAGCTGCGCAAGGGAAAGTATCCCGATCGCAAGACCGCGCGTCGTATCTCCGAGGTGGTCAAGGCCGTTGCGCAGGAGCTCGACGCCTAGTCTCCCTGCGCCGAGAGTGAACTCGTGGGCGACAGTTCAGCGAAAAGTCATGCACGACTTCACGTTCGGCGGGTCGTAGCCAGCGGTTCGCAGCGCGGCCAGGGTGCGGTCGACGATGACGTGCGGCCGATTCCGGACCATGTCGGAGCCGACGCGCACGATCCGCCAACCCAGGGCCTCCAGTTCGGCGATCCGGTCGATGTCGCGTCGGCGCTGACGCGGGTCGGTCCAGTGCTGCGCGCCGTCGTACTCCACTCCGACCAGCCAGTCGCGCCACCCCGCGTCGATCCGGCCGACGAAGCAGCCGTAGGCATCGTGAACCTCGATCTGGGTGTGCGTCGGGCGTAGCCCCGCGGCGGTGAGGATCAGGCGCGTCCGGGTCTCCTGCGGTGATTCGGCGCCGGTGTCGGCCAGGGTGATCGCGCGCCGCAGTTGCCGGATGCCGCGGGCGCCGGGATGACGGTCGGCCAGCAGCGCCAGGTCGGACGCCGCGAGACCCGTTGCCTGGATCAATGCGTCGAGGTGGATGACGGCCTCGGTGAGGCCCGGGCGTCGACCCACGTCATAGGCGGTGCGCACCGGGGTGGTCGCCGCGATGCCGCCGATCCGGCAACGTTCGTCGTCGGCCAATCGATCGGAATGAAGCACGATCCCCGGCGTGTGGTGACGGCTGGTGTGGACGAGTTCGGCGGGCTTCTTCGCCTCGACCCACTTCGAGCCGTGCAGGGCCGCGGCGGACAGGCCGGCGGTGGTCGCCACGCGGCCCGACCACAGCCAGGCGGCGATCGCCCGGTCCGCCGCCGTCGGCTCCACACCCTTGGGCACGTACACGTTGCGGTGCAGTGCCACGTGGTGGGTGGCCAATTGGTAGCGGTTGACGGTGCCGGCCGCCAGCGCCTCGGTGCCGATGAACGGTCGCATCACCGTTCGACGCGGTGGACGGCGCCGACGGTTCCGTCGACGGCGCCGAGAGTGAACTCGTGGGCGAATTCCCGGCCGGATCTCGCGCATGACTTCACTCTCGACGGGGAACTCGCGAGCGTGCCCTCCTATACCGCCCAAGACGGCGAATTCAACCGCGACACCAAGTACATCGAGACGCGGATCACCGCCGACGGCCGCGACGGATACCCGGTGGAGCCGGGGCGCTACCGGCTGGTGGTCGCCCGCGCGTGCCCGTGGGCCAACCGCGCGATCATCGTCCGGCGGCTGCTGGGCTTGGAAGACGTTCTCTCCATTGGCTTCTGCGGGCCGACGCACGACGAGCGCAGCTGGACCTTCGACCTCGACCCCGGCGGCGTCGACCCCGTCCTGAAGATCCCGCGGCTACGGGACGCCTACCTGGCGAGGTTCCCGGACTACGAGAAGGGCATCACCGTGCCCGCCATCGTCGACGTCCCCACCGGCGAGGTGGTCACCAACGACTTCCCGCAGATGACGCTGGACCTGTCGATGCAGTGGACCGAGTACCACCGCCGCGGCGCCCCGCAGCTGTACCCCGAGCCGTTGCGCGCCGAGATCGACGAGGTCGCACAACGCATCTACACCGAGGTGAACAACGGGGTGTACCGCTGCGGGTTCGCCGGCTCGCAGGACGCCTACGAGAAGGCCTACGACCGGCTGTTCACCGCACTCGACTGGCTGTCTGAACGTCTTGCCACGCAGCGGTTCCTGGTGGGCGACACCATCACCGAGGCCGACGTCCGGCTGTTCACCACGCTCGCCCGGTTCGACCCCGTGTACCACGGGCACTTCAAGTGCAACCGGCAGAAGCTCGCCGAGATGCCGGTGCTGTGGGCCTACGCGCGCGATCTGTTCCAGACCCCCGGCTTCGGCGACACGGTCGACTTCGTCCAGATCAAGCGGCACTACTACGTGGTGCACGAGGACATCAACCCGACCAAGGTGGTGCCCAAGGGGCCCGACCTGTCAAACTGGGCCACCCCCCACGGTCGCGAGGAACTCGGCGGCAGGCCGTTCGGCGACGGTACGGCGCCCGGCCCGACGCGCGACGGCGAGACGGTTCCCGCCGGGCACGGGGCCGGCTAGGGCCAGATCGTCGCGATCGACCACTCCGCGTGCGGCCACGGGAACTCGTTGTTCTGCGCGTCGCGGACGAGCGTCGGCAACTGCACCGCGAACCCGGTCAGCCGCCCGCGGCGGGCGTCGACCGTCGGAATGGTGACGGCGAGCGTGCTGTTGGGCCGGAACTCCGAGACGACCGGATCGCCGCCGTCGTCGTACGCGCGGATCAGCACCCAGGGCGCGCGAGCGATGGCAGGCGGCACCGACAGCTGAATGGGATTGCGCCAGCTCACCTTCAGGGTGCCGACGGTCTTCGGGACGTCGCATTCGGTGATGACGAAGACGTCGCAGTAGCGATAGGGGCCCACCCGCACGAGTTGTTCGCGCGTGTAGGCGCTGATCTCCGGGTGCTTGGGCGCGGGGGTGCGGCTGAGATGCCACACCAGGGCGCCGGTGAGCACCGAGGCCACCAGCGTGACGCAGGCGAGCACGACGGCGACGCGCTTCATTCGCGCACCGCCGACGCCGTGCCGCGGCTCTCCTGCTCGGCGAACACCGGCCGGTTGCCGCCGAGTCCGGGGATCAGGGAGTCGCCCCCGTTGCTCACCAGCGTCTGGGCCAACCCGAGGATCAGCAGGGCGGTGATCGCGGTGAACCCCACCCACAGGTCGGTGTAGATAAGCACGCCCATGGCGCCACCGGCCACCCAGGCCAATTGCAGTAGTGACTCCGAACGCCCGAACGCCGACGCCCGGGACTGCTCGGGCAGGTCGTCCTGCAGGGACGCATCGAGCGAGGCCTTCGCGATCGCGCTGGCGCCCGAGGTGACCAGCGTGGCCAGGGCCGCGACGTACAGGTTGCCGAGCACGGCCGTCGCCAGCGACATCACCGTCACTGCGGTCGCCGCCCGCACCACCAAACGGGAGGGGTTGCCGAGTTGAAGACGCGCCGCGGTGAAGTTTCCGGCGAAGTTTCCGATGCCCGCGGCGGCGCCGATGAGGCCGAGGATGCGTAGCTGCTCCCAGCCGCTGGCGTCATGGGACTTGGCGACGAAGGCGGGGTAGAGGAACAGGAAGCCGACCATCACCTTGATGGTGCAGTTGCCCCACAGTGAGGTGATGATGTTGCGGCCCAACGGTTGTCGGGTCTTGCCGGTGACGGCCGCAGGCGGCATCCGGTCGAACTGCTCGGTGGGACCGTGGTAGCTCAGCGTGGTCGGCACTTCACCCTCGGTCACCTCGACCCACTTCGGGATCCGCATCGACAGCACCGCTCCCACCACCGTGACGGCGACGATGACGTACAGCGCGCCGGGCAGCCGGAACAGGCCGAACAGGTACTCGACGCCCGCTGCGGCCGCGCCGCCGGCGATGGTGCCGCCGAGCAGGCCGAACATGGTCAGCCGCGAGTTGACCCGGACGAGGTCGATGCTCGGCGGCAACACGCGCGGGGTCACGGCGCTGCGCAGCACGCTGAAGGACTTGGACAGCACCATCATTCCGAGTGCGCAGGGGTAGAGCACCCACGGTGGGAAGCTGCCGGTGGCGGGGTCGTAGTTGGCGATGAGCACGACCGCGAGCGCGGTACGGATCGCGAACGAGGCGGCCAGCGCGACGCGGCGGCCGTGTTGCAGCCGATCGATCGCGGGACCGATCAGCGGCGCGATGACCGCGAACGGCGCGATGGTGATGACGAGGTAGAGCGCCACCTTGCTCTTGCTCTCCCCGGAAGCGGCCGCGAAGAACAGGGTGTTGGCCAGCGCCACGGCCATCGCGGAGTCCGCGGCGAAGTTGGCCATCACCGGATAGGTCAGCGCCGTGAGTCCCGACTTGTCGGCGCCGTCGGCGGTGGCCGCCTTCTGGAACAGGCCGTACATCTTCGAGCCCATCTCGCGTCCGCGGCCGGCGGCGCCGCGCGGCCGGTCCGCCGACGGACCGAGCCCGGGCTCGTAGGCGTCGCGGCCGTGCGAACGGTGGCTCTCCTCGATGGGCGGCAGCCACCTGTTGGCGCTCGACTGGCGGGGGGTGGAGGGGCTGCTCGGGTAGTTCGCCATGCCGGGATGCTCACCGCGATGACCGCCGGGTGGACGCGGCGGATGGTAGCGGGGGTCTCGCGAGTCATCCACGCCATTGATTGTTCCCCATGCACGGGGGCGCCGCCCGCAGGGCAGCCGGTGTGGCTTTGCTCCGGGGTCGTCAGGCAGTATTGACCACGATGGACAGCATGATCGAACCGGCCGAGCAGGCCGCTCAGGACCTCGAGACCGAACGGCCGGAGCCGTCGGCGGAACTCACCGCCGTGCTCATGGGCGCGGTCGACGCCGCGCGCTCGGCGATCGTCGAGTTCGAAGGCAACGAGACGGCCGTAGGCGTGGTGGGCGAGTACCTGGGTGGTGCGCTCGAGGATTCCAATGCTGCGACGCACCGATTCCTGGCCGCGATGCCCGGCTACCAGGGCTGGCAGTGGGCCGTGGTGGTCGCCGCCTCCCCGGGTGCCGATCACGCCACGATCAGCGAGGTCGTGCTGGTGCCCGGCCCGACGGCTCTGCTGGCGCCGCAGTGGGTGCCGTGGCAGGAACGCATCCAACCGGGCGACCTGAGCCCCGGTGACCTGCTGGCCACCCCCACCGACGATCCACGGCTGGTGCCGGGCTACGCGTCCTCGGGCGACGAGGAACTCGACGAGCTGGCGGCCGAGGTCGGCTTCGGCCGTCGCCAGGTGCTCAGCCAGTGGGGCCGCATCGACGCCGCCGAACGGTGGAACGACGGTGACTACGGCCCGGACTCGGCGATGGCGCGGGCCACCCGCAAGGTGTGCCGCGACTGCGCCTACTACCTACCGCTGACCGGCTCGCTCGGCACGCTGTTTGGTGTCTGCGCCAACGAGATGTCTGCCGACGGGCACGTCGTCGCCAGCGAGTACGGCTGCGGCGCGCACTCCGACACCCCGCAGCCGGCGACGATCGGGTCGCCGATGTTCGAGCCGTTCGACGACGGCGTCATCGACCTCACCCAACCGGTCGTCGAGCCCGAGCCCGCCGAGGGCTAAGCCTCTGCGGCGGCCTTGATGCGGCCCAGCGACTCGTTCATCCCCTCGACCAGCTCGCGTTCGAAGCTGGGCACGCCGCCCAGCACGGCGTTGACCAGCAAGTTCGATACCGGCTTGACGCCGTTCTCTGCGTGCCGGGTCTCGGTCAGCCGGGTTCCGGTGGCCGTCGGCTCGAGCTCGAAACTCCAGACGGTGTTGTTCTCGTTGACGCGGAACGCGAGCTTGCGCTCCGCGACGACTTCGGTGATGCGGCTGGTCGTCGGCCAGAACAGCAAGTTGCGCCGGTTGACGTTGACGGTCCTCGTGCCGGGGCGCAGCGGCCCGAGCGGCTTCATCAGCCTGCACTGAGGGCTCCACCGAGGCATCAGCCGAAGGTCGGAGACCAGCGCCCACACCTTCGCCGGTGGGGCGTCGACGTCGACCTGGGCGTGAAGCAAGGGTTGCGCCATGGGTGTTCCTCCGCGGGTCAGTCGAGGCCGCGCTGCGCTCCTCGGGCGCCGCGTCGGACGGCGTTACGTTGCCACAGGAAGATCGACGTGCCCAACACTCCCACTCCGAGGCCGGCCACGGTCACCGGGCGCCAGTCGTGCAGACCGGGCACGGTGAACGCCAGCACGGCCGCGACGAGCCAGCCGGTCGCGATCACGTAGATCACGGGCCACGGCCGCAGCAGCATCTCCGGCAGCGGCGGAGGGGCCGGCTGGGGTTCGGTGGGCGTGGCGTCCATTCCGATGAACCTAGCCGACCAACCCGGCCGACCCGTCCTCGTGATGTCGGTACTCTTTGCGTCGTGACCGACCCCGATGCCCGCCTGGCCAGCGACCTTGGGCTGGCCGTCTTGCGGTTGGCCCGGCAGTTGCGGTTCCGTCGCCCAGACTCCCCGGTCTCGTTGTCCCAGCTCTCGGCGCTGTCCACGCTGGCCAAGGAGGGCCCCATCACCCCGGGTGCGCTGGCCATCCGCGAGCGGGTGCGCCCGCCGTCGATGACGCGGGTGATCGCCTCGCTCGCCGAACTCGGTTTCGTCGACCGCGTCGCCCATCCCGACGACGGGCGCCAGGTGTTGGTGTCGGCGTCGGCCGCGGGTCGGGAGCTGCTCGACGTCGAGCGCCGCGCCAGCCAGGAGTGGCTGCAGCAGCGGTTGAATGAACTGCAGCCCGAAGAACGCAAGACCCTGCTGGCCGCGGCCGACCTGATGTTGGCGATCGTGGACGACGGCGGCGCTTGAGCGAGCCCAACGTCGTGGCGGTCGACGATCCCGCCGATCCCCGGCTCGACGACTTCCGCGATCTCAACAGCATCGACCGCAGACCCGACCTGCCCAGCGGCAAGGGTCTGGTGATCGCCGAGGGCGTGCTGGTGGTGCAGCGCATGCTGGCCTCGCGCTTTACGCCGCGGGCGTTCCTGGGCACCGAACGCAGGCTGACCGAACTCGCCGACGACCTCGTCGTGTCCGACGCCCCCTTCTACCTGGCCACCGCCGACGTGATGGCCGAGGTGGTGGGCTTTCACCTCAACCGCGGCGTGTTGGCGGCGGCGCCACGTCCGGCCGAGCTGTCGATACCGCAGGTGCTCGACGGGGCACGGACCATCGCGGTGCTCGAAGGCGTCAACGACCACGAGAATCTCGGCTCGGTGTTCCGCAACGCCGCCGGTCTGGGCGTGGACGCGGTGGTCTTCGGTCTCGGCTGCGCCGACCCGCTGTACCGAAGGGCGGTGCGGGTGTCGATGGGTCACGCGCTGCTGGTGCCCTACGCCTGGTCCGGTGACTGGCCCCGCGAGTTGGACACGTTGCGCGACAACGGTTTCCGGGTGCTGGCGATGACGCCGAACCCGGCCTCCCACACGCTGGCCGAGGCGATGCCGACGCTGCAGGACGCGAAGGTGGCGATCCTCGTGGGCGCCGAAGGGCCCGGTCTGCACGAGCGGACGATGCGGGCCAGCGACGTCCGGGTGCGGATCCCGATGGCTCGGGGAACGGACTCTCTGAACGTCGCCACCGCTGCGGCGATGGCCTTCTACGAGCGAGCTAGGCTCGCCCCATGAGCGAGGATGCGACGACGCCGTGGGGGACCGGCCTCACCGTGGCCGCGTTCGTCGCGGCCGTGACGGCAGGCGCGATCGTGGTGCTCAGCCTGGGGCTGACCCGGGTGCAGCCGATACTTGCGGTCGGACTCAACCTGGTCGCCGTCGGCGGACTCGCCCCGACGGTGTGGGGTTGGCGACGCCGCCCGGTGTGGCGGTGGTTCGTGCTCGGCAGTGCCGTCGGAGTGGTCGCCGGGTGGCTGGCCCTGCTGGGCATGGCGATCCAGGCGACGATCGCCTAGCTCAGGGCTGGTTGGCCGACCGGACGCCCAGCAGGACGTCCTCCCAGCCGGGCACCTCCGGGCGGCGCTTGCGCGTGCGTGGCTTCGCCGGGGCGGCGGCCTTGGCGGGCTCCTGGGCTGGTGCGGGCGCCGGCTCGGGTGTGGGCTCGGGCAGCGAGAGGTCGAGCGTCGGGACGGGTGCCACCGAGCGCAGCGCCGGACGGTCGTAGTGGGGGTCGATGAGTTCGGCCGCGGCGTCGTCGAACGCGGTGGCCGTGCCGCCGTGCGCGCCGGGGGTGAAGCGGAAGTGGGCGGCGTTGTCCGAACGTCCCGCCTTCCACGTCAGCTGAACCGTCCAGCGGCCGTCCTCGTTGCGCCACGCGTCCCAGGCGGTGGCATCCGGATCGAGCCCGCGGGCGACGAGCGCCGTGGTGACCGTCTCCAACAGCGTCAGCACCGCGGGGCCGTCGGCGAGCACCGGGTGGGCCGCCGTCGCGAGCTCGGCGGCGCGGGAGCGTTCCAGCAGCACGGGGTGGGCGAACCGTTCGACCCGGGCGACGTCGTCACCGGCCGCTCCGGCCACCTGTTCGACGGACGCCCCGGCGCGGATCCTGGACTGAATCTCCTTGGGCGTCAGCACGTTCGATACCTCGGAATCGGCTTGAGGGGGTAAGGCGTCGCCATTGAGGGCGGCTCGAAGGCGATCGTCGGGGCGAAGGACGAACTTCTCGGAGCCCTCGGCCGTCTCGCAGACGATGCGCGTGCCGCCCCGACCGTCGCTGAAGTCGAGTCCGACGACCTTTAGTTCTCGCATGTGCGACCTCCCGGGCAGCTCAGCGGTCACCCTACTTCGTTATCGCCCCGTAACCGCGCTGACACGCTCGGCTCGGCTAGAGGCGCTCGACGACCCAGTCGACGCAGGCGGTCAGGGCGCTCACGTCGTCGGGGTCGACGGCCGGGAACATCGCGACGCGCAGCTGGTTGCGGCCCAATTTGCGATATGGCTCGGTGTCCACGACGCCGTTGGCCCGCAGCACCTTGGCCACGGCGGCGGCGTCGACCTCGTCGGTGAAGTCGACCGTGCCGACGACCTGCGACCGCAGGGCCGGGTCCGCGACGAACGGCGTGGTGTACGGGGTGGACTCGGCCCACGCGTACAGCCGGCCCGAGGAGTCGGCGGTGCGGGCGACGGCCCAGTCCAGGCCGCCGTTGCCGTTGAGCCAGTCGAGCTGGTTTGCCATCAGCACCAGCGTGCCGATCGCGGGGGTGTTGTACGTCTGGTTCTTAAAGCTGTTGTCCACGGCGATCGGCAGCGAGAGGAAGTCCGGCACCCAGCGACCCGACGCCGCGATCTTCTCGACGCGCGCCAGCGCGGCGGGGCTCATGATCGCCAACCACAGACCACCGTCGGAGGCGAAGTTCTTCTGGGGGGCGAAGTAGTAGGCGTCGGTGTCGGCGACGTCGACGGGCAGACCGCCGGCCGCCGACGTGGCGTCGATGACGACCAGTGCGTCACCGGCGGGCCGCCGGACCGGTACGGCGACGCCGGTCGAGGTCTCGTTGTGGGCCCAGGCGACGACGTCGACGCTGGGGTCCGACTGCGGTTCGGGGGCGCTCCCCGGGTCCGCCTTGACGACGATGGGGTCGCCCACGAACGGGTTGGCCGCGACGGCCGAGGCGAACTTGGCGCTGAACTCGCCGAACGTCAGGTGCAGCGAGCGCTGGTCGATGAGGCCGAACGCGGCGGCGTCCCAGAAGGCCGTCGACCCGCCGTTTCCGAGGATGACCTCGTAGCCGTCCGGTACCGAGAACAGCTGCCGGACGCCGTCGCGGACCCGGCCGACCAAGTCCTTCACCGGCGCCTGTCGGTGGGACGTGCCGAAGAGGTGGCTGGCGGCGGTCAATGCCTGCAGTTGCTCGGGCCGCACCTTCGACGGGCCGGAGCCGAAGCGTCCGTCCTTGGGCTTGAGGTCGGCGGGAATCACGAGGTCGGCCATGCAGGCCAGCCTAGTGAGGGCGGTCCGCTGGTCGTCCGTCAGGAGCCGCGGACTGGTGCGCGCGGGTCGCGGGAGAGATCTGCGTCACATGTGACCGAAGTAACCCGTTCAGCCCACAGTCAGGAAAATGGCCTGTTCAATTCGTGGGACCTTCGGTACCGTCTTGGACACCGGGATGACGAATGTAAACCTCATAGGAGGCTTCGAATGGCTACCAAGACCGCTCGCACGCGCATCATCCGCCGCTGGCGCAAGAACATGGACGTACTCGACGACACCTCGTACGCGGACACGCTGCGGACTTTGTCGGAGGGATCCGTGCGTCGCAACTTCAACCCCTACACCGACATCGACTGGGACACCCCGGAGTTTGCCGTCACCGAGGGCGATGAGCGCTGGATCCTGCCGGCCACCGACCCCATCGGCAAGCACCCCTGGTATCAGTCGCAGTCCAAGGAACGCCAGATCGAGATCGGCATGTGGCGTCAGGCCAACGTCGCGAAGGTCGGCCTGCACTTCGAGTCGATCCTCATCCGCGGCCTGATGGAGTACGCGTTCTGGACGCCGAACAACTCACCCGAGTACCGGTACTGCCTGCACGAGGCGGTCGAGGAGTGCAACCACACCCTGATGTTCCAGGAGATGGTCAACCGCATCGGCGCCGACGTCCCCGGCATGCCGAAGATGCTCAAGTGGGTCCAGCCCGTCATCCCGCTGGTCGCCGGACCGCTGCCCATCCCGTTCTGGTTCGGCATCCTCGCCGGCGAGGAGCCCATCGACCACACTCAGAAGAGCGTCCTTCGCGAGGGCAAGGCCCTGCACCCGATCATGGAACGCGTGATGGCCATCCACGTCGCCGAGGAGGCGCGGCACATCTCGTTCGCGCACGAGTACCTCCGCAAGCGGGTGCCGAATCTTCCTCGCGCCAAGCGCTTCTGGCTCTCGCTGTACGTGCCGGTCGTGATGCGCGTGCTGTGCTCGGCGATCATCGTGCCGCCGCGCGCCTTCTGGAAGGAATTCGACATTCCGCGTTCGGTGCGCAAGGAGATCTTCTTCAAGTCTCCCGAATCGCGAAAGATGTTGCGCGACATGTTCGGCGACGTCCGGATGCTGTGCAAGGAGACCGGCTTGATGAACCCGTTCGCGAAGCTGATCTGGCGCATCTGCCGCATCGACGGCGACGCCAGCCGCTACCGCAGCGAGCCGCAGCGTCAGCATCTGGTCTCCGTCGCGTAGCCGCTCGTGCCCCATGTGATCACCCAGTCGTGCTGTAGCGACGGGTCCTGCGTCTACGCCTGTCCGGTCAACTGCATCCATCCGTCGCCCGACGAACCGGGCTTCGCGACGGCCGAGATGCTTCACATCGACCCGGTCGCGTGCGTCGACTGCGGCGCGTGCGTCTCGGCGTGCCCGGTGGGCGCCATCCTGCCCGACACCAAGCTCGACGACGGTCAGCAGATATTCGTCGAACTCAACGCGGCGTTCTACCCGAAGCGTGAGGGCAAGCTGCCTCCGACGTCGAAGCTGGCGCCGGTGGCCGAGGCCCCGGTCGTCCGCCCGCGGGCCGGCGGGCCCCTCACCGTCGCCATCGTCGGCTCTGGCCCCGCCGCGATGTATGCCGCCGACGAACTGCTGACCCAGCAGGGCGTGCGGGTCAACGTATTCGAGAAGTTGCCCACGCCATACGGTTTGGTGCGCTCGGGTGTGGCGCCCGACCATCAGACCACCAAGCGCGTCACCGCCCTCTTCGACCGCATCGCGCGGCAGCGCGGCTTCACCTTCTACCTCAACGTGGAGGTGGGGCGTCATCTGTCCCTGGCCGAACTCGCCGAGCATCACCACGCCGTGCTGTACGCCGTCGGCGCCCCGACCGATCGTCGCCTCGACGTCGAGGGCATGGACCTGCCGGGCACCAACACCGCCACGGAGATGGTGGCCTGGATCAACGGTCATCCCGACTACGTCGACCTGCCGGTGGACCTGAGCGCCGAATGCGTCGTGGTGGTCGGCAACGGCAACGTCGCCCTCGACGTGGCGCGGATCCTCACCACCGATCCCGACGCGCTGGCCCGCACCGACGTCTCCGACCACGCCCTCGCCGCGTTGCGCGACTCACGGGTGCGCGAGGTCGTGGTGGCCGCGCGACGTGGCCCGGCCGCGTCGGCGTTCACGCTGCCGGAGCTGATCGGGTTGACCAACACCCATGACGTGGTGCTGTCGGCCGAGGACCACGACCTTGTTCGTCGAGACCTGTCGACCGAGACCGACCCGCTGACCCTTGGCAAGCTCGAACTGCTGGCCAAGCTGGGGGACGCGTCGGCGCCGATCGGCCGTCCCCGCATCCGGCTGGCATATGGCCTGACCCCGCTGCGAGTGCTGGGCCAGGACCGGGTCGAGGGCCTCGCCTTCACCGTCACCGGCACCGACGAGGTGCGCGAGCTCGCGGCGGCCATGGTGCTGACGTCGATTGGCTACCGCGGCAAGCCCATTCGCGACCTGCCGTTCGACGATGACGCCGCGGTCGTGCCGAACGACGGTGGCCGCGTCGCCGGGGCATCCGGTGTGTACGTGGCCGGCTGGATCAAGCGTGGCCCGACGGGCTTCATCGGCACCAACAAGTCCTGCGCGGCGGAGACGGTGCACAACCTCGTCGCGGACTACGACGCGGGACTCCTGACCGATCCCGCCGCTCGGCCCGCGGCGCTGGAGAAGTTGATCCGCGACCGGCAGCCGGACCTGGTGAACGCGGCGGGCTGGCGGGCGATCGACCGCGCCGAGATCGCGCGCGGCGGCCCGGACCGTCCGCGGGACAAGTTCACCGCGGTCCCCGACATGCTGGCCGCCGCGGCCACGGCGCCCACCCCGTCGTTGGGTCGGCGTCTCCTGTCGGGGCTGCGGCTGTAGGTCGTACGACCCGACCATTTTCCCAAAACGGGCGCAGGCGTCCCATCGCGGGCGTAAGCCCATTGCATGACAGCTGGGGCGTTCGTCGGTCGGGTCGGGGAGTTGGCGGTCGCGCTCGGCGTCGGTGCCGCGGTGTGCACCGGGACGGCGGTGTTCGCGAGTGCGGGGACGGCCTGGGCTGATTCGCCCTCGGAATCATCGGATTTTGCGCCGGCCTCCGCGTCGTCGCCGTCGGACTCGGGTGACGCCGAGACTCCGAGCCCGACGACGAACTCCTCGCCCAACGCCGCGACGCCGTCCGCCGTGACGGACGCCCCGACGTCGACGGTGAGCGCGTCGACCGTGACCGTCCGTGCGGACGACACCGAGACCGACACCGACACCGACGTCGCCGACGAGTCCAATGCCGAGGACGAACCGGCGGCCACGCCCAAGACCAAGAAGTCGCCGGCGGCGGTCGCCGAGCCCAGCTCGACACCGCGGAGCAAACTCAGCGCCGACGAGGTGCAGACGGCCGCGTCAGCCGCGTCGGTCACCGATGTGACCGGGGTGACCGACGAACCGGTCGCGACGACCCAGCGGTCCGCGGCCGTGACGACGGCGGCGACGGTGGCGGCGCAGCGTTCACCGGAGCCCGTCGTACCGTCGCTGCGGCCGTGGCCCACCGCGTTCGACCCGATCACGGCGGTCACCTACGTCACCGGTCTGGTGTCCAGCGTCGTCAACGCCCTGCTCAGCCCGTTCGCCGCGGGTGCCCCGGCCCTGCCGTCGGATCCGTCGCCGTGGGCGCTGCTGGCGTGGGTCCGCCGCGAGCTGTTCGACTCCTCGCCCACGGTCACCACCCGGCCGCAGACGCAGAGCCTCGGCCTCGACGGCGACGTCGTCGTCCGGGGCAACGTGGGTGCCGCCGACGCCGACGGCGACGCGCTGAGCTACACCCTCGTCGGTCGGCCGCTCAACGGTGGCACCGTGTCCGTCGACGCGAACGGCGACTTCACCTACCGACCCATGAACGCGATGGCGGCCGTCGGCGGGACTGACCAGTTCACCGTCGTCGTCAGCGACGAGGCCGCGGGCTTCCACCTCCACGGACCGATGGGGCTGTTGCAGTTCGTGCCGATCCTCGGCAGCTTCCTCGATCCTGGTGCGGGGCATCGGGTTGCTACGACCGTCACCGTCACCGTCACCCCGGTCGACGGTGTCGACCTGTCGCTGCCCGCTGGGGTGTCGCCCATGCCGGGTTCCAGGCCGAGGGAGGGCCGGGTTCGCCGGTCGACCCCAACTCCGACTGGTACCGGTGGGTGCACGATCCGCTCAACCAGTTCCTCGGCCTCACCCACGGCGTGCCCGAGAACGGTCCCGGGACCTACGTCTCCTACGACACCGATGCCGCGCTGGCGCGCGACGACCTGGGGATGAACACGTTCCGGATGGGCATCGAGTGGAGTCGGATCTTCCCCACTTCGACTGCGGTGGTCAACGTCTCGGATGAGGGCGGCACCGTCAGCCTGGCCGACCTGCAGGCCCTGGATCAGCTGGCCAACCAGGACGAGGTGGCGCACTACCGAGCGGTGTTCGCGTCTCTGCGCGCCCACGGCCTCGAGCCGTTGGTCACGGTCAACCACTTCACGTTGCCGTCGTGGGTCGACGATCCGGTCACGGCGCGACCGCTGATCCAGCTCGGCCTGCCCGCACCGGACGCCGGGTGGCTGACTCCCACCACGCCGGCCGAGTTCGAGAAGTTCGCCGCCTACGTCGCGTGGAAGTACGGCGACCAGGTGGACGACTGGGCCACCCTCAACGAGCCGTTCTCGCCGGTGCTCACCCAGTTCCTCGCCATCCCCGGCCTCGTACCCGCGTGGCCGCCCGGCGTCATCCGACCCGACCTCGCATCGACGTTCCTGGTCAACGAGGCCAGGGGACACGTGGCCGCCTACGATGCGATTCACATGTGGGACAACACCTCTGCAACCGTTCAAAAAGCGGCGGCCTTCGTCGGCTTCACCAACAACATGATCCCGGCGCGACCGGCGAATCCGGTCAACCCGCTCGACGTGCAGGCCGCCGACGCCTGGAACGCCTTCTACGACGGATGGTTCCCCAACGCCGTGGTCGACGGCTGGGTCGACGCCAACTTCGACGGCGTCAAGACCGCCGACGAAGTGCATCCCGAGTTCACGAACAAGGCCGACTGGATCGGCGTCCAGTACTACGGTTCCCAACCGATGCAGGGTTTCGGCGTCGCGCCCATCCCTGGGTTCCCGTTCCTTCGCGGCCTGCCGGTGCGCTGCACGCCGTCGCCAACGTGCAGCGACTTCAACCAGCCGACCGATCCCGGCGGCTTCCGGGAGGTGCTCGAGTTCGCGGCCGCATACGGAAAGCCGTTGTGGGTGACCGAGAATGGCATCGCCGACGCAGGTGACTCCAAGCGCCCGCCCTACATCGTCAACCACATCGCGGTCGTGCAGGACATGGTCGCCCACGACACGCCGATCCTCGGCTATACGTACTGGTCGTTCGTCGACAACCTCGAGTGGGCCGAGGGCTACGGCCTGCAGTTCGGGCTGTATGGCTCCGACCCCACCACCGATGAACTCGAACGCACCCCGAAGCCGGCGAGCATCTCGGCGATCAGCCAGATCACCAAGGCCAACGCTCTTCCCACCGCCCTGTTGGCGGCTTACCTGTTCGGTTCGGGGGGCCGGTAGAAGGCCGGATGAAGCGGGTGCGCCCTCGGCGGGCTGCACCAGATCCGGGAGCCGGCGACGGGAAGGTCAGCCGCCCATGGCCGCGGCGATCTCCTCGTTGGTGACCTCGCGCATGGGCTGTCCGAGTGACCACACGTGCCCGAACGGATCGCGGATGACCCCGTATCGGTCGCCCCAGAACATGTCCTCGAGGGGAGTGACGACGGTGCCACCGGCGTCCACGGCCCGCCGGAACTGAGACTCGACGTCGGTCACGGTGAGGTGGATCGTCACCGGAGTACCGCCAAGTGACTTGGGGGTCATGGACTTTCCGCCGCAGGCCTCGGGGAAGTCGTCGTTGAGCATCACGATCGAACCGTTGATCCGCAGCGCGGCATTCACGATCTTGCCGTCCGGTCGGGGCACTCGCCCGAGCTCCTCGGCCCCGAACGCCGCCACGTAGAAGTCGATTGCCGCAGCGGCGTCGTCGACGACCAGGTACGGGGAGACGGCCGGTTGTACTTCGATTGCCATGGTGGTTCCTCTCGACGTGGGTGGGTCACTACTACCGACCAGCCGTCGCCCCATTTCTCATCAGAGGGGAGGCGGGGTGGGACACGTGCCCCGGCTACACTACGGAGAACGAGGGGGGCAGGTGGTCGCGCCCGGTCAAGGCCAGCAGCACCGGCGTGGCGGTGCCGAGGCGCACGCTGATCCGGGCCGCCAGTTCGGTCGCCTCGGCGAGCACGTCCTCGGGCAGGACGAAGTCCAGCCCGGCGGCCCTGGCGACGTCGAGGCCGTGCACCGCGAGCTCGAAGACCCGCGTCGGCAGATAGTCGGTCAGTCGAATGCCCAGGCCGCCTATCACCGTGATGAGCGGATCCTCCACGTGCTCCACGTCGGCGAGCGCGCGTTCGACGAGGGCGTCGACCGCGGCGGCCGGGTTCTCGCCGAGTTCGCGACCAGCCTGGCGGCCTCGTTCGACGATCGCCGACGGGTCTGCGGTCGCGAGGTGGTCGCGCACCATCGCGTAGTAGTCGGCGGCGCTCGTCACGTCCACCCGCTCGGCGGGTACCCGAAGGTAGGCGCTGACGGTGATCATCGACCGCGACGCATGGCCGACCAACGCCCGCAGGTCCCACTCCCCGAGACCCGGCCCCTCCCAGGCGGATTCGGGGATCTGGTGGACCAGCGCGGCGAAGGCCGTTGCCGCGGAACGGAAGGCCGTTTTCACGACGTCGTGATGGAGTCCCAGCCCTCGACCGATTCGGGGCTTCGCGGCGGCGGGCCAACGTAGATCGCGGCCGGGCGCACCAGTTTGCCGAGTCGCTTCTGCTCCATGATGTGTGCGCACCACCCGGCGGTACGCCCGCACGTGAACATCGCGGGCATCATCGTCGGGGGCATCCCCGCGAAGTCGAGTATGACCGCCGCCCAGAACTCGACGTTGGTCTCGATGGCGCGGTCCGGGCGGCGCTCGCGCAGTTCGGCGAGGGCGGCCTGCTCGAGTGCGCTGGCCACCTCGAAGCGCGGTGCCTGCAGTCGTTCGGCGGTCGCGCGCAGTACGCGGGCCCGCGGATCCTCGGCGCGGTACACGCGGTGCCCGAAGCCCATCAACTTCTCGTTGCCGTCCAGGATCGCCTTGACCACGGCGCGGGCGTCGCCGGAACGCTCGACCTCCTCGATCATCGGCAGCACTCGTGCCGGTGCGCCGCCGTGCAGCGGTCCGCTCATCGCACCAACCGCGCCCGACAGCGCCGCCGCGACGTCGGCGCCGGTCGACGCGATCACCCGCGCGGTGAAGGTGGACGCGTTCATGCCGTGTTCGGCGGCGGTGACCCAGTAGGCGTCGATGGCCTCGACGTGCCGGGGATCGGGATCACCCTTCCAGCGGGTCATGAAACGTTCTGTCACGGTGGAACACTCGTCGATGGTCCGCTGCCCGACCGCGGGGCGATGGATGCCGCGGGCCGACTGCGCGACGTAGGACAGCGCCATCACCGAGGCGCGGGCCAACTGGTTGCGGGCGGTCTCCTCGTCGATGTCCAGCAGCGGCTGATAGCCCCAGATCGGTGCGAGCATCGCCAGTCCGGCCTGCACGTCGACCCTGACGTCCCCGGTGTGGATGGGCAGCGGGAACGGCTCGGCCGGCGTCAGGCCGCGACCGAACGAGCCGTCGACCAGCAGTGACCACACGTCGCCGAAGGTGACGCGCTTGGCCACCAGATCCTCGACGTCGACGCCGCGGTAGCGCAGCGCGCCCCCGTCCTTGTCGGGCTCGGCGATCTGCGTGGTGAAGGCGACGACGCCTTCGAGGCCTTCTACGAAACCGTCGGGAATGTTGGACGCGTCGGTCATGAGCAGATTCTCGCACCACGGCCACCGACGGTTGCTGCCGGTTGGTAACCAGGTGCCGAGGCGCTGGGCGTAGCGTCGGACGGGTGGTTGCCAACGGTGACGAGCATCTGGCTCGCATGCGCGTGGAGTACGGATCGCCCGAAAAGGACGGCAGTGCCGACCTCGACGCCGACTGGTTGGCCGACGGGTGGACGGTGCTGCTGCGCAGGTGGTTGGCCGACGCCGAAGAGGCCGGAATCATGGAGCCCAACGCCATCGTCGTCGGCACGGTCGACGCTCGGGGAAGGCCGTCCACCCGGACGGTGTTGTGCAAGGGCGTGGACGAGACCGGCATCACCTTCTACACCAACTACGACTCCGACAAGGGGCAACAGTTGGCCGCCTCGGCGTACGCGTCGGCGACCTTCCCCCTCTACGCCCTCGGACGTCAGGTGCACGTGCGCGGACCCGTCGCCAAGGTCGCGCCCGAAGTGACGGCCGCCTACTGGGCCAAGCGCCCCCGGGGTTCTCAGCTCGGAGCCTGGGCGTCGCATCAGTCCCACCCCGTCGCCTCCCGGGAAGCCCTGCGACGCCAGCTCGCCGAGGTGACCGCACGCTTCGCCGGGGACGAGTCGGTCCCCGTGCCGCCGAACTGGGGTGGATACCTCGTCGCCCCGGAGGTCGTGGAGTTCTGGCAGGGCCGAGAGAACCGGGTACACAACCGGATCCGAGTGAGCGGGGCGCTCGTCGAGCGTCTGCAGCCCTAGGGGTGGCGAACTTCTTCGCCGACACCACACCGCTTCGTTCACCGGACTTCCGGCGGTTGTGGCTCGCCGGCATCGTCACCGTCATCGGCGGCAACCTCACGATCTTCGCCGTCCCGGTTCAGCTGTACGCGCTGACGCAGAACTCGGCCTACGTGGGGCTGTCGGGGTTGTTCGCCCTGGTTCCCCTCGTCGTGTTCGGTCTGTGGGGCGGCGCCTGGGCCGACGCGATGGACCGCAGGCTGCTGCTCGTCATCGCCTCCATCGGGCTGGCCGTGTCGTCGGTGCTGCTGTGGGCGCAGGCCGCGCTCGGGCTGAACAACGTGTGGGTCGTGCTGTGCCTGCTGTCGGTGCAGCAGGCGTTCTTCGCGGTCAACAGCCCCACCCGGTCGGCCGCCATTCCGCGGATGGTGCCCGAGGAGCAGCTGCCGGCGGCCAACTCGCTGAACATGACGGTGATGCAATTCGGCGCCATCGTCGGGCCGCTGCTCGCGGGTGTGCTGCTGCACTTCGTCGACCTGTCCACGTTGTATGCCATCGACGCGCTGACGTGCATTGCCCCGATCGTCGCGACGTGGCGGTTGGCGAAGATGCCACCGACCGGCACCGCTCAGGGTGCCTCGAAGTGGGGTGTCGCGGCCGTCCTCGACGGCTTCCGGTACCTGGCCGGAAACCGGGTCGTGCTGATGTCGTTCGTCGTGGACCTGATCGCGATGATCTTCGGAATGCCGCGCGCGCTGTTCCCGGAGATGGCGCACCAGAGCTTCGGCGGTCCGGTCGAGGGTGGCAGCGCGATGGCCTACCTGTCGGCGGCGATCGCAGTCGGTGCGGTGCTGGGCGGTGTGTTCTCGGGATGGTTGCCACGGGTGAGCCGACAGGGTCTGGCCGTGGTGGTCGCCATCGTGGTGTGGGGCGTGGCGATGATCGGATTCGGGTTGGCGTCCGGTCTGGCCGGCGGGCATGCCGGTGCGTTGCTGTGGATTGCCTTGACGTTCCTGGCCATCGGCGGAGCCGCCGACATGGTGTCCTCGGCGTTCAGGTCGACGATCCTGCAGCAGGCGGCCTCCGACGACGTGCGCGGCAGGCTGCAGGGTGTGTTCACCGTGGTCGTCGCCGGTGGGCCGCGGTTGGCTGACACCGTCCACGGTGCGTCAGCGGCCGTCGTCGGCACGACGGTGGCCGCCGCGGGCGGGGGCGCACTCGTGGTGGTCGGCGTCGCGATCGCCGCACTGCTGGTGCCCGCGTTCGTTCGCTACCGCGTTTGAGTTCGCTACGACCCAACGCACGAGTTCGGCAGGCTAGCATCTTGTGGTGGTCGACGTGACGCACGGGACGCTCAGCCTTCGTGAGCGCAAGAAGCTTCGGACGCGCGCCGTGCTCATCGACGCCGCCGTGGACCTTTGCCTCAAGCACGGGTACCAGCAGACCACCGTCGAGCAGATCGCCGCCTCGGCCGACGTGTCCGCGCGCACCTTCAGCCGCTACTTCCCGACCAAGGACGCGGTCTTCATGACCCTGCTCGACGACTACCTTCACGAGGTCGCCATCGAATTGACGGCGGTCGACGGCGATGTCGGCCCCCTGGAGGCGTTGCGCCAGGCCCACGCGTCGGTGTTGACGCGCGTCGCGACCCGCCGGGCCGGCCGACTGACCTCCGAGCGCATCGTGCTGACGCTTCGGGTGATCAACGCCTCGGAGTCGCTGAAGAAATCGGCCTTCGAGTTGCGGCCCGATCTGACCTACGAGCTGCTCGCCCGGCGGATGGGGACGACCGCAGACGATCCGCGCGTGCGTCTGGTCGACGTCGTCTTCTCGGCCGCCGTGATCGAGGCATGCGGCGACCTGGTCGACGACACCGACACCGTCCGGCTCGGACCGACGATCGTGCTGGATCGGATGAACGAGGCGCTCGCCCAGGTGGCGTTGATGGCCCGTGGTCTGCAGTGTGAGGCGGCCGCCCATGGCTAGCAGAACCGTGCCCGGCGGGCTGCGCGAGCGCAAGAAGAGGCGGACCCGGGCGACGCTGATCGACGCCGCCGCCGAACTGTGCCTGACCCAGGGGTACGACAACACCACCGTCGACCAGATCGCGGCCGCGGCCGACGTCTCGCCGCGCACGTTCAGCCGATACTTCCCCACCAAGGTGTCGGTCGTGGCGGCCATCACCGACGACCTCGACGATCTGATCGCCGAGGCCATGGAGCGGCTGCCCGACGACCTCACCGCCTACGACGCGCTGCACCTCGCCTCCCTCGAGGTGTTCGCCAGCAGCGACGGCATGCCGTCGGCGGGGTTTCAGCGAATGGCGATGCTGATCCGGATCATCAACGGGTCGACGTCGTATCAGGCCTCGGCGCTCGCGCTGCGCCACGACATCACCAACAGGGCGACGATGCGCGTGATGGCCAACCGGCTCGGCGTCCCGGTCGACCATCGCTCGGTCGCCCTGATCACCGACGTGTGGGCGGTCATCTTCTCCACGTCCTTCGCCGGGCTCGGCCAGCCGGGCAACCCCGCGATCGAACCCGAGATCATCGCCGACCGGTTGACGGCCACGGTATCGATGTTCCGCGGCACGTGGGCGCCGTGGGGCCGCGCCGCGGTCGCCGAGGGCCAACCCCACACGAGCGCGTGAAACCGATAGCGACTACCTTCCACTAGTGACGGACAGCTTCGTTCCGGTCGCCAACCGTAGAAGGGGTTAACGTGCCCGAAGACTCCAGTTCCCGCAGCGATTCGGATGAGGTCGCCACGCTCCGCTACCCGGGGGGCGAGATCGACCTGGAGATCGTGAAGGCGACCGAGGGATCCGACGGCATCGCACTGGGGTCGCTCCTGTCGAAGACCGGTTACACGACGTTCGACGGCGGCTTCGTCAACACCTCGTCGACGAAGAGTTCCATCTGCTACATCGACGGTGACGCCGGCATCCTGCGCTACCGCGGCTACCCGATCGAGCAGCTGGCGGAGAAGTCCACCTTCATCGAGGTCAGCTATCTGTTGATCTACGGCGAGCTTCCGACGGCCGACGAGTTGGAGAAGTTCACCACGCAGATCCAGCGTCACACCCTGCTGCACGAGGACCTCAAGCGCTTCTTCGACGGCTTCCCGCGCAATGCCCACCCGATGCCGGTGCTGTCGAGCGCGGTGAACGCACTCTCGGCCTACTACCCGGATTCGGTCGACCCCCTGGACAAGGAGCAGGTCGAGCTCTCGACGATCCGGTTGCTGGCCAAGCTGCCGACCATCGCGGCGTATGCCTACAAGAAGTCGGTCGGCCAGCCGTTCCTCTATCCCGACAACTCGCTGACCCTGGTCGAGAACTTCCTGCGGATGACGTTCGGCTTCCCCGCCGAGCCCTACGAGGTCGACCCGGAGATCGTGCGGGCACTGGACCTGCTGCTGATCCTGCACGCCGACCACGAGCAGAACTGCTCGACGTCCACGGTCCGGCTGGTCGGCTCGTCGCAGGCAAACCTCTTCACCTCGGTATCCGGCGGCATCAACGCGCTGTGGGGTCCGCTGCACGGCGGTGCCAACCAGGCCGTGCTGGAGATGCTGGAGAAGATCCGTTCCGGGGACGACGACGTGGCGACCTTCGTCAAGAAGGTCAAGGACCGCGAAGAGGGCGTGAAGCTGATGGGCTTCGGGCACCGCGTGTACAAGAACTACGACCCGCGCGCCCGCATCGTCAAGGAGCAGGCCGACAAGATCCTCGGCAAGCTCGGCGTCAACGACGAGTTGCTCGACATCGCCAAGCAACTCGAAGAGGTCGCGCTGACCGACGACTTCTTCGTGGAGCGCAAGCTGTACCCCAACGTCGACTTCTACACCGGCGTGATCTACCGGGCGATGGGCTTCCCGACGCGGATGTTCACGGTGCTGTTCGCCCTCGGTCGGCTGCCGGGCTGGATCGCGCACTGGCGCGAGATGCACGAGTCGCCCAGCAAGATCGGCCGCCCTCGTCAGATCTACACCGGCTACAACGAGCGGGATTACACCGACATGGGTGGCCGCTAGCCTGTCGACTGCGCCACATCCTTTGCATTGGTAAAGGTTGTAGGTTCACAATCGTTGGGTGAACACGACTGTTGAGCTGACCCCACGGCGCAAGGCCATCATCCTGGTGTCCTGCTGCCTGAGTCTGCTGATCGTCTCGATGGATGCCACCATCGTCAACGTCGCCATCCCGAGCATTCGGGCCGACCTGAACGCGTCGACCTCGGAGCTGCAGTGGGTCGTCGACGTGTACACGCTGGTGCTGGCATCGCTGCTGATGCTCTCCGGTGCGACCGGTGACCGCTTCGGCCGTCGCCGGGTGTTCCAGATCGGCTTGGTGGTGTTCGCCGTCGGCTCGCTGCTGTGCAGCATGGCGCCCAACATCGACACCCTGATCATGGCTCGCCTGGTACAGGCCATCGGTGGATCGATGCTCAATCCCGTTGCGCTGTCGATCATCTCGCAGATCTTCACCGGACGGGTGGAGCGGGCGCGAGCACTGGGCTTCTGGGGTGCGGTCGTGGGCATCTCGATGGCGCTCGGCCCGGTCGTCGGCGGCTTCCTGATCGAGCTGATCAGCTGGCGGGCCGTGTTCTGGATCAACCTGCCCATCTGTCTAGCCGCGGTGATCCTGACCGCGATCTTCGTCCCCGAGACCAAGTCCAAGACGATGCGCAACATCGACCCGATCGGACAGGGCTTGGCCGTCACGTTCCTCTTCGGCGTGGTGTTCACCCTCATCGAGGGCCCGGGCTACGGCTGGACCAACCCCCGCGTCGTCGCGGTGGCGGTGGTCGCGGCGATCGCGTTCGTCGCCTTCCTGCGCTATGAGTCCAGGCGCAAGGACCCCTTCATCGACCTTCGGTTCTTTCGCAGCGTGCCCTTCGCCGGGGCCACGGTGACCGCGGTGTGCGCCTTCTCGGCCTGGGGCGCCTTCCTGTTCATGATGTCGCTATACCTACAGAGCGAGCGCGGCTACAGCGCCATGCACACGGGTCTGATCTACGCCCCGATCGCCATTGGCGCACTGGTGTTCTCCCCGATCTCCGGCCGCATGGTCGGCCGGTTCGGGGCCCGGCCGTCGCTGCTGGCCGCCGGGGTCCTGATCACCACGGCCTCGGTGCTGCTGACGTTCCTGACCAAGACCACCCCGGTGTGGGGACTGCTGGTCATCTTCGCGGTGTTCGGCATCGGCTTCTCCATGGTCAATGCGCCGATCACCAACGCCGCGGTCAGTGGCATGCCGCTCGACCGGGCGGGCGCAGCCTCAGCGGTGACCTCGACCAGCCGGCAGATCGGCGTGAGCATCGGTGTGGCGCTGTGCGGTTCGATCGCGGGATCGGCGATCTCCCACAGCGGAGCGGACTTCGCCGCTTCGGCTCGGCCGCTGTGGTTCGCGAGCATCGGCATCGGCGTCGTGATCACGGTGCTCGGCTTCTTCTCCACCACACCGGCGGCGTTCCGATCGGCTGAGCGGCTGGCGCCGCTGATCGCCGGTGCCCCCGAACCTAAGGTGGCGGCCAATGTCCGATGACGCCCATCTGGCCGACGAGGTGTGGCGCGCCATGGCGACCGTCGTGTTCGACAACCGAGACGGCTGGAAGCGTGACGTCATCGAGGTTTCCGGTCTGCCGTTCAGCCGAATTCGAGTGCTGCGCAGGCTCGCTCGGCGGTCGATGACGGCAAAGGAGATCAGCGAGGCCGCGACGATGGACGCCCCCGCAACCAGCGTCGCGGTCAACGACCTGGAGGCCAGGGGCCTGGTCGTCCGGGAGACCAACCCCGCCAATCGGCGGTGCAAGGTGATCTCGCTGACCGACGAGGGCCAGCGGACCGTGGCGAGCATCGAGGGGGTCGACGACCCGGCGCCACGTCCCTTCGCAACACTGAGTCGTGACGAGCTACTGACCCTTCAATCGATCCTGGCCAAGCTGAACTAGCGGTCAGTTCAGCTAGTTCAGATAGCCCTCGACCTCGTTCTCGGGTCGCACGGCGGCCTGGTCGGGGTCCTGGCCCGTCTCGCGCAGCGCCCGACGCTGCCGCAGCAGATCCCAGCACTGGTCGAGCTGTACCTCGAGGCTGCGCAGGCGGCGGTGTTCCTCGGTCTCGTCGATCTCGTGCTGCTGGAGCTTCGCCCGCAGCTCCTTCTCCTCGGCGACCAGTTCGTTGACGTGGGCGAGGATGTCGGCATCTTTGTTCGGGTCCGTACTCACGCCCCCAGTCTGCCCGACTACGGTGTCAACCGTGGCCACTAAACCCGAGATCGACTTTCCCGACGGCCCGGCACCGGCCGAACTCGTCATCGAAGACATCGTCGTCGGCGACGGCGCCGAGGCCGTGCCCGGTGGCACCGTCGAGGTGCACTACGTCGGCGTCGAGTACGACACCGGCGACGAGTTCGACAGCTCGTGGAACCGCAACGAGTCCATCGAATTCCCGCTGCGCGGACTCATCGAGGGCTGGCAGGACGGCATCCCCGGGATGCGCGTGGGCGGCCGTCGCAAGCTGGTCATCCCACCGGCGAAGGCCTATGGCCCCGCCGGATCCGGGCACCGGCTGTCAGGCAAGACGTTGATCTTCGTGATCGACCTGCTCGACGCTCGTTGAGTGCGCTCCGCCCTACTGCTCGCCCTGAGCCTGCTGTTCGTCGTGACGGGGTGCGGGAACTCCGCCGACTCCGGTGACGCGTCGCGGGCCCCAGAGGTCGTCACGTCGGCCAGTCCGTCGACCACCGCCAAGACCGGCCCGTTCGGAGCGATGTCCATCGTGCGGACGGCCAACGGTTTCACGGTCAGCGGCGAGGTGCCGGACCAGGAGCTCAAGACCGGCCTGCCCGCCACGCTGCGTCAGGCCATGCCCGGGGCGAAGATCGTCGACGACCTGACGGTCAAGCCCGGGGTGACCGGCCCCGAGATCGCCGGTCTCGGCGCGCTGTTCGGCGCCGCCATGGACGTGAAGGGGTTCAGTGTGAAGCTCGTCGGGAGCACCGCCACGTTGACCGGCAACGCCGACGATGCCACGGCCAAGTCGACTGCCGAGACCGCGGTGACCGAGACCTGGCCGAACGTCAAGGTGGTCAACGACATTCGCGTCGGCTAGGACGGTCCGGGCAGCCGCAGCAGCAGCCGGACGCCGCCGAGCGGGCTCTCCTCCAACGAGGCCGTGCCGCCGTGCAGTTCGGCCTGCTGGGCCACCAGGGCCAAACCCAGGCCGGAGCCGGAGTGCGACGCCGTCGACCCTCGGGAGAACCGCTCGAAGACGATCTTGCGCTCCTCCTCGGGAATGCCCACCCCGTCGTCGTCGACCGCGATCTCCACGCCGGCGCGGGACGTGACGGCAGACAGCGCAACGCGCGTCGCGCCCCCGTGCTTGACGGCGTTGGCGATCGCGTTGTCCACGGCGAGCCGCAACCCGGCCGGCAACCCCACGATGATCACGGTCGGGGCGGGCACCAACGACACGTCGAGTTCGGGATAGGCGCGCATCGCGTCGTGGGCGGCCCGGTCGAGCAGTTCGGTGATGTCGACCGGCGAGTGGTCATCTGAGGTCGAGAGTTCGCCCTGGGCAAGTCTTTCGATCGCCCACAGCGTCGACTCGATGCGGGTTTGAGTCCGGATGACGTCGCCGAGGACCTCCTTGCGCTGATCCTCGGCGAGGTCGAGCGTGGCGAGCACCTCCAGGTTGGTGCGCATCGCCGTCAGCGGGGTGCGCAGTTCGTGCGAGGTGACGGCAGCGAAGTCCCGCGAGGACACCAGCGCCGCCTTGGTGCGGTCCTGCTCCTGCCAAATCCGTTGCACCATGCCGTTGACGGCGTCGGCGATCTCGACGGCCTCGGTGGCGCCGCGAACGTCGATGTCGGGTGCCGCGCCGCCCACGTCGATGGCGCGGGTCTGCTGGGCCAGGCGCTTGAGCGGTCGGACCGCGAAGGCCGCCAGCAACCAGCCCGCCACGGCCGCGGCCCCGATGGCACCTGAACAGATCATGATGACCCGGCGGTGAAGGTTGTTGGTGTCGGCGATGGTCGCGTCGTAGGTGGCGCCGACCGCGGCCGTCATCTCGCCCTGCGGACCGGTGATCTCGACGGTCCGCACGCGGTAGCGCACCCCGTCGATGGTGGTGTCGGCGTAACCGGCGGGCAGTTCGGGCAGCGTCACGTCGGAGTTGGACGTGACCTGCCCGTCGGGACGCCGGACCGTGATGATCGCGTCCTGGTCGTTGGGCGACTTCGGGATCTGGTCCAATCCGCGCGGCAGGAACGGGATGGCGAAGCCCGCGGCCTCGTCGAGTCGGCGGTCCAGCCGTTCCTTGCGGTCGTTGGTGATGCCGACCCAGACGATCACCCCGACGATGCCGACCACGATGGCCGCGGCGATGGCGGTCGCGAACGCCACGCGGGTCCGCAGCGACGGCGTGCGCCGGAAGACCCGCGACAGCGTGTTCACCTACTGCTGCCGCAGAACGAATCCCACACCGCGAACGGTGTGGAGCAGACGTGAGGCGCCACCGGCCTCCAGCTTGCGGCGCAGGTATCCGATGAAGACGTCGACGACGTTGGTGTCGGCGGCGAAGTCGTAGCCCCACACCAGTTCCAGCAGTTGCGCACGCGACAGCACGGCGGTCTTGTGCTCGGCCAGCACCGCAAGGAGGTCGAACTCGCGCTTGGTCAGGTCGACGTCGACGCCGTTGACACGGGCCCGGCGCCCGGGGATGTCGACCTCGAGCGGGCCGACGGCGATGGTCTCCGACGAGAACGTCGCCGTGGCACCGCGCCGACGCAACAGCGCCTTGACCCTGGCGACGAGCTCGGCCAGGACGAACGGCTTGACCAGGTAGTCGTCGGCCCCCGCCTCGAGACCGGCGACCCTGTCGTCGACCGAGCTGCGCGCCGACAGCACGCAGACCGGAACGTCGTTGTCCATGGCGCGCAGCGCCGTCACCACGCTGACCCCGTCGAGGACGGGCATGTTGATGTCGAGGACGATCGCGTCGGGTCGGGTCTCGGTCGCGCTGCGCAACGCCTCGGCGCCGTCGACCGCGGTGCTGACCTCGAACCCCGAGAGCCGCAGTCCGCGCTCCAGCGACGCCAGCACGTCGGGATCGTCGTCGACCACCAAGACCCGGGGTGGCGCGGCACCGCTAGCTCCCATCTCCATGCGCCTCATCTTGCCTGATGCGCCACTATGGATGCGGTAGGCGCGTGGCGCAGACCGGAGGGGGGACGGCAGTGCTAGCTTCGACACTCGTGCAGCCCAGCGGACCTCGCCTGATCGTCGAACCCGATGACGGTCTGGGTCCGGTGCTGGAATTCATCGGATCGGCCCAGACGTCGCTGCTGATCAAGCAGTTCACCTTCACCGACGAGAGCCTCATCGACGCGGTCATCGCGCGAAAGCAGGCGGGCGTCGACGTGCGGGTGATGCTCAACGCCGCGCGCTCCGGTGGCGACCGCGCCAACGACGAGACCTTCGAGCGCTTCGGCGCCGCGGGCATCTCGGTGCAGTGGGCCAATCCCAAGTTCTACGTGACCCACGAGAAGTCGATGGTCGTCGACGAGAAGACCGCCCTGGTCGCCACGTTCAACATGTGCCTGAAGTACTTCACGGCGACGAGGGACTACGGCGTGATCATCGACGACCCGGTGCACGTCGCCCAGATCGTCGAGGTGTTCAACGCCGACTGGAACCACGACGACTGGGTGCCTGCGGTCTACGAGGGATTGCTCTGGAGCAACTCGAATTCGCGC
Source organism: Mycobacterium sp. NPDC006124 (assembly GCF_040614235.1). Classification (NCBI taxonomy): domain Bacteria; kingdom Bacillati; phylum Actinomycetota; class Actinomycetes; order Mycobacteriales; family Mycobacteriaceae; genus Mycobacterium; species Mycobacterium sp. NPDC006124. Next base: position 271,512 of record NZ_JBEXUA010000002.1, on the reverse strand, counting down.
TACCACATGGCCCGGTTCATCGACACGGCCACGCACCGCATCGACGTCCAGCATCCCAAGTTCGTGGACGCCGTCATCCTCGACCACCTCGCCGCCGCGGTGGAACGCGGCGTCAAGGTGCACGTGCTGTGCGGTGGCAGGCACGGCATCAGCGAGGGCGACGTCCTCGACACCTTCGCCTCGCTGCGGACGTTGCGCAGATTCGGTGCGAAGGTGCACAAGCAGAAGAACCTCCGCGTGCACGCGAAGCTGATGATCGTCGACGACGAGAGGGCGCTCGTCGGCTCGATGAACATCGACCGCAGCGCCTTCGACCTACGCCGTGAACTCGGCATCACCATCACCGAACCCGCCGTCGTCGCACGGCTCAAGGCGACCTTCGAGGAGGATTGGGCGCTCTCGCACCACTATTCGCCGCCGGATCCGCTCGACACCGAGACCCACCAGGAGGACGACTTCCCCCACGATCCGGAACTCGTCCACGAGTGACCACTCCGGAGCCGGCGAGGGTCGGTCTGGGTGAATTGGCGTTCACGTTCAACCACATCGCGTTGGCGTCCTTCGGCGGTGGGCTCTCGGCGTGGTCGCGCGAGGTGATCGTCGTGGAGAAGCAGTGGATGGGCGAGGCGGAGTTCCTGTCCGCCATGACGATGTGCCGAATCCTGCCCGGGGCCAATCAGGTCAACATGGCCGTGTTCACCGGGACGAAGCTGCGGGCCGTCCCCGGCGCCGTCGCCGCGGTCGTCGGGTTGTGCTTCATGCCGCTCGTGATCGTGCTGGTGCTGGCGTTCCTCTACTTCACGTTCAAGGAGGTGCCTGCGGTCAAGGGCGTGCTGCACGGTGCGTCCGCCGCGGCCGTGGCGCTGACCTTGGCGATGGTGGTCAAGACCGGCAAGTCGTGCCTGACGGGCGTCGTCCCGGTGGCGCTGTTCGGACTGGCGTTCGTGCTCAACGGCGTGCTGCGGTGGCCACTGCTCGGCGTGCTGGGCATCGTCGCACCGCTGGCACTGCTGTGGGCCTGGCCGCGGGGGGCTCAGGAGACCGCCGCCAAGTGACCACCTACCTGCAGTTGATCGTGTTGTTCGGATCGCTGTCGCTGATGTCGATCGGTGGTGGCAACGCGGTGTTGCCCGACATGCACCTGCAGTCGGTCCACCGACACCACTGGCTCAGCGACACGCAGTTCGCCGACCTGTTCTCCATCTCGCAGACCGCGCCGGGGCCGAGCATCCTGATCGTCGGGATGGTGGGCTACGCCGCCGGCCTCCCGGTCGGGGGCGTGCTCGGCGGAGTGATCGGCGGTTTCGTCGCCACCGCAGCAATGGTGATTCCGGCGGCGTCGCTGGTGTACGCCATCACGCTGTTCTGGCAGCGGGCTCAGGAATCGAAGTGGCGGATCGCGGTCGAGAAGGGCTTCGCCCCGCTCACCGTCGGGCTGATCCTCGCGTCGTCGCTGGTGATGAGCCGCGCCGCCGACCACGACTGGCGGGCGTACCTGCTGACGGCGGTGTGCACGCTGATCTTCGTCCGGACCAAGGTCAACCCGCTGATCGTCGTCGCCGTCGCCGGGGTGATCGGCTACTTCGGCATTGTCTGACGACGTCGTCTGAGCGGGCCAGAACGGGTATAGCCCTTTGCGTGGGTAACGAATTGACCTCACCAATGGTTGAGGTTCTACGGTGATGACATGAGCATGGAATTGGCGGCCAGCCGGGCCCTCTACCGGCAGCGCACCGCACGCGGAGGTGATCTTCGCGTGCTGGCCAACCGTGCCCTGCTGAGGCGAATCTGGCGGTTCTCGGCCCGGCACCACCGACGCCTGGGGGCCTTCGTGGCGGTCAGCGTCGTCGGCGCGGTGCTCGCGGTGTCGACGCCGGTGCTGGCCGGTCGGGTGGTCGACGCGATCGTGCACGGTGGCAGCGCGAGCACGGTGGTGCTGCTGGCGTCGGTGATCGCGGCCGTGGCGCTGGCCGAGGCTGGCGTGGGCCTGCTGACCCGCTGGCTGTCATCGCACATCGGCGAGGGTCTGATCCTCGACCTGCGGACCGCGGTGTTCGACCACGTACAGCGGATGCCGGTGGCGTTCTTCACCCGGACTCGGACCGGGGCCCTGGTGAGTCGACTCGGCAACGACGTGATCGGCGCGCAGCGCGCGTTCTCCGACACACTGTCCGGCGTGGTGGGCAACCTCGTCACCCTGGCCTTGACGCTGGGTGTGATGCTCGGCATCTCGTGGCAGATCACGGTGCTGTCGCTGTTGCTGACACCCTTGTTCCTGCTGCCGGCCCGCCGGATCGGACGCACGATGGCGATGCTGAGTCGCGAGAGCGCGATCTACAACGCGACGATGAACACCCAGATGACGGAACGCTTCTCGGCCCCCGGTGCCACGCTGGTCAAGTTGTTCGGCAATCCCGTCCGCGAGTCGGGAGAGTTCGCGGCGCGGGCCGACCGGGTCCGCGACATCGGTGTGCGGACGGCGATGCTTCAGGCGACGTTCATGAACTCGCTGACGTTGATGTCGGCGCTCGCGTTGGCCCTGGTGTACGGGTTGGGCGGGGTGCTGGCGATCGGCGGGACACTGCAGGCCGGCGCGATCGTGTCCCTGGCGTTGCTGTTGACGCGGCTGTACGCCCCCCTGACGGCGCTGGCCAACGCGCACGTCGAGATCTCCAGCGCGCTGGTCAGTTTCGAGCGGGTCTTCGAAGTGCTCGACCTGACGCCGCTGATCCGGGAGAAGGCCGACGCCGTGCCCGTGCCCGACGGTCCGGCGGGCGTCGAGTTCGACGACGTCAGGTTCTCCTATCCTTCTGCCGACAAGGTGTCGCTGGCCTCGCTCGAAGAGGTGGCCGTATTGGACGACCGTGGGGGAGACGAAGTGCTGCATGGCATTTCGTTCACCGCCGAGCCCGGCCAGATGGTCGCGCTGGTGGGGTCCTCCGGAGCGGGCAAGTCGACGATCGCCTCGCTTCTGGCACGGCTCTACGACGTCGACTCAGGGTCGGTGCGGTTGGCGGGCGCCGACGTGCGCGACGTGACGTTCGCCTCGCTGAAGGAGACCGTCGGCGTCGTCACGCAGGACGGCCACCTGTTCCACGAGTCCATCCGCGCCAACCTGACCCTCGCCGCGCCGGGCGCGTCGGACGACGAGCTGTGGGAGGCGTTGCGCCGGGCCCGCCTGGCCGACGTGGTGGGCGAGATGCCGGACGGTCTGGACACCGTGGTCGGCGAGCGCGGCTACCGGCTCTCCGGCGGGCAGCGTCAGCGGTTGACCATCGCGCGGCTCCTGCTGGGCACGTCCCGGGTGGTCGTGCTCGACGAGGCGACCGCTTCCTTGGACTCCGAATCCGAGGCCGCGGTGCAGCAGGCGCTGGCCGTGGCGCTCGCGGGCCGGACGTCCCTGGTGATCGCCCACCGGCTCTCCACGATCCGGGCCGCCGATCTGATCCTCGTCGTCGAGGACGGCCGCATCGTCGAGCGCGGGACCCACCGCGCGTTGCTGGCGCGCCGTGGTCGCTACGCGGAGTTGTACGAGACGCAGTTCGGCGACGAGACGTCCGCGGCATGAATTCGGTTGCCGAGCATGGGAGCCTTGAGGGTGTGACGCCTACGGAGGAGGGACTGCGGTCCGAACCCGCCGTTGCGCCACCACCGCGTCGCATCCGGTCGTCGTCGGACATCCTGCGGCTGCTGCCCTACCTCAAGCCCTACTGGCTGCGATGGACTTCGATGCTGATCGCGGCGCTGCTCAGCCTCGTCGCCACGGTGGCGATCCCGCTGATGACGAGGGCCGTGATCGACGGTCCGGTGCGCCACCAGGATCGGCAACACCTGTGGACGCTCGGCTCCGCGGCCATGGCGCTGCTGGTCTCCGAGGCCGTGCTGTGGTTCATTCGCCGCTGGCTGGTCTCGCGCGCCACGATGGGCGTGGAGGCCGACATCCGCAAGGACCTCTACGCGCGCCTGCAGATCCTGCCGATGTCGTTCCACGGCAGGTGGCAGTCCGGTCAGCTGCTGTCTCGGGTGATGAACGACCTGAGCACCATCCGCCAGTTCCTGTCGTTCGGGCTGCTGTTCCTGTTGCTCAACGTCATCCAGATCATCGTGGTGACCGGGATCCTGCTCGCCATGTACTGGCCGCTGGGCGTGGTCGTGGTGATCTCGATCGTGCCGATCACGGCCACGGTCTTGCACTTTCAGCGGCAGTTCACCAAGTTGTCGCGAGCCGCACAGGACCAGTCGGGCAACGTCGCGACCCACGTCGAGGAGCAGGCGCTCGGGGTCCGCGTGGTCAAGGCGTTCGGCCGCGAGCAGTACGCCTACGACAGGTTCGACCAACGCGCCACCGCCCTGTTCGACACCGAGGTGCGCAAGGTCGGGGTGTCGGCGAAGTTCTGGACGCTGTTGGAGGCGATCCCCAGCGCCAGCCTGATCGTGGTGCTCGGGCTGGGCGCCTATGCCGCCGGCAGCGGGCTGGTCACGATGGGCACCCTGGTCGCGTTCATCACGATGATGTTGTCGCTGGTGTGGCCCATCGCGTCGCTGGGCTTCCTGCTGTCGATGACCCAGGAGGCCATGACCGCCGCCAACCGCGTCGTGGAGATCTTCGACGCACCGCGTGAGATCACCGACGGCCCAGACCGCACGGTCCCGCGCGGCGGCCGCCTCGAACTGGTCGACGTCGGCTTCAGATTCCCCGAGTCCGACGAATGGGCGCTTCGCCACGTCGACCTCGTGATCGAACCGGGGGAGACCATCGCCCTGGTCGGGCCGACGGGATCGGGCAAGTCGGTGCTCGTCTCGCTGCTCTCGCGTCTCTACGACGTGACCGAGGGAGCGATCCTCGTCGATGGCCGCGACATTCGTGAGCTCTCCCTGCCCGCGTTGCGCAGGGCCGTCGCCACGGCCTTCGAAGACCCCACCCTGTTCTCGATGTCGGTTGCGGAGAACCTGGCGCTCGGGCGGCCGCCGGGCGATGCGGCGACCGAGGAGCAGATGGCCGAGGCGATCGAGGTGGCCGCCGCGCAGTTCGCCTACGAGCTGCCGTTCGGCCTGGACACCCGCATCGGCGAGCAGGGCATGAGCCTCTCGGGCGGTCAGCGACAACGACTTTCGTTGGCGCGAGCCCTGTTGGCGGCGCCGTCGATCCTGGTACTCGACGACACGCTGTCTGCGCTCGACGTGCACACCGAGGCCGTCGTCACCGAGGCCCTGCGACGAGTCCTGTCGGAGGTCACCGGGCTGGTGGTGGCCAACCGCGCGTCGACGGTCCTGCTGGCCGACCGCGTCGCCCTGCTGGAGCGCGTGCCGGGTGAGGGCGCGACGATCACCCGGGTCGGCACCCACGCCAAATTGCTCGCCACCGCGCCGGCTTATCGCTACCTGCTGGCCGCCGACGACGAACTCGACGACGGGGCAGAGCGGGCCTGCGACTGGTCCGACGAGGAGGAGCACGCCCGGCTCGAGCACGAATACCACGACCCGGAGCGTGAGCGCGAGCGGGCGTACGTGACGTTCGAGGGTGAATCCCGATGAGCACCACTGACTGGCGCGGCCGTGCGGTGACCAACGACGACGCTGATCTGCCCATCGACGAGTCGATCTCGCGTCGCCGCGAAGCGCGCACACTGCTGGCCGGTCTGCTTCGGCCCTACGCCACGGCGGTGGCCCTGCTGACGATCGTCATCGTGGCCGAGAACGCCGCGCGACTGTCCCTGCCGCTGTTGGTGCAACGTGGCATCGACCACGGCATCCCGCCACTCGTCGACGGTGGCTCTGCCCGGGAACTGATCCTCATCGTCGCGGCGTTGTGTGGCGTCGTGCTGATTCAGGCGACCAGCCGGATGTTCTTCCTGCGTCGCTCGGGACGGATCGGGCAGGAAGTGCTCCTCGAGTTGCGTCGCAGGATCTTTCGGCACTTCCAGCGCCTCGACGTCGCGTTCCACGACCGCTACACCTCCGGCCGGGTGGTGGCGCGGTCGACCAACGACGTCGAGGCCATCCAGGACATGCTCCAGACCGGGTTCGACGGTTTGATCACCGCCGTCCTGACGCTGCTGGGCACGTCGGTTCTGCTGGTGGTGCTCGACACGAGGCTCGGCCTGATGTGCCTGTGCGCCTTCCCCATTCTGGTGTTGCTGGTGTGGTGGTTCCGCACCGAGTCGGGGAAGACCTACAAGCTGGTGCGTGAGCGGGCGGCGTTGGTGATCGTGCAGTTCGTCGAGACGATGACGGGCATCAAGGCGGTGCAGGCCTACCGTCGCGAGCCGCGCAACCAGGAGATCTTCACAGCGGTCGCCGACGACTACAAGAACGTCAACGAGCGTGCGTTCAAACTGCTGGCGATCTTCATGCCCGCCGTGCGGCTGGTCGGCAACGTGACCACCGGCGGGGTGCTCCTCTACGGCGGGTACCGGGTGCTCAACGGTGAGATGACGCTGGGCACGCTGACCGCGTTCCTGCTCTACCTCCGCATCTTCTTCGAACCGATGCAGGAGATCTCGCAGTTCTTCAACACCTTTCAGTCCGCGGCCGCCGCGCTGGAGAAGATCGCCGGCGTGCTGGGCGAGAAGCCCGGAATCCGGGATCCCGAGCAGCCGGTTGAGCTCTCGACGGTCAAGGGCGACATCGCCTTTCGCGACGTGGCGTTCTCCTACGTGCCCGACCGTCCGGTTCTTCCGGACCTGCGGCTCGAGATCCCCGCGGGCCAGACCGTGGCGCTGGTCGGCACGACCGGGGCAGGCAAGACCACGATCGCCAAGCTGATCGCCCGGTTCTACGACCCCACCTCCGGTGCGGTCGAACTCGACGGCGTCGACCTGCGCGACCTCGCGCAGGCCGAGTTGCGCCGGCACGTGGTGATGGTGACGCAGGAGAACTTCATGTTCGAGGGCACCATCGCCGACAACATCCGGTTCGGCCGACCCGACGCCACCGACGCCGAGGTGCGGGCGGCGGCCGAGGCCGTCGGTGTCAGCCGGTTCGTCGACGCGCTCGTCGACGGCTACGACACCGACGTCGCCAAGCGGGGCGGCCGGCTCTCCGCCGGACAGCGGCAGCTGATCGCCTTCGCCAGGGCGTTCCTCGCCGATCCGGCCGTGTTGATCCTCGACGAGGCCACCTCCTCACTCGACATTCCCAGCGAGCGGTTGGTGCAGCGGGCCCTGGCCACGGTGCTGGCCGACCGCACCGCAGTGGTGATCGCCCATCGCCTGTCCACCGTCGAGGTCGCCGACCGGGTGCTGGTGCTCGAGCACGGCCGCATCGTGGAGGACGGACCCCCGGCCGAGCTGATGCTTGGAGACGGCCGATACGCGGCGCTGCATCGGGCCTGGGTCGACTCCCTGGTCTGACATCCTCTGCAGCGGCGCCCCGTCGGTGCGAGAGTGGACCGATGTCGCGCCTCGACTCGTCCGCCGTCGGTGGTCGACGGGCGTGTGCGCTGCTGGCGGCCGGTTCCGCGGGGCTGCACCTGGTGATGGCTGCTTCCGCGGGGAGTGCGGTGGCGGCGGTGGTCGTGGTCGCCATGGCGGTGGCCTGCCTGTACTGCGCCAAGGAGTTGTGGACCGCGGGATCGCCGCGGGTCTGGTGCGTCGTGGCGGTGATGAACCTCGCAATGGTGGCGGTGCACCTGTCGATGCCGGGCCATCACCACGGTCAGGCGGTCGACACCGCCTCGGTGGCGCCCATGTCGCCGTTGATGGCGGTGGCGACCAGTGTGGCGATCGTCGAGGCCGTCATCGCCGCGGTCGTGCTGTGGGTTCAAACCCGCAGCAGGGCCTCCAACTTGGCATTGGCCGCGCGCAGCCGCGGTGCGATCTGAGCCGCTCCGGCCCGGGCGGCGTCGTCGTCGGTCTGCATGTGGCTCACCACGTTCAGCCGGGCGCGGTTGAGCCAGCGCATCAGCTCGGGGTCGTCGAACCACACGAGCTGGTTGTGGTTGAAGTCCAGGGTCATGGTGACCCAGTCGAGTGGGTCCATCGGATGCTCCACCGGCCGGCAGTAGTCGTTCTTGACGTCGTCGCCGACGTTCATCGCCTCGACCCGTGCGATCACGGCGGCGCTGAACGCCGGCTGGCACGTCCGGACCGACTGCAGGGTGACGAGGCCGTCGGTGAAGACCGGGGTGGCCGGGCGGGTCCCGATGCCGTCGCCGGTGCAGTCGACGAAGAGGGCCTTCGGGTCGACGTCGACGGTGCCGGCGTCGAGGGTGATGCGTCCCGGTTCCAGCGCGACGACACGTCCCATCCGGACGACGTCGGAGATCAGCCGCAGGCGCTCGAGTTCGTGTCGCGAGACGATGGCGCAGCGGTACATCGTGGGCTCCACCGTCGGATCGATCCGCAGCAGGCAGCCGAGTTTCTCCAGCCGTAGGTAGAGATCGTCGACGGAGGTGGCTTGGGCGATGGCGCGTGACTGTGCGGAGAAGTCGGCCAGCACCCTCCTGGCGAACAGTGGGCCGGGTTGCACGGCCGCGCGGTCCAGCAGCCAGGAGTCACGCGGCTTGATCCAGGTCAGCCGGTCGGGTGTGACGCCGTGGCGCAGCAGCCACAGGCAGGCGTCCATGGAGGTCTTGCCGGCGCCGACGATGACGTAGCGGTCCCGGGCGGGCTGCTTGGGCAGTCCGTTCGGCGGGATGCAGTCGACCCCGGGGCCGACGTCGTAGAGCGGCGGACGCATCGACGGGACGACGACGCTCAGGTAGGTGGCGTCGACCACCCGACGCCGCACCTCGACGCGGTACTCGTCACCGCCGAGCGTCCGAAAGTGGTTGTCGCCCAAGTATTCACTCATCGGGAAGTACTCGACCCGGCCGCTGGGCAGCAGGTGCTGACGCATCACGGTGTCGTAGTAGGCGCATACCTCGCTGCCGCTGGCGAGTTCGTAGAAGCCCTCGTTCCAACCACTGGTGTCGAGGGAGTCGCTGCCCAGCCGGCGCGAGTTCACCCCGTAGTACGCCGAGGGCTGGTGAAGCCGGACGAAGGGATAGGCGTTGACCCAGTGCCCGCCGGGCTGATCGTTGCGATCGACGAGGACCACCGTGGCGTCGGTCTCGGCGATCAGCGCGTCCACGAACGCCATGCCCATGGCGCCCGCGCCGATCACCAGGTAGTCGGCCTCGATCAACTGCACCGGGAAACGGTAACCCGAGGTCTTCGAGGCTCAGCGGTAGACCAGGCCCGACAGCCGCGACGCCAGGGCCCTGGTAGCCCATGGCAGGTGGCCGACGACCCTCAGCGCGGCGTTGCGGGCGGGACGTAGCGGGCGAGGCATGGTGGCGAGTCGCGTCAACCGATCGGTCAGGGCGATCACCTCGACGGCGACGGGGCGTCGGGCGGCGGCGTAGTCGTCGAGCCGCGCCTGCGGCCCGCCGGCCAGCACGGTCGTCAGCGCGTCGGCCAGGGCGACGGCATCCTGGATTCCCAGGTTCATGCCCTGGCCGCCGGCCGGGCTGTGCACGTGGGCGGCGTCGCCGGCGAGCAGGATGCGGCCTTGGCGGTAGGTGTCGGCGACTCGGTGGTGGATCCGGAATCGGGAGCCCCAGAGGACGTCGGTGACCGCGATCCCGCCGGGGCCCCGCTCGTCCAAGAGCTGCTGGACGACGTCGACCGTCGGCGTCTCGGGTGCGTCGTCGACGGGTGCGACGATGCGGAAGGCGCCGTTGGGCAGGGGCGCGACGACCGTCAGGCCCGCGCTCGCCCAGAACAACCGGACCTCGTCGGTCGGGGCGTCGCCGCGCAGGTGGACGTCGGCGAGGACGAACGAGTGGTCGTAGGCGCCTCCGGTGAAGCCGATCCCGGCCTGGGTGCGGACGGTGCTGTGCATCCCGTCGGCGCCGACGACGTAGCGCGAGCGCACGGCGTCGCCGTCGCCGAACGTGGCCGTCACGCCCGCGGCGTCCTCGGAGAGGGTGAGCAGCGTCTTGGGGCGGACGACGTCACCGCCGAGTTCGCGCACCCGGTCCATCAGGAGCCGCTCGGTCGTCGACTGCGGCACCATCAGCGTGAACGGGTAGGCCGTGCGCAGGCCGCTGAAGTCGACCGACAGCAGTGTCGCGGCGCCGTCGCGGATGACGAACCGCGGGGCCTCGATGCCCTCCTTGACCAGTCGGCGCGTCACGTCGAGACGTTCGAGCACCTCGAGGGTGCGGGCGTTGACACCGGCGGCGCGCGAGGTGTTCGCGGCTTCGGCCTGCCCGTCCACGATCGTCACCCGGGTTCCCGAGTGCAGCAGGGCCACGGCCAGGGTCAGGCCGGTCGGGCCGGCTCCCACGATGAGGACGTCGGTGTCGGGCATCGAATTCTCCTTCGCCAAGAATGCCAACGCGTGTTGACTTTTCTCAGCGTGCGCCGCGTCGTGCGAAAAGTCAACAGGCGTTGGCATAGAGTCGTCGGCATGGGCGCCAAGGCCAACCAGACCAAGGCCGTCATCCTGGCCGCGGCCAGGGAGCGGTTCGCCGAATCCGGCTACGAGGCCGCCACCATCCGGGCCATCGCCGCGGACGCGAACATCGACCCGTCGATGGTGATGCGTTACTTCGGCACCAAGGACCAGCTTTTCGCCGCCGCCGCGGAGTTCGACCTGCGCTTCCCCGACCTGTCCGACGTCGGGCCCGAGGACCTCGGCCATGCCCTGGTGTCCCACTTCCTGTCGCGCTGGGAAGCCGACGATGCGCTGGTGGTCCTGCTGCGATCGGCCACCACGAATGCCGAAGCCGCGCAACGCATGACCGACATCTTCGCCGGCCAACTGCTGCCCGCGATCTCGAAGTTCGTCCCCGACGACGCACCGCGGCGGGCTGGGCTCATCGCGACCCAGGTGCTTGGAATGGCGTTGTGCCGCTTCGTGTTGCGGCTTCCGCCGGTCGTCGGCATGAGCCGCGACGAACTGGTCGAGTGGCTCGGCCCGACCCTTCAGCGGTACGCGGTCGGCTGAGCGCCGGCGGGCCTATGCCTCGATCTCGCCGGCGATCCGACGCTCGATGCCGGCCCGGGTGACCGCGGGCAGGACGATCAGACCGTCGAGCTCGCGCTGGGCCTTGGAGTAGGCGTTGCGCCGTTCGTCGGTGGTGGCCGAGGCGTCCGAGGCCACCCGCAACAGCCGTTGCGCGCGCTCCAGCCGCTCTTGGGCCTCGGCGGAGAAGTCACTGCGCCGCCGGCGCACCGCCTCGGCCTCGGCGACGTCGAACGCGGTGACGTACCCGTGGACGGCGTCGCGGTAGTCCAGTTGGGCGTCCCGGTCGCCGATCAGGTCCTCGGCACTCGCGGGCCGCAACAGGTCGGCGCGGCTGCGCGCCCGGTGGAACTCCGCCGTCAGCGGTTCGCGCATGTCGGTCATCAACGGAAAGTCGAGCAGCTTGGCCACGTCGAGCTCGTAGTCCAGCCAGCGCGCGTCGGTGCCGTCGTGGCGTTCGAGCACCTTGGCCACCTCGCGGCGGACGGCCGCCTCGTCGACCCGTCCGCGGCCGGATGCCTCGGCCATTGCGACCTTGGCCTGCTGCTTGATGCGGTAGCGCTCCAGCCGGCGTTCGGCACGGCGTTCGTTGGCGGCGGCGACGGCCCTGACTCCACCGCCGATCACCCCGCCGAGCGGAAAGATCAGCCACCAGAAGTTGCCGGCGAAGTGCAGCACCGAGTCCACGGTTCCCAGGATGCCACCGTCATCGAGACGAGGGCAGTCCGATTCCGCGGTAGTGCCGCAACCGCGCCGCCAACCGCTCCTCGGCGGGCAGTCTCCGCAGCGTCACCAGCTCGCTGGCGATGGTCGCCGAAAGGCGCGTAGTGAAGTCCAGTGGGGTGTCGGCGGCGTCGGTGTGCTCGGGCACCACCACGTCGACGATTCCGTTGCGCAACAGGTCTGACGATCGAATACCTTGCGCTACCGCAAGTTCCGGGGCGTGGTCCACGTCGCGGAACACGATCGCACTGGCGCCCTCCGGTGGCAGCGGGGCCAGCCAGCCGTGCAATGCGGCCAGGACGCGGTCGGCGGGCACCATCGCCAGGGCCGGGCCGCCGCTGCCCTGCCCCATCAGCACCGAGACCGTCGGCGTGTCCAGGGTGACCAGCTGCGCCAGGCACCGCGCGATCTCACTGGCCAGACCGCCCTCCTCGGCCTCCGCCGACAACGCCGGGCCGGGGGTGTCGATGACGAGCACCAGGGGCAGCCGCAGCCCGGCGGCCAGCGCCATGCCGCGACGCGCCTCGCGCAGCGCCTGCGGACCGGCGAGCCCACCCCCGACGCCGCGCTGCTGACCCACCACCACCGCCGGTTGCCCACCGAATCTGGCCAGCGCCAGCAACGTGGTGGCCGCCTCGCCCTGCCCGCCGGTCCCAGACAACAGCACCCGCTCGGTCGTGCCGTACCGCAGCAGATAGCCGATGCCGGGTCGGTCGGGTCGCCGCGAGATCTCCACCGAATCCCAGGCCGGCACGTCGGCGACGGGCTCGACCGCGGGCGCTTCGGGCGGTGGACCCGGTTCGTCGGCCAGCACCTTCAGTGCGCGGTCCAGCGTCGTGCGCAGCAGCCCGATCGGGACGACGCCGTCGATCACACCGTGCCGGTGCAGGTTCTCCGCGGTCTGGATGCCCGTCGGGAACGGCTCGCCGTAGAGGTGCTCGTACACCCGCGGTCCGAGGAATCCGATGAGGGCCCCAGGTTCGGCGGCGGTCACGTGCCCCAGCGACCCCCACGACGCGAACACCCCGCCCGTCGTCGGGTGCCGCAGATACACCAGGTAGGGCAGATGCGCCTGCTTGTGCAATTCCACCGCGGCGGCGATCTTGACCATCTGCAGGAACGCGACCGTGCCCTCCTGCATCCGGGTGCCACCGGAGCTCGGCGAGGCAACCAGCGGCAGGGCCTCGGCGGTGGCCCGTTCGATGGCGGCGGTGATGCGCTCGGCCGCGGCCACCCCGATCGAGCCCGCGAGGAAGTCGAACTCGCTGGCCACGACGGCCACCCGGCGGCCGAAGACCGTGCCCTCGCCGGTCAGCACCGACTCGTCGAACCCGGTGGCGGCCCTGGCGTCGGCGAGCTCGCGGCGGTACTCGTCGTCGGCGCCGACGTCGAGAACGGTGCCGTCCCAACTGACGAACGACCCCTCGTCGAGCACGGCGTCACGCAGTGCCACGGCACCGATCCGGCTCACGGGGCAAGGCTAGCGGTCCGCTCGTTAGGCTGGGCCCATGATCGGAATGACCCGCGAGGGCAACGTACTGACCCTGGAGATGCAGCGTCCCGAGCGACGCAACGCCCTCAACGGCGAATTGCTCGACGCCCTACGGGACGCGGTCGAGAAGGCCGCCGACCAAGGCGTCCGCGCGATCGTCCTCACCGGCCAGGGTCACGTCTTCAGTTCGGGCGCGGACCTGTCCGGCGGTCAGGGCGTCGCCGACGAACTGCCCGACAAGGCCCGGGCGCTGAATCTGGCCATCGACCAGGCGCCGTTCCCCGTCATCGGCGCGGTCAACGGCCCCGCCATCGGCGCGGGGGTGATCATGTCGATGATCTGCGACCTGCGCGTCGTCGCGCCCGAGGCGTACTTCCAGTTCCCCGTCGCCAAGTACGGCATCGCGCTGGACAACTGGAGCATCCGCCGGCTGACCTCGCTCGTCGGCGCCGGGCGGGCCCGCGGGATGCTGCTCGCCGCCGAGCGACTCACCTCCGAGGCCGCGCTGGCGACCGGCATGGCCAACCGCCAGGGCACGCTGGCCGACGCCCAGGCGTGGGCCCAGGAGATCGCCGGGTTCGCACCTCTGGCGCTGCAGCACGCCAAGCGCGTACTGAACGACGACGGCGCCTACGAGGACGCGTGGCCCGCCCACAAGGAGCTCTTCGACCGGGCCTGGGCCAGCTCCGACATCATCGAGGCACAGGTCGCGCGGATCGAGAAGCGGCCCGCGAACTTCAAGGGGGCCTAATGCTTCGGGAGGCGGTGCGATTCATCGGCGGCACGGCGGCGCTGATCGGTGGAAGCTGGGTGCTGCGAGCCGTGCAGGGCGCGCCCGCGGCGCTGGGCGCCTCGCCGGTCGAGATCGACGCGGTCGCCCGTCGCTCGCCGCACTATCGCGACGGCGTCTTCGTCAACCTGGAACCGGCGTCGGAGGCCAGCCTGACCCGTCAGGAGCAATTCCTCCTCGCCAGGGACGTCATCGGCGGCGGTTCGGCACAGCATCCCGCGACACCGGTGCCGCTGGTCAACCCGGATCCCAGCGTGGCCGCCGCCGACCTCGCCGCCACCTGGTACGGCCATTCCTCGGCGCTGATCGAGGTCGACGGCTACCGCATCCTGGCCGATCCCGTGTGGAGCGACCGGTGCTCGCCCTCGCGCGCGGTCGGACCTCAACGACTGCATCCGGTCCCCGCCTCTCTCGAGGACCTACCCGCGGTCGACGCGGTGATCATCAGCCACGACCACTACGACCATCTCGACGTCGACACCATCAAGCAGCTCGCCCTGACCCAGCGCGCCAAGTTCTACGTGCCGCTGGGCATCGGCGCGCACCTGCGGGCCTGGCGCATCCCGAAGAACCGGATCGTCGAACTGGACTGGAATGAAAGCGCCCACGTCGGCGAACTCGAATTGGTCTGCACGCCCGCACGGCACTTCTCCGGACGCTTCCTCACGCGAGACGTGACGCTGTGGTCGTCGTGGGCGATCATCGGACCGCGGCACCGCGCCTTCTTCGGCGGCGACACCGGATACACGAAGAGCTTCGCCGACATCGGCGCCGACTACGGACCCTTCGACCTGACCCTGATGCCGATCGGGGCCTATCACCCGGGGTGGCCCGACATTCACATGAACCCCGAGGAGGCCGTGCGCGCCCACCGCGACGTCTCCGACGGCGGGCTGCTGATGCCGATCCACTGGGCGACGTTCCGGCTGGCGCCGCACCCGTGGTCCGAACCCGTGGAGCGGCTCCTCACCGCCGCCGACGGCGACGGGGTCCGGGTGGTGACGCCGAAGCCCGGTCTGCGGATCGAGTCGGCCACCGCCGAATTGGACCCATGGTGGCGGCCCTGACCAGCTAACGTGCTGGTGTGAATTCCGTGCGCCCCCTGGTTGGTCTCCTCGCCGTGGCGACATTGCTGGCCGGCTGCTCCACCAATCCGGATGCGGCCGCCCCGCAGTCGCCGACGGCGACGCCCTCGACCTCGCAGGAGCCACCCCTGGAGCAGGCCGCCCAGCCGCTGCCGGAGAACGCCGTCGCCGACGCCGTCGGGAAGATCGACGGTTTGGTCGACGACCTGATGAAGAAGTCCGGTATCCCCGGCATGGCCGTCGCCGTGGTGCACGGTGGAAAGACGGTGTATGCCAAGGGCTTCGGCGTCAAGGACGTGACCAAGGGGGACGATCCCGCCAACCGGGTGGACGCCGACACCGTGTTCCAGCTCGCGTCGCTGTCCAAACCGCTTGGGGCCACCGTGGTGGCACATCAGGTGGGAACCAACGCCATCGGTTGGGACACCCCGATCGTCGAGAAGCTGCCGTGGTTCGCGCTGTCGGATCCGGCGATCACCAAGCTCGTCACCGTCGGGGACATGTATTCGCATCGGTCCGGATTGCCCGATCACGCCGGCGATCTGCTCGAGGACCTGGGGTACGACCGGCGCTACGTGCTGGAGCATCTGCGCGACTATCCCCTCGATGCGTTTCGAACCTCCTACGCCTACACCAACTTCGGGCTGACCGCCGGCGCCGAGGCCGTCGCGACGGGCGCGGGCACGTCGTGGGAGGACCTCAGTCGAGACGTCCTCTACCAGCCGCTCGGAATGAACTCGACGAGCTCGCGCTTCGCCGATTACGCCGCGCGGCCGGACCGGGCCGTCGGCCACATCGACATCGACGGCCGCTATGAACCGAAGTACGTGCGCGACGCCCAGGCCGAGGCCCCGGCGGGCGGGATCAGCAGCTCGGTCGACGACCTGACCCACTGGATGACGATGATGCTGGGCAACGGCACCTACGAGGGCAAGACGATCGTCGACCCGAAGGCGCTGCTGCCGGCGCTGACCACCCAGAGCGTCTCCGATCGCGCGACGGACCCGTCGATGAGGTCGGGGTTCTATGGCTACGGCTTCAACGTGAGCACGACCTCGGACGCCCGCACCCAGCTCAGCCATTCGGGGGCGTTCGAGTTGGGCGCAGGCACCAACTTCCTGATGCTCCCGTCTGCCGACGTGGCGATCGTCGCGCTGACCAATGCCACCCCCGCCGGGGTGCCGGAGACGCTGACCGCCGAGTTCGCCGACCTGGTGCAGTTCGGCAAGGTGCGCACCGACTGGTACCCGCTGTACAACGGAGCCTTCGTCCAGATGGAGCAACCGCAGGGATCGCTGGCGGGCAAGCAGCCGCCGGCCAACCCCGCTCCGCCGAAACCCCTGACGGCCTACGTCGGTGACTACGCCAACCCGTTCTGGGGGTCGGCCCGCGTGACGGTCCAGGGTGACGGCTTGCAGGTTGCGTTGGGCCCCAAACTGGTGTTCCCACTCAAGCATTGGGACGGCGACGTGTTCGCCGCCAGCTTCGTCACGGAGAATTCCCCGCCGGGCAGCGTCTCCGCGGCGACGTTCGACGGCAACACTCTCAAGCTGGAGTACTACGACGAGGACGGCAAGGGCACGTTCGCCCGATGAGCGCTTAAGGTGGTGGCATGGGATTTCTTGACAAGATGAAGGACCTGGCGTCGAAGAACGCCGACAAGGTCGACATGGCGATCGAGAAGGCCGGCGACCTGGTCGACAAGAAGACGCAGGGCAAGTACGCGGGACAGGTGGACAAGGTGCAGGAGGCCGCGAAGAAGGCGGCCAGGGACAACGCCGGCACCACCGGGCCGAGCACCCAGCAGCCACCGGACTCCACCCCGCCCGCGGCGCCGGCTGGGCCTCCGCCGACCTCCTAAGCCATGGCGAAGCTCTCGGTCTCCGTCGACGTACCTCTGCCACCGGAGAAGGCCTGGGAGGCCGCCTCGGACCTGTCGCGGTACAAGGAGTGGCTCACCATTCACCGGGTGTGGCGAAGCACGTTGCCCGACACCCTGGAGAAGGGCACGAAGCTGGCCTCGGTCGTCGAAGTCAAGGGAATGATGAACCTGGTCCGGTGGACCATCGTCAGCTACAAGCCGCCGCAGTCGTTGACCCTCGACGGCGACGGCAAGGGCGGGGTCAAGGTCAAGTTGATCGGCCGGGTCAAGCCCGCCGGTGACGCGAACGGTTCCACCGTGACCTTCGACGTGCACCTGGGTGGGCCCGCGTTGTTCGGACCCATCGGGATGATCGTGGCCAGCTCGCTCAAGGGCGACATTCGAGAGTCGCTGGACAAGTTCAAGTCCGTCTTCGCCTGACCCTCCCCGCCGATTCGTGGAGTGTTGGCGGCGCTCACCGCCGCTAAGACTCCACGAATCGCGCCGATTGGGCGTCGAACTGCCCCTCGTGCAACGTCTCCAACAGTTCACGGTGCGGACCGACGAGGTAGGCGGTGTCACCGGCACGCAGGCGGGTGTCCCGGCGCGGGTGCAACATGACCTCGCCCGGGCGGTTCGCGATGGCGATCACCCGGGTCTGGGTGGACATGTCGGCCATTCGCAAACCGTCGAGTCGGCTGCCGGGTTCCACCTCGACACCCCCGACCATGAACGACTGCTGGCCCACCGAGAACGTGCCGAGGACCTCCAATCCCATCGCCGCGCCGATGAACCACGGCGCGGCGAGTTCGACCGTCGAGCGCACGTTCTCGAAGCCGAAGCGTTGGGCCACGGCCGCTCCCAGCGTGCGGTCGTAGACCCGTAGCACGACCGGTACGCCCGGGCGATCCGCCGACCGCAGCCAGCGGTCACCCAGCCTCTCGCGAAGCACGATGCCCGTCTCGATGTTCACCATGTCGTCCTGGGTCAGCACGGCCACCGCCACGGCGTCGTCGATGCGGGCGGAGTCCAGGGTCTGCGGCAGTGTGGCGTCGCCGAAGATCACCGGCACGTCGAGTTGGGCCGCCGACGACAGATAACGGTTGTCGCGGCTCTGCTCCACCACGACGACGTCGTGACCCGCGGCCTTCAGATCGGCCACCACGCGGATGCCGAACGAGCCCAGCCCGACGACCACGACGTGATCGGTCAGGTCGCGCACCTTTCGTCGCCCGGCGTTCTGCGCGATGCGTCGTGACAACAGGAGATCGGCGACGAACGCCATCAACACGGCCGTGGTCGTGACCCCGGCGAACATCAACGCGATGCCGAACAGTCGTAACCACGTTGGCTGGTCGACGAAGCTGAAGTCGCCGTAGCCGACGGTGGCGATGGTCTCGGTCGAGAAGTACAGCGCGTCGACGATGCTCATCCCGGGCCGGTGATATGCGAAGCGCAACAGCACGGTGGCGCCGAGCAACAGGCTCATCGACACGGCCAAGGCCTTGAAGAAGTTCGGATTCACGTCGTCGCGAAATGCGCGCAGGGCGTTGGCGACCGGCTTGAGCGGTGACCGTCGTGGGTCCGCATCGGCTCCCCGCCGCGCGGCCACGGCGATGCCTTGGGCGGCCAGCTCGTCGGCCGTCCCGATCATCGCCGTCCAGTCCCCGGGTGCGACGCGTTCGTCGCGTCCGGGACACGGCACCACCGTTCCGGGGTCGGCGGACCGGTCACCCCGCACCACGGCCACCGGAGCCAGGTCTCCGAAGATCTCTCGCAGAGAGGCGGGCCGTGGCGCGGTGGTGCCGGAGACGACGAATTCGACACCGGCGACGGTGATCGAGTGCGTGGTGCGCGACAGGCAGGCCTCGACGACCGACGGAGCTGCCACGTCGGCGACGTCCAGGATGGCACCCGGGCCGTTTCCGATGGCGACGGCTTCTCGCAGGACGCCGTTGGAAAGGCGGGCGACGACGCGCACGTTGGCGTTCGATTGCCTTGCCAGGAGGGCAATCTCGAGGTTGAGTGCGTCGTCGTCGGCGGCGCAGATCACGGCGCCGGCGGTGCCGATACCGGCGCCGACCAGGTCGGCGGAGCGCTCGATGACCGCGATCTCGCGACCGGCACTGCGGAGCTGTTCGACGATGCGCAACCCCAGCGGATCGTCGCCGCAGACGATGATGTGCCCCTCCATGGGGAGACGGTACTTCGGAAAGTCTGACTGCGAGGGACGAAGATGGACCCATGCCCACCGCGAAGATCTACGTCAAGGCCTGTGTCAACGGTGCTCGCACCCCCGATCAGCACCCGAATCTGCCGGTCACCCCGGAGCAGTTGGCCGCTGCGGCCGTGGAAGCCCACGAGGCCGGCGCCCAGGCCGTCCACATGCACCCCAAGACACCCGACGGCAAGGATTCGCTGGAGCCCGACGTCGTGGCGGCTGCGGTGACCGCCGTGCGGGCCGCCGTGCCCGGGCTCCCGCTGGGCGTGACGACCGGGTTCTGGGCGTTGCCCGATCCGGAGGCCCGGCGCCGGGCGGTCGAGGCGTGGACGGTGCTTCCGGACTTCGCCTCGCTGAACTGGCACGAGCCCGGCTCACCGGAGCTCGCCGACGTCCTGCTCGGCAAGGGCCTCGGTGTCGAGATCGGGCTGTTCCACCTGGAGGCCGCCGCGTCGTGGGCGGAGTCGAAGATGGTGCAGCACTGCATGCGGGTGATGGTCGAGCTGCAGGGGCACGAGGACGTTGCCGTCGCCGACGCGATGCTGGAGCGGATCGCGGCGGCGAATTCGCCTGCGCCGGTGTTGTTGCACGGTCTCGACGACAGTTGCTGGCCGCTGCTCGAGCACGCGGGTGTCTGTGGTGTGCAGACCCGCATCGGCATGGAGGACACCTTGAAGCTGCCCGACGGCTCGGTGGCTCCTGGAAATGCCGCGCTGGTGTCGGCGGCGGTGGAGTTGCTCAGTCGGTAGGCGGACCGAGAGCGAAGTCGGCGAAGTCGAAACCGGGCACGACGACGCAGCCGACCAATGTGGGTTCTGCATCGCGGGGCACTGCGCGCTGCCAATGCCCCGGGGGCACGACCACCTGGGGATGCTCGCCTGCCGCGACGTCGTTTCCTAGCAGATGGGTTGTGGCGGAGTCTCTCTCGGCTCCGATCTCCAGCAGCAGGGGGCTGCCGCGATGGTGGAACCACAGCTCGGCGCTGCGCACCGTGTGCCACGCCGACTGCTGTCCAGGCATCAACAGGAACAGGATGGCGGTTCCCGCACTCCGCGGGCCGGCGTAGTCGGGTGGCAATGCGGGCTGTCCCAGGGTCAGGTCGCTGCGCCAGGTCTCTCGGTACCAGCCTCCCTCGGGGTGCGGCGACAGGTCGAGTTTCCTCGCCCATTCCGGGAGATCGCTCATGCCGTCAGCCTACGTCGCGGTGGCCGGCGGACCCGATACGCTCGTCGCATGGCTCGCCTGCGTCCGGGATGGTTCGTCGTGCTGTGCGCGGCGGTGCTCCTGGTCAGCGCGTGGTTGCCGTGGTTGGTCACCAGCGCCGACGGTGGCGGTCGGGCGAACGCGATCGGCGGGAAGTTCGGCGTCATCGGCGTGCCGCCCAACGGGTTCGGGGTGGGACAGCTCATCGTCGTGCTGAGTTCGGTGCTGGCCGTGGCCGCGGCGATGTCGGCGCGCAGTCTTCGGCCCAAGCTCGCTTCGACTGCCGCGCTTGGTATCTCGGTGGTCCTGGCCGTGCTGGTGCTGTGGTACTACCGGCTCTACGTCGGCAATCCCATCGGCGCGGGTTACGGGCTGTACGTCGGTGGAGGAGCGGTGGTTGCCGCCGCGGTACTGTCGGTGTTCGCCATGGTGGCGGCCTGGGCCGAGATGGGACGAGACGGATGACCGGCTTCGTCGAACCCGTGGTCCTCACCGGGGATCGCTGGGTGCGCCTGGAGCCGTTGACTCAGGCCCATGCACCCGAGATCGCCGAGGCCGCAGGCGACGTGCGGCCGCTGTGGTTCACCAGCGCTCCCACCACGGACACGGCGCAGGAGTGGATCGACGGGCGGTTGGCGGTGCAGCACCCCGACACCGGCTTGACGTTCGTCGTCCGGGACGCCCACGGCGCGGTGGTCGGGTCGTCGAGCTATTGCCACGTGGACCCACCCAACCGCCGGCTGGAGATCGGATACACCTGGTACCGGCAGGCCGTGCGTAGGTCGGGCGTCAACACCGAATGCAAACTGTTGATGCTCGGGCATGCATTCAATCAGTTGGGTTGCGTGGCAGTCGAATTCCGCACGCACTTCTTCAACTCGACCAGTCGCGCAGCCATCGAGCGCCTTGGCGCCAAGCGGGACGGCATCCTCCGCAGTCACCAACTGTTGCCGGACGGCTCACGGCGCGACACGGTCGTCTATTCGATTTTGGACGGCGAGTGGCCGTCGGTGCGCAACAACTTGAGGTTCCGACTGGATCGGTGACGACGCCGCCGACGTCGTCACCGATCCTGAGTCGGGTTCTAACCGGCGTCGACCGTGTTCGCCGCGATGGACGTCTGGTCGTTGCCATGGGCGATCTGCACCTTGCGGGGCTTGGCCCTCTCCGCGATCGGAATCGTCACCGACAGCACGCCGTTCTCGTAGGTCGCACTGATCGCAGTCGCGTCGACCCCGTCGCCGAGTGATAGCTGCCTGCGGTAGGTGCCGAAGAACCTCTCGTTGGTCAGCCACTGCACGGAGTCCTCGCTGCGCGCGGTCCGATGCGCCGAGATCGTCAGCGTGCCACCGTCCACGTCGATGTCGACCGATCCGGGATCCACACCGGGCAGGTCGGCGGTCAGCAGATAGTGGTCGCCGACCTTGCAGAGGTCCATCGGCATGAATCGAGGACTGCGGTTCGATCCGGTCTGGCCGTTGAGCAGGCCGCGGGTCAACACGTCGAAGTCACCGAACGGATCAAAACGAAGCACAGCAATGCACCTCCCTCGTCGAATCGATGCCCGCCACCGCGGCGGGCCGTCAATCACTGTGCACCTCGAAATTTAGCACTCTCGACATGAGAGTGCCAAGTATTTTCTTCGAAGAATCTTGGCGACCGTCGAGGCCAGTGCCGGAGTGCCGCAACGACATCGGGCCTAGGGCCGCCTCGCCACCTCGGCACCGCGCAACGGCTCGGCGCACTGATCGCAGGCCAGTACGGCCTCGAAGGCGTCACCGCACGTCTCGTGCCGTAGGACGACGGCGGGACCCTCCGGTGCGGCGAACCAGCGTTGTGCCCATTGCAGTGACGTCACCAGGATGGCGAACGTGGCTAGACCCTTCTCGGTGAGCAGATAGCGACCGCCGGTGGCGTCCAGGACGCCATTTCCGCTGAGGATCTGAAGCCGATCGGTCAGCGACCCGGGCGGGGCACCGAGGAGGCCGGCGAAGTCGCCGAATCGGGTGGTGCCGACGAACGCGGCGACCAGAATGGCGAAGGCCCAGCGGTTTCCGAGGATGTCCATGGTCTCCGGGAAGAGTCCCGCCCGTCCCACGGCCTGCGACGCCGAGCGACGGCGCGTCGACTCGGCCGGCATGGAGCGCGACCACGATCCGCTCGGACCCCAGGCGGCGGTCAGTTCCTTCTCCGTGACGACCTGCCGACACGTCCGGCACGTGACCTGCGGTGAGAAGTCCGCATCACAGCCGAGGTGACGCATTGTGGGCAGGTGCTCGGCATGCTCGGGCACCCACCGGCGTTCCCACTGCCAGATCGTCGTCAGGACGGGCCACAACGATCGGCCGCGCGCCGTCGGCACGTATTCGTATCGCGGGGGCCGGTTCTGGTAGAGCCGCCGCATCAACAGACCGTCGGCCGTCATCGTGTTCAACCGGCGTGTGAGCACCGCGTGCGAGATCGGCAGGTTGGCCGCGAAGTCGCCGTAGCGGGTCACCCCGAGCAGCGCCTGCTGAGCGATCAGCAGTGTCCACTCGTCGCCGAGGACGCCCAGCATTCGGCCGACGGCGTTGACGCTCCGCGGCTCCACTACAGGCCGATTGCCTCGGCCGCGGTGTCGGTCTGCTGCCAGCGGCGCAGCTCGGACCCGGGTGCCCACGTCGAGTGGGTCCCGCTGGAAACCCGTTCCGGCAGAGCCAGAGTGCACACCGGGCCGTCGCCCACCCGGGCGGCGTCGAACACCAGGCAGTAGGACGCGTCGGCGTTCATGTCGGTGGTGATGGTGACGAGGTAGCCGTCGTCCTCGGCGGCGCTTCCAATTCGGGGAGCCATCGCCGTCTCGCTGCCGTAGACCCCGTCGGCGAAGCGGTAGCTCTCCTCGGATCCGGTCGTCAGATCGTGCTTGACCAAGCCGTCGAACAGGAACCACCCGGGCTTGCCGGTCGCGGCGTAGGCATACCGGTACTGCGCTCCCGCGTAGCCGGGGTTGATCATGCCGAACTCGGTGATGGAATCCGACAGTTGCTCCTCGCGCACCGCGCCGGTGACGAGGTTGAACCGCCAGCGGTGCAGCCGGGCCTGCATGCGGTCCAGCGCGAGGAAGCGAAATGCACGCTGCCACTTGTCGCCGAGTCCATTGTCGCTCGGCTCGGGGTCGCCCTGATAGAACCCGTCGAGCACGATCTCGTCGCCGTCTTCGAAGGCGTTGGTGAAGTGCAGGACGTAGGTCGGGTCGGCCTCGAACCACTGGACCTGTGAGGTCGCGCCGCGCCGCGGGATCACGGCGAAGCGTGACGGCATGTCCGCGTGGAAGCGCGCCACGTGCGCGTTGCGGGCCAGATACTCCGGCTCCCAGAACAACGGAAAGTCGTTCAGGATTGCGTAGTTCTCGGTGAAGGCCATGTCGTGAGGCAGGCGCGGACCCGGCAGTGGCACGTCGACGTAGTGCACCAGGCGGTCGTCGGCGTCGACGACGCCGTAGTGCATGAACGGATCCTGCTTGGAGTAGTTGAAGAACAACATCTCACCGGTCTTGTCGTCGACCTTCGGATGCGCCGACACGCCCCAGTCGACGGGGAACGCCCCGTTCCACTGCGCCTTGCCGAGGGTGTCACCGGTGAACGGGTCGACCCGGTAGAGGTCGCCGCACTGGTAGAAGCTGGTCAGCGCGGTACCCCGGTGCACGATCACGTCGGTGCTCGAGGCGTCCTTCATCAACGTCCGGGCCCCCCAGCCGTAGTCGCGCTTGGCCAACCCGACCGGTTCTGCGAGCCCGGGCCACAGCGGGCCACCGGCATCGTTCTCCTCGGCGAACCCGTCGGTGCGGACGAACCTGTTGCGGTAGAACGCCTTTCCGTCGCGGAATCCGACGACGTGCACCATGCCGTCCCCGTCGAAGGGGTGGTAGGCCTTCATCGCCGGATGCAGCGGGTTCTCCGTGTTGCGCAGGTAGACCCCGTCGAGGTCGCGCGGAAGCTCACCGGCGACGACGGTGAGGTCGTCGGCGTCCCACTCGGTCGACTGTGGTCGCCACGGCCCGGTGCGGTAGGGATGGTCGTCCTCGTCGGGCAACGTCGACAGGAACTTGCCGACCACTTCAACGTTCACGCGCTACTCCTCGACCGAACCGACGACGAAACTGACGGTGGTGGCCGTGCTGCCACCGAAGTTCAGGGTGCCGAAGGTGGCTGCCCCGTCGACCTGGTACTCACCGGCGGAGCCGCTGACCTGTTTGGCCGCGTCGAGGAGCATGCGGACCCCCGACGCCCCCACGGGATGGCCGCCACCGATCAACCCGCCGCTGGGGTTGATCGGCAGCCGTCCGCCCATCTCGATCTCGCCGTTCTCGATGGCCTTCCAGGATTCGCCGGGACCGGTCAGGCCGATGTGGTCGATGGCGAGGTATTCGCTGGGGGTGAAGCAGTCGTGTACCTCGAAGCCGTCCAGATCCTCCAGCGTCACCCGGGCCCGTCGAAATGCGTCGTGCACGGCGCCGCGTACGTGCGGCATCACGTAATCGTCGTCGTCGGCGGATCGGTCGAGCTTCTGGCGCATGCCCAGGCCCACCGTGCGGTGCCCCCAGCCGTCGATCCGAGCCAGCGGTCGGGCCGAGGGATGGTCACGCAGGTAGCGGTCGGTGACGAGGACGACGCCGGAGCCCCCGTCGGTCATCTGACTGCAGTCGAAGCGACGGATCCGCCCCTCGACGACCGGGTTGGTCGCGTCGTCGTCGGTGAAGTGGGCCGGCACCGTCCAGTCGCGAGTCTGCGCGTTGGGGTTGCGGCGGGCGTTGTCGAAGTTGAGCGAGGCGATGGCCCGCAGGTGGCCCTCGTCGAGGCCGTAACGGCGGTCGTACTCGTCGGCGACCGTCGAGAACATGGACGGCCACATGAAACGGGCGTCATGGCCCTCGTGGCCGGTCCACGCGGCCGCGCCGAGGTACTGCGCGGCGGTGTCACCAGCCACGGTCTTCTCCAGTTCCACGCCGAGGACGAGGGCCGTCTCGTAGGCCCCGGAACGCAGGTCGGCGATGGCCGCGAGCACGGCGATGCTGCCGGACGCGCAGGCGGCCTCGTGGCGGGAGGACGGGGTGTCCCACAGGTCGTCCACCACGGTCGCCGGCATGGCGCCGAGGTGGCCCTGGGCGGCGAACATCTCGCCGAAGGCGTTGCCGACGTGGACGACGCCGACGTCGACGGCGTCGATTCCTGCGGCGTCGAGCGTCGCGGTCACGATCTCGGCGGTGAGGCTGGCGAAGTCGCCGCCCTCACGCGTCAGATTTCGGGCGAAGTCGCTCTGGTATCCACCGAGCACCCACACGTCGGAAACGGACATCCCCGGACGCTACTACAACTAGCAGAGTGACCGGGTCGCGTTTTGGTCGTTGAGGCGGTCTCGCCGGCTCTAGTCTGAACCGGGCGAGACCTCGGCGTGCTTCAGTGTCGACACTGAAGCACACCTGCTTGGCCGGATTCCCCTGCTCGGCGGTCACAAACGTGCTCTGCGATGGAGATAGCGTGCAAAATGCAGTCATGAAGTCGAAGAACCACGACCTCGCCATGCGCATGGCGGAGTTGGCGCGGGTCACCGCGCTGCGAAAGGTCGACGACGTGCTGGCGGACGTGACCGCCACCGCCAAGGAACTCATCCCCGGCGTGGACGTCGCCGGCGTCCTGCTCATCGGCAAGGCCGGATCCTTCGAGACGCTCGCCCCGACCAGCGAACTGATGTTCAAGCTCGACGAGTTGCAGATGCGCTACAGCGAAGGTCCCTGCGTCGAGGCGGCCCTCGACGAGATCGTCGTCCGCACCGACGACTTCCGCGACGAACCCCGCTTTCCGAACTACGCCCCGGCCGTCGTGGAACTCGGCATCCTCAGCGCCCTGTCGTTCAAGCTGTACACCGCCGATCGCACCGCCGGCGCACTCAACCTTTTCGGTCACGCACCCAAGCTGTGGGACAGCGAGGCCGAGTCGATCGGGATGATCCTGGCCGCCCACGCCGCCGCCGCCATCCTCGCGAGCCGAGAGGGCGAGCAGTTGCAATCGGCTCTGTCGACGCGCGATCGGATCGGGCAAGCGAAGGGCATCATCATGGAGCGCTTCAAGATCGACGACGTGCGTGCGTTCTCGATGCTTCGTCAGCTGTCCCAGGACACCAACACCAAGTTGCTCGACGTCGCCCAGCGGGTCATCGACACTCGCGGGGAGTAGTCGCCGCGACGACTAGGGCTCGAGGAGGTCCATCTCCGCGGGAGTCGTGCCGGCGATCGGCTGGGAGACGAAGCTGCGGGTCGTCAGCGGTCCGCCGAAGGACTGCAGCAGGCCGCCGGCATCGTTGCGGCCCAGGTCGATGGGCTCGAAGCCCAAGTGGTCGACCAGTTCGGCGACGTCGCGATTGGCGTCGGGGGAGTTGCCGCTCAGGAAGGCCACGCGTCGGCCACCCCGTCCGTCGGCGGGGTCGCGCGCGAGCACCTTGGCCCAGGTGTGGCCGAAGGCCTTTACCAGGCGCGCGTTGACTGCCCACTCGGCGATCAGATCCGAGGACGGCCGACCGCCGAGATCGGCTGGTGAGAAGTCGGAGTAGTCGATGGCGTTGGTCGCGTCGACGATGATGCGTCGTTCCCAATCCGGCACCTGCTCGACCAATTCGCGGA
Organism: Mycobacterium sp. NPDC006124; assembly: GCF_040614235.1. NCBI lineage: Bacteria > Bacillati > Actinomycetota > Actinomycetes > Mycobacteriales > Mycobacteriaceae > Mycobacterium > Mycobacterium sp. NPDC006124. Next base: position 244,529 of record NZ_JBEXUA010000002.1, on the reverse strand, counting down.
CGGCCTCGAAAGGCGTTGCCAGAATGACGATGTCGGCGCGGAGTGCGTCGGCAACCTCGACGGCGGACACCGAGGATCCGAGTCCGCGCACCAGGGGCGCGATCGCATCGACTCCGCGTGCTGCCGAGAGTCCGACGGGCAGTCCGGCGCGGGCGAACGCCTTGGCGACCGCCGACCCGATGTTGCCCGCACCGACGATCGCGTGCCGCATGCGAGTGCTCCGTTCTGTAGTGGCCATGACAAAATTACCGTAACAGATCTCGGTGCCTCCGGGATCGACCGCCACCGGCGCTAGATCCAACCCCCGAAACACCGACATACCGTTGTCGCCACCGTGTCCGAGGCTGTCGTCATGAACGAGAACACGAAGACGATGGATGGGAATGTGTCTGCCTCCGACGCGGGGCTCGAGGTGTGGTTGACGATGTGGAACTCAGACGGCGAGATCGCGCGCCGAATCTGCAGCCACGACTTCCGAATTCACTTCCTCAACTCCGAGGCGGACGGGTCCAATCCGGGTGACGACGTCCTTGGCCCGGACGGTTTCACCCGGTACCTGAAGGGCTATCACGAACGGCACCCGGGAGTGGTGTTCAGCGAGGTGGCCCGGGCCGTGGACGGCGCGCACGGGCGGATGCTGTGGAACGTCCGGACCGACCGGGGTGCCGCCGGTGGCGTGGACGTCTTCGACTTCACCGACGACGGGCTGATCCGCGAGGTGTGGTCGGTGGGTGGCACGCGCCCGCATCAGCGCTGAGGTCGGGAAGACTCACCGTCATGAGGAGAGCCGAGCGGTTGTACGCACTGGTCGACCTGCTGCGCGCGTCACGGCGGCCGTTGTCGGCCGCCCGGCTCTCCGGGGAGTTCGAGGTGTCCACGCGCACGATCGAGCGCGATGTCCAGTCTCTGCAGCTCGCCGGCGTTCCGATCTACGCCGATCACGGAGTGGCGGGCGGATATTCGATTCTTCGTGAGCACTCCCTGCCTCCGCTGAACCTGACGACGCCGGAGTCGTTGGCAGTGCTCGCGGGACTCGCCCTGCTGGAGACCTCGCCCTACGGTGCGGCAGCACGGCGGGCCAGGGCGAAGGTGCTCGCCATCAGCCGAGAGGATCAGCTCGCTCCCGTCGACGAGGCGCTGGCGTCGATGTTCGTCATCGACTCCCAGCCAGCGTCCGAGCCGGCGACGGCGCTGATTCCCGAGGCGATCGCCGCGCGGCGAGTCACCCGATTGGTGTACGCCTCGGAGGACGGCGCGAGTGAGACCATCCGCGACGTGGAGGCGATGGGCCTGCTGCGCGGGGGTGACTCGTGGATGTTCGTGGGCTGGTGCCGACTGCGCGAAGGCATCCGCGGCTTTCATCTCGAGCGCATCCGCCACCTGGAGATCACCAACGAGGTCTTCCCCGAACGGGATTCAGCGGTGCTCGAGGCGGATCTGTCGCGATGGCGCACTCGGCGACTGGGCTGACGGCCCGACTCGATTGCCGACCCGGGTAGTCGCGAACGAGCCCGCACGGGTCGCGATTGCGCCCGCCGGCTCGATTTTCTCTCACGGCCCGGCGTCAGGTGAAGGTTCTCCGGCACGTTTGTGCATGCAGGCCACGGGTAAGCGGAGGTTAGGGTCGCCCCGATGGCGGCGCTCGTGCCCTTCGCCAGACCCCCGAAGCAGCCACTCCCTCTGATGAAGGTTGCTTCGTGTTCACATCCCATCCCACCGACACCTCGCAGTCGCGGCCGAAGTACGTCGCCCTGCAATGGATCGCGCTAGCCCTCGGGGTGATCTTCCTCATCGTCGGCGTGCTGAGTTTCATTCCCGGAGTCACCCATCACTACGACGAGCTCACCCTGACCGGCCACCACTCCGAGGCCGCACTCCTCGGGGTACTCGACGTGTCGGTGGTGCGCAACGTGGTGCACCTGCTCTTCGGTGTCGGTGGTATTGCGTTGGCCCGCAAGTCCAGTGGTGCCCGCAAGTACCTGCTGGGCGGCGGGCTGGTGTACCTGGTGGTGTTCTTCTACGGCCTAGTCATCGACCACGACAGCACCGCCGCCGTCCTTCCCGACAACGACACCGACAACTGGCTGCACCTCGCGACAGCGGTGCTGATGGTCGTGCTCGGCGCCGTTCCAGGTCTCAACCGCCGTGCCGTCGATCACCACGCAGAACCCAACACCGGGCCATAGCGACGAGGGCGACCGGTCGCCCGCAATGCGTTGCGTCATTTGACATCACCATCCGTGCACCGAATCCGTTGCACGCAAGCATCACCGGAGGAGAATCATGTACCTGCACACTCAAGAATTCATCAATGAGATCGCCGTAGACGAGCCCAACCCGGCCGCGGCGAATGCGCTTCAAGAGGGTCTGGGCGGTCAGTTCGGCGAGATGCGAACGATGATGCAGTACCTGTTTCAGAGCATCAACTTTCGCGGCGATGCCGCCTCGAAGCCGTACAAGGATCTGATTCAGGGGGTGGGGACCGAGGAAATCAGTCACGTGGAGTTGATCGGCACCACCATCGCTCGGCTGCTGGACGGAGCCCCCGGGTATGAGGGCAAGCCCACCGATCCGGTGGACGAGCCGGGCGCCCAGGGCGCCACCCCGCTGAACATCGCCCTGGACACCGGAAACATCCACCACTTCCTGGTTGGTGCACAGGGGGCACTGCCGAAGGATTCGGCGGGTAACCCGTGGAGCGGTGCGTACGTCTACAACAGCGGCAACCTGATCCTGGACCTGCTCTACAACTTGATGCTCGAATCCACTGGGCGCCTACAGAAGTGCCGGATCTACCAAATGACCGACAACAAGACCGCCCGGTCCACCCTGGCCTATCTCATCGTTCGCGACCAAGCCCACGAGAACGCCTTCGCCAAGGCGCTGGAGAGTCTCGGGGTCAACTGGGGTGCGACGTTGCCAATCCCGAAGACCAACGCCGAGCAGTTCCCGGAAGTCAAGAAGCTCGTAGACCTTGGGTTGCAGAGCATTCAGTACACGTTCAGCGCCGATGACAAGAGCCAGGCGGGAAAGCTCTTCCGCGGTGCCTCACCGTCGAACGACGGCACCGAACTCAGTACCGCCGTCATGCCCGAGGGCTATCCGATGACCATCGCACCCGAACGCCGCGAGGAATTCTCACCCGGATTGGACAAGGATCTGCTGGCGCTGATTCAGGCCACAGCGGAAGCCGAGATCGCCGGCAACGACACCAGCGGTTAGATCCTCCTGCGGGTGGCATGGCCACCCGCAGGAGCGCCCAATGAAATGGAGTGACAATGACATTCGTCGACCGCGTCAAGAGAACGGCCGCCCGGCTGGCCCGGCACGCCAAGGACGAACACAATGCCCGTCAGGAGAAGTCCGAATCCGACATCACCCCCGACCCGGGTGTCGCCGGTGCGCGGGCCAATACCGACGGCAATGACGGCAGTTACGTCGGCCGTACCAATCCTCAATTCGACGCCGAGGTCCAACAAAGCGGCGCCGAGGCCCGCAGCGAAGCCGCCCGCAACGGCGAAGGCGGCAGCTAGACGCAATCCCCTCTGCGGTGCGCTCGGCGACACCGCAGGACTCCAACGTCATCACCAATTGCTCATGGGAGCTCGACATGACTCAAAACTCGAATTTGGCAAGGCTTTCCGCCGAAGGCGTCTCGGTGTGGCTCGATGACCTGTCCCGCGAGCGCCTGCAATCGGGCAACCTCCGACAGCTGATCGACACCCGCAGCGTGGTGGGCGTGACGACCAATCCGTCGATCTTCCAGGCCGCATTGTCCAAGGGCGATGCGTACGACGCCCAGATTGCCGAACTTGCCGAGCGTGGCGCCGACATCGACGCTGCCATCACCGCCATCACCACCGACGACGTCCGCAACGCTTGCGACGTGTTCGCCGAGGTGTTCGCGGCATCCGACGGCGTCGATGGCCGCGTGTCCATCGAGGTCGATCCGCGCTTGGCCCATGATGCCGACAAGACGATCCTCCAGGCCGTCGAGCTCTGGAAGACCGTCGACCGGCCGAACCTGCTAATCAAGATCCCGGCGATGGAAGACGGCCTTCCCGCGATCACTGCGGTCATCGCCGAGGGCATCTCCGTCAACGTCACCTTGATCTTCTCCGTGGAGCGGTACCGCTTGGTGATGGACGCCTACCTAGCCGGTCTGGAGAAGGCCAAGGAGGCTGGCCACGACCTGTCCACGATCCATTCCGTGGCATCGTTCTTCGTCTCCCGGGTGGACGCCGAGATCGACGAGCGTCTCGAGATCCTGGCCACCGAAGAGGCGCTGGAGTTGCGGGGCAAGGCCGGGGTGGCCAACGCCCGACTGGCGTACGCCGCTTACCAGGAGGTCTTCGAGGACGGTGACCGGTTCGCCAGACTGCTCGCCGACGGTGCCCGGGCACAGCGGCCGTTGTGGGCGTCGACCGGGGTGAAGAACCCGCGCTACTCCGACACCATGTACGTCACCGAGCTGGTCGCCAAGAACACGGTCAACACCATGCCCGAAAAGACCATCGACGCCGTCGCCGACCACGGTGACATCACCGGCGACACCATCAGCGGCACCATGACGACGACGAGTGTGCTCGACAGGCTTGCCTCCATCGGCATCGACCTCACCGACGTCTTCCTCACGTTGGAGAACGAAGGCGTGGACAAGTTCAAGGTGGCGTGGCGGGAATTGTTCGACACCGCGCAGCAGCAGCTCGACGCCGCGACCTAAGGAGGCCAGCGTGGCGGAGTGCCGGATGACGGCGGTCGCCCCGGAGGGCACGGCCGTCAAGAGTGCAGCGACGAACGTGGTGCCCCCGGCATGATTCGAACATGCGACACCGGCTTTAGGAGAGCCGTGCTCTATCCCCTGAGCTACGGGGGCGGACCGGATCGCAGCATACCGAAGTCGCCGCCAAGTCCGTGTTTCTCCAGGTCGGGACTTGGCTATCCACCACCATGAGTACTTCCAAGAAGGCCAAGCACGCCGTCGACGAGCTCGCGGGTCGCGTCAAGGAGAACCTCGGCGAGATCACCGGGAACGACCGCCTTCGCACCGAGGGCAAGGTCGACCAGGTCAAGGCTCGCGTCAAGAAGTCGGGTGACCGGCTCGTGGACGCCATCCGCGGGCGCTGATCAGCGCAGCAGCTCGATCACCTTTGCGAACGCCTCCGCGTGCGGCTGCTGCACGGTGATGTAGGTGACCCCGTAGGCGTCTCGGTAGCGGCGGATCTCCTCGGCGATGTCGGCGGGTGAGCCAACCAGGACGCCCGGGGTGCGCAGCAGTTCCTCGTCGCTCAGGTGCGGCAGGAAGCGTCGAGTGATCGACAGGTCGGGCATGCCCGAGTCGTCGATCGGCATTGCGGTGACGGCGATGTTCAGCTCCAAGTCCTCGAAGCGGTCGCCAGCGGCGGCGCGAATGAAGTCGATCCGCTCGGCCAGCGGGTCGCCGTCGGGGCTCTGCGGGTCCCCGCCCGTCAGACCGATGACGTGGGCTCGTCGGGCGGCGATCGTCAGCACGCGATTCCCGTTGCCGGCAATCAAGATTGGCACGTCGGGAGCATGTTCGCCGATGTACTCGACCACGTGGCGCAGGTGGTCGACGCGCTCACGGGCACTAGGGAACGGAATCTCTGCCGCGGCGAACTCCGCCTCGACGTAGCCGGTGCCCAACCCGAGTTCCAGCCGACCGCCGGTGAGATCGTGCATTGCCATGACGTCACGTGCCAGCAGCGCGGCCTTGTAGAACCCCGCGTTGAGCACGAAGGTGCCGACGTGCAGCCTCTCGGTGGCGGCCGCCGCTGTCATCAACGTCGGGAACGGCGCGGGGCCGCCCAGGTGGTCCGGCACGTGCAGCACGTCGTAGCCCATGTCCTCCGCGCGGTGCGCCCAGTCCTGCACCGACGACTGCCGCGGGGCGGCGTGCAAACCGAACCCGAATCGAGGCGCTCGCGCCATGCCCCCGAGCTTAGGTGTCGGTTCGACAACGGATGTTTGGTCCCGCTGAGGTCGGGGCAATTGACATTTCGAGCCGCGCACCTCACCGCGCGCGTCGATAGGAGTGACACCCTGATCCGGCCCGTTGTGAACGATCCGATGGGCCGGATCAACACTCCCGAACCCCCCACCTATGGCGTGGAGGAAGAGTTCCTTCTTGTCGATGCCACGACGGGCGAGCCCGCACCGCTAAACGTGGTCGTCGCCGAGTACGCCCGCCGCCGCGGCGTCGACCTCGAACTCGAACTGACCAGCTGCCAGGTCGAGACCACCTCAGAGGTGGCCCACACGAGTTCGGATCTTCGTCGCGAGCTGACCAGGCTGCGCCGCGGCGCAGCCGAAGCGGCGGCCGAAGCCGGTGCTCGCCTGCTCGCAGTCGCCTTGTCGCCCACCCTTCCGCAGCACTTCCCCGTCACGGACAAGCCGCGTTACGGCAAGATCGCCGAGCGCTTCGGGATGATCGCCCACGAACAGGGCATCTCGGGATGCCACGTCCACGTGGCGGTCTCCGACCGCGAGGTCGCCGTCCGGGTGGGCAGCCGGTTGCGGCCCTGGCTGCCGCTGCTGCTGGCGCTCACTGCCAACTCGGCGGTGTACCGCAACGCCGACACCGGCCACGCCAGCTGGCGCAGCGTCCTGTGGGCACGGTGGCCCAGCGCCGGTCCACCACCGCACTTCGACTCCGCCGCCGAGTACGACGCCGCCGTCGAGGAGATGCTGGCGACCGGAGCGATGCTCGACGACGGCATGGTCTATTGGGACGTGCGTCCGTCGGCCACCTTCCCGACCGTGGAAGTCCGCGTCGCAGACGTGCCGGCCACCGTCGCCGATACGGTCCTGTTCGCCACGCTGGTCAGGGCGCTGGTCATGACCGTCCTCGCCGATGATGAGCCCGGGCCGCCCATCGCGGCACACGTGCTCAAGGCGGCGTATTGGGCGGCTGCCCGCTACGGACTCGAAGGTCAGTTGGTCGACCTCCCCGGCGACGGCGCTCGGCGGCCCGCCGCCGACCTGCTCCACGGCCTCGTCGAACACGTATTGCCGGCCCTGACCACGATTGGCGACGTCGACGTGGTGCGGGCCGAGGTAGCCCGAGTGCTCACCACCGGCAACGGGGCCACCAGACAACGGCGGGCGTGGCAGCGGCGAGAGGACGTCGCCGACGTCGTCGCCGAGGTGGCCGCGACGACCGTCGAGGGGCTGTGAGTCAGACCAGTGGAAGCTCGGCGAACGCCGGCGCCGTCGGCGTCGACGACCCGCCGCTCGGCTCGACGGTGAAGGCCAACGTCGTCGACCCGTCCAGGTCCGGCAGGACCGCGGTGGTCGAGGGTGCGACGGCGGCGGAGTCCATGGTTCCGGCTGATTCCGGGCCCTTCGCGCCGACCAACCACATCTGGTACACCGTGCCCGTCTTTGGCGGTTCGACGTTGTTCATCACCAGGACCGCCGCGTTGCGTTCCCGGGAGAACACCACGGTGGCCGTGCCGCCGGTCGGAATGGGCCCGGACACGGTCCGCACGTCTGGTGCGGCGAAGATCTGTTCGGCTGCCGACGGCTTGGGTTCGGGCCGAACGGCGATGCCGACCCCGACCGCGCCCAGCCCAATGGCCACCGCGGCGGCCGCGGCAACGGCGGCAGCCCGCCAGCGCGTCGACTGCGGGCGCATCTCGATGACCTTGCCCTCGCTGCCGACGGCGGCGAGCAGGCGGTCCCGCAGGTGGCTCGGTGGCTCCTGCGCCGTCGTCGCGGACAGCCGTGCCATCGTCTCGCGCACCACCCGGACCTCGTCGGCGAAGGCGATCGCGACGGGTGGTGGCACGTGGGTCAGCTGTCGGTCGATGTCGTCCAACTCGGACTGCAGCATGGCGTGCAACGCATAGGGCGTTGCGAGAACGAGCAGGTCGTTGGCGTTTGGTTCGGTCACGAGACCCCCAGACACTTCCGCAAACCACGGATGCCATCTCGCATCCGTGACTTAATGGTCGCAAGGTTTGCCGACAAGCGCTCTGATACCTGCACATAGGTCAGGCCTTCGTAATACGCCAGCTGAATGCATTCGCGCTGCGGATCGGTCAGCGAAGCCAGGCATTCGGTGACTTGACGCTGCTCATCGAGCTGAATCACCGCCTCGGCGACGCGGTCGGCGGGCAATTCCACGTTGGCGGCGCCGTAGCGGGACTCGCGCTGGGTGGACGACTGCTCGGATCGCACGCGATCCACGGCGCGACGGTGCGCCAGCGTCATCAGCCACGCCAGGGGCGTTCCCGCGGCGGGGTTGTAGGTCGCGGCGTTGCGCCAGACCTGGAGGTAGACGTCCTGCGTGGTCTCCTCGCTGTAGCCGGGATCGCGCAGGACGCGCACCACGAGGCCGAACACCCGCGCGCGGGTGTGGTCGTAGAACGCAGCAAATGCCTCGACGTCCTGTTCTGCCACCCGGCGCAGCAAAGCGTCGAGGTCGGCTGTCACGCCGCGAAGTGTACTGGGCTGCGCGAGCGTAGTCACCGGAACCACCCTCTGGCCGGGCGTCGCATCAAATGGGATGTGCGCACGCGACATTGGCCAGACGGTTGCCGAATCACAACTGGCCGACCTTCTCTCGCTCGCGCACGGGCGCGTGAGCGACTGCGGAGACGCGCTGCGTCCACAGCGTCGCGCCCTGGATGCGGATCCACATCTCGCCGATCAGCGGCGCCAGGGGCGCGGTGAGCTGCAGCCGCAGGATGTTCGCGACCGAGGCCTTCCATCGGGTGCCGTCCAGCGTGGCGACGTAGGCGGGCTTGTCGTCGCGGTGCAGGGAGATCGTGACGTCGAGGTCGACCCCCGGCAGTGGCGCGCGCACCAGGTAGTAGCCGTTGGCCTCGTCGGCGGGCGAGACCATCAGCGCCTTCTTCACCGCAGCAGGTCGAGCACCGGTGGGCGGTAGGAGGTAGGCGTGACGGTCACCGGAGGTGCTGTGCACTTCGGCAATGACGTGGCGGAGCACGCCGCGATGATCGTGGCACCAGAAGACGGTCAACGGGTTGAATACGTAGCCGAGCACCCGCGCCTGGGTCAGCGCGGTGACGGTACCGCCCGGCAGTTCGATGCCGCGGTCGGCGAGGTACTGGTCAACGCGGGCACGCAGGGTGTCCGGTCCCACGACTGGTGGCGAAAGATGGTCGGCGGCTTCGAATCTCGCGAACGGCTGCAACCAGCGGGGCAGCCGGGGCAGCTCGTCGAGGTCGACGTACCAGCAGTACCCACCCTGTTCGAAGTAGTGGTGCACCGGCGAGCGACTCAGGTGGGTTATCCGCGTCCGGTAGAGGGCGCTCAGCACGAGACCCACGCGAACGGCTCGTGAGCAGGAGCTATCGACTCCTTGGCGCCACCGACGAGGTCTCTACGTTCCACATCTGCTATTCGGCACGGAACACGCTGTGGATGGGCGCCGTTCTACATTGCGAAAGCGCTGGCGCCGCGTAGTGTGCCGATCCGTGGCGATAACGCTGTTTCACAACGGAACCATCTGGACAGGCTCCCCTGGACCGACGATTACGGCATTGCTGGTCGGCGACGACGGCGCAATCGCCGCTCTCGGCGAGGACGCCGTCGCCCAGGCCGAGGGGGCCGTCGAGGTCGACCTCGAGGGCGGCTTCCTGATGCCGTCCTTCGGTGACGGGCACGCCCACCCCATGCTCGGCGGCCTCGAGTACGTCGGGCCCGCCGTCCGGCCGTGCGATTCGGTGGAGGAGATCGTCGCCGAGGTGCGCAAGTTCGCCGAGGCCAATCCCGACGAGGAGTGGATCGTCGGCGCCTCCTACAACGGCAGCCTCGCCGAGGCCAGCCTGTTCGACGCGCGGTGGCTCGACGAGGCGGTGCCGGACCGCCCGGTCGCGCTGCGCGCCTGGGATTACCACACCATGTGGGTCAATTCCGTTGCGCTGCAACGCGCCGGCATCACCGCGGACACGCCGGACCCGGTCCTCGGCGAGATCCCGCGCCGCGAGGACGGTTCAGTCCTCGGCACCCTGCGCGAGTGGGGCGCGGTCGACCTCGTCGCCGACGTCATCCCCGCCCGCGACGAGGACGTGCGCGTCGCCGCGCTCGGCACCGCGGCCGACTACTACCTGGCCAGGGGCGTGACCTGGGTGCAGGACGCCTGGGTCGAACCTGGCGACGTCGAGACCTACCTGACCGCGGCCGAGCGCGATGCCCTGCGAATTCGGTTCAACCTGGCGTTCTACGCCGATCCCCGGTTCTTCGACACACGACTCGACGGTTTCGTCGAGGGGCGCCGCCGCGTCGAGGAGGTCGGCTCGCCCTACTTGACCGCGCACACGGTGAAGTTCTTCGCCGACGGGGTCGTGGAGAACGAGACGGGCGCGCTGCTGGCGCCGTACTGCAGTGGGCTGCACGACCACGGCATGACGGTGTGGGAGGGCGACAGCCTGGCCCAAGCCGCGCGACGAGTGGACGAACTCGGATTCCAGATCCACATCCACGCCATCGGCGACGCCGCGGTGCGACAGGCGCTCGACGCCATCGAGTACGCGATCGAGTCCAACGGCCCACGCGACCGTCGACCGGTGATCGCCCACGTCCAGCTGGTCGACGACGCCGACCTCGAACGCTTCGCCGCCCTCGGCGTCATCCCGTGCATGCAACCGCTGTGGGCGCAGATGGACGCCCTGATGACGGTGCTGACGGTGCCGCGTCTGGGCACGGAGCGTGCCGACAAGCAGTATCGGATGCGCAGCCTCGACGAGTCCGGGGCGCCGCTCGCGCTGGGCTCGGACTGGCCGGTGTCCTCGGGGGCCCCGTTGGACGGCATCGCCATCGGCATCTCGCGGCGCACTCCCGACGGGGAGCCCGACGGCGGGTGGACGCCGCAGGAAGCCCTGACCGTCGAACGCGCGCTGGGCGCCTACACCGCGGGCGTGGCCGAACAAGCCTTCGCCGAGACGACCTGGGGCCGTCTCGTGCCAGGCGCCAGTGCGGATCTGGTGTGGCTGGACCGCGACCCCCGCGAGACCCCGGCTCAGCAGTTACCCGACGTCGTCGTCAAAGCCACGTACCTGCGCGGCGAGCTCGGTTATTCGGTCACCCCTGGAAGGGATTAGCAATGTCGGCAGAAACGCCCGTCGCCCTCGAGACCGAGGGCCATCTCAAACGAGCGCTGGGAGTTCCAGCGCTGGTGCTCTTCGGCATGGTCTACATGGTGCCGCTCACGGTGTACACCACCTACGGCATCGTCACCCAGCTGACCGGCGGCCGACTCTCGGTCGCCTATCTGGTGACGCTGGCGGCCATGGTCTTCACGGCCAGGTCGTACGCGCGCATGTCGGCGGCGTTCCCCGTGGCCGGCTCGACCTACGCCTACACCCAGCGGACCTTCGGGGCGCCCGTCGGGTTCCTGGCCGGCTGGTCGCTGCTGCTGGACTACCTGTTCCTGCCGATGCTGAACTACTTGGTGATCGGCATCTACCTCGAAGCCGCCATCCCCGCAGTGCCCGCCTGGGTCTTCGTCCTGGGGTCGATCGTCCTCGTGACGGTGCTCAACGTCGTCGGCATCGTGTCGGTGGCGCGCGCCAACTTCGTGCTCCTGGCGGTACAGGCGATCTTCATCGTCGTATTCGTGGTCATGTCCTTCCTGACCATCACCAAGCTGGGCAACGTGAACTTCATGGCGCCGTTCACCGGTGACGGCAGCGCAGGTGGAGCCAGCCCGATCTTCGCCGGCGCGGCGATCCTCTGCCTGTCGTTCCTCGGCTTCGACGCGGTCTCGACCCTGTCGGAAGAGGCCAAGGATCCGACACGCAGCGTGCCCAAGGCGATCATGATCGCGACGGTCACGTGCGGCGTCATCTTCGTCGGGTTGTCCTACGTGTCGCAGTTGGCGTTCCCGTCGAACCAATTCGTCGACGTCGACTCCGGTTCGCTCGACGTGATGACCGCCGCCGGCGGCCAGTTCCTGAACACCTTCTTCACCGCGGCCTACATCGCAGGCGCCTTCGGCTCGGCGTTGACCTCGCAGGCATCGGTGGCCAGGATCCTCTACGCCATGGGTCGTGACGGCATCATGCCGCGCAAGGTCTTTGGGCACGTGTCCGCCAAGTTCTCCACGCCGACGTTCGCGATCCTGGTCGTGTCGGTGATCTCGTTGGCCGCCATCTGGATCTCCCTGGACTTCCTGGCGTCGATCGTCAGCTTCGGCGCGCTGATCGCCTTCTCGGCGGTGAACCTCACGGTGATCAAGCACTACTTCGTCGACGAGGGCGACAAGAACGTCTTCAACAACGTCGTCCTGCCGGGTATCGGCTTCGTCCTGACGGTCTGGTTGTGGACCAGCCTGTCGTGGTTGACGCTCGAAGTGGGCATGGTGTGGTTGGTGATCGGCGTCGTCTGGCTTCTGGTCGTGACGCGCGGATTCCAGCGGCCGACGCCGGTGTTGGCCATCGAGGAGTAGCTACGGAATCCGTCGTGGCGTGCCTCCACCCACGTCACGACGGGCCCCGTGGAGGTAGCAGGGTCACGTCGGGTTTGCTCCCGTGCCGCACGACGACGGAATGCGTGGCCATGTCAGGTCAATGGCCTCGTGTGACGACGTCTTTCGGACTTCTTCGCTGATTGCGAATGTCGACACCTGCTACGGAATTCGTTGTACGTTCCCCCTAACGTCGAGCGCACGGCGGCCCCACACCCGTTCTCCAACTCAGGGGGTCACGATGACACCCATCGGAACATGCCGCGTCTACCGCCCAGATCCACGGTCGATCGGGATCGGTGAACAGTGGGGCCGGGCGAGCGCGACGGTGGTCCTCGAACCTGCCGTCGTCGTGTCGATTCACGGCGAGGTCGACGCGAGCAACGCGACCCGGTTGGCCGGCTACGTCGAGCGGCACGTGGCCATCGCCCAAGCGTTGGTCGTCGACGCGACCGCCGTCGACTTCCTCGGTGCACCCGCGATGGCAGCTCTGCACGGCGTCGACCGGTGCTGTGCGGCGCTCGGCGTCGCATGGCGGTTGGTGCCAGGTCCGGCTGTGCGGAGAGTCCTGCGAGTATGCGGCTCAACGGATTTGCCATGCGCCGACACCGTCGAGCTGGCGCTGCGCGATCTGGGCGTGGTCGCCGACGCGGTCGCGGTGTCCGGATCAGTCGCCGTCGGCTGACGGCCAGGCCTTCGCCGCGGCGGTCAGCCCGGCGACCAGCGCCGAGGTCGGTGCGCACAAGCCGTCGTCACCCTCGGGTCCATTGCGGGGGCTGATGCCGCGCACCCGTGGCGTCAGCTCGAGCTGCGCCCCGCCGCGGCGCGCCCGGTTGACGGGATTCTCCGGATGCAGGCCACGCAGTTCGCGGGGGATGGCGTCCAGATCGGTGACGACCTGAAAGCCGGGCACCGACACGTACGCGGCGAGATGTGCGGCCAAGGTTCTGTTGCCGCCGCCGGCGAGCAGATCCATGGTGCGCCCGACGCGGCCGTATCCGTGCAACGACACCACCACGTCCACGTGGTCGAGGAAGGCGTCGAGCAGGGCGGACTCGCCGGCGCGGTATGCGGCCGAGGACAGGTGATGCGGGTAGTTCTGCGGGTGGCGGACGACGTAGACCGACGCGTCGGCGGCCAGCGCGGCTCGTTCGGCGATGACGTCGGTCATCCGTTCCAGGCCGCCGCCGTGGATGGCGAGGAAGCCGAACCGCGAGCGCAAGGTGCTGTCCTCGGCGACCTTGGGGTCGGCGAGGAGCTCCGAAAGGCTTTGCGGGCCAGGCAGATCAGTGGCCGGCAGCTGGCGCGGCCAGTTGACCGGGTCCCACCGGTGAAGATAGTCGACCCAACGCCGAGGCAGCCCGTGGTGGGTGGCACCTCCGATGATCCGCTCCAGATATCCGGGTCGCGGGGCACCCGGTTCGACGCGGGGGTCGACGTAGACCCAGGCCTCGGCGGGACCGTCGACGGTGTCGACCGTCATGCGGTCCCGCCGGTATCGCACCGGGACGCCCTCCGCGCTGTCTAGGACCGACAGATCGTGATCGCTGATCTGCCAGAGCACTCCGTGCACGCGCGCCCCGTCGAGGGGTTCCACCGTGGCCACGCCACGCTCGTTGATCAACCAGTCGTGGTCGGCGAGCGAGGCGGGGCGGGGCTCGACGGCGTCGGGGCAGCGTCGCCTCATCTGCGTCACGTCCAGGTTCGACCCGTACGCGAAGTACGGCTGCATTCAGCCGTTGACCGTCAGATAGATCAGGACCACGTTGAGCACACTAATGACCCCGGCGACCGTCCAGCCGAGGGCGGTCGTGACGCGATGATTCACGTCGGCGCCCATCAGCGCCCGGTTGCTCGTCAACCGGACCAACGGCACCAGTGCGAACGGGATTCCGAAGGACAGCACCACCTGCGACAGCACCAGCGCCCGGCTCGGGTCGACGCCGATCGCCAGCACGACGAGCGCCGGAACCAGGGTGACCAGCCTGCGCAGGAGTAGCGGGTAGGAGCGGCGGAGCAGGCCCTGCATGATCATCGCGCCGGCGTAGGCGCCGACGGAGGTCGACGCGAGCCCAGAGGCCAGCAGCCCGATCGCGAAGAACAGTGCGACGGTGTGTCCCAGCGAGTTCTGCACCGCGGCGTACGCGCCCTCGATGGAGTCGGTGTTCTCGACGCCCTGCAGATTGGTGGCGGCGACGAGCAGCATCGCGAGGTTGACCGCACCGGCGACGAGCATCGCGAGGCAGACGTCGTAGCGGGTGGCGCGCAGCAGATGGCGCCGCGGCGCACCTTCGTCCGGTCGGCCGTGCCGGTCGCGGGCGAGCGCCGAATGCAGATACACCGCGTGCGGCATGACGGTCGCGCCGAGCATCGCGGTGGCGAGCAGGATGCTCTCGGCGCCGTCGAATCGAGGCACCAGGCCGCCGACGACGTCGCTCGGGGCGGGCGGGGCGACGAACAGGCTCGTCAGGAAGCCCACGGCGATGACGAGCAGCAGACCGGTGATGACGCGCTCGAACACGCGCTGCCCGCGGCGGTTCTGCACGGCGAGCAGGAAGAGCGAAATCACGCCGGTGATGACGCCGCCGAGCAGAAGGGGCAGGTCGAACAGGAGGTAGAGCGCGATGGCGCCGCCCACCACTTCGGCGAGATCGGTTGCCATGGCTACCAATTCGGCCTGCAGCCAGTAGGCGACGCGGGTCCGGGTGCGGGAGTGGTCGGCGACCGCCTCGGGCAGGGTGCGTCCGGTGACGAGGCCGAGCTTGGCCGAGAGGTACTGCACCAATCCGGCCATGACGTTGGCGACCAGGATCACCCAGACCAGTAGGAAGCCGTACTGGGCACCCGCGCTGACGTTGGCGGCGACGTTGCCGGGGTCGACGTAGGCGATGGCGGCGACGAATGCGGGTCCGAGCAGCATCACGATCGCGCGCTGCGGCGCCTTGTCCACGAGCGACAACACCCATCCCTTCCATCCGGCGGAGCGAATAGAAAAGTTAGGTTAGACGAAATCTGCCGGGTCGTGCTACCAGGGGAAGCCGACGACCACCCCGCCGTACGGCCACCAGGGGTTGTCGTTCATCGCCGGGGGAGAGGTGGTGATCTGGGAATGGCCGGGGGTTTGGCACTGCGTGGTCGTCGCGTCGAGTTGGACGCACCGTGGGGCCGCCGCCGCGGCCGGCGCGAAGATCACCGCCGCCGCGATCGCCACGGCCGCCGACGCAATCGGCCGGGCGCGCATCTAGCCGCCGTTGCCGATGACCAGCGCCGGACCGTAGAACTCGTCGTCCCAGGGGTAGGTCCAGGTAGGCACGTCCGGTGCCTCGGCTGAGATCTGGACGTTGCCCGGCGTCTGGCACTGGGTGGTGGCGGTGCCGGTCTCGCCGACTTGGCCCACCGACGTGCAGGCTGGCTCGTTGGAGATCTCGCTGGGGTCGGCCGAGGCGGCCGGTGCGGAGCCCACCGCGAACAGTGCGCCCGCCGAGGCGATCAGACCGATGAGATGGCGAGTGCGCATGGCGGCCCTTCGTTAGTCCCTTGACAGCAGATGCCCAGCGTACAACCCTCGTCCGGTCACCAGGGGCAAGTCGAGCGTGGTCCTGATGCCCGGCTCCGCGGCGACGACCTCGGGGATTGCGTTGACCACCCGTGCCGCCGTCGCCACGCAGCCGGCGTGGTTGTGGTCGCCGTGGGGACTGCTCAGGCACAGGTCGAGCGCATAGCTCGGCTCGCCGGTGATCTCGATCCGGTAGGAGCCGCCCTCCTGGGCGGGCTGGGGCCAGTCCGGGCACAGGTCGTCCCTGGTGCGGGTTACATGCTCGAGGACGACGACGGGCTCGCCGTCGACGATGCCTCGAACCTCGAAGCGCAGGGCAGCGGCGGTGCCCTTGGCGATGCGTCCGGAGGCGATGTCGTAGTCCTCGGGGGCCGGTTCGCGGACGTAGGTCTCGGTCACCTCGTCGAGCGTGACGCCGAGACCGGCGGCGAGTTGGCGCACCACCGACCCCCAGGCCAGGCTCAGCACGCCGGGCTGCAGCAGCATCGGGGTCTCGTCGAGCGACTTGCCAAAGCCCATCACGTCGAACATCACGGTGGCGCTGTCGTAGGTGTCGTAGTTGATGATCTCCATGCAGCGGATCTGCTCGACGCTCTGACAGGTGCCCGCGAGCGCCATCGGGATCAGGTCGTTGGCGAAGCCCGGGTCGATGCCGTTGACGAAGATGCTGGACTTGCCCGATTCGGCCGCGTCGCGGATCGGGGCGATCATCTCGTCGGGCAATGTGCCCCAGGGGTATTGGAGGAACACGGCGGCGCTGGCGACGACGTTCACGCCGGCGGCCAAGATGCGGCGGTAGTCCTCGAGCGCCTCGACGAGCCGGTTGTCGGCCATCGCGGTGTAGACCACGCAGTCGGGCGCTGCGGCCAGGATGTCCGCCAGGTCGGTCGTGGCCGTGATGCCGGTCGAATCATCAAGGCCCGCAAGCACGCCGGCGTCCTTGCCGGCCTTGGCGTCCGAGGACACCCACACCCCGGTCAGTTCGAATCGCGGATCGCGGATCAGCTGGGTGAGCGCGTGCTTGCCCACGTTGCCGGTGCCGACCGCGGCGACCTTGATCGTCATGTCGTCGTCCTCTACAGATCGGGGATGGGGAAGGTGAAGTTGGGATGGGTGATGCCACCGTCGACCTCGAGGGTCTTGCCGGTCAGATAGCTCCCCGCGGGGGAGGCCAAGTACACCGCGGCCGCGGCGATGTCGGTGGGATCGCCCAGCCGGCGCATCGGCGTGGCGTCCTCCATCGGCTTGCGCAACTCGTCGTTGCTCGCGAGCACGTCGAGCGCCGAGGTCAAGATCGATCCCGGTGCGATGGCGTTGACCCTGATGCGCGGCGCCAGATCCAGCGCCGAGAGCCGCGTGTAGTGCGCGAGCGCAGCCTTCGCGGTGCCGTAGGCGGCGAACCCGCGGCCCGAGACCCGGCTCATGGTCGAGGTGATGTTGATGATGCTGCCGCCGCCGGAGTGCTCGAGCATCAGTGGGACGGCGGCGGTGGTCAGCGCATGGGCGGTCGCCACGTTGAAGGCGAACGCGTCGCGCAGATCCTTGGTCGAGGTGTCCAGCAGGGGAGCCGGCATGGTGCCACCGACGTTGTTGACGACGACGTCTAGTCGGCCGAAGGCGTCGACCGCGTGCCGTGCCAGGGACGCGGCGTCCTCGGGACGGGCGAGGTCGGCGACCACCACGTGGGCGCGACGCCCGGTGCCGCGTATCTGCTCGGCCACCTCGTCGAGCTGCGATTGCGTACGTGCTGCGATCACCACGTCGGCACCGGCCTCGGCGAAGGCGAGAGCCATCGCGGCGCCGAGTCCGCGGCCGGCCCCGGTGACGATGGCGACCTGACCGTCGAGTTTGAACTTGTCGAGAATCACGCTCGCAGACGCTACTAGAACACGTTCTAATTTGGTGACGAATCGGGCGGGCAGCCCGTCGGAGGCGACCGTGGGGAAACCGGCTGACGACGGCGTCAGTGGTGGTACCTTCCGGGGCATCGATCGCCGAGAGGCGGCGCTCGGGAGGGGGTCGCCATGCGGTTGATCGGATCAGGGGTGGCGGGGCTCTTCGCGGCCGCATGTGTCGCCGGGGCGATCGGCGGTGCGCCGGCAGCGCTCGCCGACGAGAGTTGCGATCCGGCGGTCGTCGTGTGCGACGCGCCGGGGGACGCCAATTCGCCCGGCAACGTCCAAATCAACGACGCGCCACCACCTTCGGCGGACGAGAGTTATCCCTTCGACAACGACTGGTACTTCAACCCCGCCGGCGGCGGCACGGCGTTGCAGCCCAACGACGCATCGCACTCCGGCGGCGGTGGTGGCACCACCGGCGGTGGCGGTGGTGGAGGACATCGATGATGAGAAGGCTTAGTCACGACCGAGGGGACATCGTCATGCCGATCACCAGTCGAGCCGCCCGGCGGCTCGTGGCCACCGCGATAGGCGCCGGTATCGCCGGCGTGGTCTTCGTCGGAGCCGCTCCCTCGGCGCTCGCCGACCCGCCTCCGCCGCCCGCCCCCGGATGCTCTGCGGCCGACTTCGAGGCCGTCGTCGGGCAGGTGTCGACGGCTACCTCGGCGTACTTCTTCACCCACCCTGATGTCAACGCGTTCTATTCGACGCTCAGGGGCCTACCGAGGGACCAGGTCAAGCAGCAGGTAGCCGCCTACCTCGACGCCAACCCGCAGACCAAGTCGGACCTCGACGGCATCCGTCAGCCCTTGCGCGACATGAAGAGTCGCTGCCAGTAGCTCGCTACGTCGCCGGACCACCGAAGGGCACCCCGGCTCGGCACAGCACGTTGGCGAAGAACGTGTCCTCGCCGGTGCGCACTGCGAACGCGGCATCGAGGACCGCCGCCTTGAACCGGTCGTGGTCGACCGGCTCCGGCGTCAGTCCGAGATCGAGGAGATGCCGGTGCACGTGCGGGCTCACGGTGAGCACGTCGCGCGACACCCAGCTGTGCTCGACGACCACCTCGCCCAGCACCGTCGCGCTGACGTCGGCGAACGTGGCCTGCCCGTAGCGGTAGCCGAGGTCCACGCACGGCATGTCGCGCGAGAGCGGCAATCCCGCGTCACAGATGACGAACGTGTCGGTGTGTCGCAACGCGGCGATGTGACGAGCCAGTTCGGCGTGAATGATTCCGTTGCGCTTCATGTTCGGTTCTCCTGAACTGCCTCGGTGAGGCTGGGAAGGTCGGCATACGAGTCCTGTGCACCAGCTCCGCGCACGGCGAGCGAGCCGGCGGCCACACCCCATCGGCACGCGACGAGCAGGTCGTCCCCGGCGCTCAACCGGGCCGCCACCACGCCGGCGAACGCGTCTCCGGCGCCGGTGGTGTCGACGACGTCCGACGAGGGTGCGGGTAGCGCCGTCGTCACGCCGTCGGCGTCGGTGACCAGCGCGCCGGCCGCGCCGAGGGTGGTGACGACCGCACCGACCCCCCGGCTCCGGAGGTCGGAGTGCGCAGCCGTGATGGCCTCGGCGTCGGTGCCCACGTCGCGCTCCGCCACGGCGGCGAGTTCGTGCTCGTTGACGATCAACACGTCACACCGGGCCAGCAGGTCGGCCGGCAACGCCGCGGCGGGTGCGGCGTTCAGCACGAACGTCCCGCGTGCCCGCGCGGCCGCGGCCTGAACCACCTCGACCGGAATCTCCAACTGCGACAAGACCACCGAGGCATCCTCGACCACGTCCGGCAGGTCGTGCGGCCATTCTCCGTTGGCCCCGGCGACGACGATGATCGTGTTGTCGCGTGCGGCGACGGTGATCAGCGCCGTGCCGGTCGGCTCGCCGGCAATGACTGAGACGTGCGCCGTGCGCACGCCCCGCGCGTCGAGCCGTTGCCGCGCCGTCGACCCGCTCGCGTCGTCGCCGACGCTGCCGACCATCGCGACGGTCGCCCCGGCCAGCGCCGCGGCGACGGCCTGGTTGGCGCCCTTGCCGCCGACCGACGAGCTCGTCGAGGTGCCCTTGATCGTCTGTCCGGGTTGGGGAAACGCCGGCGCGGTGACGGTGTGGTCGACGTTGATGGAGCCGACGACGACCACCGCGGGGTGCTCAGGCATCGGCGTCGCCGGCGATCGCACCGGTGATCAGACCGACGAGTTCCGCCCCGTCGGTCTCGCTCATCGACCGGTGGGCCGCCGTGCGCCCGCGTCGCAGCACCCACGCGCTGTCGGCCACCCGCATGACCTGATCCATGTCGTGGCTGACGAGCAGGACGGTGACGCCGTTGGACCGCAGTCGGCCGATCAGCGTCTCGACCGCCGCGGTCTCCCGAACACCAAGGGCCGCAGTCGGTTCGTCCATGATGACCAGCGTCGTGCCCCAGTTCGCGGCGCGGGCGATCGCGACGCTCTGGCGTTGGCCGCCCGACATCCGGCGCACCGTGGCGCGGACGTTCGGCACGTTGACGTCCAGGTCGGCGAGGATCGTCGCACTGCGCGCGATCATCGTCTTCTTGTCGAGTACCCGCAGGGGCACCACGCCCTTGGTCAGTTCCCGGTTGAGGTACAGGTTCTGCCACACCTCGAGATCCTCGATGAGACCCAAATCCTGAAAGACGGTCTCGATGCCGAGGTGGCGGGCGTCGTCGGGCGAACCCAGTTTGATGGCCTCCCCGCGGAAGAGGATCTCGCCGTCGTCGGGGGCGTGCACCCCGGTCAGGCATCGCACCAGCGTGGACTTGCCGGCCCCGTTGTCACCGAGCAGCGCGGTGACCGTGCCCGCGGTGATGGACAGGTCTACTCCCTGCAGGGCGCGGACGGCGTCGAAGGACTTGGTGATGCCGCGCAATTCGACCAGCGGAGCACCGTTGGCGGTGGACATGTCGGGCGCCCTCACTTCTGGAACCTGGAGATGAACGCGGCACCGAGCACGACGGCGCCGACGGCCACCGGCTGATAGTTCTGCGAGATGCCGATGAGCGTGAAGCCGTTGATCAGGCTGGTCAGCAGCACCGCGCCCACCGCCGACCCGAGCACCGAGGCCCGACCGCCGAAGAGGCTGGAGCCGCCCAGCACCACCGCGGCGATCGACGACAGCAGCAGGTCGGTCTGCAGGCTGGGGTCGGCACCACCGGTGCGGGCGACCAGCAGGATGCCCGCCACCCCGCAGGCCAGACCCGACAGGACGTAGGCCAACAGCTTCATCCGCGCGACGTTGATGCCCGTCCCTCGGGCGGCGTCGACGTTGCCGCCGGTGGCCAGCAGGTGGGTGCCGGTCTTGGTGCGGAACAACAGGAATGCCGTCAGCAGCGCGGCGACGATGGCCACCAACCAGAACCAGCGCACCGGTCCGACGCCGTCGAGTGCCAACCCCTGCAGAAAGGGTGACGACACCGCGACGGTATTGCCTCCGGTGAGCAGCAGCGTGGCGCCGCTGACCACCGACAGCGAGCCCAACGTGACGATGAAGTCCGTCATGTTCAGCCGGGCCACCAGCAGACCGTTGACCAACCCCACCACCGCACCGGCGAGCAGTGCCAGCAGCATCGACACCAGGAGGTTGGCGCCGTTGGTGTAGGCGAACCCCAACACCGCTGCGGCCCATGGCAGATTCGATCCCACGGACAGGTCGATGCCGGCGATCGCGATGACCACCTGCTGACCCATGGCCAGCACCATCAGGATCGACGCCGACACCAGCAGGTCGGTCAGGTTGGCGACGGTGAGGAAGTTCGGGGTCGCGATGAAGAAGACGACGAAGACCACGATCAGGCCGATCGGGGCGGCGTAACGTGCCGCCGCCCCGACCGACACCGTGGGCCTTCGGCTCGACCCGGTGGGTGGCGCCTCGGTGACGGCAGTCATCACTTCCCGCCGGTGATGGGGTTGTCGTACGGCTCGAACGGCTGCGGGAAGGAGGCGATGGCCTTGTCCACGTTCGACTTGTCGATCAGCTTGATCGGCGCGACCACCCGCTCGGGCACGGACTTCTTGGCGACCAGGTTGATACACGCCTGGACGGCCATTTCACCTTCGGCATAAGGGTATTGGCTGATCGTGCCGGACAGCGTGCCGTCCTTGACCGCCTGCAGTGCCGCCGTGATGCCGTCGACCGAGATGATGGAGACGACGCCACTCTTGCCGGCGTTCTTGACCGCTTGGGCGGCGCCGAGTCCCATGGTGTCGTTCGCGGCGAAGATGCCGGTGATGTTGGGGTGCGCGCGTAGCAGGTCACCGGTCACGGTCAGCGCGAGGTTCTGGTCGTAGTCCGCGGGTTGCGTGGCGACGATCTGCAGCTTGCCCTGCGTCGCGTCGGTGAAGCCCTTGAGGCGGTTGATGCCGTTCTGCTCACCGGCGATGCCCTGCAGCACGGCGACCTCGCCCTTGCCGCCCATGTCGGCCATCAGCGCCTCGCCGGCCTGCTGACCGGCCGAGAGGTTGTCCGACCCGATGAACGACGCGTAGGACACTCCCGCGGCCTTCGATGCGTCGGCGTCGATCTGGGTGTCCAGGTTGAGGATCGGGATGTTCTTCTTGGCGACGGGGACCAGCGGCGTGATCACGTTGGTCGCGTTGACCGGGACGACGCCGAAGCAGTCGTAGTCCTGCGCGGCCAGCGTCGAGATCTTGGTGTTCTCGCCGGTGGAGTCGGTCTCCGAGCTGCCGGCCTGCACCGTGACCTCGACGCCCTGCTTCTTGCCCTCGGCCACGGCGCCGTCACGCAGCGCGGCCCAGTACGGGTTGGTGAAGTCGCGCGTCACGATGGCGATGCGGGCGCCGCCGCTGGCTTCGCCGCCGCTGGGCGTGCGGTTGCAACCCGCTGCCGTCAGCGCCAGGGTTCCGCACAGCAGGGCGGTCAGGGCGACGCGACTCTGCGCCGCGCCCAAGGGGTTTCTCATGGTGCTTCCTTTCTCGTCGGCGTCACCGCTGTGGCGACTGCCGCTTTCGGGTGGGGGCGGCGGTCGCCCCTCCCGGGTCGTCGGTGGGGGCCTCGCCGCACGAGCCGCGGCGGACGAGGTGGCACGGGGGGTACGCGCTGTGCGCGGGTTCGCCGGTCAGCAGCGCGACCATGGCGTCGACGGCGGCGACGGCCAAGGCGGCGATCGGCTGCGCGACCGAGGTCATCGGCGGGTCGAACAGGTCGAACCAGGGTGCGTCGTCGAAGCCGACCAGCGAGACGTCCTGCGGCACGCGAATGTTGGCTTGGCGCAGGCCCTTCAGCGCGCCCACGGCCATCAACCCGTCGGCGGCGAAGATGGCCGTGGGTGGCTGACGACGGGCCATCAGCCGTTGTACGGCCGTGACACCGCTGTCCTGGCGGAAGTCGCCTTCGACGACGGTGATGCCGCGCGGTGGCACACCGCGGCGCAGCAGCGCCTCGCGCAGCAGGTCTCGGCGTTCCTGCCCGACCTGGGTCTGCAGCGGTGGCGCGATGATGCCGATGCGACGGTGCCCGAGTGAGGTCAGCAATTCGCCCACCTCGTCGAGAGCGGACCGGGCGTCGCTGCGGACGATGGGGCACGTGGCGAGGTGACGGGCTGGTGCCCCGCGGCCGGTGACCTCGACCGGCCGGTCCAACAGGACCATGTTCGCCGCACCGGCGGCGGCCTGCCGAAGGCCGGGGGTCATCGCCGCAGTGGGGACGACGATCGTCCCGTCCACCTGGCGGCCCGCCAGCAGACTCGAGAGGTAGTCGTCCTGGCGCTGGGCGTCTTCGTCGCTGTTGCAGAGCACGATCGAGTACGACTGCCTGGCCGCGGCGCGCTGGATCTCCCCGGCCAGTTCGGCGAAGAACGGGTTGGCGACGTCGCTGACGACCAGGCCGATGGTGCGGGTGGAGTCGGTGCGCAGGGCACGGGCGCCCACGTGCGGCCGGTAGCCCATGGCCCTGGCGGCCTCTTCGACCCGGGTGCGGGTGGCCGGCGAGATGCGGTCGCTTCCGGCCAGCGCCAGCGACACCGTGGCGGCTGAGACGCCGACCCGCTGCGCCACGTCCTGCATCCGAACCATCACCCCGACCCTCACTGTTTAATCGATTAACTAGACCTGACTGTGACACACATCTCAGCAGGGGTCAACCGTCTGCAGGCGTCTCGGCGGCGATGCGCCGGTGTGATCAGGCCTTCTTGGCCGGAGCCTTCTTCGCCGCAGTCTTCTTGGCGGGAGTCTTCTTCGCGGCGGTCTTCTTGGCCGGTGCCTTCTTCGCGGGTGTGTCGTCCCCGGACTTCTCGTCGGAGGTCTTCGCACCGGCCTTCTTGGCTCCCGCGCGCGCCTGGACGCTGGCCTCGAGCTTGGCCAGCAGATCGGATACGTCGTCGGTCTCGTCGAGGTTCTCCGCGGGCTGGTCCTCGACCGTGAACGCCTCGCCGCCTTCGAGTTTCGCCTGAACCATCTCGCGAAGCTGCTCCTGGTAGTCGTCGCGGAACTGATCGGGGTGGAAGTCGTCGGTCATCGACTCGACCACCTGGCCGGCCATCTTCAGCTCCGCCGGTTTGATCTCGACTTCCTTGTCCAGCACGGGAAAGTCGGGATCGCGAATCTCGTCGGGCCACAGCAACGTGTGGATCACCATGACGTCGCGCTTGCTGAAGTCCTTGACCCGCAACGCCGCCAACCGGGTCTTGTTGCGCAGCGCGAAGTGGACGATCGCCACCCGATCGGTCTCGGCGAGTGTCTTGGCAAGCAGCACATAGGACTTCGACGATTTGGAATCCGGTTCCAGGAAGTAGCTCTTGTCGTACATCAGCGGGTCGAGTTGATCGGCGGGCACGAACTCGACGACCTCGATCTCGCGGCTGCGTTCCTCGGGCAGCGTGGCGATGTCCTCGTCGGTGATGATCACCGTCTGACCGTCGTCGGAGTCGTAGGCCTTTGCGATGTCGCGGTACTCGACGACCTCACCGCACACCTCGCACACCCGCTTGTAGCGGATGCGCCCGTTGTCCTTGGCGTGCACCTGGTGGAACTTGATGTCGTGGTCTTCGGTGGCGCTGTAGACCTTGACCGGCACGTTGACCAGCCCGAAGGCTATCGATCCCTTCCAGATGGAACGCATGACCCAGTATGGCCCACGGGGTTACCCCATTTGAAGAGCCGCGCGGTCGGGCAGGTCGGCCCCGGCCTTGGAGACCGTCAGCGCCGACGCGAGGGCGGCATGGCGTAGAACGCCGTCCAATGCGTCGGCGTCGATCAGCTGGAGGCGGGTCCGCTCGTCGCCGCCCAGCAGGTCGAGCGACCACAGGGCGTCGATGAGCCCGGTCATGAACGAGTCGCCGGCGCCGACGGTGTCGACGACGTTGACGTCGCGAGCGGCCACGCGCACGGTGCCCGCCGCGCAGACCGCGAATGCGCCGTCCCCGCCCATCGTCACCGCCACGATCGACGGGCCGAGCGATTGCCAAGCGGCCGCAACCTGTTCGGGCGTACGGGTCGGGTCGATCCAGTGCAGGTCCTCGTCGCTGGCCTTGACGACGTCGGCCTTCTCGACGAGCCGTTCGATGCGGTTCACCGCTTGGTCGTGGTCCTCGATCAGGGCGGGCCGGACGTTCGGGTCGTAGGTGATGGTCGCCGACACCCGGTACGCGTCGAGCAGTGCGGCTGTAGCCAGGCAACCCGGATCGAGAAACCCTGCGATGGAACCGGTATGGGCGATCAGCGGAGGAGCCACCTCGGGGGTGCCCGACAGCCGCCAGTCGATGTCGAAGGTGTACTGTGCGGCGCCGGTGTCGTCGAGTCGGGCGGCGGCGGTCGGCGTGTGCTCGGCACTGATGCTGCCGGGTACGAGTCGCACGCCAGAGGCCTCGACGTGTTCGACGATGCGCCGGCCACGCTCGTCGTCGGCGATGTGGGTGAGGAAGTCGACGTCGCGGCCGAGGCGGCCCAGCCCGATCGCGACGTTGAGGGGGCTGCCGCCGACGTGCTCACCCAGCACCTTGCCGTCACGCTGGACGATGTCGATCAACGCCTCACCGATGACGAGCGCCCGGCTCATCGATCGTCGGCGTTCATCAGCGCCTCCAGCGTTGCCCGGGCGCCGTCTCGGTGCAGGGAGTCCAGTGCCCAGAGGTAGGCCTCGACGAACCGGGGCTGCTGGGCCAGATCGCCGAACAGCGCCGTGTTCTCGACGAAGGCCGTGGGATTGTCCAGCTGCGACTTGGCCAGGGGCACCAGCGAATCCGCGAGGTTGTCCTGGACGTCGATGGGTTCGCCCTGCTCGTCGACGCCCTCGGCGTAACGGGCCCAGCTCGCCACGGTCGCCGCGGACAGCCGCACCGGTTCACCCGAACGCAGATTCTCCTTGATGACCGGCACCAGCCATTGCGGAATGCGATCCGAGGAGCCGAAGCACAGCCGGACGATGGTGTCGCGCACACTGGGATTGGCGAAGCGGTCGATCGCGGTCTGCTTGAACTTGGGCAGGTCGATGCCGGGCACGGGCCGCAGCGTCGGCGTTGCCTCGGTGTCCATGTACTCGAGCAGGAACTTGGCGAACAACGGGTCACCGGCGGCATCGGCCACCAGTCGATAGCCGGCCAGGTACGCGAAGTAACAGAGCGCTTGATGGCCGGCGTTGAGGAGCCGCAACTTCATCAATTCATAGGGTGTCACGTCGTCGACGAGGAGCACGCCCACGTCCTCGTAGGGCGGGCGACCGTCGGAGAAGTCGTCGTCGAGCACCCACGCGGTGAACGGCTCAGCGGCCACGGGCCATTCGTCGTCGATGCCGTAGTCGGCGGAGAGGTTCTCGATGACGTCCGGTGTGGTGACCGGGGTGATCCGGTCGACCATAGAGTTGGGAAACCGCGTATTGGCCGTCATCCATTCGACCAGCTCGGGCTGGGACCGCTCGGCGAAGGAGGTGAAGGCCTTGCGGGCCACGTCTCCGTTGCCCTCGATGTTGTCGCAGGACACGATCGTCGGCGACGGAAGGCCGCGTTCCTTGCGGCGGGCCAGGGCGGTGGTCACCAGGCCGAACACGCTGTCGGGGCCGGCGTCGTCGGTGACGTAGCCGCCCTCGGTGATGGTCAACTCGACGATGCGCGTGGTAGGCGCTGCGATCAATTCGACGACCGCTTCGGGATCGTCGGGTGCGAACTTGTAGTCGACGATCGAGCCGATGACGCGAGCGTCCCGGCTGCCGTCGGGGTTCATCAAGATCAAGGTGTAGAGGCCGTCCTGGTCGTCCATGACCGTCGCCATCTTGCGGTCGCCAGGCAGCACGCCGACCCCGCAGATGCCCCACTCCTTGGCCTTGCCCTCGGAGAGCAATCGGTCGAGGTACATCGCCTGGTGTGCACGATGGAAGCCGCCCACCCCGAAATGGACTATGCCGACGCCGATTTCGCTGCGGTCATAGGACGGCTTCGCGATCGAGACATCGGGCAGGGACGCGTTGTTGAGCTTCATGACTCGGTCACCACTTTCTGGACGCTACCCCGTACCGGTTGGGGGTCGGTGTGAATTCGGTCGGTCGCGGCCGCCATTTCGCCACTAGACGGCCGCTGCACTGAAAGTGTTGTGTAGGTCACATCCACATGTTAACGTGATGAGCATATACACGCGACCCCGAGCATATGCTCACCGATCTGGTGGAAGGGAACCGGAGAACGTGGCGACACCGACGTCGAACGCCCGCGTGGCTCAGCGCGCAGTCCACGCAAGCGCGGCTCCAGCGGAGCGACCCGGGGAGTCGATGCAGCAGCCCTCCGAGGCCATGTCCAACGGCGGCGCGACGCCCGAAGATCTGCGTCTCGCGCTTCGAGCCGCCACGCTCTACTACCTCGACGGACTCACGCAGGCGGAGATCGCCGCCAAGCTCGGCGTATCGCGGCCCACCGCAGGCAGATTGATCGCGCGGGCTAAGGCCAGGGGGCTGGTGCGCATCGAGGTCGTCGTCCCGCCGACGATGAAGGACGATCTTCACGCCGACGAGGAACGAATGCTCGAAGAGCGTTACGGACTGACCGAGGCCGTGGTCACCGGGCATCTTGGCCGCGCGGCAGGTGCGCTCCTCATGCGGCGCCTCTCCGAGAACGACGTGCTGGGCTTCACCTGGGGCCCCGAGCAGGTGGCCGCCGTCACCGCCTTGGCCCCCGGCGTGGCGAGTTGCCGCGTGGTGGTGCAACTCGACGGCGCGATGTCCACCGCGGCCTATCAGACCGGCATGGAGTTCATCCTCAGCCGCGGTGCGGACATGTTGCGCGCCAGTGCAATGCGCCTTCCAGCCCCCCTGTACGCCGACGCATCGACGGTCATGTCGATGCGCAACGACTCGGTGATCTCCCGCACCCTGGAGACCGGCCGGCGCGCCGACACCATGCTGTTCGGCGTGGGCTCGGTGAGCACGTCGACCACGTTGTTCGAGGGCAGCTTCCTGGACACCCGCATGCTCGACGAACTGGTGTCACTTGGAGCCGTCGGTGAGATCGGCGGCCGCTTCTTCGACGCCGACGGCGCGCCCGTGCTCACCGAACTCGCTCACCGCGCGGTGTCGGTCCCGCTCGAGGACATCCGCACCTGCGCCAAGACGATCTTGGTGTGCAGCGGTCCGCCCAAGCACGAAGCCACGCGGGCCGCGCTACGCGGCGGATTGGGGAAGCTGCTGGTATGCGACATCGATTGCGCACGTTGGCTCTTGGATTAGTAGGACGGGCATGAACACACGCAGCAGTACTCGACGAGGAGTGAGGTGAAGATGAAGGTGACACGAGCATTGCGAAAGCTCTCGGTCTGCGCGGCGGCCATGGGGCTGACGCTGACCGCGGGCTGTTCCGGCGCAGGAAGCCTGGGAGCGTCGGACAACGAGGTGACCATCGCCCTGGTGTCCAACTCGCAGATGACCGATGCGCAGAAATTGTCGCCGGAGTTCGAGAAGGCGAACCCCGGCATCAAGCTGAAGTTCATCTCGCTCTCGGAGAACCAGGCGCGCGCGAAGATCACCATGTCGACCGCGATGGGCGGCAGTCAGTTCGACGTGGCGATGATCAGCAACTTCGAGACCCCGCAGTGGGCGAAGGACGGCTGGCTGCTACCACTCTCGGACTACGCGAAGAACACGCCGGGGTACGACGAGGCCGACTTCATACCGTCGCTGCGCGATTCGCTGTCCTATGAGGGCAGCATGTACTCGGTCCCGTTCTACGGCGAGTCGTCGTTCCTGATGTACCGCAAGGACATGTTCGAGCAGGCCGGCATCACGGTCAACCCGGATCCGAGCTACCAGCCCACGTGGCAGGAGGTCGCCGACTGGGCCAAGACCATCAAGGCCAAGCAGATCTCGGATGCGGGTATCTGCCTGCGCGGCAAGCCCGGCTGGGGTGAGGTGCTGGCGCCGCTGGACACCGTCATCAACACCTTTGGCGGCCGCTGGTTCGACGACAAGTGGAACGCGCAGCTCAACAGCCCCGAGGTGAAGAAGGCCGTCAACTTCTACGTCCAGACCATCAAGGACTCCGGCGAATTGGGTGCCTCCTCAACGGGATTCCAAGAGTGCGCCAATCTCTTCGGCCAGGGCCAGACGGCGATGTGGTACGACGCCACGTCGGCGGTCTCGACCATCGAGGACCCCAAGACCTACCCGGACCTCGTCGGCAAGATCGGCTACCTGCCCGCACCGATCGTGGAGAAGCCCAACTCGGGCTGGCTCTACACCTGGGCGCTCGGCATCCCCAAGGCGGCCAAGAATCCCGACGGCGCCTGGAAGTTCATCTCCTGGATGACGAGCAAGGACTACATGAAGCTGGTCGGGGAGAAGCTCGGTTGGGCCCGCGTCCCACCCGGCAGTCGAACCTCGACGTACACGCAGCTCCCGGAGTATGAGGCGATCTCGAAGTCGTACGGCCCGTTGACGCTGCAGTCCATCACCAACGCCACGCCGAACAAGCCCACGGTGCAACCGGTTCCGTACACCGGCGTGCAGTTCGTCGGCATTCCCGAGTTCCAGGACCTGGGCACCCGGGTGAGCCAGCAGATCAGTGCGGCCATCGCCGGCCAGATATCCGTCGACGAAGCGATGGAGCAATCACAGAAATACGCCGAGGTCGTCGGCAAGAGCTACCAGGAGAAGTGATGACTCTTACCGCTGAAACCGAGTCGGACGCCGGTCAGGGGGCAGTGGCCGAACGGGTCCGCAAGATCCGGGAG
Source organism: Mycobacterium sp. NPDC006124 (assembly GCF_040614235.1). Taxonomy (NCBI): domain Bacteria; kingdom Bacillati; phylum Actinomycetota; class Actinomycetes; order Mycobacteriales; family Mycobacteriaceae; genus Mycobacterium; species Mycobacterium sp. NPDC006124. The sequence continues at coordinate 214,439 of NZ_JBEXUA010000002.1, read as the reverse complement.
GCCCAGGACACCGGGGTGAGCCGAGCCGAGGGGTGGCGCAGGCGCGGACCACTGTTGCCCGCGCTGATCTTCATGATCGCCGTGACGCAGGTGCCGTTCCTGTTCACCCTGTACTACTCGACGCTGTCCTGGAACCTGGTCCGGCCCGGCTCACGGCAATTCGTCGGATTCAACAACTACATCGCCGTGGTCCAGGACCGGCAGTTCTGGTCGGTGGCGGGCAACACCGTCCTCCTCATCGTCGGCGTGGTGCTGATCTCGGCGCTGCTCGGATTGGGAATCGCGTTGCTGCTCGATCGCGCGTTCCTGGGTCGCGGCGTCGTCCGCACCCTCTTGATCACGCCCTTCCTGATCACCCCCGTCGCCGGGGCCCTGATCTGGAAGACGACGATCCTCGACCCCAACAACGGCATCCTCAACTGGGTGCTCTCGCTGGTGGGTGTCGGGCCGGTGGACTGGATCGGTCAGTTCCCGCTGGCGATGGTGATGGTCGAATTGATCTGGCAGTGGACGCCATTCATGATGCTGCTGATCTTGGCCGGCCTGACGTCGATGCCGCGGGACCAGCTCGAAGCGGGCCGGGTCGACGGTGCCACGGCGATCCAGCTCTTCCGCGAGTTGACGCTGCCGCACCTTCGCCGGTTCATCGAATTGGGCGTCGTCCTCGGCGCCATCTATCTGGTCAACACGTTCGACGCCATCTTCATGATGACCCAGGGTGGCCCGGGCGTCGCCAGCGCCAACCTGCCGTTCTACATCTACCAGCGGGCCTTCCTCGGCTTCGACATGGGCCAGGCGGCGGCGATGGGCGTGGTGGTCGTCATCTTCACGATGATCATCGCCAGCTTCGCGCTTCGACTGATCTTCAAATCATTCTCCGGCAAGGAAGAGGCGGCCTAGACATGACGACCACAGCCGAACGCACAACGGCGACAGAGGATGCCGCCCCGGTGCGCAAGAAGAAGTCCAAGAAGTTCAGTCCGTGGGGCATGGTGGCCTGGCTCGTCGGGCTCGGCTTCTTCTTCCCCGTCTTCTGGATGGTGCTGACGTCGTTCAAGCAGGAGAGCGACGCCGCGACCAACCCACCGAAGCTGTTCTTCGTGCCGACATTGGATCAGTACTCGGCCGTCTTCGACCAGGGCATTGGTCCGGCCATGTTGAATTCGGTGTTCGCCACGGCGATGTCGACGATCCTGGTCCTGCTGCTGGGGGTGCCGGCCGCGTTCGCGCTGTCGCTGCGCCCGGTCCGCAAGACCTCCGACGCGCTGTTCTTCTTCATGAGCACGAAGATGCTGCCGGTCGTCGCGGCGATCCTGCCGCTGTACGTGATCGTGTCCAATCTCGGCTTGCTGGACAACATCTGGGCGCTCGTCGTCCTCTACACGTCGATGAACCTGCCGATCGCGATCTGGATGATGCGGTCGTTCTTCCTCGAGGTGCCCGGCGAACTGCTCGAGGCCGCCAGCCTGGACGGCGCCAGCCTGTGGCGTTCGGTGCGTGAGGTGATCCTGCCGCTGGTCTCACCTGGCATCGCGGCCACCGCACTCATCTGCGTCATCTTCGCCTGGAACGAGTTCTTCCTCGCGGTGAACCTGACCGCGGTGAACGCACAGACGATGCCCGTGTACCTGGTCGGCTTCATCGCCGGTGAGGGTCAGTACTGGGCCGTGCTGTCGGCGGCGGCGACGATGGCCGCCCTACCGGTGATCCTGTGCGGCTGGTTCGCGCAAAACAAGCTCGTTCGTGGTCTTTCCTTCGGCGCCATCAAGTAGAGGAGTAAACACAATGGCTGCAATCACTTACAAGAACGCGTCCTGCATCTACGAGGGCTCCGACAAGCTCGCCGTCGACAACCTCAACCTCGACATCCAGGACGGCGAGTTCGTCGTTCTGGTCGGGCCGTCGGGCTCGGGCAAGAGCACCGCGCTGCGCATGCTCGCCGGGCTCGAGGACATCGACGAGGGCAGCATCGAGATCGGCGGCAAGGACATGACGGGTGTGCCGTCCAAGGACCGCGACATCGCGATGGTGTTCCAGAACTACGCGCTGTACCCCAACAAGACCGTCGCGGAGAACATGGGCTTCGCCCTCAAGCTCCGTGGGGTGTCGGCCGAGGAGCGGCGCAAGAAGGTCGAGGAAGCCGCCAAGGTCCTCGACCTGACCGAGCATCTGGATCGCAAGCCGGCCAAGCTCTCCGGTGGTCAGCGTCAGCGCGTCGCAATGGGCCGGGCCATCGTGCGTGAGCCCCAGGTGTTCTGCATGGACGAGCCGTTGTCCAACCTCGACGCCAAGCTGCGCGTGCAGACCCGCACCCAGATCGCCGCGTTGCAGCGTCGGCTGGGCACCACCACCGTCTACGTCACCCACGATCAGGTCGAGGCCATGACGATGGGTGACCGTGTGGCGGTGTTGCGTTTCGGCAAGCTGCAGCAATTCGCCTCTCCCAACGAGCTCTACGATCGCCCGGCGAACGCCTTCGTCGCCGGCTTCATCGGATCGCCCGCGATGAACCTGTTCACCGCTTCGGTCAGCTCCGACGGGGTCAAGCTCGGAGACTCGACCTTCGAGCTGGAGCGCGACGACCTGTCGAAGATCAGTGCGGCAGGCCTCTCGGAGGTCACCGTCGGCGTGCGGCCCGAACAACTGGAGATCACCGACAGTGGTGGCGTCGAGGTGGTCGTCGACCTGGTCGAGGATCTTGGTGCCGAGGCCTACGTCTACGCGCATGCCGGATCGGGCAGTGACGGAACGGAGTTGGTGGCCCGGTGCAATCCGCGCACGGCTCCGCGGTTGGCTGACACGGTGCGCCTGCGGAGGCATCCGGAGGGGGCAGTGCACCTGTTCCACCCGACCTCGGGCGAGCGCCTCAACTAATCATGCGCCCGCCGGAGTTGCGGCTCCGCGCACCAACCCCGGATCTCCTCGGGCTGCCATGGGACAAGCCACTTTCGGAGTGGGTGGTTCCTGAGGTGCCGCTGCGCGACATCGCGGTTGGCATGAGTCGCCACCTGGTGAAGTTCGTCGACGCCGACGGTCATCTCTGGGCGGTCAAGGACATGCCGCCGCGGATCGCGATCAAGGAGTACGACGTTCTGCGGCGTCTCGAGGAGATGGGCCTGCCCGCAGTACATCCGGCAGGCCTGGTGCTGCAGCCGGAGTTCGAGACCGCAATCCTGGTGACCCGGTACCTGGAGGGGTCCTGGCAGTACCGACGGCTGTTCATGCGGCTGCCGCCGGATCAGCCAAGGCACCGGGCCCGGTTGCTGGATGCGATGGCGGGCTTGCTGGTGGAGTTGCACCGCCACGGGGTGTTCTGGGGTGACTGCTCGTTGGCGAACACGCTGTTCTCACGCGACGGGCAGCTCCTCCAGGCCTGGTTGGTCGACGCCGAGACCTCCGAGGTGCATCCTCGGTTGAGCCGTGGCCAGCGTCGGCACGATCTCGAGATCTTGGTGGAGAACGTGGCGGAGGGTCTCGTCGACCTGGCCGAGCGGCTCGGCCTTCCCGAGGAGATGCATCAGACGCTGATCGCCGAGGCCGAGCAGGTTCAGGTGCGCTACGACACGCTGTGGGACCTGCTGCACGCCGAGCCCGTCTTCGGCTTCGCCGACCGGTACCGCGTCGAGGGCACGATCCGCCGCCTCAACGAGCTGGGCTTCGCCGTCGACGAATTGTCCTTGCAGCCAGACGAATCGGATCCGAGCCGCATGCGGGTTCGGGTGGCGGTCGGTGATCGCAGGTACCACGCGCAGCACCTTCGGGAGCTCACCGGTCTCGACGTTGGAGAGGGACAGGCGGCCATCCTGCTTGGCGACTTGCACGCGTATCAAGCGCAGTTGGCCAGGGAGGCGGGCCACGACGTGGACGAGACGACGGCCGCGCGCTTGTGGGTGATCGAGATCCTGACCCCTTACCAGCAGTTGGCGCACGAGGTCGTCGGCCACCGGGGCACCGCGATCCAGGCCTACTGCGACCTGCTCGAGGTGCGGTGGCTGTTGAGCGAGAAGGCAGGTCGCGACGTCGGGACCAACAAGGCGCTCGCGGCGTTGGCCCGCGGCGTCATCCCCACGGACTCCGCGGCGAAGATGTCCGTGGCCGAGGTGCCTACGGCGCCGTTCGCGGTGCTGGAGATGGACGACTAGCTCTTAGAGTTCCTTCAAGAAACACGTCAAGAAGTCTTCAAGATTCGCACGTATGTTCGATTCATGCAAGCGGAGGCGGTGCGGACGGCGATGGAGACGTTGCGTGCGTCCTACGCCGCGTTGGCGGCCCTGCCCGTCGACCAGTTGACTGCCGCCGAAGTACTCGACGTGCTCGACGACCTGGAGACGCTCTCCTGCCAACTCCCGGTGCAGAGCCACCGCCTACTGACCCGGCTGCAAGCCGAGACGACACCAAAGGCGTTGGGCGCCAAATGCTGGCGCGACGCGCTGGCCATCAGATGGCGGATCTCAGCCGGAGACGCCGGCCGCCGACTCGACGAGGCCGCTCAGCTCGCGGCGCGGCATACGCTCATCGGGGCGCCACTGGATCCGGTGCTGCCGTGCACCGCGATCGCCCAGTCGCACGGCGTGATCAACCGCGACCACGTGCGCATCCTGCGAGACACGATGAGCCGGATCCCGCCCGCCGTCGACCCTTCGACCCGCAGCCAGATCGAAGCCGACCTGGTCAAGACCGCGATGGGCGTGGGGCCCAAGGAACTCAAGGACAACGCCGACCGCACGATCTTCCTGCTCGACCAGGACGGCCCGGAACCCGACGACACCGAACGCGCGCGGCGTCGGGGCCTGACCAAGGCGCCCCAACGGCCCGATGGCATGGTTCCGGTCAAGGGCAACCTCACGCCGGAGGCCTGGGCCGTCCTCGAGGCGGTCTACGCCAAATGGGCCGCGCCCGGAATGTGCAACCCGGAGGACGAGGTGCCCTGCACCACGGGGGCGCCCACCCAGGCTCAGATCGACGGCGACCACCGCACCCTCGCGCAGCGTCAGCACGACGCACTGCTGACGGCGGGACGCAGAGTGTTGGAGAGCGGCGAACTCGGTCAGCACAACGGGTTGCCGACGACGATCATCATTCGGACCACCCTGCAGGACCTGGAGAGTCGGGCCGGGGTCGGAGTCACCGGTGGCGGCACGGTGATGCCGATCCGGGACGTGATCGGCCTGGCCGCCCGCGCGCACCTGTTTCTGGCGGTGTTCGACGGGGCGACGGGGGCGGCGTTGAACCTGTTCCGGGCGCGTCGCACCGCGTCGCTGGCCCAGCGGCTGATGCTGATCGCCCGCGACGGCGGCTGCACCAAGCCGGGCTGCACCGTCCCGGCCTACGGCAGCCAGGTCCATCACGCCGCGGCGGATTGGGCCGACGGCGGTCAGACCAACGTCGACGAACTCGGCCTGGCGTGCGGTCCCGACAACCGGATGGTCGGCCCGGGCGGCTGGACCACGCGCGTCAACGACGACCATGACGTCGAGTGGATACCGCCGCCAGCGCTCGACACCGGCCAGGCCCGGGTCAACGACTACCACCGGCCCGAGCGGCTACATCGGCCACCCGGGGACGCCCTCGACTACCCGGGCGCGTTGGACGCCCCAGACGCTCCCGGCGAACGCCGACCGAGCGGCCCGGAGCCCAACGCGGCCTAGCCGACCGAAGTTCGCGCGCGGGAAGCCGCGGGTAATACGGTCACGTGGTGGACCGTTGCGGTCGCGTGAAGCTGACCAACCCCGACAAGGTGCTGTACCCGGCCACGGGCACGACCAAGGCCGAGGTGTTCGAGTACTACGTGGCCATCGCGGACGCGATGGTGCCGCACATCGCCGGTCGACCCGTCACCCGCAAGCGCTGGCCAAACGGTGTGGGGGAGTCGGACTTCTTCGAGAAGCAGCTGGCGTCGTCTGCGCCGGACTGGCTGGACCGAGGCTCGGTGACACACAGGTCGGGCACCACCACCTACCCGATCGTCGACACCCGCGAAGGGCTGGCCTGGCTCGCCCAGCAGGCATCGCTGGAGGTGCACGTACCGCAGTGGCGCTTCCTCGACGAGACCACGCCCGGGCCGGCGACCCGCGTCGTCTTCGACTTGGACCCGGGAGAGGACGTGACCTTCCGCCAGCTGTGCGAAGTGGCGCACGAGGTGCGCGATTTCATCACCGACATCGGCCTGACGACGTTTCCGTTGACCAGCGGCAGCAAGGGATTGCACCTCTACGTTCCGCTCGCCGAGCCGGTCAGCTCGCAGGGCGCCTCCGTGCTGGCCAAGCGAATCGCGGTGCAGCTCGAGAAGTCCATGCCCAAACACGTCACCGCGACGATGACGAAGAGTCTGCGGGCGGGGAAGGTCTTCGTCGACTGGAGCCAGAACAGCTCCGCGAAGACGACCATCGCGCCGTATTCGATGCGCGGCCGTGACGAGCCGACGGTCGCCGCACCCCGCACCTGGGAGGAGATCGAGGACCCCGAGTTGCGGCACCTGCGCTTCGACGAGGTGCTCGACCGGGTGTCCCGCGATGGCGACCTGCTGGCGCCGCTCGACGAAATCGTGCCGCTGGCAGACAAACTCACCACCTATCGCAGCATGCGTGATGGCACCAAGACGAAGGAGCCGGTACCGCGGGCCGCGCCCAAGGCTGGCAACGACGACACCTTCGTGATTCAGGAGCACCACGCGCGCCGGTTGCACTACGACTTCCGGCTCGAACGCAACGGCGTACTGGTGTCGTGGGCCGTGCCCAAGAATTTGCCGGAGACGACCTCGGTGAACCACCTCGCGGTGCACACCGAGGACCATCCGCTGGAGTACGCCACCTTCGAGGGCTCGATTCCCGAGGGCGAGTATGGCGGTGGCGACGTCATCGTGTGGGACTCCGGTACCTACGAGGCCGAGAAGTTCAACGACAACGCACCCGACGGGCCCGAGAAGGGTGGTGAGGTCATCGTCACGCTGCACGGTGCCAAGGTCTCCGGACGGTACGCGTTGATTCAGACCGGCGGCAAGAACTGGCTGGCCCACCGGATGAAGGAACAGCCCCAGCCCACCCCCGAGGACGTCAAACCAATGCTCGCGACGCATGGTTCGGTCTCGCGGCTGTCAAGGGTGGTGTGGGCATTCGAGGGCAAGTGGGACGGCTACCGGCTGCTGGTGGACGCCGACCACGGTGCTCTGAAGCTGCATTCGCGCAGTGGCCGTGACGTCACCGGCGAGTACCCCCAACTCAAGGCATTGGCAGCCGATCTCGCCGAGCACCACGTCACGCTGGACGGCGAGGTCGTGGCGCTCGACGAGGCGGGTGTGCCGAACTTCGGCCTCATGCAGAACCGCGCCACGTCCACCCGAATCGAGTTCTGGGCCTTCGACATTCTTCAACTCGACGGCCGATCACTGTTGCGCGCCAAGTACTCCGATCGCCGCAAGCTGCTCGAGACGCTGGCCGCAGGCGGCGGACTGATCGTGCCGGCGCAGCTGGACGGCAACGGAGCCGAGGCTCTCGAACTCGCACGGGCCCAGCGGTGGGAGGGCGTCGTCGCCAAGAAGCGCGATTCCACCTATCAGCCGGGCCGGCGGTCGCAGTCCTGGATCAAGGACAAACTGTGGCTGACGCAGGAAGTGGTGATTGGGGGCTGGCGAGCAGGCGAGGGTGGGCGCTCCAGCGGGATCGGTGCGCTGCTGATCGGAGTGCCCGGCCAGGACGGCCTGCAGTTCGCCGGCCGGGTGGGCACCGGGTTCACCGAGAAGGATCTGGCTGCGCTGAAGAAGACGCTGGCACCGCTTCACACCGACGAATCACCGTTCACGACGAGACTTTCCGGACTCGACGCCAAGGGCGTCACGTTCGTCGAACCGACGTTGGTCGGTGAAGTGCGCTTCAGCGAGCGCACGTCCGACGGGCGGCTGCGCCAGCCGAGCTGGCGTGGCCTGCGGCCGGACAAGAGTCCCGACGAGGTCGTCTGGGAGTGAGCCGCGATCGCCGTAGAGCCTGCTCTCGGTTTGGTAGCGCTCCCACGGGTCTTGGCGCAAGTTGGTCACGACGGGAACGTTGGTGCTGTCTTCGCGTGTGGGGCGACGGTACGCCGCCGAGCCGTCTGGAGCGGGCCGGCGGCCAAGATGTCACTCCCCGTGGTTTTTCGCCCCCGGTGTGGTTGGCTTCGGGCACGAAGGTCGTACGGCCGTCGAATGAGGAGGCCGTTCATGTTGGTGTCACGAGGAACTGTGCGAAATGCGGCGGTCGCCGTGCTCGGTGCCGGTGCGGTGATGCTCGGCGGGGCCGCGATCGCGACGGCCGAGCCCGCCGTGCCACCGCCCAACTGCACCGCCGGCGACCTCGCTGTCGCGTCGGGAACCGTCGGGACCGCGATGGGCGACTACCTGTTCAGCCATCCGGACGTCAACGACTTCTTCACCAGCCTGAGGGGCCAACCCAACGAGGAGGTCCACGACCGCGTCCAGACCTACATGGATGCCCACCCGCAGACCGAGGCCGAGATCAACGGCATTCGTCAGCCACTGACCGATCTTCGTACCCGGTGTGACCTGCCCGCGCCAATGATGGGTTCGTAGCGATGCCCAACACGTGGAAGAGATCTTTGACCACCGTGGCGGCAGCGGCATTGGCCATCGTTGCCATTCCCGGCGCGATCCTCGTCATCGAGCCGATCGACATCGCCAACGCCGACGTCTGCGCCAGCGCGGGCCGACGGATCCAGGTGAGCGGCTGCGCCAACGTCGCCGATGCCGTGGCGCCCTACGTGCCGCCGCCCGCCTATTACGCACCGATGCCCTACGACCCGCCACCACCCCCGAACGTCACCGGGTGCGTGAGCTACAACGGCAGATGGGTCAACGCCTCCGGGTGCAACTAGCCGACCCTCGGTCACCGCTCGAACGGATCAGATGACAGAACAGCCGCCGCTCGACGCCTCCACGCGACTCGCCGCCCAACGCACGCGGATGGCGCAGGAGCGAACACTGATGGCGTGGATCCGAACGTGCATGTCGCTCATCACGTTTGGTTTCTCCATCTACAAGTTCTTCGAGTACTTGGCAACCGAGGAGCACCGTCGCGGGCCGGTCCTGAGCCCCTGGGTGATCGGAATGGTCATGATCGTCGTCGGCCTCACGGGCCTGGCGCTGGCATGGATCCAGAACCGTCAGCAGATGAAGGCGCTGGAAGCCGAAGCCGGGAGCATGCCGTACTCGATCGCCGGGATCATGGCGGGGTTCATCGCGATTCTCGGCGCCCTCGCCCTCACCGCCGTGGCGTTCCGATGGTGACGCGCCTATGACAGCGGCGCGGTTAGCTCCACGTTGATGTCGTCGGGATCCTGAATGGACAGGATGGCGATGCCGGCGTCGCCCAACTCGACGATGTCGCCATGTGGGATGCCGGCCTTCTCCAGGGCTTCCTTGGCCGAATCGAGCGCGGCACGGTCGGAGACGGTGAAGCTCACGTGGTCGAGACCCGTTCGCGTGGAGTCGAATCGGTCGCTGCCGACCGGCCGCAGTCCGAAGAGGGTGCCCTGCGGGGTCTGGTAGACCACGCCGCCATAGAACTTCTCGGGGGAGTCGGCTACGCCGGGTTCGCCCGCGGACTCCGACGCGTCGATCGCTGCCGGCCAACCGAACACCTGGTCGTAGAACTTCTTGGAGCGGTCGATGTCGGTGACGGTGAGTCGGACGTGAGCGAAGCCGGAGCTGTCGATGAGGGCCATGGCGAGAGGTTACCCGCGTGTCGTCGGGCCACCCGGCGGTGCCGCACCGGTAAGGCTTCGGTCACATCCGGGCGATGGCCTGCTCCATGCCGCGGGTGGCCAGCACGTCGGCCAGCTCGTTGTCGGCGACCCCGGAGTGTCCCTTGACCCAGAACCATTCGACGTGGTGAACCGAACATGCCGCCTGCAACCGCTTCCACAGGTCGACGTTCTTCACGGGCTGCTTCGCCGAGGTCAGCCAGCCGTTGCGCTCCCAGCCGAGGACCCACTTGGTGATGCCGCTGCGCACGTAGGTGCTGTCGGTGAACAGGTGCACCGTCACGGGCCTGGTGAGTGCCTCGAGCGCCATGATGGGCGCGGTCAGCTCCATCCGGTTGTTGCTGGTGTCGCCTGGTTCGCCGCCGAACATCTCCCGCACGTGGCCCCGGTGACGCAGCACCGCCCCCCATCCACCCGGCCCGGGATTGGGGCGGCACCCACCGTCGGTGTGGATCACGACGGGCTCCGCGGACTCGGTCACGAGCCGAGAATAGGCGGTGAGATCAGCGCGGTCCTGACCGACATTCCGAATTCGCGGTGGCGAAGTGTGGTGATCCGGCGTCCCGGTTGGACGGCGTCCTTGACCGGGGAGGTCCGGTCGCCGAACGCCGCCGCCGTCGCCTCGACGTCGTCGACGACGTAGGTCACGCCCCACAGCGTGGCCGGGCCGTCACTGGCGGCATCCGGTGCGCCCACGACCTCGACGATGACCTCACCGAGGCGGAAGAAGACCTGGCGGATCGGCCGCCCGCCGAGTCCGCCGTCGCGCTCCCGACGGGGGCTGGTGCCGAGACCGGCCAAGGCCGCGATCGTCCGGCTCAGGTCGGGGGAGAACAGCACGACGTGGTCGACGGAGGTGACCCCGTTCGGGTGCGTCGCGGGACTCACCGGGCGCGAGTGCGATGCCGTCGTGGCGATGCCGTCGACGTCGTGGAGGCCGGCTGGCACTTCGCGTAACGACCAGCCCACGATGCCCGTGCCCCGTTCGCGTCCGACCAGTCGGAGACCGACGCCGCCGATCCGGCACACGGCGTCGGCGTCGACGGTGAAACCGGCGCGGATCCAGGCCTCGGGCGGATCCGCTACCTGGAGTTCGGCGACGGTCACCGCCGACGGGGCCGCAGTCACGACGACCTCGGGCCGTCGACCAGCAGACCGAGCATGTGCTCGAAGGTAGCGCCCCGACGGGTCCGTCGGGCACGGTCTCCATCGCGCGAATCAACCCCGTGAGGACGGTGAAGACCGCCCGGCCGGACTCCGCCACGTTCGACGACTAGTCCTGCATCGGAGACGGGTCGGCCCTTCTTCCGGGCGTTCAGACCTTGCTCGCCGCGAAGGTTGCGGCCTGGTCGGTCATGCCGATGCGGGTGTAGCTGGTGTGGGCGGCGCCGTCGTTGCCGTCGGAGCAGATCGGGTCGCCGGGCGCGCACAGCTGGATGGTCTTGCCCACGTAGAGCGGACCGATGGTCACCGGCGGTTGGCCGATCATGTCCATGAACGTGGTGTCGGGAGTGCCGAGCAGTGCCACCGCGGCCACGTGGTCGGCGACGCTGGCGGGCATGGGCTTGGGCACCTCGGCCGGGTCGACGCCGCCGGGGACGACGTTCGCGGTCGTGAAGCCGATCACGGCCGCACCCTGCGAGTAGCCGCCGAGCACCATCTTGGTGTCGGGGCACGTGGTCGCCATGGTCTCGACGTGGTTCGCTGCGTCGCGGATCCCGTCTACGGCCGTCGGGAAGTTCGTGCTCGCCGGGTAGACCACGGCGTATACCCCGACCGACTTGGCACCGACCTTGGCGCGGACGGCGTCGACGAAGTCCTGTCCGATGCCGCCGAGGCCCTGCGGTGCGAAGGTGCCCCTGGCGAACACCACCTCCACGTCCGGGCACGGCGCGGCCGAAGCCGTCGGAGCGCCGGTCGGGACGAGGAGGAGGCTGGAGGCCAGTGCGATGGCGGCGCCGGTCAACCGGACGAGGCGAGCAGTCATGGTTCCAGACTGACACAGGTCCCGTCGTCGCCGGGAACGCCTAACCGGCCGCGAGGGCCCGGCGCCGGCGGCCCAGCGCCGACACCGTGCGCCACGGCCGCACGGTGAAGGCCAGGCGAAGGCCGAGCACGTGAACGTCGATGCGCAGTCCGCGACTATCCGACATGGGAACGCTCCGTCCACCGTTGCAGCAACACCGAGATGGTCAGGACGACGAGGCCGGCGACGGCCAGCAGGGCGCCGGCGCCCGCGGGCGCGGTGTAGCCGTATCCCGCCGCGATCACCAGTCCACCGATCCAGGCGCCGGCGGCGTTGGCGATGTTGAGTGCCGAGTGGTTCAGCGCGGCCGCAAGGGTTTGGGCGCCGTGGGCGACGTCCATCAGGCGGGTCTGCAGCGCCGGGCCGATCGCCGAGCCGGATGCTCCGATGAGGAACAGTCCGAGCAGTGCCGTCCACGGGTTGTGGACGAGCCAGACGAACAGGGCCAGCATCGCGCCGAGGGAGATGAGCGAGGCGTAGAGCGCCTTCACCACGGAGACGTCGGCCATCTTGCCGCCGACCAGGTTGCCGACGACCATGCCGATGCCGAACATCATCAGCCCCAGCGGGACGAGCCCGCGGGACAGGCCGGAGACGTCGGTGAGGGTCGTGGCCACGTAGGTGTAGACGGCGAACATGCCGCCGAAGCCGACCATCCCGAGGACCAGTGAGAGCCACACCTGGGGGCGGCGCAGGGCGCTGAGCTCGGTCAGGGCGCTGGTGACGTGCATCGACTTCAGGTCGGGCAGCCAGTGCCAGATGGCGACGAGGGTGCCCAGACCGATCATGACGACCAGGCCGAAGGCGCTGCGCCAGCCGAAGTGCTGGCCGAGGAAGGACGCGAGCGGGACGCCGAGCACCGTCGCCACGGTCAGGCCGCTCATCACGTGGGCGACGGCCTTGGCACGGTTCTTCGGGCCCATCAGGTGGGCGGCGACCAGGGCGGCGATGCCGAAGAAGGCACCGTGCGGGATGCCGGAGACGAAGCGGGCAGCCATCAGAGTTTCGTAGCTCGGCGCCAGCACGCTGGCCAGGTTGCCGAGGGTGAACAGTGCGATCAGGCCCAGGAGCAGGGCCTTGCGGGGCAGGTGCGCGGTCAGCGACGCGATGACCGGGGCACCGACGACCACGCCGAGGGCGTAGGCGGAGATGACGTGGCCCGCGATGGGCTCGGTGATGTCGAGGCTGGAGGCGATGTCGGGCAGCAGGCCCATGGCCACGAACTCGGTGGTGCCGATGGCGAAGCTGCCGATGGCCAGTGCCATGACTGCCAGCCAGCGCACCGACGGAGGCGGTGACACCACGGACAGGGGTACGGACGGTCTTTGCAGAGAGCGTGTCACCCGTCCAACGGTAGGCGCACTTATGCCTTTCGGCAAACCGACTTATGTCTTTCAGAACACAAAAGTGGCGTACCTTACGTTTCTCGGGTTGAATCGAAGCATGGCCACCGTGGGCGATGTCTTCGCACTGATCAGGGATCGTCGAGACATCACCCGCACCGAGATCGGCCAGGTCACCGGGCTCTCGCGCTCAGCGGTTGCCGCACGGATCGCGGCCCTGAGTGCTCTTGGTCTGGTGCGTGAGCGCGAACAGGCGCCCTCGACCGGCGGCCGACCGCCGACACTGCTGTCCTTCGACGCCGACGCGGGCATCGTGCTGTCGGCGGCCATCGGCATCAGCCGGACCCGGCTTGCGGTGACGAACCTGGCCGGCGAGGTGCAGTCGATCACCGACATCGACCAGGAAGTCGCACTGGGTCCCGACGACCTGATGCCCGACGTGGTCAAGCGGCTCGACGTGATGCTGCAGGACTACCCGGGCGCCGCCGTCTACGGCGTGGGGCTGAGCCTGCCGGGCACCGTCGACCGGGTCCGCGGGTGCAGCCGCGACTCGCCCATCCTGCGTGGGTGGGACGGCGTCGAACTGCGGCCGTACTTCGCCGAATTGCCTCGGATTGCCGGTGTTCCCGTGATCCTCGACAACGACTCGAACGCGATCGCGGTCGTCGAGGGTCGCGGCCACGACGACGTTCTCGTCGTCAAGGCCTCGAGTGGCCTCGGTGCGGGCATCGTCGCGGGCGGGGTGCTGCAGCGTGGTGCCGCGCAGGCGGCGGGTGAGTTGGGGCACACGAAGATCGCTGCCGCACATGATCTTCCGTGCCGCTGCGGCGACACCGGGTGCGTCGAGGCCGTCGCCGGTGGCTGGGCGCTGGTCCATGCTCTGCAGCAGCAGGGCCGCTCCGTGCGCAATCTCCGCGACGTTGTCGAGATCGCCCACGGTGGTGACGCGGAGGCGCGGCGGATGATCCGCGACAGCGGTCGTTACGTCGGTGAGGTGCTCGCCGCTGCGGTGAACCTGTTGAACCCGGCGGTCGTCGTCGTGGCGGGCGACATGGTCGGCGCCTACGAGATCTTCGTCGCCGGTCTGCGGGAGACGTTGTACGGCAACGCCACCGCGCAGGCGACCCGCACCCTCGAGGTGGTGCCCGCGGCCCACGGCAACCAGTCCGGCACGGTCGGCGGTGCGGTGATGGTGCTCGACGAGGTGCTCAGTGCCCGGGCCGTCGACGCGTTGGCCGCGGGAGTGGGTGGGGCCTAACCGGCCTTGGCGATGACGTTCTCCGCAAACCACTCCAGGTTGCGGATCTTGTCCTCGAGCGGTTCGGTGTCGGGGCCCATGATGTAGGGGATGCGGAAGCCGACGATGACGTCGGTGACGCCCTTGTCCTCCAACCGCTTCACGCCGTCGAGGGTGAACCCGTCGATGGAGATGACGTGGATGGCGAACTCGTCGGCCAGGCCGATCCGCTCCTCCTCGTCGCGGTACTTCTGCAGCTTGGCCAGCAGCGGGTCGAGTTCCTCGGGGTCGCCGCCGCCGTGCATCCAGCCGTCGTTGCGGGCGGCCCGACGAAGGGCGGCGTCGGCGTGGCCGCCGATCAGGATCGGCACCGGCTTGGTCGGCGCGGGCGTCATCTTGAACGCGGGGAAGTCGTAGAACTCGCCGTGATATTCGAAGTACTCACCCGAGGTGAGGCCGCGGATGACGTCGATGCACTCGTCCATCCGCTTGCCCCGCTTGGCATACGGCACGCCCATGATCTCGTAGTCCTCGGGCCACGGGCTGGTGCCGACGCCCAGGCCGAGGCGGTTGTCGAACATCGCCGCCAGTGAGCCGGCCTGCTTGGCCACGAGCGCCGGCGGACGGATCGGCAGCTTGAGCACGAAGATGTTGAAGTGCAGCTTGGTGGTCACCGCCGAGAGCGCGCCGATGAGGGCGAAGGACTCGACGAACGGCTTGCCGTCGAGGAATTCGCGGTTGCCGTCTTCGGTGTACGGATACTTCGAGTCCGACACCTCGGGGTACGCGACGCTGTCCGGGATGGTCATCGCGTGATACCCAGCCTCGTCGGCCGCCTTCGCCAACGGGATCAGGTACTTCGGATCGGTCATGGCTTCCGCATAGGTGAACCGCATGATCCGCATACTAGAACACGTTCTAGTTGGCGTGGGGCGAGTTGGGCCGAAGCCGGGCCCGCTATGCGAACGGCGGGGCGCCGATGCCGACGATCCCGTAGTTGCCCTGCGGGGTGCGTTCGGTGATACGCGCCGTCGCGACGCGGCCGTCGACGGTGAGCGTCGCCTTCGGTTGCTTGAGCACGCCGTCGGAGAGCTCGCCGAAGACCGTTCCCTGCCAATGGTATTGGCCGTCGACCGGTTCGAGGTGCCCCATCAGGCGGATCCGGACGGGGTGGTCGACGCCCCCCACGTGCAGATTGGCGGGTCCGTCGTAGAGGTCGCGATCGGGAGCGGCTGCGAGGTCGACGCCCACGTCGGTACCTGCCGTCGAGGTGGCGGGCAAGAAGTGCGTGCGGGTCCACAGCCGGCGCGCGATTGGCCCCATCAATCCGACGTCGGTGAGGAACGTGGCCAAGGGGGCGAAGCCCAGGGCTTGGACGGCGTGGTGGTGGGGGCTGCTGCGGGCGACGCGCCGAGCCTCCTTGCCGTCGAGGCCGGCTCGTCGGTACTGCGCGGCGTTGGTGAACAGGTGCCGGAAGAAGAGTCCGCCGACGCCGTTGAGGTTGGCCACCCACATCCTGCTGAGCCAGGGCATCTCGGCGACGCGCTTGCGGGCACCGTCACGGGCGAACTGGATGTGGCGGGCCTCTTCGGTGACGTGGATCCGCATGATCCGCTGGATGATGGGTTGCAACTCGGGGTCGTCCATCATGTTGCGCTGCAGGCTGTCGAAGATCTCCTCGCCGACGAGGGCGGCGACCCATAGCAGCGCTCCGCGGAACGTCAGGGGCAGTCCGTTGATGATCATGCGCTGGTAGCGCTTCGGTCGCATCGGCTTGCCGCCGACCTTCTCGATGGCCCGGCCGAACATCACCATGTGGCGGGTCTCGTCACCCATCTCGGTGAGGGCGTAGTGGGTCGAGCGCGCCGTCGGGTCGGCGTGCATCAGCTCGCGCAGCAGTGCCTGGTTCAGGATGTTCTCGAACCAGATGCCCGCCGAGAGCGTGTTGACGAACTCCTGACGGGACAGTTCGACCTGCTGTTCTCGAGTCATCGAGTCCCACAACGGAGTTCCGTAGAGCGACACCGACCTCGGCGGCAGGAAGAACTTGTCGGGGTCGAGCGGGGCATCCCAGTCGATGTCGACCACGGGTTCGTAGTACTTCTTCACCGATCCGCGGAGCAGGCGCTCGGAGAATTCCTCGCGCGTCGGTGCACCGTTGGCCTTGACGGAGGCAGTCATCGTTGACGTCCCTTCAGCGAGAATCCGCGCCGATATGCTTGGCAACCTAATGACGTGGCGCACAGGATGTCAATACCCCGGGTACCGGATACTCGCGGTCTCGCCCGAGGTGCTCTGATGCGCCACGTCCACGTCATCGGGATCGGTGCCGGTGATCCGGGGTACGTCACGGCCCAGGCCGTCGACGCGCTCAACGACGTCGACGTCTTCTTTGCCTCCGACAAGGGCGGGCTGAAGGACGACCTGGTGTCGCTGAGGCGCGAGATCTGCGAGCGATTCATCCGCGAACCCGGTTACCGCTTCGTCGAACTGCCCGACCCGCCGCGATCCAAGGACGCCCCCGACGATCAGTCCTACCGCCGGGTCGTCGCCGATTGGCATGCCGCCCGCGCCGAACTGTGGGCTCAGGCGCTCCGCGACGAACTGACCGACGACGGTGTCGGCGCCTTCCTGGCCTGGGGCGACCCGTCGTTGTACGACAGCACCTTGCGCATCCTCGACATGGTCGCCGATCGCGTCGACTTCACCTACGACGTCATCCCCGGCATCACCGCCATTCAGGCGCTCACCGCCCGGCACCGGATCCCGCTCAACGACGTCGGCGCTCCCGTGCTCGTGACCACCGGTCGTCGACTCCGCGAGGACGGGCTCACCGGCACGGCGGTGGTCATGCTCGACGGCGACCAAGCCTTCCTCGACTGCCCGCCGCAGACGCGGATCTGGTGGGGCGCTTATCTGGGCACCCCCAAGGAGATCCTGTTCGCGGGCACCGTCGCCGACGTGGGTGACCGCATCGCCGCAGCACGCGCCGACGCGCGGGAGCGGCACGGCTGGATCATGGACGTCTATCTGCTGCGGTCGGATTGAGCATTCCCCGCAGCCAGATCTGGGACAGGGTGTGGACGGCGGTGTCCTCGTCGAATGCCGGTCCACCGGCCTCGCCGCCCGCGGCCAGCCAGGTCCAGCAGAACGACTCGAGCATCGACACGATCGCCGAGCCGAACACTCGCGCATCGAGATCGACCGTCACGCCGCCTGATTCGACCGCGGTGATCACCTCCAGGACCGCGTCGACGCCCTTGCTTCGTTGAATCCGCCACCAGGCGGCCGCCGAGGGGTCGGTCATCGACAGCTGAAAGACCCCGATCATCTCGGGCAGGTGATCGCGAAACGTCTCGACGTAGGCACGGACCGCCGCCTCGACGTTGGCCGTCCAGTCGTCGGTCAGGCGGTCGCGGGCGCGTTCGACGATCTGGGTGGGGAATTTTTCCAGCATCGCCTCCAGCAGTTGCTGTTTGGTGTCGTAGTAGTTGTAGAACGAACCGACCGAGCGGCCTGCCTTCGCGGTGATGTCGGAGATCTTGGCGTTGAGGTAGCCCTTCTCGGCGAAGACCACTCGGGCCGCGTCGTGCAATGCCGCCTCGGTGGAGAGGCGTCTCGGGGTGGACGGCATGGCGGTCACCCCGTCGCGCATGGAAGCGACTTGATGCCGTGCACGAACGGCGACACCAGCACGTCGGGTTCGGCGGTCGTGTGAATCTCCGGATAGGCCCGGAGCAACTTCTCGAGCACCACCCGCACCTCCATCTTGGCCAGGTGGGACCCGAGGCAGAAGTGCGGGCCGCCGGCACCGAAGGCGATGTGATTGCGGGCGTTCGGGCGGGTGACGTCGAAGGTGTCGGGGTCGTCGAAGACGGCGGGATCGTGGTTCGCGGCGAGGTACCAGAGCACCACCTTGTCACCGGCGGCGACGAGGTGGTCTCCGATTCTGGCGTCGACGGTGGCGGTGCGTCGCATGTGCAGCGCGGGGGAACACCAGCGGATGATCTCGTCGACGGCATTGCCGGAGAACGCGTCGAAGTCGTTGCATAGCAACGCCTTCTGCTCCGGATGATCGCTGAGGAGCTTCATGCCCCACGCCAGGCTCGTTCGCGTGGTGTCGTTTCCCGCCGCCACCAGCAACACGACGAACGAGCCGAACTCCGCCGGTGTCAACCTCACCCCGTCGATCTCGGCGTGCATCAGTGCCGAGGTGACGTCGTCACCGGGATGGCGCAGTCGCTCCTGGCCGAGGTCGATGGCATAGCCGTACAGATGCACCAGGGCCTCGAGACTTGCGGCCTGACCGCCGAAGTCGGGGTCGTCGACCCCCAGGATGGTGTTCACCCAATCGCGGAGCTGCGGTTGGTCGGCCGGTGGGATCTCCAGCAGGTCGCAGATGACCTGCAGGGGCAGGTTGCCGGCGATGGCGGTGACGAAGTCGAACTGCGGTGTGTCCCGTAGGTCGTTCACCAATTGATCGGCGAGCGCTGCCACGGAGTCGGTCAGCCGCGCGATGGCACGCGGTGAGAAGGCGGCTTGGACCAGCCTGCGCTGTCGTTGGTGGCGTGGGTCGTCCATCGCGATGATCGACGCCATCATCTCCAACGCCTCGGGCGGAAAGTCGTCGAGGGAGAAGCCCTTGGTGCTGGTGAAGGTCGCCGGGTCGCGGCTGACGGCACTGACCGCCTGGTGTGACGTCAGGGACCAGAAGCCGGATCGCCCCGGCCCCTCGTCGTGGAATTCGACGCCGCCGCTGCGGGAGCGGATCGCGGCAAAGCGGGCCAGCCGAGTGGTGACGTCGCCGGTCCAGAACGGCGTGAGCGTGCCCGGCGTCGCGTCCGTCGTAGTCATTGGCAGCCCCTCGGTCGAACTGAAACTGAATTCAGATTCATTCCTAGGTGTTCCGGAGGCCACCGTCAATAGCGGAGCGTGGCAGGATCGGCGGGTGTTTCAGTTCGTCATGCGCGCCGGGCTCACCGGCTTGGCGCTGTGGGTCGTCACCAAGCTCGTCTCGGGCGTCGAGTTCGTCGGCGGTGACTCGACGCTGCAGCGCGTCGGCATCATCTTCGTGGTGGCGGTGATCTTCGGACTCGTCAATGCGATCGTCAAACCCGTCGTGCAGTTGATCTCCCTACCCCTCTACGTCCTCACCCTCGGACTGTTCCACGTCGTGGTCAACGCCGCGATGCTGATGCTGACCTCGCGGATCACCGAGAGCACGACGCACTGGGGGCTCTACATCGACCACTTCTGGTGGACGGCCATTTGGGCGTCGATCGTCCTGTCGGTGGTCAGTTGGGTACTGTCCCTGGTCATTCCGGGCTGACGTCCGTCACCCGTCACCGGTCAAGATCACGGCGTACGCTCGGCGCGGTGGCTCCCGAGATCAACCGCCGCACCTTCGTGGGTGCCTCGATCACCCTTGGCGGTGCCGCTGCGGCCGCCTCCGCGCTGAGCAGTTGCGGCACCGACGACGCTCCCCCCGACGCCCAGCAGACGATGACGGTCTCGCTGCGCGTCAATGGCGCGGACGAGGCCGTCGACGTCGACGCGCGGACCTCGCTGCTCGACATGCTGCGTGAACGGGTTGGACTCACCGGCACCAAGAAGGGCTGCGATCAGGGTGCCTGCGGTGCGTGCACCGTACTGCTGGACGGCAAGCGCGTCAACTCGTGCCTCACCCTGGCCGTCATGCACGACGGGGCCGACGTGCAGACCATCGAGGGCGTCGCCGCCGACGGCAGGCTGCACCCGCTGCAGCAGGCGTTCGTCGACTGCGACGCGTTCCAGTGCGGCTACTGCACCTCCGGCCAGATCATGTCCGGTCTGGGCTGCATCGAGGAGGGCCACACCGGGTCGGAGGCGGAGATCCGAGAATGGATGAGCGGCAACATCTGTCGCTGCGGGGCCTACACGAACATCGTCGCCGCCGTCGCCACCGCCGCGAAGAACACCTGACGCCGGTGTTCCCCTTCACCTTCACCAAGGCCACCGACGAGTCCTCGGCGCTGGCCGCCGGCCGGTCGGGCGCCCGCTACATCGCCGGCGGGACCACCCTGGTCGACCTCATGAGGGTGACGGTGGAGCGCCCCGGTGCGGTGGTCGACATCAACGCCCTGCCCTACCGCAACGTCGACCTCGACGAGCGCACCCTGCGGATCGGCTCACTGGTTCGGATGTCCGACCTGGCCGCCGACGATCGGGTGCGGCGCCAATTTCCCGTGATCAGCGAGGCGTTGGAGCTCAGCGCCTCCGCACAATTGCGCAACATGGCCTCCATCGGCGGCAACCTAATGCAACGCCCTCGGTGCCTGTACTTTCGCGACGTGTCAGCGAACTGCAATCGCCGCACACCCGGGGCGGGGTGCGCGGCGACGGCGGGGCTGAACCGCAACCACGCCATCCTCGGCACCAGCGACCAGTGCGTCGCCACCCACCCCTCGGACCTCGCCGTCGCGCTGGCGGCGCTCGACGCGGTCGTCGTGACCCGTGATTCGAGTGGGGACCGGCGCATCCCCGTCGCCGACTTCTTTCGTCAACCGGGGACGACGCCGGACCGGGAACACGACCTGCGGCCCGGGGAGCTCATCGTGGCCGTCGAGGTGCCGACCGGCCCCGCGACGGCGCGCTCGGGGTATCTCAAGGTCCGCGACCGGCAGTCCTACGAGTTCGCGGTGACCTCCGCGGCGGTGGCGCTCGACGTGGCCGGCGGCACGGTGCGCGACGCCAAGGTTGCCGTCGGCGGCGTGGCCACCGTGCCGTGGCGACTCCCGGCGGTCGAGCGGGCCCTCGTCGGACGACCCGTCTCACCCGGTCTGTGGCACGATGCCGCCGCCCGGGCCGCCGATGGCGCGAAACCACTGTCGGACAACGGGTTCAAGGTCGAGTTGGTCCGCCGCGTGGTCGAACGCCAGCTCGCGACCGTGGCGGGGTTGCCGTGACGTACCCGCAGCGGATGCCCGAACCGGTGGTCGGTGCGCCCCTGACGCGGGTCGACGGTCCGCTCAAGGTGACGGGGGCGGCGCGCTATGCGGCCGACAACCCGGTGCCGGACTTCCTGCACGCCGTCCTGGTCTGCAGCACCGTCTCGGTGGGAGCGGTCGAGGGCGTCGACGCGGGGGAGGCCTCGCGGTCACCCGGCGTCAC
The DNA here is from genome assembly GCF_040614235.1 of Mycobacterium sp. NPDC006124. Classification (NCBI taxonomy): domain Bacteria; kingdom Bacillati; phylum Actinomycetota; class Actinomycetes; order Mycobacteriales; family Mycobacteriaceae; genus Mycobacterium; species Mycobacterium sp. NPDC006124. Next base: position 192,934 of record NZ_JBEXUA010000002.1, on the reverse strand, counting down.
GCGCGTCCTCGTCGACTTCCGCCCCGTCACCCTGCCCTACGACATCCGGCGCGTGGCCTTCTTCGGCCAGCCCGTCGCCGTCGTCGTCGCCGACAGCCTCGAGGCCGCCACGCACGGGGCCGCTCTGGTCAAGGTCCGGTACTCGCCGGGTGCGTCGAACACCGACATCGATGCGCCGCAGGCGATTCCGGAACCCGGCGAGCGTCAGACCGACTACGCCCGCGGCGCAGCGGACGCCGCCCTGCGCAGCAGCGCCGTGGTCACCGACCGCCAGTACGCCATTGCCCGCAACAACCACAACCCGATGGAGTTGCCCGCGACGGTCGCCAAGTGGGACGGCGACCGGCTGACGGTGTGGGACAAGGTGCAGTCCATCGTCGGCGCCCAGGAGGCGCACGCCAAGGCCCACGGCGTGCCCGTCGACCACGTGCGGGTGATCTCGCCATTCGTCGGTGGCGCATTCGGCAGCGCGGGGCAGACGTGGCCGCATCAGCTGCTGGCGTCGTTCGCCGCCCGGCAGGTCGGCAGGCCCGTCAAGCTGGTGCTGACCCGGCAGCAGACCTACGCCGGCATCGGCTACCGCCCGACCAGCAGGCAGCGCCTGGCGATCGGTGCGGACAGGACCGGTCGCATCGACGCCATCGTCCACGAGGGCCGCACGGAGACGGCGCGCTACGCCTCCTACGAGGACGGGCTGACCGCGTCGCCGAAGTTCATGTACACCAGCCCCCACATGCGCTCCACCTATCGGGTGGTGCCGATGGACGTCAACCAGCCGACGTACATGCGTGGACCCGGTGCCGTGACCGGAACCTTCGCGCTGGAGTCGGCGATGGACGACCTCGCCCACACCATCGGGGTCGACCCGGTGGAGCTTCGGATGCGCAACGAGCCCGACCGCGACCAGACCGACGGTCTGCCGTTCTCCACCCGCCGGTTGACCGAGTGCCTGCGCCGGGGTGCCGACGAATTCGGCTGGGCACGGCGCAATCCCGTGCCCCGTGCGGTCCGGGAGGGCTCCGAGCTCATCGGCATCGGCATGGCGGCGGCGGGCTACCACACCAGCCGCAGCGAGTCCGACGCGCTGGCGCGGATCAACGCCGACGGCACCGCCGACGTGCAGACCGCGACCAGTGACATGGGGCCGGGCACGTACACCTCGATGTCGCAGGTGGCAGCCGACGCGTTGGGTCTGCCGATCGCGCGGGTCCGCTTCGCGCTCGGCGACAGCACCTACCCCGCCGCGCCGTCGCATTCGGGTTCGCGAACCATGGCCAGTGTGGGGTCGGCGGTGTTCACAGTCGCGAACACATTGCGAGACAAGGTCATTCGCCTCGCAGTGGTGGACCCCGGTTCGCCGTTGAACGGCGTGCGGCCCGAGGACGTCGCGGTCGCCGACGGTCGCATGTTCGTCACCACGGACCCGTCGCGCGGCGAGGGTTACCGGGACCTGCTCGCCCGGCGCGGCTGGCCCAGCGTGGACAGCCGCGGCACCTGGACGCCCGATGACGCCGACGAGCGCTTCTCGATGTACGCCTACGGTGCGGTGTTCGCCGAAGTGGCCGTGGACGATTCGCTGGGCACCGTCCGCGTCCGTCGCATCGGCGCGTGTTACGACGCCGGACGGGTGGTCAACCCCAGGCTTGCGCACAGTCAGGCGATCGGCGGCATGGTCGGCGGTATCGGCATGGCGCTGTTGGAGGCCACCGAACTCGACCATCGCGACGGTCGCGTCGTCAACGCCAACATGTCGGACTATCTGGTGCCGGTGAACGCCGACGTGCCCGCGCTCGACGCCACCTTCTTGACCGCGCAGGACGCGCTCGCCAATCCCATCGGGGTGAAGGGCCTTGGCGAGGTCGTCATCGTGGGAGTGCCTGCGGCCATCGCCAACGCCGTCTTCAACGCGACCGGCAAGCGGGTCACCGACCTGCCCATCCGGTTGGAGAATCTGCTCTAGCCTGGAAACGTGCCGGAACTACCCGAGGTCGAAGCGCTCGCCGACCATCTGCGCCGCCACGCCGTGGGTCTGACGGTGGGACGCATCGACGTCGCCGCCCTCTCGGTGCTCAAGACCTTCGACCCGCCGCCGACCGCGTTGCACGGGCAGACCGTGACCGGCGCCAACCGGTGGGGCAAGTACCTGGGGTTGCAGGCCGGTGACCTGCACCTGATCACGCATCTCTCGCGGGCGGGGTGGCTACGCTGGTCGGACAAGCTGTCTGCGACCCCGCTGCGGCCCGGTGGCAAGAGTCCCATCGCCCTGCGCGTGCACCTCGGCGAGGGGGTCGGCTTCGACCTCACCGAGGCAGGCACCCAGAAGCGCCTCGCCGTCTGGCTCGTCGACGACCCGATGAAGGTGCCTCAGATCGCCAGCCTCGGACCCGATGCGCTGTCGCTGAGCCTCGACGGGCTGACCGCGATCCTCAAGGGCACCAGCGGACGCATCAAGACCGTCATCACCGATCAGCGCACCATCGCCGGCATCGGCAACGCCTACAGCGACGAGATCCTGCACGTCGCCAAGATCTCGCCATTCGCCACCTCCAGCCGGCTCACCGACGCCCAACTCGGTCATCTGTACGACGCCATGATCTCGGTGCTCACCGACGCGGTGAGCCGATCGGTCGGACAGGGCGCGGCAACGCTGAAGGGCGAGAAGCGTTCTGGGCTGCGGGTGCACGCGCGGACCGGAATGCCGTGCCCCGTGTGCGGTGACACCGTGCGCGAGGTGTCGTTCACGGACAAGTCGTTTCAGTACTGCCCCACGTGTCAGACCGGCGGCAAGATCCTCGCCGACCGCCGCATGTCCAAGCTACTGAAGTAGGCCCGGCCGACCGGTTGGCTAGGCTGCGCGGATGACTCGCCAGAGGATCCTCATCACCGGTGCCAGCTCGGGGCTCGGCGCCGGAATGGCCCGCCAGTTCGCCGCGAAGGGACGCGATCTCGCCCTGTGTGCGCGCCGCACCGACAACCTCGAGGAGCTCAGGGCCGAACTGACGGCGCGCCATCCCGGCATCACCGTGGCCGTCGCAGCCCTCGACGTCAACGACCACGACGCCGTGCCGAAGGTGTTCGCCGAGCTGAGCGACGAGCTGGGTGGCGTGGACTGCATCATCGTCAACGCGGGCATCGGCAAGGGATACCCGCTCGGTGGCGGCAAGCTCTGGGCCAACAAGGCCACCATCGAGACGAATCTCGTTGCGGCGCTGGTGCAAATCGAGACCGGGCTGGAGATGTTCACCGCGGCGGGTGGGGGACACCTGGTGCTGGTGTCCTCGGTGCTGGGAAACAAGGGCGTACCGGGAGTCAAGGCCGCCTACGCCGCCAGCAAGGCGGGGGTGACCTCGCTCGGCGAGTCGCTGCGCGCGGAGTACGCCTCGGGACCGATCAAGATCACCGTGCTCGAGCCCGGCTACATCGAGTCGGAGATGACGGCGAAGTCGAACTCCACGACGCTGATGGTCGACAACGAGACCGGGGTCAAGGCGATGGTCGACGCGATCGAGAAGGAGAAGGGCCGCGCCGTCGTCCCGGGCTGGCCGTGGTGGCCACTGGTCGAGGTCATGAAGGTGTTGCCGCCGAGGTTGACCAAGTTCTTTGCCTAACTCCCTCGAGGTTCGTGGAGCCTTTTCGGCGCTCACCGCCGCTAGGGCTCCACGAATCGCGGGATCGTCAGGCGCTGCGGCCGCGCTCGGCGCGGTAGTGCCGGACCAGTGCATCGGTCGAGCTGTCGGACTGCGCTGCAGGCGAGGCGTCCTCGGTGAGCACCGGCAGTAGCGAATTGGCCTGCGTCTTACCGAGTTCCACGCCCCACTGGTCGAAGGAGTCGATGCCCCAGACGACACCCTCGGTGAACACCTGGTGTTCGTAGAGGGCGACGAGCTGCCCGACCACCGACGGTGTCAGCTTGGTGGCCAGGATCGACGTGCTCGGCCGGTTGCCGGGCATCACCTTGTGGGGGACCACGCTGGCCTTGGTGCCCTCCTCGGCGATCTCCTCGGCGGTCTTGCCGAATGCCAGCACCTTTGTCTGGGCGAAGAAATTGCTCATCAACAGGTCGTGCATGCTGCCGGTGCCGTCGCGGGTGGGCAGGTCGTCGGTGGGTTGGGAGAACCCGATGAAGTCGGCCGGGATCAACCGGGTGCCCTGGTGCAGCAGTTGGTAGAACGCGTGCTGACCGTTGGTTCCCGGCTCGCCCCAGTAGATTTCACCGGTCGAGGTGGTGACGGGGCTGCCGTCGGCCCGCACGGACTTGCCGTTGGACTCCATGGTCAGCTGCTGGAGATATGCGGCGAAGCGGGCCATGTCGTTGGAGTACGGCAGGACGACCCGAGCCTGGGCGTCGAAGAACTCGTTGTACCAGAGGCCGATCAAGCCAAGCAGTGCAGGCGCATTCGCCTCCAGGGGGGTGGTGCGGAAGTGCTCGTCGACGACGTGGAAGCCGGCGAGGAACTCGGCGAATCGTTCCTTGCCGATGACCGCCATCACCGACAGGCCGATGGCCGAGTCCACCGAGTAGCGGCCGCCGACCCAGTCCCAGAAGCCGAACATGTTGGCCGTGTCGATGCCGAACTCGTCGACCAGCTTCTCGTTGGTGGAGACCGCGACGAAGTGCTTGGACACGGCGTCCTGGCCCAGTGCATCGGTCAGCCAGCGCCGGGCCGCAGTCGCGTTGGTCAGCGTCTCCAGCGTCGAGAACGTCTTGGACGCAACGATGAACAACGTGGACGCGGGGTCCAGTCCGTCGAGCTTGGCGACCAGGTCGGCAGGGTCGACGTTGGACACGAACCGGGCCGAGACGCCGGCGTCGGCATAGTGCCGCAATGCTTGGTAGACCATCACCGGGCCCAGGTCCGAGCCACCGATGCCGATGTTGACCACGGTGGTGATGCGCTCACCCGTCGCGCCGGTCCACTCGCCGCTGCGCAGCTGGTCGGTGAACTCACCCATCGCGTCGAGCACCTCGTGCACGTCGGCGACGACGTCTTGGCCGTCGACGGTCAGCTCGGCGCCCTTGGGCAGCCGCAGCGCGGTGTGCAGCACGGCGCGGTCCTCGGAGGTGTTGATGTGCGCGCCGGCGAACATGGCGTCGCGCTTGCCCTCGAGATCGGCGGCCTTGGCGAGGTCGACGAGCAGCTTCAAGGTCTCCCGCGTGACCCGGTGCTTGCTGTAGTCGACGTAGAGATCGCCGAGGGTCAGCGTCAGTTCTCGACCACGGTCGGGGTCCTCGGCGAAGAACTCCCGCAGATGCTTGCCGCCGATTTCGTCACGGTGGCGGACCAGTGCATTCCAGGCCGGGGTTGCGGTGATGTCGGGGATCGAGATCTCGTCGGAGGACATTCCTCGACCCTAGTGCGGTGTTGCTTTCGAGGGAGTAAATGATGGATGCATGGACATCGAGAATCTCCTGTCAGCCGTCCCCACCGGTCTGTGGATCGGTGGTGAGGAACGCGCCGCGTCGTCGACCTTCGACGTGCTCAATCCCGCGACCGACGAGGTGCTGGCCACGATCGGTGACGCCACCCCGCAGGACGGCATCGCGGCGCTCGACGCGGCTGCGGCGGTCCAGGGCGAGTGGGCCGCCACGGCGCCTCGGGAGCGCGGTGAGATCCTGCGTGCGGTGTTCGAGGCGATCACGGCCCGCGCCGAGGAGTTCGCGACGCTGATGACCCTGGAGATGGGCAAGGTCCTCTCCGAGAGCATGGGCGAGGTGAAGTACGGCAGCGAGTTCTTCCGCTGGTTCTCCGAGGAGGCGGTCCGCATCGGCGGCCGCTACACCAAGGCGCCGGCGGGCACGGGCCGCATCATCGTCACCAAGTCGCCCGTCGGTCCGTGTCTGGCGATCACGCCGTGGAACTTCCCGCTGGCCATGGCCACTCGCAAGATCGGCCCCGCAGTGGCTGCGGGTTGCACGATGATCGTCAAGCCCGCGCAGGAGACGCCGCTGACGATGCTGCTGCTGGCCAAGCTGATGGACGACGCGGGCTTGCCCAAGGGCGTGCTGTCGATCCTGCCGACCAGCAAGCCCGGTGACCTCACCACGGCGCTGATCGACGACGGCCGGCTGCGCAAGCTGACCTTCACCGGGTCGACGGGCGTGGGCAAGGCGTTGGTCAAGCAGAGCGCGGACAAGCTGCTGCGCCTGTCGATGGAACTCGGCGGCAACGCACCCTTCGTCGTATTCGACGACGCCGACGTCGACGCCGCGGTCGAGGGTGCCCTGCTGGCCAAGATGCGCAACGGTGGCGAGGCCTGCACCGCGTCGAACCGATTCCACGTGGCCAACGCGGTGCGCGAGGAGTTCACCCGTAAGCTCGTCACCCGGATGAGCGAGTTCAAGCTCGGCAACGGACTCGACGAGTCGTCGACGTTGGGACCGCTGATCAGCGCCAAGCAGATCGCGACGGTCGAGGACCTGGTGTCCGACGCGGTGTCCAAGGGCGCCACCGTCGCCGTCGGCGGGGTCAAGCCCGAGGGGCCGGGCCACTTCTACCCGGCCACGGTGCTGGACGGCGTGCCCGCCGAGGCCCGCATCTTCAAGGAGGAGGTGTTCGGCCCCGTCGCACCGGTGATCGGCTTCGACACCGAGGAGGAGGGCATCGCCGCGGCCAACGCGACCGAGTACGGCTTGGCGGCCTACATCTACACGCAGTCGTTGGACCGTGCGCTGCGTGCGGCCGAGGCCATCGAGGCCGGCATGGTGGGCGTCAACCGCGGTGTCATCTCCGATCCGGCGGCGCCGTTCGGCGGCGTGAAGGAATCCGGCTTCGGTCGCGAAGGTGGCTCCGAGGGCATCGAGGAATACCTCGAGACGAAGTACATCGCGTTGACCAACTAGGGGGAGGCGCGACCCCGACCGCCCGGCGCAGTCGGTGCGTCAGCGATGTCTCGAAGACCGAAACCCGTTGATGGCAAGGTTCTTTCGCGAGACTGGCGCAACCGGCTGCGCTGTGCGAAGTCTCTAGTATCCGAGCCGGCCGCGGCCCAGGCGCAGCAGGATCATCGCGAGATCCTTGCCCTCGGGACCCAGCGAGCTGTACCGCTCGATCACCTTCATCTCGCGGCTGTGCACCAGGCGCGTCCCGCCGGAGGCCATCCTGGCCTTGCCGATCATCTGCGACACCTCGGCGCGACGCTGCACGGCCGCCAGGATCTCGGCGTCCAGCCGGTCGATCTCCAAGCGCAGGTCGTCGATGGTGGGTTCGATCTCGGTACTCATCGGTTCTGACTCCGTCTTCTCGTCGTCTCGTGTGGGTTCTGATGTCATCCGCAATCGGGCCTCACACGAGAGACGAGCCCCGGATCGCAATTGCGGACCGCGGGGCTGAACGAACAGCTAGACCACGGGCACCGCAGGCCGGTACCCGTAGAGAAATCGTCCATGCCGAGCTAGCACGCATCGAGTGTGCCACCGAGGACCACGTCCGCGCAAAGGACCCGTCCGACGCGCGGTGCCGCCGGGTGTCTCCCGTCGGCGGTAAGTTGATTTCCGACATGACGATTGCGACTGAGACGGATCAACTGCTGGACGGGCTCAACCCCCAGCAGCGCAAGGCGGTGCTGCACGAGGGCACGCCCTTGCTGATCGTCGCGGGCGCCGGGTCGGGCAAGACGGCTGTGCTCACGCGCCGCATCGCCTACCTGCTGGCCGCCCGTGACGTCGGGGTGGGACAGGTGCTGGCCATCACCTTCACCAACAAGGCCGCCGCCGAGATGCGGGAACGGGTGGTGGAGTTGGTCGGGCCCCGCGCCCGGTCGATGTGGGTCTCCACGTTTCACTCCACCTGCGTGCGGATCCTGCGCAACCAGGCGTCGCTGCTGCCGGGGCTCAACTCCAACTTCTCGATCTACGACTCCGACGACTCGCGCCGGCTGCTCATGATGATCGCCAAGGACATGGGCCTCGACACCAAGCGGTACTCGCCGCGGCTGCTGGCCACGTCGATCTCGAACCTGAAGAACGAGTTGATCGACCCCGACAAGGCCGCCTTCGAGGCGGCGGAGGGTGAAGACGACCTCGCGCGCATCGTCGCCCAGGCCTACGCCGAGTACCAGCGCCGGCTGCGGGCCGCGAACGCCCTGGACTTCGACGACCTGATCGGTGAGACGGTCGCCGTGCTTCAGGCCTTCCCGCAGATCGCGCAGTACTACCGGCGGCGGTTCCGGCACATCCTGGTCGACGAGTACCAGGACACCAACCACGCCCAGTACGCGTTGGTGCGGGAGTTGGTCGGGCACGATCTGGAAGAGGGCGCCGACGGGGTGCCGCCCGCCGAACTGTGCGTCGTCGGTGACGCCGACCAGTCGATCTACGCCTTCCGCGGCGCCACCATCCGCAACATCGAGGACTTCGAACGCGACTACCCCAACGCGACGACGATCCTGCTGGAGCAGAACTACCGGTCGACGCAGAACATCCTCTCGGCCGCGAACTCCGTCATCTCCCGCAACTCGGGGCGCCGGGAGAAGCGGCTGTGGACCGACGCCGGGGAAGGCGAGCTGATCGTCGGGTACGTCGCCGACAACGAACACGACGAGGCGCGGTTCATCGCCGAGGAGATCGACGCGCTCACCTCCCGCGGGGACGCGAACTACTCCGACGTCGCCGTCTTCTACCGCACCAACAACTCCTCGCGCGCCGTCGAGGACGTCTTCATCAGGGCGGGCATTCCGTACAAGGTCGTTGGGGGAGTGCGCTTCTACGAGCGCAAGGAGATTCGCGACATCGTCGCCTACCTTCGCGTGCTCGACAACCCCGGTGACGCCGTCAGCATGCGACGCATCCTCAACACCCCGCGCCGCGGCATCGGCGACCGTGCCGAGGCCTGCGTCGCGGTCCACGCCGAGAACACCGGTGGGTCGTTCAACGACAGCCTGCAGGCCGCCGCCGAGGGGCGGGTGCCCATGCTCAACACTCGGTCGGAGAAGGCGATCGCCGCGTTCGTCGCCTTGCTCGACGAGTTGCGCGGATTGCTCGACGACGAGCTGGGCAACCTGGTGGAGGCCGTGCTGGAACGCACCGGTTACCGCCGCGAGCTGGAGGCGTCGAACGATCCGCAGGATCAGGCTCGGCTGGACAACCTCAACGAACTCGTCAGCGTCGCACACGAATTCAGCATCGACCTCGCCAACGCCGCCGCCCTGCGTGAGGAGGAGGGCGAGCCGGTCGACGAGGACGTCCCGGACACCGGCGTTCTGGCTCAGTTCTTGGAGCGGGTCTCGCTGGTCGCCGACGCCGACGGCATCCCCGACGACGGGTCGGGCGTGGTGACGATGATGACGCTGCACACCGCCAAGGGCCTGGAGTTCCCCATGGTCTTCGTGACCGGGTGGGAGGACGGCATGTTCCCGCACATGCGAGCCCTCGGCGACCCCCTGGAACTGTCCGAGGAGCGTCGCCTTGCCTACGTCGGCATCACCCGCGCCCGGCAACGGCTGTACCTGAGCCGAGCGAAGGTGCGCTCGTCGTGGGGACAACCGATGCTGAACCCGGAATCCCGTTTCCTGCGGGAGATTCCGCAGGAGCTCATCGACTGGCGGCGGGTGGAGGCCCCGCAGTCGTCGTTCAGCGCCCCCGTCAGCGGGGCGGGCCGCTTCGGCACGCCGCGGCCGTCACCCGCCCGCACCACGGCTGCGCGCAACCGGCCGGCGATCACCCTGGAGCCCGGCGACCGCGTCACGCACGACAAGTACGGTCTCGGTCGGGTCGAGGAGGTCTCCGGCATGGGCGAATCCGCCATGTCGCTCATCGACTTCGGCAGCGCCGGCCGGGTCAAGCTGATGCACAACCACGCGCCCATCCAGAAGCTCTAATCGGGGTGATTCCACGGCCCGTCGGCTAGCTCGGCGGGTGCCGGTAGCCGCGGTTCGGACAGCGGCGGCACTGCGCTGAGAACGGGGTTCCGGTCCAGGCGCGCCCCCGGGGTGCGGCCTCGGCCCCAGCCGAGCATCGCGCGGTATTTGCCGAGCAGGCCGTACCGGGCGACGGCGTCCTCATCGGCGTGCGGGCTGTCCGGTCCCGCCGGGGTCGACGTGGGTGCGACGTACAAGGCGTCGGTTGGGCAGTACGCCTCGCACATGAAGCACGTCTGGCAATCCGACTGCCGGGCGATGACCGGCACCCCGTCGGCGCCCCGGTCGAACACGTCGGTGGGGCAGACCTTCACGCAAAGGTCGCAGGCGATGCACGCCGCGGTGCTGACGATCTCGATCATGCGGCCGGCTCGGCGGAGACGAGCCGCGGCAGCACCGCGTCTGGCGCGGTCCACACGGAGTCCAGGCCGCCCACCAGGATCCGGTGGTCGAACCGGTGGTCGCGGGCCGGGACGTCCTCCCGACGGTGCAGGCCGCGACTCTCGGCGCGGGCCAGCGACGCGGCCGTCGTCCATCGCGCGACGGCGAGCATGGCGACCGCCTCGCGGGGCTTGTAGGACGCCCGACGCGGCACCGGGGCCAGACCGCCGGAGACCTCTTGCCATAGGGCGTCCAGCGCCGCGGCGGACTCGGCCAAGCGGGACGCCGACTTCAGGTAGCTACGTGACGGTGGCAGGACGTGGGTTTGGGTGGCGCGCACGACCTCGTCGACGGTCGGTGCGCCGACGCCGCCCGCCCGTAGGCCCTGATGTTCGGTGGTGTCACGTCCGACGAGCGCCGTGCGTCTGCGGCTGAACTCCGCGGCCCCGCGACCGGCGAACGTCCCTGAGGCGATCGCCCACGATCCGTTGCGGCTGCCCCCGCCACTGACCGATCCGGTGATCAATTCGCGCGTCGCGGCGTCACCGGCGGCGAACAGGCCGGGAACCGTCGTCGCACAATCGGGTCCGGTCAGTCGCAGGCCGCCCGTCCCGCGGACCGATCCCTCGTGGATCATGCGGATCGGATAGGCGGTCGTGAACGGGTCGACGCCCGCCTTGTCCAGCGGTAGGAAGTAGTTCGGCTGTGCGTCGCGCATCGTCTGGCGAATGTCGGCGGGGGCCCGGTCGAGCCGAGCGAAGACCCGCTCCCCGCGGGCCAAGGCGCGCTGGGCGTCCTGTCGTCCACCCAGTCCCAGCTGTGTGGGCAGCGGTCGGCCGCGCTCGTCGTAGAAGCTGCCCCACTGCAACATCCGTCCCTTAGTGTGAACGCCCCACTCCGGTGCCAAGGCGTAGGCGCCGGAGAACTCCATGCCGGACAGGCTGGCGCCAAGCTCCGCGGCCATCAGCAGCCCGTCCCCGGTGTCGACGTTGGTGCCGAAGGTGCCCGACATGAAGGCGGTGCCACCGGTGGCCAGTACGACGGCCCCGGCACGAATTCGCCACGGCCGTCCGTCGTCCTGTCGGGCCACGCCCCGGGCCCCGTCGACGACCCCGTCGAGGTCGGTGCAGAGTTCCAGTGCCGGATGGTGGTCGAAGATGCGGACCCCGCTGCGGTGGGCCTTGCGGCGCATCCGCCGCATGTACTCCGGGCCCTGCAGGCTACTGCGCAGCGGCTGTCCGTCGGGTGTGGTCGGAAACGGATACCCCCACCGGGCCAGCAGCTCGACCCGGTCCCACGAGGTGGCCAGAACCCGCGACATCCACTCGGCGTCGGTGAGTCCGCCGGCGGCGAGCTCGGACTCGCGCATCGACTGTTCGCGGCGTGGTCCGGGCGGAATCAGCCACAGGTTGTTGCCGCCGGACGCCGTGGCGCCGGTGGTACCACAGAAACCCTTGTCCACCAGAGCGACTCGGCTTCCTGCCTCGGAGGCGGAGATCGCCGCCCACGTGGCCGCGGGGCCGCCACCGATCACCAGGACGTCGGTCGTCAGTTGGTCGGCGTCAGGAGGGCTGCTCATGGCCTACCTCTTCGTGCACGCCAAGTTCGGCGAGCAGGGTGCGGCGCAACTCGTCAAATCCGTCGTCCCCCCGGCTGCGCGGAAAGGGCAGGTCTACCCGTCGGTCGAGGGACACCCGGCCGCCGGAGAGCACCACCACGCGGTCCGCGAGCAGGATTGCCTCGTCGACGTCGTGGGTGACGTGCAGGACCGCCATGTGCCGCCGCGACCACAGGTCGTGCAACAGGCGGTACATCTTCAGTCGGGTCAGGGCGTCGAGTGCACCGAACGGCTCGTCTAGCAAGAGCAGGTCGGGTTCGCGAACCAGGGCTCGAGCTAGCGAAACGCGTTGCGCTTCACCGCCAGAGAGCTGCAGCGGCCACGACCGGGCCTTGTCGGCGAGACCTACCTCGGCGAGTGCGGCGCGGCCGCGCGCGTCACGGTCGGCCGCGTCGGGTCCGCCGTCGGGCAGGGCGAAGGTGACGTTGGCCAGGGCGCGACGCCACGGCAGCAACCGGGGACTCTGAAAGACGACGGCGCGGGAACGGGGTGCGACGACCGAGCCCGTGACTTCCTCGTCGAGTCCGGCGACCGCCCGCAGCAGCGTGCTCTTGCCCGAACCCGAGCGGCCTAGCATGGCCACGAATTCGCCGTCGGCGATGTCGAGCTCGAAGTCGTCGAGTACCTGCTGGGATCCGAAGTTGCGCCGCAGCGCTCGGATCGTCACGACCGACTGCGTCACGAGACGCCGTCGAACCCGTTGCGCCAGGACAACATCAATCGCTCCAGGAGCCGAACCAGCGCATAGGACAGCAATCCGGCGACGGCGTAGATGACGATGACGAGCAACGAGACGTCGAACTGCAGATTGGTCTGTGCACGGGACATCAGGTAGCCGATGCCCTTGGTGGTGTTGATCATCTCGGCGAAGATCAGACTGAGCCAGGCGCTCGAGAGGCCCAGCCGCAATCCCACCAGGAAGTTCGGCATGGCCCCGGGCAGGATGACCTGTGTGATGAGCGTGTGGCGCGGCGCCTTCAAGGTCTGCGCCATTTCGACGAGTTGACGGTCCACGCCCCGGATTCCGGCGTAGGTGTTGATGTAGACGGCGATGGCGACACCGGTGGTGATGAGGACGACCTTGGGTCCCTCGCCGATGCCCATCCAGATGATCAGCAAGGGGGTGAGCGCGAAGTTGGGCACGGCCTTGAAGACCTGCATGGTCCAGTCGAGGAGGTCCTCTCCCGTTCGGGTGAGTCCGGCGACGACAGCGAGTGCCGCACCGATGAAGATGCCCAGGACCGTGCCGGTCAGTACGCGGATCGCCGATGCGCCGACGTGGGTGGCCAATTGGCCGTCGTCGAGGAGCCGCCACGCCGTGGCGGCGACCTGGGCGGGCGGCGGAAAGAGGTCGGGGTCGAGCCACCCGGTCGCCGCCCCGACGGCCCAGGCGAACAGAAGTGCGCCGGGGCCCGCCATCCGGCGGACCGTCCGGGGTGTCCGCGCCCAAAGTCCGCGTCTGGTGCGGTGTTCGGTGACGACCTCGACCAATTCGGGTGCGGGGCGGGTCGGCGTCGTCGGGACCGCAGCGGTGGTCACTTCGTGGCGCCGATCCACTCGGTGACGGAGTATTGGTTGGCGAGCGAACCGTCGGCTTGAAGGAAGTCGTAGGCGTCCTGCAGTTGCTTGACGCCGATCTGGGGGAACGGCTCGGTGTTGAACTCGTCGGCCTGGGTGGACTGCTTCACGTCCTCGAACTTGGTGCCGTCGGTGTCGGCGACCCAGTGCAGGTAGTCGTCGAAGTTCTTCTGAATGTCGGCGTTGACCGCGGTGACCGCCCGCTGCCACGCGTCGCGGAAGTCGGGGTGGGCCTCGGTGAAGGAGGTGAGTGCGACGTTGGTGCCGGTGCTGCCCATGCCGTGTTGGGAGAGGCTGTCGATGACGGGATAACCCTTGTTCTGCAGATCCACCGAACTGGCGCCGCTGAGGACCGTGGCGTCGATTTGGCCCGAGCTCAGCCCCGCGATGGACTCGGGTGTGGGCACGTCCTTCACGTCGATCTTGCCGGTGAGGCCGGCCGCTTCGATGAGCTGGCGGGCGGCCCGGTCACGGATGGTGCCCTGTGGGGCGGTCACATTCTTGCCGACGAGCCCCTCGATGGTGGTGGGCCCGCCCCGCGCGCCGACGAGCTGCATGTCACTGTTGACCGAATCAAACGACAGGAGAACCACTTTCGGGTCGCGGCTTCGCGCCCGCAGGGCGGGGTTGTCACCGACCGCGGCGACGTCGACTGCGCCCGCGATGAGCGCCGAGACCGCGTCTCCGCCGGACTGGAAGAACGAGTATTCGATCCGGTCGACCCCGGCCGCCTTCAATTCTTCGTTCAGGATGCCCTGACGGTCGCCCCATCCCAGCGATCCCGCGGGTGTCCCCGTCACCGACGTCGCGCCGATCCGCAGGGTGTAGCCGCCGGAGTCGGCGGGGCCGCTGCTGCAGGCAACCGCCGTGGCGGCCAGCGCGGCGACGGTCAGGACACGCAGGATTCGGCTGAACATTGGAGTGGAGCCTCCGGATTCGGATCTGTGACAGAGAGTCAGGACCCTCACTACAGCCGATTCACAGGTGGGGGTCGATCGTTACGCTCGTGTTGACCGGAACGCCCCCGGGACCCCGGTATGGCTCAGTCGCACCAGCGGCCGGTGGCCGGGAGCAGCGCCAGGGTGATGGCGGCCACGGGCAAGACCGGGATGCCGTAGACCAATTCGGGCAGGTCCGCTCCCGCGACGAACAGCCCGGCGAAGATCATTAGCGCCACGATGGAGCCGACGACGATCAGCAACCGGCCGATGCGTTGGCGCAGCAGCAGTGAGATCAAGCCGCCGATGGTGGCCGCGGCGGACACCGCGGTGAGGAATCCGATTGCGATGCAAAACAATTCGTCGGTACCCCACCAGCCGCTGATGAGCGACGTCGCGATGACGGCGGTGGCCCAGCCGCTGATGATGCTGACGGTGGCGGCGGCAGACGCGGCGAGGGGGCTCTCACGGTTGGTGGTCGGCCGCGGCGCCGGCGGTGGGGCCATCGACGGGACGGCGGCGGCCTGCGGGATGAAGCTGGTCTGCAGCTCGGGTGCGGCCTGCGGGATGAAGCTGGTCTGCGGCTCGGGTGCGGCCGGGAATGCGCCCGTGGGGTGGCGGCGGATGATTCCGGTCTGCTGCTCCGGGAAGTCGGGAGGCGGTGGCGGGCCTGCCTCGGGCTGCCGCCGGATGATGCGGGTCTCCTCGGACGGAGGGCCGCCGGACGTCACCTGTCAGCCGACGTAGTTGCCGGGGCTCAGGCCCTTGGCGGCGAGCCACGGCACGGGGTCGACGAAGTCGGTGCCGTTCTTGAGGACCGAGAAGTGCAGGTGCGGGCCGGTGGACTGGCCGCGGTTGCCGATGGTGGCGATCTGGTCGCCCGCCATGACGCGTTCGCCGGGGGTGACGAGCCAGGTGTTGACGTGGCCATACAGCGTGACGGTGCCGTCGGAGTGCCGGATCTTGACCCAGGCGCCGTAGCCGGCGGTGAGCCCGGCGTCGGTGACCACGCCGTCCGCGGCGGCGACGATCGGCGTGCCGATCGAGTTCGCGATGTCGATGCCCGCGTGCAGGACGCCCCAGCGGTACCCGAAGCCGGACGTCCACACCCCACGGGCGGGCATGACGTACATGGGCCTCGCGAGGCGCGCCTCGCGTTCGGCGCGCTCGGCGGCGAACGCGGCGCCGTTGGCGAGTTCCTGGCTGTGCACGGCCTCGCTGGCCGCCGGGGCGACCGTGACGATCTGCATGCCGTCGGAGGAGCCGGAGATGGCAGCGCCGTCGACGAAGGCGTTGGGTCCGGCGGCGACCATCTGGTCGGCGGGCGCCTTGTCGGAGGCGTTGACCATCGAGTAGGCCGCGGCTGCGGTGGCGCCGGCAGCCATGGCGGCGGCGACCAGACGAGCCTTGACGTGGCCGTCGCCGACCTTGCGATGTAGGCCGCGGCGGGCCGACATGTCGATGACGTCGGTGTCCTCCATGCCGTTGCTGACGTCGGTGTGACTGTCGCGGTAGGCGTGGCGTGAGCGGAGCTCGTCTCCGGCCGGCCGGAACTGCGCGGGGACGGCGAGCCGCAGGGGCGTCAGGTCGTCGGTGTCGTGCAGGTCGTCGAGCTCGGGTGCGCGGATGACCAGTGACTCGCGATCGAAGGCACAGGTGTTGCTGAAGTCCAGCTCGTCGAGATCGCCGAACTCGTTGAACGGAATGATGTCGGTGGTGGTGGCGTCGAAGTGGGTCGTCGAGGTCTCACGAGATACCCGTGATGAACCCTGCTCAGCCAACCGAAATGTCCTTCGCGCCGTGACCGTACCGTTACTTAGACCAGAGGCACGTTAACCAAAATCCAATGTTGGTGGCAACCCGTGGCCATATTCCGCCGAATATTGTGACTTGTATCACTACAGGGCGGCCGGTGAGATGTACCACATGACGGTGGGCGGTGCGGATCACATTGGGGTGTGTGGATAAAGTTCCTCCCGAGCCATTCTGGCCGAAACGTAGAGAAACAACCAATCAGTCGACGCTGACAGACTAGGGAGATCCGGGGAAACGCATGGATCTATTCGAATACCAGGCGAAGGAGTTGTTCGCCAAGCACGAGGTACCCACCACTCCGGGCCGGGTGACCGACTCGGCCGAGGACGCCAAGGCCATCGCCGAGGAAATCGGCAAGCCCGTGATGGTGAAGGCGCAGGTCAAGGTCGGCGGGCGCGGTAAGGCCGGCGGCGTGAAGTACGCGGCCACCCCCGACGACGCCTTCACCCACGCGCAGAACATCCTGGGCCTGGACATCAAGGGCCACGTCGTGAAGAAGTTGCTCGTCGCCGAGGCCAGCGACATCGCCGAGGAGTACTACATCTCCTTCCTGCTCGACCGGTCCAACCGCACCTACCTCGCCATGTGCTCCGTCGAGGGCGGCATGGAGATCGAAGAAGTCGCCGCGACGAAGCCCGAGCGGCTCGCCAAGGTTCCCGTCGACGCCGTCAAGGGTGTCGACCTGGCCTTCGCCCGTTCCATCGCCGAGCAGGGTCACCTGCCCGCCGAGGTGCTCGACGCGGCCGCGGTGACCATCCAGAAGCTGTGGGAGGTCTTCGTCGGCGAGGACGCCACGCTGGTCGAGGTCAACCCCCTCGTGCGCACGCCGGACGACCAGATCCTCGCGCTCGACGGCAAGGTCACCCTCGACGCGAACGCGGACTTCCGTCAGCCCGGGCACGAGGAGTTCGAGGACAAGGACGCCACGGATCCGCTCGAGCTCAAGGCCAAGGAGAACGACCTCAACTACGTCAAGCTCGACGGTGCGGTCGGCATCATCGGAAACGGCGCCGGGCTGGTCATGTCGACCCTGGACGTCGTCGCCTACGCCGGCGAGAAGCACGGTGGCGTCAAGCCCGCCAACTTCCTCGACATCGGTGGTGGCGCCTCGGCCGAGGTGATGGCCAATGGTCTCGACGTGATCCTGGGCGACGACCAGGTCAAGAGCGTCTTCGTCAACGTATTCGGTGGGATCACTGCGTGCGACGCGGTGGCCAACGGCATCGTCGGCGCGCTGAAGAAGCTCGGCGACAGCGCCAACAAGCCCCTGGTGGTCCGGCTGGACGGCAACAACGTCGAAGAGGGTCGTCGCATCCTCGACGAGGCGAACCATCCCCTGGTGATCCAGGCCGACACCATGGACGCCGGGGCCGACAAGGCCGCCGAGCTGGCGAACAAGTAAGGGGCGCTGCACATGTCGATCTTTCTGAACTCGAACAACAAGGTCATCGTCCAGGGCATCACGGGCGGCGAGGGCACCAAGCACACCGCGCTGATGCTGAAGGCGGGCACGCAGGTCGTCGGCGGCGTGAATGCACGCAAGGCGGGAACCACTGTCTCGCACCAGGACAAGGACGGCAACGACGTGGAGCTGCCGGTCTTCGGCAGCGTCGCCGAGGCGATGAAGGAGACCGGCGCCGACGTGTCGATCGCCTTCGTGCCGCCCGCGTTCTCCAAGGACGCCATCATCGAGGCCATCGACGCCGAGATTCCGCTGCTGGTGGTCATCACCGAGGGAATCCCGGTGCAGGACAGCGCCTATGCGTGGGCCTACAACGTAGACAAGGGTGAGAAGACCCGCATCATCGGGCCCAACTGTCCCGGCATCATCACCCCCGGTGAGGCGCTGGTCGGCATCACGCCCACCAACATCACCGGCAAGGGTCCGATCGGCCTGGTCTCCAAGTCGGGCACGCTGACCTACCAGATGATGTACGAGCTGCGCGATCTCGGCTTCTCGACCGCCATCGGCATCGGCGGCGATCCCGTCATCGGCACCACCCACATCGACGCGATCGAGGCGTTCGAGAAGGATCCCGAGACCAAGGTCATCGTGATGATCGGCGAAATCGGTGGCGACGCCGAGGAGAAGGCCGCCGACTACATCAAGGCCAACGTCTCCAAGCCGGTGGTCGGCTACGTCGCGGGCTTCACCGCGCCGGAGGGCAAGACGATGGGCCATGCCGGCGCGATCGTGTCCGACGGTGCCGGCACGGCCGACGGCAAGAAGGTCGCCCTCGAGGCTGCCGGTGTCAAGGTCGGCAAGACGCCGTCGGAGACGGCCAAGCTAGCTCGCGAGATCTTCGAAAGCCTGTAACACGCAACAACCTGTCATACGCAGCGTCGAGTGTGCGGTCAGATCGCGAATCCTTCGGAATTCACGATCTGGCCGCACACTCGTTTGCGTGGCCGTCGTCGGAGAGCCGCGCGATGATCTCGCGAACCACCGCGTCGGTGTGTTCTTCGCGGTACCTGAGCTGATACCTCACCAGCGGCTCGGTCAGGTCGTACCAGGAGGCGCGCCTGTCCCCGTCGCGCGACTTGGCCGAGGTGACCCATCGCGCCGACACCAGTCGTCCGAGCGCCGTGGCCGCAGACTGATTCGACACGCCGACGGCGGCAGCGAGATCGCTCACCGTGCGTGGCTCCCAGTGCCGGGCCAACTCCACGACGAGGCGCTGTTCGCCGGAGGGTAGCTCCCACAATTGGTTCTGATACTGAGGCGTCATTCGGTCCAGCAGCGCCCCGACCACGGGAACCAGCGCGTCCAGCGACGTCGCGTCGACGAAGTCGGAGAGGATGTGCCAGGTGCGCGGCAAGCCGCCTGCGAGGCGGTGGATCACCCCGAGTCGCTCGCGACCGGAGGGGGAGTCGACGAATGACGCGAGGGCGTCGTCCCCGCGTTTCTCGGCCGCGCGCCGCAGGATGGAAGCGCCGTCGGGGACTCCGAACTCGGGCAGCGTCTCCACCATGAAGGAGCCGTACCAGGGCATGTCGCGCGACGAGACGCCGCCGAACAGAGCCGGGGCCGTCCCGAAGACCATGACGGCGGTGGACGTTTCGACCCACGCGCGCAGACTGCCCTGACCCGCCCCGCCCAACGCGTCGAACACCCGGTCCAGGTTCTCGACGGCCAGCAAGACCATCCGACCGTCGGCGTGGGCCACGATGGCCTGTTCGATGCCGACGGCGTCACCGTCGCGACGCAACCCGCGGGCGGTCTCTGCAAGGTCCGTGTCGATGGTCCTCGCCATCTCGACCAGCAGGTCGAGGTAGGACCCGATTGCCAGGGAGTCCTCCGGAATCAGCACCGGGAGAAAGGCCTTGGTGTTCGACGGATCGACGAGACTGCGTCGAACCACGACGTGTTGCGTATGGGTCTTGCCGGCGCCGCGCGGCGCGACGAGCAGCGTGTGTGGCCGCGATCCGTCACGGGCAGCCGAGGAGATGCGGTGCACCAGGGTCTCGAACAGCGATTCACGGCCCACCGTCATCGCGTCCAGATCCTCGGGGCGGGAGGCCGACGGCGTGAAGTTCGGGTGCACGCTCATCGGCGCAACATTCGCCAGGCACGTTGGATGAGAGTCGAGGAGAACCTGTCGGCATCGGCCTCGCGAATCAGATAGTGGTCAAGTTCCAGACGTTCGACGAGCGAGACCAATTGGTCGCGATCGTCGATCGGGCTGCCCTCCCCACGCAGCAACGCCAGTACCTCGTCTATGCCGAGGGGACCGTTGGCGTATGCGTAGACGTCGAGGACCTTGGCGATCGAGGGGGCGTCCTGCCCGTAGTAGTGGCTCAATCGGTCTCGGTAATGGCGCAGATCCCACGGGTCGGTGGGGTCTTCGATCGCGCTGGTGACCAATCCGGCGATCTGGTCGGGCCGCGGAAGCACGCGGGTGTCGCGTGCCGCGGCTACGGAGGCGGCCACCAGATGCTGGATGTAATAGGGGACGTTCTCGGCGGCCGCCGCGATGGCTGGCGCGATGAGGTGGGCGTCGGCCGCGTTCACCCGGACGCCCAGCAGGAGGCACTCGGCGAGATAGGTGGCGTGATCGTCGCGGATGGGCCCGACGGTGATCTTCCTGATGTCGTTGACGGTGCTCGGTGCGTCGGCCGAGACGTGGTGGAAGCCGATCGAGCCCGACAGGATCGTGGCGACCCGTCCGCCGTGTTCTCGGCGAAACCGGCGCAGCGTGTGCAGGAAGTTGTCGCCGGCTCCCGGCTCGCGGCGCTCCAGGTTGCGGGCGAGAACCGTCACCTCGTCGATGAACAGCACGACTTGGCGCCCGTCGGCGCGGTCGACGGCCCGGCTCAGCAGGTCGTCCAGGGCGGCCGCCGCACGGGCGTCGCGCTCGATCTTCACGGGGCCGGCGGACAGGGTGAGGCGCAGCTTGGCCAGTTCGGAGGCCCAGGTGGGCTCGAGCCGGGCGAGCTCGGCGGCCAGGGCGGCCACGAAGTCGGCGTAGGTCTCACGTTCGGCGCTGGTGGCGACGACGACGGCGCCAGCTGCGGCGACGTTCTGCTGGACCACCCGCGCCAACGACGTCTTGCCGTGCCTGCGGTCGCCGACGAGCACGGCGCCGCTGTGCGGGAGTGACGCGGCCACGGCCTCGGCGTCGCGGAAGCGTCCCACGACGTCCTCGGGACGGACGATTCCGCCGACGACGAGGGACATCGGGCGGGCGGGATAGGACATCGCACCATTCTTACGCCGCGCCTGTCGTACGTCAACGATGATGTACGTCAATTCCGATGTACGTCACGCAGGCGAAAGTGCCGAGTCCCGGAATTGGAACACGTTACAGATTCGATTAGCCTGACGAATCAGTACTCGCCAGGAGGTTCGCATGCCGGTCGACCCACGCACGCCCGTCGTCGTCGGCGTCGGACAGTTCACCGAACGCATCGACGATCCCGACTACCGGGGCATGTCGTCGGTCGACCTCGCCACCGAGGCGGTACGTGCCGCGCTGGCCGACACCGGCGCCGAGGTGTCCACCGTCGCCGGCGCCGTCGAGGTGTTCGCCGGGCTGCGGCAGTTCGAGATCTGCACGCCGTTCGACGACCCGGCGCTGGGCGCCTCGGACAACTACGTGCGATCGGTGGCCCGTCGCGTCGGCGCCGACCCGGTGCGCGCGATCCTCGAACCGATCGGCGGCAACGGCCCGCAGCACCTGATGACCGAGTTCGCCGGCGCCATCGCCGCCGGCGAGCACGACGTGGTGTTGATCCTCGGGTCGGAGAACGGTTCGACGTTGAAGACCTTCGCGGGGCGAGAAGTCGACCGACCCGATCACGGCGAGAACGTCGGGGGCCAACTCGAGGACCGCGGCTACGGCTTCGAGCAATACATGTCCGAGTACACCGCCACGCACGGACTGACGGGTGCGCCCGTGCAGTACGGGCTGCTCGACAACGCGCGCCGCGGCCGACTCGGTCTCGACGTCGAGGACTATCGGCATCAGATGGCCGAGCTGTTCGCGCCCTTCTCCAAAGTCGCTGCGAAGAACCCGTTCTCGTCATCGCCGGTGGAGCGGTCAGTCGACGAGATCGAGACCGTCACCGCCGAGAACCGGATGATCTGCGACCCCTATCCGCGGCTGATGGTGGCCCGCGACACCGTCAACCAGGGCGCTGCGGCACTGGTGATGTCGGTGGCCGCCGCCCGGCGCCTCGGCGTGTCGGAGGACAAGTGGGTATACCTGCGCGGGCATGCCGACCAGGTCGAGCAGGACCTGCTGGACCGCGTCGACCCGAGCATCAGCGTTGCCGCGAAACAGGCAGTGGCTGAAGCGCTTCGCGGCGCGGGCATCGGCATCGACGACGTGGCGACCTTCGATCTCTACAGCTGCTTCCCGTTCCCGGTGTTCGCGGTGTGCGACGACTTCGGACTTCGAGCCGACGACCCCCGGGGGCTCACACTCACCGGCGGGCTGCCGTACTTCGGCGGCCCCGGCAACAGCTATTCGTTGCACGGCATCGCCGAGACCGTGGCCCAGATGCAGGATCGCCCAGGAGCATTCGGCCTCGTCGGCGCCAACGGCGGCGTCATGAGCAAGTACTCCGTGGGCGTCTACTCCACCGAGCCCGCCGAATGGGCAGCCGACCGCAGCGCGGCGCTGCAGGCCGACATCGCGGCACTGCCCACGGTTGCGGTCACCCGTCACGCCGACGGGCCGGGGACGATCGAGACGTACTCGGTGCGCTACGACTGGCCGGTCACCACGGGCGTCATCATCGGGCGGCTCGACGCCGACGACACCCGCTTCATGGCGCTGACCGAGGACGACGACCTGGTGGCGCTGATGACCGGGGGAGACCCGCTCGGCGCCGCGATCGTCGTGAAGGCGACCGAGGACGGAGTCAACCGCGCGACGCTGGCCTGACCGCCGACCGCGTACAAATCAGCGCCAGCGCGTCGTTGACCGCGCTGACCCCGTCGTCACCGATGAGGTCCCGCAGGCGGGTACGCAACTGGGCCTTGGCGGTTGGCTCCAGGACGACGTGGTTGGAATGGGTGAACACCAGACTGAGCCAGTCCTCGGTGGAGTAGTGCAACTCTTCGCGAACCTCTACGCGCTCGGCGGACAACTCCGTGCGCCGCAGCAGGGACTGCAAGGCGGTCTCGGCGTTGTTGCCCGACGTCGAGGCGGGTGTGGTGACGCCGTATTCCGCGGAGATGCGTTCGATGCCCCGTCTCATCGAATCGCTTGCCGTGATGCGATTCCACATCAACGCCAGCCGGCCACCGGGGGTCAGCAGCGACGCCAGCTTCGGTAAGGCGACGTCGGGATCCACCCAGTGAAACGACTGCCCGAAGGTGACGAGGTCGAACGTCCGGCCACCGGTTTGCCACCCCTCGAACGTGCTGCGCTCGGCGGGGATTCCCTTCGCGGCGCACAGCGCCGCCATCTGCTCGTCGGGCTCGACGGCCAGCACGTCGGCTCCGGCGGCTGCGAGCTGAACCGAGGCGATGCCGGTACCCGCCCCCACGTCGAGAACGGTGAGGCCGGGTGAGCGCACGAGCCGCTCGATCAGCGCAGCCGGGTACCGCGGACGGTAGCGGTCGTAGTCGTCGGCGACCGAGCCGAACGACTCGGCGCGACGTCGGTCGGTGAAGACGGGGGTTGGCTCGGCCATGACACCAGGATGCGCTCCGCGGCTGAGAAGCCTCTGAGTCAGACCAGGGCGGCGAGCTTGCCGGCCAACCGCTCCACGTAGCCGGCGACCTCGGCCTCGGACTTGTCCGGCAACCCGAACAGCACTTCGGTGACGCCGAGATCGGCCCAGCGAGCCAGCTTGTCGGGGTCGGGCTTGAAGTCCAGCGCGACGATCTGCGGAGCCCCGTCGCGGTCGGCGGCGGCCCAGGTGTCCTGCAGCAGTTTCACGGGTGCGTCGATGTCGAAGTCGCGCGGCGTGGTGATCCAGCCGTCGGCCGACTTGGCGATCCACTTGAAGTTCTTCTCGGTGCCCGCGGCGCCGACGAGGATCGGGATGTGGGACTGGACCGGCTTGGGCCACGCCCACGACGGGCCGAACTTCACGAACTCGCCGTCGTATTCGGCCTCTTCCTGCGTCCACAGGGCGCGCATGGCCTCCAGATATTCGCGGAGCATGGTGCGACGGCGGCCCGGTGGCACGTTGTGATCGGTGAGCTCGTCGGTGTTCCAGCCGAATCCGACGCCGAGGCTGACGCGGCCGCCCGAGAGGTGGTCGAGGGTGGCGATGGACTTGGCAAGCGTGATGCAGTCGTGCTCGACGGGCAGCGCGACGGCCGTCGACAGCCGCACCTTCGTCGTCACTGCGGCCGCGGTGCCCAGACTGACCCACGGATCCAGCGTGCGCATGTAGCGGTCGTCGGGCAGCGACTCGTCACCGGTGGTCGGGTGCGCGGCTTCTCGCTTGATCGGGATGTGGGTGTGCTCGGGCACGTAGAACGTCTGGAAGCCGTGGTCGTCGGCGAGCTTGGCGGCGGGCGCCGGAGCTATCCCACGATCGCTGGTGAAGAGAACGAGCCCGTAGTCCATGAGCAGAATTAGAACGTGTTCTAGTCCTCGAGCGCAAGGCGGACGCGGCCGGTGTTGAAATCTGACGGATCGATACCCGTGACCAGGATCGACTACCGGGCTGGGATGACACCCATGACGACCGAACGCATCGCCGACCACGTCAAGTTCGCCTACTGGGTGCCCAACGTCAGCGGCGGCCTCGTGACCAGCGACATCGAGCAACGCACCGACTGGAACTACGAGTACAACAAGAAGCTGGCGCAGACCGCCGAGAACAACGGCTTCGAGTACGCGCTGAGCCAGGTCCGCTACGAGGCCAGCTACGGCGCCGAGTACCAGCACGAGTCCACCAGCTTCAGCCTGGCGCTGCTGCTGGCCACCGAACGGCTGAAGGTCATCGCCGCCGTCCACCCCGGGTTGTGGCAGCCCGCGGTGCTCGCCAAGCTGGGCGCGACCGCCGATCACCTCAGCAACGGCCGCTTCGCCGTCAACGTCGTCTCCGGCTGGTTCAAGGACGAATTCACCCACCTCGGTGAGCCGTGGCTCGAACACGACGAGCGGTACCGCCGAAGTGCGGAGTTCCTTCAGGTGCTGCGCAAGATCTGGACCGAGGACGACGTGGACTTCCGCGGCGACTTCTACCGGATCCACGACTTCACCCTCAAGCCGAAGCCGCTCAACACGCCCGACCGTCCCAACCCGGAGATCTTGCAGGGTGGCAACTCGACCGCCGCCCGCCGCAACGGCGGGCTCTACTCGGACTGGTACTTCTCCAACGGAAAGGACTTCGACGGCATCACCGAACAGGTCGTGGAGGTTCGCGACCACGCGCGCACCGTCGGCCGGGAGGTGAAGGTCGGTCTGAACGGCTTCATCATCGCCAGGGACAGTGAGAAAGAAGCACGGGACACGCTGCGCGAGATCATCGAGAAGGCCAACAAGCCCGCCGTCGAGGGCTTCCGTGGCGCCGTGCAGCAGGCGGGCAACTCCACCGGCGACAAGAAGGGCATGTGGGCCGACTCCTCGTTCGAAGACCTCGTCCAGTACAACGACGGCTTCCGGACCCAGCTGATCGGCACGCCCGAGCAGATCGCCGAACGCATCGTCGCCTACCGCAAGCGCGGCGTCGACCTGATCCTCGGCGGCTTTCTGCACTTCCAGGAGGAGATCGAGTACTTCGGCGCCAGGGTGCTCCCGCTGGTGCGGGAAATCGAACGGTCCGAAGAGAATTCGCGCGACCAGCCGGTGCTGATCCCCGCCTGAGCACTCCTCGCGCTGGCGTGCGCGCGAACCGGCTCCAAAGCTTGGTGCGCTAGCGTGGGTGAACCAATCGCCCATCAGAGGAGGGGACATGTCGTACCCATCGGGCCCGCCCGGCAACTCCGGTTACCCGTCCGGGCCGTCCGCGGGGCAGTACTCCGCGCCCGCGCCGCAGTACGGAAACGCCCCGGAGGCCGCACCGGCAGGGCCGAGCAAGTTGCCGCAGTACCTGGCGTCCGCCGTCGCGGTCCTCGGGCTGTTCGTCTACCTGGCCAACTTCGGTCCGGTGTTCACCATCAACGCCCCGAACCTCCCCGGCTTCGGCCCGATCGGCGGATCGGTCAGCACCACGCCGATCGGCATCACCCTCGCGACGGCGGTCGCCCTGGTCGCCGCGCTGCTCGCCGGGGCCAGCCTGCTTCCCAAGCTCGGCAGGTCCTACACGTGGGTCGCCATCCTCTCGGTGCTGGCCCTGCTCATCGTGCTGTCGCAGATCGTCGGCCTGCCCTCGGGCGTGTCCTTCGGGTGGGCGCTGTACCTGATCATCGTGTTCTCGCTGCTTCAGGTGGTTGCCGCGGTCGCCGCGCTGCTGCTTGAGGCCGGCGTCATCAACGCGCCCACCCCCAAGCCGAAGTACGACCAGAACCCGTACGGCCAGTACGGTGCGCCGGGGCAGTACTACGGGCAGCCACAGGGCCAGCCCCAGCACACCGCCCCTCTGCATCAGCAGGGTCCGGGCCAGCGCGGCGGGTACCCCCAGCAGCAGTACGGTGGCTACCCCAACAGCCCCTCGACCGGTGGCTTCGGCGCTCAGCCGACCTCACCGCAGGGTGGCCAGCAGACCCCGCAGCCGGGCCAGCAGTCCGGATCGCACGAAAATGGCCCGCCCACGCCGCCGACGGGATTCCCCGCCTTCGGCTCGCCGCAGGGCTCGCTCGGCTCCCAGCCGACGCAGTCGTTCGAAACGCAGCAACCACAGCAGCAGGCTGCGCCGCAATCCTCCCCGCCACCGTCATAATCTCTAGCGGCGCGCGCACACCCTGCGCGCGCCGGAGATCGTGCGAGGAGCGACACAGCTAGTGGACAACCGGCCAGTCGGCACACGCCAGGCACGCGACCTGTTGCGTGTCGCGTTCGGGCCGTCGGCGATCGCTCTCGCGGTCATCGCCGCCGTGGTGCTGGTGCAGTTGGTGATCGCCAACAGCGACCTGACGGGTGCGTTCGGCGCGATCGCCAGCATGTGGCTTGGCGTGCACGGCGTGCCGGTGTCCATCGGCGGTGCCGAACTAGGCGTCATGCCGCTCCTGCCACTTCTGCTGATGGTGTGGGGCACGGCCCGCACCACGGCGGCGGCGACCAAGGCGGGCACCTCCTGGTTCGTCATCCGGTGGATCGTGGCATCGGCGCTGGGCGGACCCCTGCTGATTGCCGCCATCGCCCTGGCCGTCATCCATGACGCGTCCTCGGTGCTCACCGAGTTGCAGACCCCCGGCGCGACCCTCGCGTTCGGCTGCGTGCTGGCCGTGCACCTGGCCGGCGCCCTCCTCGGCGTCGGCCCCAGGATGACCCCACGGCTGGTGCGGCTTCCCTACGTTCCCGGCTGGTTGCCCGAGGCGTTCCGCGCCGGATTGGTGGGCGTGCTGACGTTGTTCGGCCTGTCCGGGGTGATCGCGGCCGGGTCGATGATCGTGCACTGGGGCACGATGGACACCCTGTTCGGCATCACCGACTCGGCGTTCGGCCAGTTGAGTCTGACGCTGCTGTCCATGTTGTACGCCCCGAACGTGATCGTCGGGACCGCCGCGGTGGCCGTCGGCTCCAGCGCACACATCGGACTGGCGACGTTCAGTTCGTTCACCGTGCTCGGCGGCGACGTGCCCGCCCTGCCCATTCTGGCGGCGGTGCCCAGCCCGCCGCTGGGGCCGATCTGGGTAGCCCTGCTGATCGCCGCCGCCGTCGCGGGCGTGGCCGTCGGTCAACAGTGCGCGCGCCGGGCCGAACCGCTCCCCGAGGCCGTGGGCAAGTTGGTGGCCGCGTCCGTCATCGGCGCCGCGGCGATGGCGCTGCTCGGCCACGCCGGCGGTGGCCGGCTGGGCAACTTCGGCGACGTCGGGGTCGACCAGGCCACGTTCGGTCCCGCGGTGTTCATCTGGTTCGTCGCCGTCGGCGGCCTGACCGTCGTGATGAGCGGCGGCCTCCGGCGTCGCCCCAAGACGCGGACTGCCACGGTCGACGCACCGCGGGCCGAGCCCGAACCCGAGCCCGAACCGGAGCCGGAGACCGAGCCGGAGACCGAACCGGTGTCGACCGTCGGACGACCCGAGCCCGAGCTCGAGCCGGAACCAGATGCCGAGGAATTCCTCGAGCCGGCGTTGGGGGAGCCCGACCTGGAACCGGAACTGCTCCAACCCGAACCCGAACCCGAGATCGAGGCAGAGGTCGTGCCCGTGTCGCGGTCGGAGCCCGAGGAGCGCGTGCCGCCGCGTCCGATGCGGCCGACCCACCGCGACACGTTCGACATCGACGACGACCCCGAGGCTCACTACTTCGCCGACGACGACCACTCGGCCGGTGAACACCACACCAGCGAAGAGTCGCGGCGCCCGTCCGATTAGGCTGCATCGCGTGCAGCCCCCGCTCATCGTGCCCCCCAGTGCGCCGGCGCGGCTGATCGTCCTGGCCTCGGGCACGGGCTCACTGCTGGAGTCGATCCTGGCCGCCGCCGTTGGCGACTACCCCGCCCGCGTGGTGGCGGTCGGCACCGATCGCGACTGCCGCGCCCTGGAGATCGCCGAAGCCGCCTCGCTGCCGACCTTCACGACCCGCCTCGGCGACCACGCCGACCGGCAGGCGTGGGACGTCGCTGTGACCCGGGCCGCCGACGCCTTCCGACCGGATCTCGTCGTATCGGCTGGCTTCATGAAGATCCTTGGCCCGCAATTTCTTTCGCGGTTCGCCGGCCGGATCGTCAACACCCATCCGGCCTTGCTGCCCGCCTTCCCGGGCGCTCACGCCGTGCCCGACTCGCTGGCCTACGGTGTGCGCGTCACGGGGTGCACGGTGCACCTCGTCGACTCGGGGGTCGACACCGGGCCGATCCTGGCGCAGGAGGCCGTCGACGTGCTCGACGACGACGACGAGGGCGCCCTGCACGAACGGATCAAGGTCGTCGAGCGGCGGCTGCTGGTGGAGGTACTCGCCGCGATGGCAACGCGCGGTGTGACGTGGACAGGACGAAAGGCAATGATCGGATGAGCGTGCACGTGGATACCGACGACGGCAGGCGGGCGGTTCGGCGCGCGCTGATCAGCGTCTACGACAAGACCGGTCTCGCCGAGCTGGCGCGCGGCCTCCACGAGGCAGGCGTCGACATCGTCTCGACCGGATCCACGGCAAAGACCATTGCCGCCAGCGGTGTCCCGGTCACCCCGGTCGAGGAGGTCACCGGCTTCCCCGAGGTGCTCGACGGTCGCGTCAAGACGCTGCACCCCAGGGTGCACGCCGGCCTGCTGGCCGACACCCGCAAGGCCGAGCACCTGGCCGCTCTCGACGAACTCGGGGTCGCGGCCTTCGAACTGGTCGTCGTCAACCTCTACCCGTTCACCGAGACCGTCGAATCCGGTGCCTCCGAGGACGAATGCGTCGAGCAGATCGACATCGGCGGGCCGTCGATGGTGCGCGCCGCCGCCAAGAACCACCCCAGCGTCGCCGTCGTCGTCGAGCCCCGCGGATACGACGGTGTGCTCGCCGCGGTCCGTGCCGGCGGCTTCACCCTGGCCGAGCGAAAGCGGTTGGCGTCCTTGGCCTTCCGGCACACCGCCGAATACGACGTTGCCGTCGCCAGCTGGATGGGGTCGGTGCTCGCATCCGAAGCCGACCACGTCGGCCCGCCCGAGTGGTTCGGTGGCACCTGGAAGCGGGCCGCAGTGCTCCGCTACGGCGAGAACCCGCACCAGCAGGCCGCGCTGTACCGCGACGACTCGGCTTGGCCCGGCCTCGCGCAAGCCGAACAGTTGCACGGCAAGGAGATGTCCTACAACAACTACACCGACGCCGACGCCGCCTGGCGGGCCGCGTTCGACTACGAGCAGACGTGCGTGGCGATCATCAAGCACGCCAACCCGTGTGGCATCGCGGTGTCGTCGGTCTCGGTCGCCGACGCCCACCGAAAGGCTCACGAGTGCGACCCGTTGAGTGCGTTCGGCGGAGTCATCGCGGCCAACACGACGGTCAGCGTCGAGATGGCGAAGACGGTCGCCGAGATCTTCACCGAGGTCATCATCGCCCCGGCCTACGAGCCGGGCGCGGTCGACATCTTGGCCGGTAAGAAGAACATTCGCGTGCTGGTGGCCTCCGAACCTCGGGTCGGCGGAGCGGAGTTCCGTCAGGTCAGCGGTGGCCTGCTGGTCCAGCAGCGCGACGCGGTCGACGCCCCCGGCGACGACCCGTCGACGTGGACGCTGGCTACCGGCACGCCGGCCGATCCCGAGACCTTCGCCGATCTGGTGTTCGCCTGGCGCGCCTGCCGTGCCGTGAAGTCCAACGCGATCGTCGTCGCCAAGGACGGCGCGACCGTCGGCGTGGGCATGGGGCAGGTCAACCGGGTCGACGCGGCGCGGCTGGCCGTCGAGCGCGCCGGTGACCGCGTCCGGGGTGCGGTGGCGTCCTCCGACGCCTTCTTCCCCTTCCCCGACGGCCTCGAGGTGCTGACTGCGGCGGGCGTGACGGCGATCGTCCACCCCGGGGGGTCGATGCGCGACGACGTGGTGACCGAGGCGGCCGCCGCGGCGGGCATCTCGCTGTACCTCACCGGGGCGCGTCACTTCGCGCACTAGACCCCCGTTCGGTGCCTCGTCACGGCGTCGTAATTTCGCTGAGAGCACGGACCTGGTGCCTCCTGACGTCAACCGTCGTAGCGTGGAGTAGTGACATCACCTAACGATCTGCCCCGCACCGTCGGCGAGCTGCGTGCCTCCGGCCACCGTGAGCGGGGCGTCAAGGCCGAAATCCGCGAGAACCTGCTGGCCGCGCTTGGTGAGGGCCGCGACGTGTGGACCGGCATCCTCGGCTTCGAGGACACTGTCATCCCGCAGCTGGAACGCGCGCTGATCGCCGAACACGACGTCGTGCTGCTCGGTGAACGCGGTCAGGGCAAGACCCGGCTGCTGCGGTCGCTGACCAACCTGCTCGACGAGTGGACCCCCGTCATCGAGGGATCCGAGCTGCACGAGCACCCGTACACGCCGATCACCCCCGAGTGGATCCGGCGCGCAGCCGGCTCCGGCGACGACCTGCCCATCTCGTGGGTTCACCGCAGCGAGCGCTACACCGAGAAACTGGCGACGCCGGACACCAGCGTCGCCGACCTCGTCGGTGACATCGACCCCATCAAGGTCGCCGAGGGCCGCAGCCTCGGTGATCCGGAGACCATCGCGTTCGGCCTCATCCCGCGGGCGCACCGGGGCATCGTCGCGATCAACGAGCTGCCCGACCTCGCCGAGCGCATCCAGGTCTCGATGCTCAACGTGATGGAGGAACGCGACATCCAGGTCCGCGGCTACACGCTGCGGCTGCCGCTCGACGTGCTGGTGGTGGCCAGTGCCAACCCCGAGGACTACACCAACCGCGGTCGCATCATCACCCCGCTCAAGGACCGGTTCGGCGCGGAGATCCGCACCCACTACCCGCTCGAACTCGACGCCGAGGTCGGCGTCATCAAGCAGGAATCCCATCTGCCGGCGGCGGTGCCCGAGTACCTCCTGCAGATCCTGGCCCGCTTCGCGCGCTCGCTGCGCGAATCGCAGTCGATCGACCAGCGCTCCGGTGTCTCTGCGCGATTCGCGATCGCCGCCGCCGAGACGGTGGCCGCGGCCGCCACGCACCGGTCGGCGATCCTCGGCGAGCAGGATCCCGTCGCGCGCGTGGTCGACCTGGGCACGGTCGTCGACGTGCTCCGCGGCAAGCTGGAGTTCGAATCCGGTGAGGAAGGCCGCGAACAGGCGGTGCTGGAACACCTGTTGCGGCGGGCCACCGCCGACACCGCGCAGCGGCTTCTCGGCGGTCTCGACGTCGGACCGCTGGTCTCCGCGGTCGAGGAGGGCGCCCCGGTCACGACGGGGGAGCGCGTCTCGGCCAAGGACGTGTTGGCCGCGCTGCCGGATCTGCCGGTCGTCGACGCCGTCGCAGAACGGCTGGGCGCCCAGACCGACGGGGAACGCGCCGCGGCCCTGGAGTTGGCGCTGGAGGCGCTGTACCTGGCCAAGCGCATCGACAAGGTGTCCGGGGAGGGCGAAACCATTTATGGATAGCCGCACGACGATCAAGCAGCGAGGGACGAGCTGCGTTGAGGAGTGGGGCACGTGAGCCCGAAGCGGATTTCGCGGTATTCGCGCTACTCCGGCGGGCCCGACCCGCTGGCGCCTCCGGTCGACCTGCGCGAGGCGCTGGAACAGATCGGCCAGGACGTCATGGAGGGCAGTTCACCGCGACGTGCGCTCGCCGAGCTGATGCGCCGCGGCACCCAGAACATGCGCGGCGCCGACCGGCTGGCCGCCGAGGCCAACAGCAAGCGTCGAAAGCTGTTGCAGCAGAACAATCTCGACGGGACTCTTCAAGAGATCAAGAAGCTGCTCGACGAGGCAGTGCTGGCCGAGCGCAAGGAGCTGGCCCGCGCACTCGACGACGACGCGAGGTTCAACGAGCTGCAGTTGGAGGCGCTTCCGCCGTCGCCGGCCAAGGCCGTCTCCGAACTGTCCGAGTACGGCTGGCGCTCGCCCGAGGCGCGCGAGAAGTACGATCGAATCAAGGATCTCATGGGCCGCGAGATGCTCGACCAGCGTTTCGCGGGCATGAAGCAGGCCTTGGAGAACGCCACCGACGAGGATCGCCAGCGCGTCAACGACATGGTCGACGACCTCAACGAATTGCTGGACAAGCACGCCAGTGGCGAGGACTCCCCGGAGGACTTCGACGAGTTCATGGCCAAGCACGGCGAGTTCTTTCCCGAGAACCCGAAGAACATCGACGAGCTCCTCGATTCGCTGGCCAAGCGGGCCGCAGCCGCGCAGAGATTCCGCAACAGCCTCTCGGCCGACCAGCGTGCCGAGCTGGATGCCTTGGCGCAGCAGGCCTTTGGCTCACCGTCGTTGACCAATGCGCTCGACAAACTGGATCAACACCTGCAGAACGCGCGGCCCGGCGAGGATTGGCAAGGCTCGGAGCGATTCAAGGGCGACAACCCGATGGGCATGGGCGAGGGGGCCCAAGCCCTCGCCGACATCGGTGAGCTCGAGCAGCTCGCCGAGCAACTGAGCCAGAGCTATGCCGGCGCGCAGATGGACGACGTCGACCTCGACATGCTGGCTCGCCAGCTCGGCGACCAAGCCGCCGTCGACGCCCGCACGCTGTCCGAACTCGAACGCGCGTTGATGAATCAGGGCTTCCTCGACCGCGACGCCGACGGGCAGTGGCGGTTGTCGCCCAAGGCGATGCGGCAGCTGGGTCAGATGATCCTTCGTGATGTGGCGCAACAGCTTTCAGGCCGCCACGGGGAGCGCGACACCCGCCGGGCGGGAGCGGCCGGTGAGCTCACCGGCGCCACCCGGCCGTGGCAGTTCGGCGACACCGAGCCGTGGAACGTCACCCGCACGTTGACCAACGCCGTGCTGCGGCAAGCCGGCGGGCAGTCCACGCAAGCGCGGCTCGAGCGCAGCGACCGGGGGATTGGCAGCGGTACGGGTGTAGCGGAGCTGCCCATGCGCATCACCGTCGACGACGTGGAGATCTCCGAGACCGAGCAGCGCACTCAGTCCGCGGTGGCACTACTCGTCGACACGTCGTTCTCCATGGTGATGGAGAACCGGTGGCTGCCCATGAAGCGCACCGCGTTGGCACTGCATCAGCTCATCAGCACCCGGTTCCGCTCCGACGACCTTCAGATCATTGCCTTCGGGCGATACGCCCGCACCGTCAGCGCCGCGGAGTTGACAGGTCTGGAAGGCGTCTACGAGCAGGGCACCAACCTGCACCACGCGCTGGCACTGGCGTCGCGCCACCTGCGCCGCCACCCCAATGCCCAACCGGTGGTGCTCATCGTCACCGACGGCGAGCCGACCGCGCACCTGGAGGACTACGGCCGCGACGAGGGTGGCACCTCGGTGTTCTTCGATTACCCGCCCCACCCACGCACCATTGCGCACACCGTGAAGGGGTTCGACGAGATCTCCCGCCTCGGCGCGCAGGTCACCATCTTCCGGCTCGGCAGCGACCCGGGGTTGGCGCGGTTCATCGACCAAGTGGCCCGGCGGGTGGAGGGCAGAGTCGTCGAACCCGACCTCGACGGGCTGGGTGCGGCAGTGGTCGGCGACTACCTACGGTCGCGCCGGCGGCGCTGACGCTACTGGGGCGCCTTGCGCTTCTTGCGCTTGATCCCGACGCTGCCCCAGAGGGAGAACCCGCGGATCGTGACGTGTGGGGCGCCGGGGGATCCCTCGTCGCCAAGGTGGTCGAACGCGCCCATCACCCCGACGCCGCGCACGGCGACGTTCAGTTCGGGCGGCAGCAGGATCGTCTGGCCGCCGAAGATGGAGTAGGAGTGGATCTCCACGTCGGAGGTGGTGAAGTCGGCGTAGCGGAGGTCGATCACGCCGCCACCGAACAACGCCACCGACGTCAGCCGCTTCGGCACGTTCCAGCGGCCACGCCGCTCGAAACCGCTCATGATCGCCAGGAGCAAGGTCGACGGCGCCGGCTCGCCCGGTCCGATCGCCGGCGCCGTGGTGGCGATGCCGGGCAGGTCCGAACTGAGGCGGTCGAGCTCGTCGAGAGTCTGAGCCGCGTACGCCTTCTTGAGGCGATCCTCGTATTCGCTCATCTCGAGTCGGCCCTGTGCGGCGGCATCGGTCAGCAACTGTGCCACCTGAATGCGATCGGAGTCGCCAGCGCGCATCGACCCGTACCGCGGCGCTCCATTGCTCATCGTGGTCGAGCCTACGACGATCGGTCAGACATGCAAGGCGTCGTACACCGATGTCAGCTACATGGCGGCCTCGCCGGCACCGCTTAGCCATTTCGGTGGACGCTTCTGCAGGAACGCCGTCATGCCCTCCCGGGCCTCCTCGGAGACGAACAGCGCCGCCGATTGCGTGGTCAGAGCCTCGGCATGGGCGTCGAAGCTCGCGAGCAGAGCGGCGGTCGTCAACGCCTTGGACGCCGCCAAGCCCTGTGGTGACCCCTTCGTGACGTCGGCCACCAGCCTCGCGGCGGTGGCGGCCACCTCGTCGGGCGAATCCGCAGCGACGGTCACCAGACCGACCGCCCGGGCCTCGGCGGGTCCGAACTTCTCCCCGGTGAGGAAGTAGCGTCCCGCGGCGCGCGCGGACATCTTGGGCAGCAGGGTCAACGAGATGATGGACGGGGCGACACCGATCCGCGCCTCGGTCAACGCGAAGGTGCTCGACGGTCCGGCGACGATGTCGCATGCTCCGATGAGGCCGAGGCCACCCGCCCGGACGTGCCCGTCGACCACACCGATCACCGGCATCGGCAAGGCGACCAGCGCCCGCAGCAGGCTCGTCATCTCGCGGGCCCGGTCGCTGGCCAGGTCGCCAGGACTGCGTCCGGCCGCCTCACTCAGGTCGGCACCGGCGCAGAACGTGCCGCCGGTGTGGCCGAGCACCACGCACCGCACGTCGGGATTGGCCGCGGCCGAGGACAGCCCGTCGTGCAGAGCCGCGACCAGGGCCGTCGACAGGGCGTTGCGGTTGTGCGGCGAATCCAGCGTCAGCCGGGCGACCGGACCGTCGACGGCGTAGGTGACCAGGGCGCCCATCAGTACGACCGGGGGAGGCCCAGCGACGTCTGGGCGACGAAGTTCAAGATCATCTCCCGGCTCACCGGCGCGATGCGGGCCAGCCGCGAGGCCGTCAACACCGAGGCGATGCCGTACTCCTTGGTCAGCCCGTTGCCACCGAGGGACTGCACGGCCTGGTCCACCGCGCGCACCGACGCCTCGCCCGCGGCGTACTTGGCCATGTTCGCGGCCTCGGCAGCACCGCCGTCGTCGCCGAGGTCGTAGAGCGACGCGGCCTTCTGCATCATCAGCTTGGCCAGCTCGATCTCGATGTGATTCTGCGCCAGCGGATGTGAGATGCCCTGGTGGGCACCGATCGGCGTCTTCCACACCTGCCGGGTCTTGACGTAGTCGGTGGCCTTGGAGATTGCGAAGCGACCCATGCCGACCGCGCTCGCCGCACCCATGATGCGTTCGGGATTCAACCCGGCGAACAACTGGGCGATCGCGGCGTCCTCCGAGCCGACCAGAGCGTCGGCGGGTAGCCGAACGTCGTCGAGGAACAGCTGGAACTGGTTCTCCGGGCTGACGATCTCCATGTCGATCTTCGTCCACGACAGGCCGGGGGTGTCGGTGGGCACGACGAACAGCGCGGGCTTGAGATTGCCCGTCTTGGCCTCGGCCGTGCGGCTCACGACGAGCACCGCCTGGGCCTGGTCGACGCCGGAGATGTACACCTTCTGACCCGAGAGGATCCAGTCGTCCCCGTCGCGGCGGGCCGTCGTGGTGATCCTGTGCGAGTTGGAGCCCGCGTCCGGCTCGGTGATGGCGAACGCCATGGTGATAGAACCGTCGGCGATGCCGGGCAGCCAGCGTTGCTTCTGCTCGTCGGTGCCGTACTTGGCGATGATGGTGCCGTTGATGGCCGGGGAGACCACCATCATCAGCAGGGCGCAGCCGCCGGCCGCCATCTCCTCCATGACCAGCGACAGCTCGTACATGCCCGCGCCACCGCCGCCGTACTCCTCCGGGAGGTTCACTCCGATGAAGCCCAGTTTGCCTGCCTCGCTCCACATCTCGGTGGTGTGCTCGCCGGCGCGGGCCTTCTCCAGGTAGTACTCCGACCCGTAGCTGGCCGACAGCGCGGCGACGGCCTTGCGAAGCTGTTGCTGTTCGTCGGTCTCGATGAAGCTCATGCGGAATCTCCTTGGGGGTTGTCGATGCGAGCAAGGACGGCACCGACGTCGACTTGTCGACCGGCCGTGACGTTGAGTTCGACGAGCACGCCGTCGGTGGGGGCGGCGATGGTGTGCTCCATCTTCATGGCCTCCAGCCAGATCAGCGGTTGACCGGCGGTGACCGCATCGCCGACTGCGGCGGCCACCCTGGTCACCGCGCCCGGCATCGGCGCCAGCAGAGACCCCTCGGCGACGGCGGAGTCGGGATCGGGGAACCGGGGAACGGCCACGAGGTGCACCGGACCCAGCGCACCGTCGACGAAGACGTCCTGAGCGTCGGACGGGCCGTAGCGCGCCACGTCGAACGGGTGCTCCACGCCGCTGATGCGTAGCACGACCCGTTCTGGCGCCGCCGACACCAGCGTGACGGTGTCGTCACCGTCGAGTTCGAGTCCCGCCCGGCCGAGCCGGTAGCGCACCTCGTGCTCGACGCCCGCGTCGTCGAGATAGCGCTTGGTCTGAAAGCCCGACGCCAGGTTGCGCCACCCGCTCGGCAGCCCGCCCAGAACGGCGGCGGCCGCGCGGTTGGCGGCCGCGTCGGCGAGGGCGGCCGCGACCGCTGACGTCGTGACCGCCGACGAATCGGCAAGGGGTGTAGCCAGTTCGGCCAGACCATGGGTCGTCAGGAACGCGGTGTCGGTGGCACCGTCGAGGAACGCGGGGTGCCGCAGGACGTTCACCAGGAGGTCGCGGTTGGTCCGGATGCCGTGTACTCGGGTGCGTGCCAGCGCCGAAGCCAGGATGCCCGCGGCCTGTCCACGAGTGGGGGCACGGGAGATCACCTTGGCCAGCATCGGGTCGTAGAACACCGAGACCGCCGAGCCGTCGACGATGCCGGAGTCCACGCGGACGCCGGTGCGGCCGAGCAGCTCGAATTCGGTGAGCGCACCGGGCACCTCGACGTGGTGCACCGGACCGGCCTGCGGTTGCCACTCCTTCGCCGGGTCCTCGGCGTACAGCCGGGCCTCGATCGAATGTCCGCGTGCCGCTGGGGGTTCGGCGTCGAGTCGGCCACCGTCGGCGACCAGCAACTGCAGCTCGACGAGGTCCAGCCCGGTGGTCTCCTCGGTGACGGGGTGCTCCACCTGCAGCCGGGTGTTCATCTCGAGGAAGAAGAAGTCGCCGTGGTCGTCGGCCATGAACTCCACCGTGCCGGCGCCGGTGTAGGAGATCGCCTCGGCCGCCAGCCGGGCGGCGTCGAAGAGCTTGGCGCGCATCCCGGGGATGCGTTCGACCAGCGGCGAGGGGGCCTCCTCGACGATCTTCTGGTGACGGCGCTGGATCGAGCACTCACGTTCGCCGACCGCCCACACCACCCCGTGGGCGTCGGCCATCACCTGCACCTCGACGTGGTGGCCGGTGGCGAGGTAGCGCTCGCAGAACACCGTCCCGTCGCCGAAGGCGGACTGCGCCTCCCGGCGGGCCGCTTCGGCCTGGGAGGCGAGCTGGTCGAGGTCGTGCACCACGCGCATGCCACGGCCGCCGCCACCGGCGGACGCCTTGATCAGCACGGGTAGCTGCTCGGCGGTGACGGTCTCGGGGTCGAGTTCGTCGAGGACCGGCACTCCGGCCGCGGCCATCATCTTCTTGGCCTCGATCTTGCTGCCCATCGCCTGCACGGCGGCCACCGGCGGGCCGATCCACGTCAGTTCGGCATCCAGCACGGCCGCGGCGAATTGGGCGTTCTCGGAGAGGAACCCGTAACCGGGGTGAACGGCGTCGGCGCCGGCGGCCCGCGCCGCCGCGATCAGCTGGGCGGCGTCGAGATAGCCGTCACGGCCGTCGAGGCGCACCCGGAGGTCGGCCTCGGCCACGTGGGGCGACCCGGCGTCGGGGTCGGTGTAGACCGCCACGGTGCCGATGCCGAGCCGGCGGCAGGTGGCGAACACGCGGCGGGCGATCTCGCCCCGGTTGGCGACCAGAACTCGGGTGATCATCTCGCTCCTCCTGCGATTTCGGCGTGATCGGTCGCGCTCACCGTGACCAAACACGCCGAAATCGCGCTCATGGGGGCGCTCACATCCGGAAGACGCCGAAGTTCGACGTCCCCTCGATCGGTGCGTTGGCGATGGCGGACAGACACATTCCGAGCACCGTGCGGGTGTCGCGGGGATCGATCACGCCGTCGTCGAACATGCGGCCGGACAGGAACATGGGCAGAGACTCGGCCTCGATCTGGGCCTCGATTGCGGCCCGCAGCGCAGCATCGGCGTCTTCGTCGACCTGCTGACCGCGGGCCTCGGCGGCCGCCCGGCTGACGATCGAGATCACGCCGGCCAGCTGGGTTCCGCCCATGACGGCCGACTTCGCGCTGGGCCAGGCGAACAGGAAGCGTGGATCGTAGGCCCGCCCGCACATGCCGTAGTGGCCCGCGCCGTAGGACGCGCCGAGCAGCAGCGAGATGTGCGGCACCGTCGAATTGGAGACGGCGTTGATCATCATCGAACCGTGCTTGATCATGCCGCCTTCCTCATAGGCCTTGCCGACCATGTAGCCGGTGGTGTTGTGCAGGAACAACAGTGGCGTGTCAGAGCGGTTCGCGAGCTGGATGAATTGGGTGGCCTTTTGCGACTCCTCGCTGAACAACACCCCGCGCGCATTGGCCAGGATGCCGATCGGAAAGCCGTGCAACGTCGCCCAACCGGTGACCAGCGAGCCACCGTAGAGCGGCTTGAACTCGTCGAACTCCGAGCCGTCGACGATCCTGGCGATCACGTCGCGGGGGTCGAACGGCACCCGCAGATCGGCGGGGACGATTCCCACCAACTCCTCGGCGTCGAACAGCGGTTCCGTCACCGGCCGCGGGCGCGGGCCGGCCTTGTGCCAGTTCAGCCGGGCCACGATGCGACGGCCGACGCGGATGGCGTCGAGTTCGTCGTTGGCCAGGTAGTCGGCCAAACCCGAGGTGCGGGCGTGCATCTCGGCTCCGCCGAGGGATTCGTCGTCGGACTCCTCGCCGGTCGCCATCTTGACCAGGGGCGGCCCGGCCAGGAACACCTTCGACCGTTCCTTGATCATCACCACGTGGTCGGACATGCCGGGCACGTAGGCGCCGCCCGCGGTGGAGTTGCCGAACACCAGGGCGATGGTGGGGATGCCGGCCGCCGACAGCCGGGTCAGGTCACGGAACATCTGGCCGCCGGGGATGAACACCTCCTTCTGCGTCGGCAGGTCCGCGCCGCCGGACTCGACGAGCGAGATCACCGGGAGTCGGTTCTCGCGGGCGATCTGGTTGGCGCGCAGGATCTTCCGCAACGTCCACGGATTGCTCGTGCCGCCCTTGACGGTGGGATCGTTCGCCACGACCAGGCACTCGACGCCCTCGACGACGCCGATGCCGGTGACGACGCTGGCGCCGACGTGGAAGTCGCTGCCCCAGGCGGCCAGCGGGCTCAACTCGAGGAAGGGGGAGTCGGCGTCGAGCAGCAACTCGATGCGCTCGCGCGGGGTCAGCTTGCCGCGCGCATGGTGGCGTTCGACGGACTTGGCGCTGCCACCGGACAGCGCCTTGGCGTGCTCGGTCTCGAGTTCGGCCAGCTTGGCGGTCATCGCGGCGGTGGCCTCGGCGAAGGCGGGTGATCGGGTGTCGATCGTCGATGCGAGTGGGCTCACGACTGATATCCGAGCGTCTTGGCGGCCAGCCCGGTGAGGATTTCGGTGGTGCCGCCGCCGATCCCCAGGATGCGCATGTCGCGGTATTGGCGCTCGATCTCCGACTCGGCCATGTAGCCCATGCCGCCGAACAACTGCACGCCCGCGTTGGCGACCCACTCGCCGGCCTCGACGGCGGTGTTCTTGGCGTGGCACACCTCGGTGATCAGGTTGGTCTCACCATCGAGTTGCCGCTCGACCAGGTAGCGCGTGTACACCCGTGCCACGTCGACTCGCCGCGCCATCTCGGCCAGGGTGTTCTGCACGGACTGGCGCGAAATCAGGGGCCGGCCAAAGGTTTCGCGGTCGCGGCACCACTGGACGGTCAGGTCCAGGCAGCGCTGCGCGCTGGAGTACGCCTGGGCGGCCAGGCCGACCCGCTCGGAGACGAAGGCCCCGGCGATCTGCAGGAACCCGGTGTTCTCGACGCCGATCAGGTTGGCCACCGGCACCCGGGCGTCGGTGTAGGACAGCTCGGCGGTGTCGCTGGAGCGCCACCCCATCTTCTCCAGCTTGCGGCTGACCTCGAACCCCGGTGTGCCCTTGTCGACGACGATGAGCGACACCCCACCCGCGCCGGGACCGCCGGTCCGCGCGGCGGTGACGACGTAGTCCGCCCGCACGCCGGAGGTGATGTAGGTCTTGGCTCCGTTGAGCACGTACTCGTCGCCGTCTCGAACGGCTCTCGTGGTCAGGTGCCCGACGTCGGAACCACCACCGGGTTCGGTGATCGCCAGCGAGCCGATCTTCTCGCCCCGCAGCGTCGGGCGCACATAGGTGTCGATCAGGCGTTGGTCACCCGAGGCAACCATGTGCGGCACGGCGATCCCGCAGGTGAACAACGAGGCGAACACGCCACCGGGCACGCCCGCCTGGTGCAATTCCTCGCAGATGACGACCGCGTCGGCGCCGTCGCCGCCCTCACCGCCGACCGACTCCGGGAGGCTGGCGCCGAGCAGTCCTGCCTCGCCCGCCCTGAGGTGGAGTTCGCGCGGGATGTCGCCGGTGCGCTCCCACTCGGCGGCGTAGGGCAGGATCTCGCGTTCGGCGAACGTGCGCACCGTCTTTCGGAGCTGTTCGCGTTCAGGGGTGGTCCATACGCTCATGAGAGAAAGGCCTCCGGTAGGTCGACGTGGCGGGAGCGCAACCATTCGCCGAGCCCCTTGGCCTGGGGGTCGAAGCGGGCCTGGTGGGCCACCCCCTTGCCGAGGATGCCCTCGATGACGAAGTTGACCGCGCGTAGATGGGGCAGCAGATATCGGGTGACGATCAAATCCCTTGTCTCCGGGAGCAATTCGCGCAGGGCATCCACGGTGAGCTCGTGCGCCAACCAACGCCAGTGGTCGTCGGCTCTGACCCAGACGCCCACGTTGGCGCTGCCGCCCTTGTCGCCGCTGCGCGCGCCGGCGATCTGGCCTAGTGGTCCCCGACGGGTCGGGCCTGGCGGCAACGGCGGCGGCAGCGGGGCCGGGTCGACGGGCTCGAGGACCCTGGTCGGCGACGCGGCGGGGATCGACGTGCGGTGACCGTCGGCGTGCACCGCGACGTGGGGCACGTCGGTCGCGTCGATGTAGCCGGCGGTGAACACGCCGTACACCTGGCCGTCGCCGGGCGGTGCCGTCGTGGTGAACCCCGGATAGCTGGCGAGTGCCAGTTCGACTGCCGCCGAGGAGAATTGACGACCGACGATCTTCGGGTCGGAGTCGCGGACCACGCACCGCAACAGTGCGCTGGCCGCCTCCTCGGTGTCGGCGTCGGGATGGTCGGTGCGCGCCAGCGTCCACTCCAACTCGGCAGGCCGCACGGACAGGCCGGCCTCGAGCTGACGCCGCACCAGGTCGGCCTTGGCGTCGACGTCGAGTCCGGTGAGCACGAAGGTCATCGCGTTGCGGAATCCGCCGACGGCGTTGAGCGACACCTTGAGCGTGGGCGGCGGCTCCTCGCCACGGACGCCGGTGATCCGCACGCGGTCGGGACCGTCCTGACTCAACCGGAGACTGTCCACCCGCAGGGTCGCGTCGGGGTTGGCGTAGCGCTCGCCGCCAATTTCGTAGAGGAGCTGAGCGGTGACGGTGTCGACGCTGACCAGTCCGCCGGTGCCCTCGTGCTTGGTGATGACCGACGATCCATCGGCCTCGATCTCGGCGATGGGGAAGCCAGGGTGCATCAGGTCGGGGATCTCACCGAAGAAGGCGAAGTTGCCGCCGGTGGCCTGGGTGCCGCATTCGATGACGTGCCCGGCTGCCACGGCACCGGCGAGGGCGTCGTAGTCCGTGCGCGTCCAGCCGAAGTGGGCGGCCGCGGGTCCGACGATCACGGACGCGTCGGTCACGCGGCCGGTGACGACGACGTCGGCGCCCGCGGCGAGACAGTCGACGATGCCCCAGGCGCCCAGGTAGGCGTTGGCGGCGAGCACGTCGTCGGCGAAGCCGAACTCGGCGCCCCGGCCGACGAGGTCGTCACCCTCGACGTGGGCGACGGTCACGTCGAGGCCGAGTCGCTCGGCCAGCGCCCGCACGGCGGAGGCCAGGCCGGCCGGATTGAGCCCGCCTGCGTTGGCGACGATCTTCACACCCTCGTCCAGAGCGGTTCCCAGCGATTCCTCGAGCTGGGTGAGGAAGGTCTTGGCGTAGCCGCGGTCGGCGGACTTGGCGCGGTCACGGGCCAGGATCAGCATCGTCAGCTCGGCGAGGTAGTCGCCGGTGAGGTAGTCCAGCTCGCCGCCGGTGACCATCTCGCGCATGGCGGCGTGGCGGTCGCCGTAGAACCCCGAGCAGTTTCCGATGCGGACCGGCCCGACGCTGCTGCCCTGCGGACGCACACGAGCTCCCATCGTCGTCGACGGTTCAACCAACCGGTAGGCCGGTAGGTTAGCCGGTACCACCGGTCCCACGTCAAGGGGCGGCGACGCGTTTTTGGAGGCTGGGTGGCTCTGCGGCTATTCTGAGGAGCAATTGCCGACGCCCGTGCGAGCGCGGCACCCCAAGAGCACGAAATCTCAAGAGGAGAAGTACCCCCATGGCTGTGCCGAAGCGGAGAATGTCGCGGTCGAACACCCGTAGTCGGCGGTCGCAGTGGAAGACCGAGGCCACCGGCCTGGTCAACGTCAACGTCGCAGGTCAGCAGCACAAGGTGCCGCGTCGCCTGCTCAAGGCCGCCCGCCTCGGCCTGATCGACCTCGACCGCCGCTGACCTACCCGTCGCCCCCTCTGGCGGCGCGCCTCTCAGGCCTGTCTCAGACACTGGGTTGAAACTGTGGCTGTGCGCATACTCGTGGTTGACGACGATCGCGCTGTGCGCGAATCCCTACGCCGGTCCCTCGCGTTCAACGGATACTCGGTCGACTTGGCGCAGGACGGCCTCGAAGCCCTGGACCTGATCGCCAGCGATCGGCCCGACGCCCTGGTGCTCGACGTCATGATGCCCCGGCTCGACGGCCTCGAAGTGTGCCGCCAGCTTCGCAGCACTGGCGACGACCTGCCCATTCTCGTACTCACCGCCCGTGACTCGGTCTCGGAGCGGGTCGCCGGCCTCGACGCCGGAGCCGACGATTACCTGCCCAAGCCGTTCGCCCTCGAAGAGCTCCTCGCCCGGATGCGGGCGCTGCTTCGGCGTCGCGTCCTTCCCGACGACGGTGATTCCGCGGCGCTGACGTTCTCCGACCTCAGCCTCGACCCGGTGACCCGGGAGGTGACCCGGGGCGAACGCCAGATCAGCCTGACCAGGACCGAGTTCTCCCTGCTGGAGATGCTGATCGCCAACCCGCGCCGGGTGCTGACCCGTAGCCGCATCCTCGAAGAGGTGTGGGGCTTCGACTTCCCGACCTCCGGCAACGCCCTGGAGGTCTACGTCGGCTACCTCCGGCGCAAGACGGAGGCCGAGGGGGAGCCGCGACTCATCCACACCGTGCGCGGCGTCGGCTATGTGCTGCGCGAGACCCCGCCGTGACGCTCTGATGGGTTCGGTCAGGTCGCCGTTCTGGTGGGGGTCTCGCGAACGACGCGCCCCCGACGTGCAGCCGTACGTCCCGCATCGCGCCAGCTCGGTGTCTCTGCGGTGGCGGGTGATGCTGCTCGCGATGTCCATGGTGGCGATGGTGGTGGTCCTGATGGGCCTGGCCGTCTACGCGGTGGTGTCGCGCGCTCTCTACGACGACAT
Source organism: Mycobacterium sp. NPDC006124 (assembly GCF_040614235.1). Taxonomy (NCBI): domain Bacteria; kingdom Bacillati; phylum Actinomycetota; class Actinomycetes; order Mycobacteriales; family Mycobacteriaceae; genus Mycobacterium; species Mycobacterium sp. NPDC006124. The sequence continues at coordinate 148,640 of NZ_JBEXUA010000002.1, read as the reverse complement.
CGACAACCAGCTGCAGATCCGCGCCCGGCTGCTGATCGAGAGCGGTCTGCTGGCCGTCGACCCCGGCAAGGCGATCGAGGGCACGGCCTACTCCGACGTCAACGCGATGTTCGTGATGCCCGGCCGGTCGATCTACACGGCGAACCAGGAGGGGCAGACGTTGCCCCTTGGTGACCCGGAGAAGGGCGTCATCCAGGGGACGCTGCGAATGTCGTTGCGCACGGTGAACTTTCAGCGCGTGCTGGCCGTTCATCTGCCCAGTGGCGACTCGCTGCTGATCTCGAAGAGCCTCGACCCGACCGGCAAGGTGATCAAACGCCTCGGCACCATCTTGCTGATCGTCGGCGGTCTTGGCATGGCCGTCGCCGCGATCGCGGGCGGCATGGTCGCCAGGACCGGGTTGCGACCGGTGGCGCGGTTGACCGACGCCGCCGAGCGCGTCGCCAGAACCGACGATCTGCGACCCATCCCGGTACACGGCAGCGACGAGTTGGCCCGTCTCACCGAGGCCTTCAACATGATGCTGCGGGCGCTGACCGAGTCTCGAGAACGCCAGGCGCGGCTGGTCACCGACGCAGGCCACGAGCTGCGCACGCCCCTGACATCGCTGCGCACCAACGTCGAACTGCTGATGGCCTCGATGGCGCCCGGTGCGCCGAGCATTCCCGAGGAGGAGATGGCCGGGTTGCGCGCGGACGTGATCGCCCAGATCGAGGAGCTCTCGACCCTCGTCGGCGATCTGGTCGACCTCAGCCGCGAGGACGCGGGCGTCACCATCCACGAACCCGTCGACCTCGCCGAGGTCGTCGACCGCAGCCTCGAGCGAGTTCGGCGGCGACGCAACGACATCGAATTCGACGTCCAGACCGTCCGATGGCAGGTCTACGGAGACGAGGCGACGCTGTCCCGCGCCGTGCTGAATCTGCTCGACAACGCCGCGAAGTGGAGTCCCCCTGGCGGCCGGGTGGGAGTGCGGCTCAACCAGGTCGACGCGAATTACGCCGAACTGGTGGTCTCCGACCAGGGTCCCGGCATTCCGCCGAGCGAGCGCGAGTTGGTGTTCGAGCGCTTCTACCGGTCGACGTCGGCGCGGTCGATGTCCGGCTCCGGTCTCGGCCTGGCGATCGTCAAGCAGGTCGTCGTGAAACACGGTGGCACGCTTCGCATCGACTACGCGACCCCGCTGGCCGACCCGCCGGGGACGTCCATCTTCGTCCTCCTTCCCGGCAGGCCGATGGTCGGCGCCGGCGCCGGGGTGGGCGCGACACGCGGTGCCGGTGCGTTGGACGGCGTGGCCGGCAGCACCGAGAATGGATGACCGGGGGCCTGCGTCGACGGGAACTTCTGGGCAACTCCCGAAAGATCTCTAAGTGGATTCTCAGCCCAGAGGGGCACTGTCAGGGGACATCTTTCGTTACCACGACAGACCGCTGACGTACACGACTCGAAAGAAGAGCCAACAGCCGCAATGACGAACCAACCGAGGTACTCGCCGCCACCGCCGCACGGGCAACGCCCCGGTGCGCACGAGGCCGCGGCGCCGGGCTACCCCGGCCAGCATCAGACCGGTGCCTACCCGCAGCAGTCCTACGACTGGCGCTACGCGACGCAACCGCCCCAGGGCTCGCCGTCCTACCGCGGCCCGCACGATCCGTACCGCGGCGATGCCACCCGGATGATGCCGCCACCGCCGACGCCGCCCCGCAGCCGTTCCCGGGCAGGCCGGCTGACAGTGGGCGCGCTGGCGATCGCGGTGGTGTCGGCCGGCATCGGTGGCGGTGTCGCCACCCTGGTGCAACCCGGCCAGCCGTCGTGGAGTTCGACGTCGACCGGAGCGGCGCCCGGCGTCCCTGCGGCGAGCCTTCCCGCGGGGTCGGTCGAGCAGGTCGCGGCCAAGGTCGTGCCCAGCGTGGTCAAGCTCGAGACCGACATGGGCAGGCAGTCCGAGGAGGGGTCGGGCATCATCCTGTCCTCCGACGGCCTCATCCTGACCAACAACCACGTCGTCGCGGCCGCCAACGGCGGTCCCGGTGCACCGGCCGGCGGCGTGCAGACCAAGGTGACCTTCGCCAACGGCGCGACGACCACCTTCAAGGTCGTCGGCACCGACCCCAGCAGCGACATCGCGGTCGTGCAGGCCGTCGGAGCCAGCGGACTCGCCCCGATCACCCTCGGTTCCTCGGGTGATCTCCGAGTCGGCCAAGACGTCGTCGCCATCGGTTCGCCCCTCGGCTTGGAGGGCACCGTCACCACCGGCATCGTCAGCGCGCTGAACCGACCGGTGGCCGCCGGTGGCGACGCCCAGAACCAGAACACCGTGCTCGACGCCATCCAGACCGACGCGGCGATCAACCCGGGCAACTCCGGCGGCGCGCTGGTGAACATGAGCGGCCAGCTGGTCGGCGTGAACTCCGCCATCGCCACTCTCGGCGGCGACTCGGGTCAGTCGCAGAGCGGCTCGATCGGCCTCGGCTTTGCGATCCCGGTCGACCAGGCCAAGCGCATCGCCGACGAGCTGATCCAGAGCGGCACCGCCTCGCACGCCTCGCTCGGCGTGCAGGTGGGCAACGACGCAAGTGTCGACGGCGCCAAGATCGTCGACGTGACCGCCGGTGGCGCCGCCTCGGCGGCGGGCATGCCCGCCGGCGTGGTGGTCACCAAGGTCGACGACCGGGTGATCGGCAGTGCCGACGCGTTGGTCGCGGCGGTGCGGTCGCGGGCTCCCGGTGACAAGGTCACGCTGACCTACATCGACACCTCGGGCAAGCCGCAGACGGTCGACGTCACCCTCGGCAAGGCGCAGCAGTGACCGTCGCGCCGGGTCGCCCGGAGCTCAGGATCGCGTCGCCCGCGTCGGTGGCGGGATATACGGTTGCCATCATGGAACAGCCTGGTGAGTTGGTGGGTCGCGCACTCGTCGTCGTCGTCGACGACCGGACCGCGCACGGAGATGGAGAGGACCACAGTGGTCCGGTAGTCACCGAGCTGCTGGGTGAGGCGGGATTCGTCGTCGACGGGGTCGTCGTGGTGTCCGCCGACGAGATCGAGATTCGCAACGCGCTCAACACCGCCGTCATCGGCGGCGTCGACCTGGTCGTGTCGGTGGGAGGCACCGGGGTCACGCCCCGGGACGTCACGCCGGAGGCCACCAGGACGATCCTCGATCGAGAGCTGCTCGGCATCTCCGAGGCACTGCGTTCCTCGGGGCTGTCAGCGGGCCTCGTCGACGCGGGGGTGTCCCGCGGCTTGGCGGGTATCTCGGGGAGCACCCTGGTCGTCAACATCGCGGGTTCCCGCGGAGCCGTCCGCGACGGCATGGCGACGCTAGGACCGCTCGCCATCCAGATCATCGGGCAACTCTCCAGCCTGGAGATCTAGGCCCCGTGCCGTCCTCGGCGCCGTCGATTCCCCGCGAGCATCGCTCGGCGGGGCTAATGGCGTGCGTCTGCGCTCAGGCGGGGCTCGACGGGATCGAGTCGAGGCGGCGCAAAAGTCATCCCGCTCATGAATGTGATCTTTGTCACAGTAGACTGTTTGCGTGACTGAGGATTCACAGCGGAAGCGCCTTTCAGTTAACAAGGTTTTCGGTGATTCCCTACCCGAGACCACCAAGGACGAGTGGGACGACGACCCCGCCTCCCGCGCTGACGATCGCGACGACTGGCTGCGCGAGAACATCCCGCCGCATCACGGCTGACCTGCAAATTCCCGCCTCTCACGGCGCGTGCCCGCGGGGGTGTCCTGCCGACGAGTCCGACCCGCGGCGACGGCCCGCACCGACCGTGGGAGGCTCTCACGAGGCCCTCGCACGCCGTTGGCGTCCGATCGCGATGGCGGGGCAAACATCGTCGGCCAAGTCCCACCCGCACCTTGCGTGACCCGTACGCGTTGCCGGGTGGATGCCTCGCCGTTATGTTTCTCGTCGTCTAACGATGAGCTTTACGTAAGAACAGAATGTGGGATTTCTAATTTCCTCCACATCAACCTCTTGCGGGGTGTCAGGCTTAGCCGTAGAGCCGGGCACTCACAGGAACACGGACCGCAAGGTCCGTCACGACAGCTAGGGAGAACATGAAGGCAATCAGTCGGGTGCTGGTCGCTCTGGTAGCAGCGTTCGCGGCGCTCCTCACCAGCACGGGCACCTCTCACGCAGGGTTGGACAACGAGCTGAGCCTGGTCGACGGCCAGGATCGCACGCTTACGGTTCAGCAGTGGGACACCTTCCTCAACGGTGTCTTCCCGCTCGACCGCAACCGCCTCACCCGCGAGTGGTTCCACTCGGGCCGCGCAAAGTTCATCGTCGCCGGCCCCGGTGCCGACGCGTTCGAGGGCACGTTGGAGCTGGGCTACCAGATCGGCTTCCCGTGGTCGCTGGGCGTTGGCATCAACTTCAGCTACACCACCCCGAACATCCTGCTCGACGACGCGACGCCGGCGAACCCGCTGCAGGTCATCACCCCGAACCTGTTCCCGGGTGTGTCCATCAGCGCTGACCTCGGCAACGGCCCCGGCATCCAGGAAGTCGCGACCTTCTCGGTCGACGTCAAGGGTGCCTCCGGTGGGGTCGCGGTCTCGAACGCTCACGGAACGGTTACCGGCGCGGCCGGCGGCGTGCTCCTGCGTCCGTTCGCTCGGCTCATCGCCTCGACGGGTGACAGCGTCACCACGTACGGCGAACCGTGGAACATGAACTAACTCCCTAGTTCAACGAAAGCAGCCCCCGGCCTCTGGCCGGGGGCTGTCTTCGTCTGCGCGCACTACCTGTCGGCGCTGGTGGTCTTCGCGGTGTCGGGGCTGGGGCCGGTACCGGGTCCGGTGACCGTCTCCGCGCTGGTGCCGTCCTTGAGGAGATTGCGGATCTCGGTGAGCAGGCTCAGTTCGGTGTCCTGGGCCTGCTCGACCTCACCCTTCTTGCGGAGCCGGTTGTACGGCACGACCACGAAGAAGTAGACGACGGCGGCCACCAAGACGAAGTTGATGGCCGCGGAGATCAGCAGGTTCAGATCGATGACCTGGCCGCCGCCGATCGAGACCTTCAGCAGGCCGACGTCGCTGCCGTTGGCGCCGATTCGGCTGGTGAGTGGCGTGATGATCACGTCGGTGAACGTCTTGACCAGGGCTGAGAACGCGGTGCCGATGACGACGGCGACCGAGAGGTCGACGATGTTGCCGCGGGAGAGGAACTCCTTGAATCCCTTGAGCACGTGGGCTTCCTTCCGTCAGTGGTCAGGCCGTGCGCCGTTGACCCGTGCGGCAACGCTAACCGCAAGGACCGAACTCAGTGGAACGTAAGGGTTATCGCCTGGGACAGCGACGCACCGGCGACCTCGTTGGCCTCGTGCACCGGCAGGGCGACGAGCACCACCCCGTCGCGGCTCCGGTCCTTGGTCGCACTCGAGACCAACACCACGACGGCATTGGCGGCCACGACGCGCGAGCGCTGCGCTCCGGTGCCGTCGGCGGACTCGGCGACGGCCAGCACGTCGACCACGTCGCCGGTGCGCACCAGTTCGAGGAGGGCGGCGTCGGTCGGATGGACGGGCACGATGCGCGCGTCGGGTCCGGCGGCCGCGTCGGCGAGGCGCGAACTCAGCACCCGGACGTCGGTGAGTATCTCGCCACGACGTGCGGGCCCGGCGAGAGTGGCGCCGACCAGGTCGGCGCCGCGTGAGGTGGCACCGTCCGGAATCGTGTCGACCGCACGGGGTTCCACACGCAGGTCGGTCGCCGTCAACTCGACGCCGGGGGTGAGGTCGCGGGTGGCGACGACGACGTCGGCGCGGCCCTGTGTGGGATCGGGTCGCAGCGCCGCGACGGCGGCCAAGAGGACCAGCGCGCCGGCGGTCACGCGGCGGGCCATGACGGTGCGCGTCCAGTCGGGTCGCAGGGCGGCGAGCCGCGACGTCAACGACGGATCGAGTGATTCCCCCATGTGGCCACGCTAGGCAGCCGAACGGCGATGCGGCAGGGGGTCGGCCGCGCCCTGTGGATAACTGCTAGCTGGAGGAGGCGGGCGCGGATGCGGGCTTGGTCGCCGAAGAGGTGGAGCTCGACGTCGAGCTCGGCTTGTCCGAGCTGGCCGATTTCTCCGTCGTCGACGGCTTCTCCGCAGGCTTGTCGGAGGTCTTCTCCGAGGAGCCCGACGAGTCGCCGCCACTGGAGCCGTTGATGGTGCTCTTGGAGGTGTCGCGGCTGTCGTTGCGGTAGAAACCGCTGCCCTTGAACACCACACCCACCGAGCCGAAGAGCTTGCGCAGCCGACCCGAGCACTTCGGGCACGTGGTCAACGCGTCATCTGTGAATGCCTGCACCGCGTCGAAACGGTTGTCGCACTCGGTACAAGCGTACGAATAGGTCGGCACCAAAACCTCCGGAACAATGAACGAAGCTGTTAGCACTCTAGCTGCTCAAGTGCTAGAACCGCTACGTGGCTCCCGCCATTCCCGCTGACGCCGGAGCGCGTCAGCCGAGCTCGACGAGCCCGGCACCTGGGGTCAGCGCATGGGTCATCGGCACGTCGTGGGGGTCGGCCGGAAGCCGGTCGACGAGTTCGTCGTCGCGGACGGTCGCGACCAGTCGCGCCAAGGGGTCGGCAAGGGTCAGGCTCCGGTCGTAGAAGCCGGCGCCCCTGCCCAACCGGTTGCCGGTCCGGTCGACGGCCAGCGCGGGAACCACCACCGTCGACGCCTCGGCCACGGTCGCCGCCGGCAGATGCGGTGGGGGCGGCTCGCGAAGGCCGAAGCGGGCGGGCACCAGGTCACCGCGAAACTCACCCCAGCTCAAGGGCAGGGGCCGGCCTCCATCGTCCTCGCGGGCAACGGGCAGCAGGACGCGAGCGCCCGCGGCGAGAAGCGCCGCCAACATGGCGACTGAACCGGGTTCGGAACCCACCGGGACGTACGCGCACACGGTGTCGCCGGGTCGCATCAGCCCGGTGAGATGTCCCTGCAGGTCGTCGGACTCCGCGCGCCGTACCGCGTCGGGAAGCGCGCGGCGCGCGGACAGGACCGCGGCGCGCATCTCGGCCTTCGTCGGTGCCACGACTTCACCATGTCACGTCACAGGGGCAGGGCTCAGCCGGTTGTCAGCGTCCGATGACGTTATGGTGTGAACGATGACGACACGGGCTTTGGTGCCAATTCCACGCACCGCGATCGTTCCGGCTGCCGGTTTGGGAACACGCTTTCTACCTGCGACGAAGACGGTGCCGAAGGAACTGCTGCCCGTCGTCGACACCCCCGGCATCGAATTGGTCGCCGCGGAGGCGGCCGAGGCCGGCGCCGAGCGCCTCATCATCGTCACCTCCGCGGGCAAGGACGGCGTCGTCGCGCACTTCGTCGAGGACCTCATCCTCGAGGGCACGCTGGAGGCCCGCGGCAAGATGGTGATGTTGGAGAAGGTGCGGCGCGCGCCGGGTCTGATCAAGGTCGAATCCGTGGTGCAGGCCGAGCCGCTCGGCCTCGGGCACGCCGTCAGCTGCGTGGAGCCGAGCCTGGACGCCGACGAGGACGCCGTGGCGGTGCTGCTGCCCGACGACCTGGTGTTGCCGACCGGGGTGTTGGAGACCATGTCGAAGGTCCGTGCCAAGCGTGGCGGATCGGTGCTGTGCGCGATCGAGGTGCCAGAGGACGAGATCAGCGCCTACGGCGTGTTCGACGTCGAGGTGGTTCCCGACGCGGTGAATCCAAACGTGTTGCGCGTCAAGGGCATGGTGGAGAAGCCGAAGGCCAAGGACGCGCCGTCGCTGTACGCCGCCGCGGGCCGATACGTGCTGGACCGCGCCATCTTCGACGCGTTGCGGCGCGTGCCGCGCGGGGTCGGCGGCGAGATTCAGCTAACCGACGCGATCGCGCTGCTGATCGACGAGGGTCATCCCGTTCACGTCGTGGTGCACCGCGGTTCTCGACACGACCTGGGAAATCCCGGCGGCTACCTCAAGGCTGCGGTTGACTTTGCATTGGAGCGCGACGACTACGGACCGGAGCTGCGGCGCTGGTTGGTCGAGCGATTGGGCCTGAGCGCCAACTGACTTGCGCGTGGGCTCCGTGACTGGAGAAAGGCGCACGAGTGCGTTCGGTGGAGGAGCAGCAGGCGAAGGTGGCTGCCGCGGCGGTGGCGCCGAGACCCGTCCGGGTGGCCATCGCGGAGGCGCAGGGTTTGATGTGCGCCGAGGAGGTCGTGACCGAACGCCCGCTTCCGGGATTCGATCAGGCCGCGATCGACGGATACGCGGTACGCAGCGTCGACGTCCTCGGCGTCGAGGCAGGTGACGAGGAGGACGGCGACCGCGAGGTCAGCCTCCCGGTGATGGGTCTCATCGAGGCCGGCGCCAAGACCCCAAGCAGACTGCAGCCGCGGCAGGCGGCGCGCGTGCAGACCGGCGCGCCCATGCCGACCCTGGCCGACGCGGTGCTGCCGTTGCGCTGGACCGACGGCGGCGACTCGCGCGTGCGGGTGCTGCGCGGGGTCCGGTCGGGTGCCTACGTGCGTCGCACCGGCGACGACGTGCAACCTGGCGACGTCGCCGTGCGGTCGGGCACCATCATCGGGGCCGCGCAGGTCGGCTTGCTCGCCGCCGTGGGCCGGGAGCGGGTGCTCGTGCATCCCCGTCCGCGGCTGTCGGTCATGAGCGTCGGCGGTGAACTGGTCGACGTCTCACGCAATCCGGGCAACGGCCAGGTCTACGACGTCAACTCCTATGCGTTGGCCGCGGCGGGTCGCGACGCGGGGGCCGAGGTCAACCGGGTCGGGATCGTCGACACCGAGTCCAAGACGTTGCGCGACGTCGTCGAGGGTCAGATCAACCGTGCCGAGGTGCTGGTGATCGCGGGCGCCGTCGGAGGTACCGCCGCCGAGAGTGTGCGGGCGGTGCTCTCCGAGCTTGGCGACATGGAGGTCTCGCGCATCGCGATGCACCCCGGATCGGTTCAGGGATTCGGGCAGCTGGGGCGCGACGGCGTGCCGGTGTTCCTGTTGCCGGCCAACCCGGTGAGCGCGCTGGTCGTGTTCGAGGTGATGGTGCGGCCGTTGATCCGCATGTCGCTGGGCAAGCGACAACCGCTTCGGCGCGTCGTGCAGGCCCGGACCCTGTCGCCGATCACGTCGGTGGCCGGGCGCAAGGGTTACCTGCGCGGGCAGCTGATGCGAGACCAGGACACCGGCGAATATCTGGTGCAGGCGCTCGGCGGCGCGCCGGGTGCGTCATCGCACCTGCTGGCCACCCTCGCCGAGGCGAACTGCCTCGTGGTGGTGCCCAGCGAGGCCGAGGAGGTCCGCACCGGCGAGATCGTGGACGTGGCCTTCTTGGCGCAACGCGGCTGACGCAGCCGATCATGAATCTATGGCGGTCGTCGTCCATGCACCCGGGGTGGCCGCAGTCGGTCGGGCCGCTGCGAGTGCCCGCGGGACTGGTGCGGTTGCGTCCCATCCGGCTTCGTGACGGGGCGGTGTGGAGCCGGATCCGGCTGGCCGACCAGGCGCACCTGGAACCGTGGGAGCCCGTCGCTGAGATGGATTGGGAAGCGCGACATGCCATTTCGTCGTGGCCGTCGATTTGCTCGGGGCTGCGCGCGGAGGCCAGGAAGGGTCGGATGCTGCCGTACGCCATCGAGCTGGACGGGCAGCTCTGCGGCCAGCTGACGATCGGCAGCGTCACCCACGGCGCGCTGCGATCGGCCTGGATCGGGTACTGGGTGGCCAAGACGCACAACGGTGGCGGGGTGGCGACGGCGGCGCTGGCGCTGGGTCTGGATCACGGCTTCGGGCCGGTGGGTCTGCATCGGATCGAGGCGACGGTGCGGCCTGAGAATCAACCGAGCCGCAGGGTGCTGGCGAAGGCGAACTTCCGTGAGGAGGGCTTGCTCAAGCGCTATCTGGAGGTCGACGGCGGATGGCGGGACCATCTGCTGGTGGCCATCACGATCGAGGAGTTGAACGGCTCCGCAACCTCGGCGTTGGTCCGCGCCGGGCGGGCCAACTGGGCCTAATCTGGGACAGTTGTGGCTCATGGGGCGAATGTGCTTGTCAGGGGCGAATTACAGGTGTGTAATTAGGCGCGGCGCGTCGTCCCCGGATGCGCTGGTCACGACCCTAACTTCACGGGGAAAGGAGCAGGCGTCATGCCAAGCATCCCTCAGTCTCTTCTCTGGATCTCGCTCGTCGTGCTCTGGCTCTTCGTGTTGGTCCCGATGTTGATCAGCAAGCGGGACACCGTGCGTCGCACCAGCGACGTCGCGCTGGCCACCCGCGTGCTGAACTCCGGGCAGGGCGCGCGGCTGCTGCGACGGCGCAAGCCGGCGGCCGGCCACCACAGCGACCCGGACTGGCGTCCGACCCACGACGACCTCGACGACGACCTCTACGACGACGGCGAATCCGAGAAGCCCCGCACCACGGTCGTGGTGATGGCCGCGGCGAAGGTGGAGGCCGAGTCCGAGTACCTCGACGTCGACGTGGTGGAGGAGGACTCCGGCGCCCTGCCCATCGGAGCGTCCGCGCGGGCCAGGTCCGAGCAAGCCGGGGTCGAGCAGGAACCCCAGCTGCCGCTGGAGTTCGACGACAACACCGCCACGTTCTCGGTCGACGACCTCAACGAGGTCGACGCACCCGAGCCCGCCCCCGTCGATCAGCCCGCCGCCGAGTCCGACGACGACATGACGTCCTCCGACGACATGACCGACGAGTTCGAGGCCGTGTCGCAGGACGACCCCGACCACGACTACGAATACGTCGACGACTCCTCGGGCATCGAGGCCGCCGAGGAGTCCGAGCAGCGCGGTGGGGGATCGAAGTCCCAGGAGCGCCGCCGCACCTACGAGACCAAGACCGCAGCGGCCGTCAGCGCGCGGAAGTACCGCTTCCGCAAGCGCGTGCTGATGGCGATGTCGGTGCTGCTGCTGCTGAGTGCGGTCGGGGCCTACGTGGTGTCGACGACGTTCTGGTGGGTGTGCGGCACGGTCGCCGTCGTCACCGTCCTCTACCTGGCCTATCTACGGCGTCAGACGGCCATCGAGGAGCAGGTACGACGGCGCCGGGCGCAGCGCATGATGCGCTCGCACCTGGGTGTGGAGAACACCAAGGACCAGGAATTCGACGTGGTGCCCGCGCGGCTGCGCCGGCCCGGTTCGGTGGTACTGGAGATCGACGACGAGGACCCGATCTTCGAACACCTCGACTATGCGACCTTCGCGCGTGAGTACGACCTGCCGCGAGCCTCTGGTCAGTAGCGCCGATTTCTAGCGGGACACCGGCACTGGTAACCTGCTAGCGGTACAAGGGGCTATAGCGCAGTTGGTAGCGCGTCTCGTTCGCATCGAGAAGGTCAGGGGTTCGATTCCCCTTAGCTCCACCAGTATTTTCAGGTCAGCAGTCCGTCCGAAGTAGCCGCGAAGGCTGCGTCCGATAGCTCCGTGCCTTCGGCAAGGTTCTCATCGAAGACGTTGGCATGGCCGCTCAGCGGTCGAACGCCGGGACGATGAATCGTCGAAGAATCTCGGCCTCCAGGTGGTCGTCGCCGAGAGGCAGGTACGCCAACGACAGCACCACGTGGACGATCCACAGCGCCGCTACCGGGTCGTCATCGGTGATCCCGGTGAGCTCGGCGGCCAACGCGCTCAGCACCGGCGAGGAGTGTAGGTCGCTCAATTGGGGTGCCTTGTTCGATGCCGTCATCACACGCCGAATGGGATCGGACCTGATCTGTTGCAGCGCAACGGAGATGGCCTTCGCCACCCGCTCAGGGCCACTGAGGCCGTCGACTTCGCGCCGAACGGTATCGGTGATGTTCGAGGCGATGCGAACGAGCGCGGCGTCACGTATCCGTCCTTTGCCCCCGGCGTAGCGATAGACGGTAGCCCTGGAACAGTGCACTCGCTCGGCGAGCGAATCGACGTCGAGGGCGTCCAGTCCTTGGGTCAGTATCAGATCGACCGCAGCGGCGTAGATGCGTTCGGCAGCAGCAGCCCGACGATCCCCGCCGACGATCCAATCCTCACGAACCACCCGCCGCACTCCTTGCATCGCCTGAAGATGATCTTCTCAGAACTGAGACGGAACTCGGAGGACGTCTCACCGTTGGTGCAGGTTCTCGACGGCTGCTGAGACGACCCCGAATGGCGACGGCAACCGGCTGTCTCGACTTCCTCGCGGGTGGTTGACCTCACTGGCGGAGACCCTCAGCGTGGAGCAATGACACGTCTGGACGGTGCGCTGGGCATCGCACTATTCGACGACCAGTACATCCAAGACCCCTACCCGCTCTATGAGCGGATGCACGCAGAAGGTTCGGTCCACCGGATCGGTGACACCGGCTTCTACGCCGTGACCGGATGGGACACCGTCACCGAAGCGGTGACGCGGTGTGAGGACTTCTCCTCGAATCTGACCGGGACCATGGTGCGTGAGGCTGATGGCGCAGTGGGCATGTTCCCCATCGGTGAACTCGGTGGCCCGACGCAGGCCCTTGCCACTGCCGACGATCCCGCGCATGCCGTGCACCGCAAGGCGCTGATCCCACAATTGGCGGCCAGGCGCATCCGTGCCATCGAGCCGTTCATCGCCGAAACGTCCACCCGCATCTGGGAGAGCGGCGTGCAAAGTGGTCACATCGAATGGATGGCGGCGATGGCGAACCGGCTGCCCATGATGATCGTCGGGCGGATCATCGGCGTCCCCGATGAGGACGTCGACGAGCTGATCCGGTGGGGTTACGGCGCAACGCAATTCGTGGAGGGTCTGGTCAGCCAAGAGCAACTCAGTGCAGGCGGTGCGGCGGTCACCGAACTCAGCTGCTACATCGCCGAGCAGTTCCACCGCGCCACTTGCAGCCCTGGGGACGATCTGCTGGGCGACCTCGCCGCCGCGTGCGCCACCGGTGAACTCAGCGAGTCCGCCGCGCACATGATGATGATCACCCTGTTCAGCGCCGGTGGTGAGTCCACCGCTTCGTTGATCGGCTCGGCTGCATGGATCCTGGCGACCCACCCTGCGATCCAAGGGCAGGTCCGAGAGCAGCCGGAACTGCTCGGTGCATTCTTGGAAGAAGTGCTGCGCTACGAGCCGCCGTTTCGAGGGCACTACCGACACGTCCTCCACGACACCGAACTGGGCGGGGTTGCGCTACGTGCCGGGTCACGTCTGCTCCTCGTGTGGGGTGCCGCCAATCGAGACCCCTCACACTTCGACGACCCCGGCCGGTTCCGGCTCGACCGCCCTGATGGCAAGGGGCACTTGACCTTCGGCAAGGGCGCACACTTCTGCGTGGGTGCCGCCCTCGCCCGGCTGGAGGCCACCGTGGTGCTCCGCCATCTGATCGAGCGCACCACCCACGTCGAGGTCGCCGAGGCGGGGCGCTGGTTGCCCAGCCTGCTGGTGCGTCGCCTCGACCACCTCGAACTGACGCTCTCCTGACGGGGCTCGCGGAGCCGATTGCTTGCCACGAACCGACCCAAGCCAAGGGCGGACTCAGCCAGGCGCCGCCGCCGGCCTCCTGTCGGGCTGCTGATCGTCGACGATGCCAACGCCCATGACGTCACGGCGGCACCCCTCGTCACGCCCAACAGGACTGCAGACCCGTACTGGCCGATCTGTTCAAGATCCAGGTCACCAGGTTTCCGAGGTTGGCCACCGGGCACGTAGAGGACGTGCGGCAAACGGTGCGAGGTTGCGTGGACTCGTCTGCCGCGAGGTGGTCCGGGATCAACACCGTGGGTTGAGACAACAGCTGCGCGGCCCGGTTTCACCGATCTCGAGTCAGAATCTGTCGATGATCTTCTCGGCGACGCTTCGCAACGGTGTGTTCTCGTTCTGAGAGACGGTCTTCAACATCTCGAAGGCTCTGGTGGCGTCGACCTCGAAGTGATTCATCAAGAGGCCCTTTGCTTGCCCGATGACGTCCCTACTGGCCAGCGCCCGTTCGATCTGCTCCTCTCGCTGTGCCGTCATGAGGGCCACCGTGGCCAACGTGGCCAGCAATGCCCCGATTGCCTCCGCGACGGGGTCCTCGACGCGGGGGTCCAGGCCGAACATGTTCGGTGCCCCCACCCCGTGTGGTGCGGTGGCCAGTTGGAACGACAGCATGCTGTGCATCCAGGTGCGCCCTGGTGCCGAGTATGCGCTTCGGCGGTGCTTAGCGGTTGATCGCGAACTTTTGGCCGTTGCGTTCGCGGCAGGCGGGGAGAAGGCGGCCGATGAAGTAGCCGTTCGCTCCGTGAAACGCGTGGCCTACGTTAGCCTTGAGTGGTCGAAGCGAGCCCAGTCCCCGCTCGCAGCTGACATCGATTGCCCGGCCACGACGCACTCAGTCGCTGAAACCACGCGACACGACAGCCGATCTCAGGGGTTCGCGCACGCCTACCCCTTGGACGGAGCCGGGCCCAGCGATGACCACGCGATCTCCCTCACCTTCGGCCGAGGATCCACACGCCCACGCCCTTGGCCGAATCACCGATGCTTCGGAGGTGCTTTCGTTGGTGGGCAATGCCCATTCCGACGGCGAAGTCCTCGCGGCCAAGGAGCAACTCGCTCGCGCCGTCGAGGCTGCACGCGGTCTCGGGATGTCATGGCAAACGATCGGCGACGCGCTCGGGATGCGGCGCGGAGCCGCCTACCAACGGTTTCGTCGACCACCGCCCCCTCGGTCGTTCGGCCTCCACGAATCGCCGATCGACGGTGTGACGGTGTTGGCGGTGCGCGGGGACCTCGACGCCGTGACCGTGCCACAGTTGGCCGACGCGATCAACAGATGCCTCGCCGACGTTCCGATGGGGCTCATCGTCGACCTCGAGGGGTTGACCTTCTTGTCCTCTGCGGGCGCCGGCATTCTCGTTGCCGGTGACGAGTCGGCCCGTTCCTTCGGGAAGCGATTCGCGGTCGCCGCGCCAAGTCCCATTGCTGACAGGACGCTGAAGATGTTGGGGGTCGACCAAGCGCTCCATTCGTACCCCACGGTCCATGCGGCAATGGTTGGACTTCATCGGGCCGACGACGCGAGACCCGATGCCCCCATGGGTGACGACGGCCAAGCCTAGGGCGGCTCGACGTCAACGGGGTTATCGACACCGCGATCGGGGAATCGTCTCAGCGTGAGCCACCCCACGAAGGACGCATTCGCCGCCGAGGTCACCCAATGGTCGGACATTCCCGGCTGGTTCCACTGGCGCGAAGGCCAGCAGGAAGCCGTCGAGGTCTTCGACGAGGGCAGCACCTTCGTCGAGGTCGGCTCCTACCTGGGGCGCAGCCTGTGCTCGCTGGCCGACGTGGTGCGCAGCTCGGGGCGAGACTTCACGGTCATCGGCGTCGACACCTGTCGCGGTAGCGGCGAGGAAGGGCTGTCAGGCGAGGACGCCCACGGGCCTGCCGTCGAATTCGGCGGCGGAACCTTCGCGGGTCTGCTGCACCGCAACGTCATCGCCTGTGGGTTCGCCGACGACGTCCACGTCTTCATCAGTTCCTCACCCAAGGCCGCCGACTTCTTCGTCGACGGTTCGTTGGCGTGGGTGCACCTCGACGCGCGGCACGACTACGACAGCGTCGCCGCCGACGTCGACGCGTGGTTGCCGAAGGTGCGCTCCGGGGGCTGGCTGTCCGGTGACGACTACGACGATCTCCTGTGGCCCGGTGTCGTCGCAGCGGTGCGCGATCGGCTTCCCGGTGCGCAGGGTTGGCTGACGGCGCAGTGGCGGTGGCTCAAGCCGTGACCTGGGCGTGAAGCCTCGCCGTCGATCCCGCGCGGGCCGACGGCGATCTCCAAGCGATCTCCACATGGTCTCCACGCAGCGGTCCTTCTCGCCGGACATGCTGGGCTGGTGCGAATCGGTCGACGGAAAACGTTGCAAGACAACGATTGCCAATCGGTTCGTCGTGCCCATGAGTGGAACGTCGAAGGAGAACCCAGCATGAACTTCGTGAAGATGACCGCACGGTTGGCGATCGCCGGAGCCGTCAGTGCCAGCGCACTCGGCCTAGGTGCCGGTGCGGCAACCGCATTGGCCGACGGCGGTCTTCACCAGGACCGGTGCTTCGGACACTTCTGCCGCCACGACCGGGGAAATGACTTCCGGTTCGACGACCGACGCTGGGACCAGCGTGGTTTCGACGACGGCCGCCGCGATCACCGCCCCTTCAACTACCGCGGCTTTCGGGCCGAACCGTTCTTCGACCGCGGACGCGGCATCTGGGGCTTCTGGTTCCTCGGCATCTTCATCCCGCTGTGACCACACCCGCCAACGACCCTCACCGCCAAAGCGCCACGTCGGAAAGGTCTTTCACGTGCATTCGCGAGGTCAGCGCCCTTTGGCGTCGTGCAGGCGTCCCAGGATCCCGGCGGTGGTCGTGAAGTCCATGCAGGCGTCGGTGACGGATTGGCCGTAGACCAGCCGCCCGCTGACGGGCTGTGAACCCGCCACCAGGAAGCTCTCGAGCATCAACCCGCTGATGCCGCACTCGCCGTCGGCGATCCGGGCGGCGATCTCGTCGGCGACGACGGCCTGCTGGACGTGGTCCTTGCCCGAGTTGGCGTGCGAGCAGTCGATCATGACGTTGCCCGGCAGACCCGCGGTGACCAGGCGCTGGATCGCCGCGGCGACGGAGCGGGCATCGTGATTCGGGCCGGAAGTCCCCCCGCGCAGGATCAGGTGGCAGTCGGGATTGCCTGCGGTCTCGACGATGGCACCGCGACCCAGATCGTCGATTCCGAAGAAGACGTGCTGCGCCGCAGCGGCATTCACGCCGTCGACGGCCGGCGCCACGCTTCCGTCGGTGCCGTTCTTGAACCCGATGGGCATCGACAGCCCGGACGCGAGCTGACGATGAATCTGGGACTCAGTGGTCCGGGCTCCGATGGCGCCCCAGGCCACCGTGTCGGCGATGTAGTGCGGGCTGGTCGGCTCGAGGAACTCACACCCCACCGCCAATCCAATCGCGCCGATGTCGAGCAGCAGCGCGCGGGCGGCACGCAGGCCCCGCTCGACGTCGTGGGTGCCGTCCATCCCGGGGTCGTTGATGAGTCCCTTCCAACCGACCGTCGTGCGGGGCTTCTCGAAGTAGACCCGCATGACGATCTTGAGGCGGTCGGCGTAGGCCTCGGCCAAGGGGGCCAGGCGATGGGCGTAGTCCAGCGCGGCCACCGGGTCGTGCACCGAGCAGGGGCCGACGACGACGAGCAGTCGGTCGTCGCGACCAGCCAGGATGTCGGCGATCTCGGCGCGGTGGCGCCGTACCGCTGCGGCGGCGCCGGGGTCCAGCGGCATGTCGGCCAGCAGTCGTTCGGGCGGCGGCACCGGCCGGAAGGAGACGATCCGCCGATCGGAGACCGGTTCGACGTCTGGGCTGGTGCTGGTGATCGTCACGGTGTGTCGGGCTTTCTCTGAGTGGTTCTCAGGGCTCACCCGTGGACGGTCCGAAGCCCTGAAATGACGAAAGCAGCGACCAAGTGGTCACTGCTGGGCTCCGGGTGGTGTGTGACGCGTCGTCCTATGACGCCCTATCGCAGGCTCCACCCGGAGCCGAGATAAAGCGCCAATAGCAGCGCGCGCCGATGTTCACGCAGACACCGTACCTCAGGATGTCCGCGGTCGTCCTCGTGGGTGGTTTCGGAAGGTCCACCGGCGGGAAGTGCTGCTGGGCCGACCATCTGCGAGGAGGCCACCATGGCGACGTCAGCCGAGGCGTCGAGCGCCCCGATCCGCAGTTTGATTCCCGCCCGCATCGACCGGTTGCCGTGGTCGCCGTTTCACACCCGGCTCGTGGTGGCCCTCGGCGTCGCCTGGATCCTCGACGGTCTGGAGATCACCGTCGCGAGCGCCGTCGCCGACACCCTCAGTCAGCCAGAGACCCTGGGCCTCTCGTCGGCCGCGGTCGGCTTCCTGGCCACGGTGTATCTGGCGGGCGAGGTCGTGGGGGCGCTGTTCTTCGGGCGACTCTCCGACAAGCTCGGCCGACGCAATCTGTTCATGGTGACGCTGGGCGTGTACCTGGTGGGCAGCGGACTCACCGCGCTGACCCTCGGCAACGGGCTCGGGTGGGTCGTGTTCCTCTACGCGACCCGCTTCATCGCCGGCATGGGCATCGGTGGCGAATACGCCGCCATCAACTCGGCCATCGACGAGTTGATCCCGGCCCGCTACCGCGGCCGCGTGGACATCGCCGTCAACGGAACCTATTGGGCGGGAGCGATCCTCGGCACCCTCGGTACGTTCGTCTTCCTCAAGTCGATGGACCTGGGCCTGGGCTGGCGGCTGGCGTTCCTGATCGGGCCGGTGCTGGGGCTCGTCATCCTGGTGGTGCGGCGGCACCTGCCCGAGAGTCCACGCTGGCAGGTGATGAACGGTCGGGTCGAGGAGGCCGAGGAGTCGATCACCTACATCGAGCACGAGGTGCAGGCCACCGGCGCCACGCTGGCGCCGGTCGACGACGCCAAGGCCATCGAGCTCAGGCCGACCCAGAAGATCGGCTACCTGGCGTTGACGCGGGTACTGTTCCGCGACTACCCAAAGCGCGCGATTCTGGGCGCCTCGCTGATGATCAGTCAGTCGTTCCTCTACAACGCGATCTTCTTCACCTACACCCTCGTGCTCGGCAAGTTCTACGGTGTGCCGTCGGAGTCGACACCGCTGTATCTGATTGCCTTCGCCGTCGGTAATCTGGCCGGGCCGTTGGCCATTGGCCACTTCTTCGACACCGTCGGCCGCCGGAAGATGATCTCGGGCACCTACGTGCTCTCGGGCGTGCTGCTGGCGGGCAGCGCGGGACTGTTCTACGCCGGGGTGCTCAACGCCGTCACCCAGACCGTGGCGTGGTGTGTGATCTTCTTCTTCGCCTCGGCGGGTGCCAGTTCGGCCTATCTGACGGTCAGCGAGATCTTCCCCCTGGAGGTGCGGGCCAAGGCGATCGCCGTATTCTTCGCCATCGCACAGTGTTTCGGCGCGCTGGGACCGGTGGTGTACGGCGCGTTGATCGGCGACGGTTCGCGGCCCGCGCTTCTGTTCGTCGGCTACCTGCTCGGCGCGGCGGTGATGATCGGGGGCGGGCTGATCGCATGGTTCCTCGCCGTCGACGCGGAGGGCAAGTCCCTCGAGGACGTCGCCACGCCGCTGGCAGCCGGTGGCGTCGACCGGCGGCGTGGGTCGGTGCGGGCCGAGGGCGCGACCCGGCCGCGGTCGCCCTAGGCGCAGACGGCTAGGCCGTCAGGTCGTCGTCGTCCCAGCCGTCGGCGTCGCGCAGCGAGGTCAGTTCGGGATTGACGGTCGTCTCGGTGCGCTGACCGCCGTGGCGGCGCGCGAGATAGACGTTCGTGGTGGCGATCGTGATGAGTTCCTCGACGACGTCGTGCGGCGGATGCCCGACCAACGTGGCCAGCGGCGCGATCACCGTGCCGATGCTCGCGGTCAACCGGTAGGGGGAGGTGCGCACGGTGTGTTGCAGACGGTCGGTCAGCACCGAGGCGTCGGTGCTGACGAACGTGTCGGCGACGAGATACTCCGATTCGCCGACGTGCGCGAGCAGGGCGTCGCGCCGCAGCGTCTCGCGCAGCCGTTGACCGATGGCCACTCTGGCCTGATTGCCGCCGGCCTCGCCACCCATGGCCGTCAGCAGCGAGAAGCTGTCGAGGCTGACGACGACGATGGCCAGGAATCGGTCGTCGTCGCGGTCTCGGGTGACGATGGTCGCGATGCGGTCGGAGAACGCGTCCCGCGTCAGCAGCCCGGTCAGTGGTTCGAGTTCGCCGTAGTGAACGTCGTTGTCGACCAACCGCACCACGGTGCGGCAGCAGAACGCGACGAACGCGTTGACGATGGCGAAGAGCAAGATCACCGCCACGGCGACCTCGGGTTTGAAGCCCTCCAGGCGCACCGAGAGCACCAGGAGTGTGCTGAGGCCGACGAACCAGGTGTAGGCCAGCAGCCACCCCGCGTGGAACATCGCGGTGAACGCCGACACGACGACGAACGCCGTGGCCCCGACCATCCCAATCGCGGGATGGGACTCGATGAGACAGCCGACGACGACCATGATGCTGCCGCCCAGGACGCACACCTGAGACTGCCGCCGGGAGGGCCAACTCGACCGCAGCCAGATCGAGGCCATCGCGACGCTGAGCGCGAACACCACGACGGCGACCGAGCGGTCGCGGGTGCCCGTCGGGCCGAGCTCCCCGAACATCAACAGCATCGGCATGGCGCCGCACGCGACGATGTTGGCCGCAGTCAGTCGGCAGGCGGCGCGCTGCAAGCCCTGGGCCGCCAGCAGTGAGGTGATCCAGTAGTAGCGATCCTCGGAGTGGAACCGCCGCCGAGCCAAGGCCAGCACGGTCGGACTCACGTGGGCGGACCGACGCGTGAGCCGCGGGCAGCTAACTCACGGGAAAGGCCAGGTAGCACGCCGGGAACAGTAACCGAAATTTCCATGTCGGTGGTGGCAGTCGGGGATGCTGGCCTAGCGTGGGGGAGTGACGGCAGACCGTGACCTACTGGATGGCCTTCTGGATGACTTCCTGGATCCCTCCGCCTACGAGCCCGACATCGCCGATCCGGTCGAACTTCGTGAGCACCGCAAGCGCCGTCTCGTCTTGGCGTACCGGGTGTTTGGCGCCATGGGGTGGGGCTCACTCGGCGACGGTCACGTCTCGGCGCGCGACCCGGAGCAGCCGGACTGCTTCTGGCTGGCCCGCTACGGCGTCCCGTTTCGCACGATGACCGTCGACGATCTGGTGCTCGTTCGACCCGACGGCTCGGTCTCCGGCGGCGGGTTCATCAACGTGGCCGCCTTTCACATCCATGCCCCACTGCACGAGGCTCGGCCCGACGTCGTCTCGGCAGCCCACTGCCACACGCCCTACGGAACGCCGTTCTCGGCCACCGTCACCAAACTCGCGGCGATCTCACAGGAGGCGTGTGCGTTTCACGACGACCACGAGATCTTCGACGACGAGGAAGTCAGCATCGCCTCGCTCGACGGCGGCAAGCGCATCGCGGCGGCCCTCGGTGGCGCGCGGGCCGTGATCCTGCGCAACCACGGCCTGCTGACGGTGGGCGCCACCGTCGATTCGGCGGTGGGCTTCTTCCTCCTGATGGAGCGGTGCGCCGAGGTTCAGGTGAAGGCGCGCGACGCCGTGCCGATCAGCGCCGAGTCGGCGAGCCGCGTGCACGCGGAGTTCGACGAGGCAGCCGGGTGGCAGGTGTTCCAGTGGGCACGCCGCACGTACGTGCCCGCCGGTTAGCGTCCGAGCTTCTCGCGGAGCGAGTCGATGGCGAACCGGGCGATCGACACCGGCCGGAATGCCCGCGCGGCGGCGGTCAGCGCGTTGCGGCTCTCCATGCTCAGGTCGAGATCGGCTGCGGCGACGTTGAATTCGAGCTGCTCGACGCTGGACGCGCCCGGGATGGCCACCACGCCGGGCAGGCTGATCAGCCAGGCCAGCGCGACCTGTGCGGGTTTGGCGTCGAGGTCGGCGGCGACCTCGCGCAACGTGTTCAACAGCGGTTGCACCCGCCGCAGGTTCTCGGTGCCGAAGAGCGGGTTGGTCATCCGCACTCCGCCGGGGCGGTTGTCGGGACCGTACTTGCCGCCGAGCAGACCCTGTGCGAGCGGGCTGTAGGCCATCACCATCCGGTTCTCGCGCTCGGCGAACGGGACCAGGTCGGCCAGCGGTCCGGGGTGGGCTAGGGAGAAGTGCACCTGATTGCTGACCACGGGTGTGCCCACCGCGGCGTCGGCCTTGCGCCATCGGTCCAGTGAATAGTTCGACACCCCGACCGCGCCGATCACGCCGTCGTCGAGCAGGGATCTCATGCCGGGCATGATCACCGAGTCGGGTACCACGGGGTTGGCCTGGTGTACCTGGTAGAGCGGAATCTTCTGCAGTCCCAGCCGTTCGGCGCTGGCGCGGGCCCGTTGCCGAACCACGGGCGGAAACGGGGCGACGGGGAAGACCTTGCTGGCGACGACGACGTCGGCGCGTTCATCTCCGAGGGCCTCGCCGAGGATGCGCTCGCTCTTGCCGAAGCCGTACACCTCGGCGGTGTCGAACAGCGTCACCCCGAGGGCCCTGGCGCGAGCCACGATGTCACGTGCGGCGCCGGCGGCGTAGTCGTCGCCGTACCCCCACTCCTTGGCGCCGAACTGCCACGTGCCCAACCCGATGCGGCTGACCGGGCCTAGCCCGTCGACCTCGAGGAACTTCATGCCCCTACGGTACGGGCGTCACCTCGCCGGTGGGTTGGGCGACCAAGCCGGCGGCGGTCGCCGAGGTGAGCGCGCGTTGCCAGTTGAGCTCCGCGACGACCATCACGCCGAGTCCGACGGCGACGGCGAGCAGTGAGGCGATCATGGCTCCAGCGTGCTGGGGCAAGGTAATGAGCGGTGAAGCGCCGCCTGTGAACTCCCTTTGAAACCGTCGCGACGCGGCTCAGTCCTCCTTGCGGATCAACCGCATCAGCGCCTCGCGGTCGGGCGCCAGCAACTCGTCGATGCGCGGCTGGTTGACGTCGGCCACCACGATCTCGCCGACGTCCTCACCGACGTTGCTGAAGATCCCATGGGACTTCATCTTCTCGGTTTGGTAGACGTTGTCCTCGGTCGGCGTGACGTAGTACACCGCGTCGGCCTTGAACCGGTTGATCAGCCAGAGGTGAACCAGCGTCATGAGCCGCTTTTGGCGCAGGTGCTCGGCGAAGGTGTTCTGGTCGCGCACCGTGAGGATGCTGCGGCCGTTGCGGTCCTTGATGGGGTCGACGAGCACGTTGGCCAGCTTCTCCTCACCGTCGCCGTAGATGCCCAGCTCGAGCACTTCGCCACCGGCCCGCAGCGGGCGGAACTGGATGCGCAGGTTCTCGCCGAGCTGGTAGTGCTCTCCCCACAGCGCCAGCCAGTCCTCCAGAAGTTTCTTCGGCACCTCGGTCTGCACCAGGTGCTGATGCTGCGTGGATCCCTTGCCCATCGACTTCGTGGTCGCGGTGCGCCCCGAGGACGCCGCCAGAGCGGCGTCGCTGCGCGGACCGCCGACCAGGGTCTGGGGGGTTCGGTAGGGCGACTCGACGAGGCGCATCTTGCGTTGCAGGCGGGCCAGCGCCAGCATGCCGTCCTGCCGCAGTGCGGTGGCGAACTCCTCGGCTGCGACGCCGTCGATCTGATGGCCGCCGTAGGTCATGAAGTTGAAGACGAAGCCCATCTTCCCGATCTCCTCGGGGAAGGCGCGCATCTCGTCGTCGGTCATGCCCGTGGTGTCCCAGTTGAACGACGGCGACAGGTTGTAGGCCATCATCTTGTCGGGGTAGACGGCGCGGATCGCGCGGGCGAACTCGCGGGCGTCGGCCAGATCCGCGGTCTTGGTCTCCATCCATAGGATGTCGGCGAACGGCGCCGCGGCCAACGACTTGGCGATCGCATACGGAATTCCGCCGCGCACCTGGTAGTAGCCCTCCGGCGTCTTGGCGCGTTCGCAGTCCCACGGCACGTCGGTGCCCAGCTCCCTGGCCTTCTCGCGCGCCGCGTAGAGCGAGGCGTCCTTGGCGAAGTCGCGCCACTGGTCGGCGGTCATCGCCGGCGGCTCGCCCTCGCGCTCGCGGAACGCCACCATCTCGGCGACGGCCTCGCCGTAGGTCTCGAGCCCCGCGTCGGCCTGCCAGGCGTCGACGAACTTCGACTCGACGCCGTCGAACAGGTCGTCGACGGAGGTCTGCTCGCCCTTCGCCCAGGATGCCGCGGCCTCCGTGACCACCGCGGCGATGCCGTTGCGTTCCAGCCACGCGTCGGCGGCCGCGTATTCGCCCTCGGGCAGGGCGTAGAGCAGGTGGCCCCGTAGATCGGTGACACCCTGCTGATGAAGGCTGCGCATGAGGGCCAGGAAGCAGGCCTTGTAGGGCGGCACCTTCAGGTTCGTCGCGCCGAGCAGGAACGGCTGGTCGCGTTCGTCTGCGCGACTGTCGATCAAATTGGCGGCCTCGGCGTCGGTGCGGGCGACGATGATGCCGGGCACCCGCATGATGTCGAGTTGGAAGCGCGCGGTGTTCAGGCGCTTGATCTGCTCGTCCGACGGCACCAGCACCTTGCCGCCCTGATGGCCACACTTCTTGGTGCCGGGCCGCTGATCCTCGATGTGATAGCCGGGCACGCCAGCCTCGACGAAGCGGCGGATCAGGTTGCGCACGTGCGGATCGCCACCGTGGCCGGTGTCGGCGTCGGCGATGATGAACGGCCGGTAGTCCACCGCCGGCGTGGCCGCTCGTTGCGCGTCGGTCATCTTCAGCCGCAGGTACTGCTGGTTGCGGTCGGCGGTCAGCAGCGCCCGCACCAGCCCGGCCGCTTCGTCGGGGACTTGGCTCAGCGGGTAGCTCGCGAGGTCGGGGCCGGGGTCCTCGCTGATGGAGCCCTTCGCCGAGGTGGCCCAGCCGCCGAGGTAGATGCCCTCGATGCCCATGCGCTTGATCGTGACGGCCTGACCCGGGGAGTACGGGCCGAACGTCGTGATGCTCTTCTGCGCCGACGCGAGCTCGCGGAGGCGGTCGTAGAAGGCGGCGGCCGCCGCGCGCGCCACGGGGTAGTCACAGGCGATGGTGCCGCGCTGCTCGGCCACCTGACGCGCCGTGTACAGCCGGACGATCCCCTCGAAGCGCGGACTGTCGAAGTAGCTCTGCGTCGCCGCGACGTCGTCGTCGAACGACGAGCTGGTCTGGACGTCCGGATCGGTCATCGTCATGCGTCAATGCTCCTCGTCGAGCGGTCTGCCGGTGATGGTGCGAGTGTATGGCGCTGCCACGCCTGAGCAGCTTCGATTCGCGATCTCAGGGGTCTCGTGCGGACCTCACAGGTTCACCGACGGTCAGCCTGTCTAACTAGCAGTGTGACAACGACATTGGAACTGCCCGTCCCGACGAGTGACGAACCCGCCGACGCGACCCCGCCGCGGCGGCGCTGGGACCGCATCGGGTTCGGCGTCCTCTTGCTGTTCACGGCGGCCACCTACCTCTGGAACATCACCGTCAACGGGATGGCCAACCAGTTCTACGCGGCCGCGGCCCAGGCCGGGTCGAAGAACTGGGAGGCCCTGTTCTTCGGGTCCCTGGACACCCAGAACTTCATGACGGTCGACAAGCCCCCGGTGTCCCAGTGGGTGATGGGACTGTCCGGTCAGATCTTCGGCTTCAGCAGTGCCAGCATGCTGATCCCCGAGGCGCTGATGGCCGTGGCGACGGTGGCACTGCTGTACGCGGCGGTCCGCCGGATCAGTGGCCCCAACGCGGCGTTGCTCGCCGGCTTCGCCTTCGCGCTGACACCCGTGGCGGCGCTGATGTTCCGGTTCAACAACCCGGACGCCGTCATGGTCCTGCTGATGACGGCGGCGGTGTATTGCGCGGTGCGTTCGCTCGAACGGGCCGGCGCCACGTGGATCGCACTGGCCGGCGTCGCGCTCGGATTTGCGTTCCTGGCCAAGATGCTCGAGGGCATCATGGTCATGCCGGCGATCGGTCTGATGTACCTGATCGCCGCGCCCACCAGCTTCGGCCGGCGGGTGCTGCACCTGCTGGGCGCGCTCGGTGCCTTCCTGATCTCGGCGGGCTGGTTCGTTCTGCTCACCCTGCTCTGGCCGGCGTCGTCGCGGCCCTACCTGGCCGGTTCGACGGACGACAACTTCATGAACCTGGTGCTGGGATACAACGGCTTCGGCCGTGTCCTGGGTAAGACCGGCAAGATGTTCGAGCCCAACCCCGTGGTGGGTGCGGCAGCGGAGACGCCGTTCGAGGTCGGCCACGGGCACCACGGCGGGTTCGCCGGATTTGGGCACGACTCCGGCGGGCTGACCCGGTTGTTCTCCGGCGAGTTCGGGTTCGAGATCAGCTGGTTGCTGCCGGCCGCGTTGATCGCCTTGGTGCTGGTGTTCGCGCTGCGCGGCCGTGCGCCCCGCACCGACGTGGTCCGCGCGGGCGCGATCGTCTTCGGCGCCTGGATGCTGGTCGACGGGCTGGTGCTCAGCTACATGAAGACCATGGTCCACCCCTACTACAGCCTGTCCTTCGCCCCGGCCATTTGCGCGATGGTGGCGATCGGCGGTGCTCAGGCCTGGGCTCGGCGCGACTCCTGGCTGGGGCGCGGGGGTCTGGTCGCGATGATCCTGGGTACGGGCGTCTGGGGTTGGTGGCTGCTCGGCCGCAACGCCGGCTGGTTCCCGGCCATGCGGTGGTCGATCCTCGCCGTGACGGTGGTCGCAGCGGTGGCGCTGCTGGTGACCGCCGGTGCGCCGACGCGGCGACGGCTCGCGGCCGGGGCGCTGGCCGTCGGCATGCTCGGCGCCGTCTTCGGCACCGCCGCCTACTCGTTCGCGACGGTCGGTCAGCCGCATGAGGGCGGAATGCCACTCGTCGGTCCGGCCACACCGGATGGCGGGCACGGCGGCTGGGGCCAGGAGGTCGACGACGCTCGGCTCGACGCGATGCTCGAGGCGACGCACACCGACTTCTCGGCGGCGATCAACCGGTCGAGTGCGGCCGCGGCCCTCGAGTTGTCTACCAACACCGCGGTGATGGCCATCGGCGGGTTCGGCGGCAGCGACCCGGCGCCCACCCTCGGGGAGTTCGAGCAGGACGTCGCCAACCACCGGATCGGCTACTACATCACGCCGAAGGACGACCACCGCCCCGGCGGCTTCGGCGGCCGCTCGGCCCACGCCGACATCGCGACGTGGGTGGCCGCGCACTTCACCCCGACGACCGTCGGATCCGACATCGTGTACGACCTCACCGCACCCGCGAAGTGAGGACGCCCGTTTTCGGGTAGCCCGGCGGCGCGGCCTCAGTAGGATGCCTCGCATGCCATTAGCCGACGGGTCGACGTTCGCCGGTTACGTCATCGTGCGAATGCTGGGTTCCGGCGCCATGGGCGAGGTCTACCTGGCGCAGCACCCGAGGCTGCCTCGGCAGGACGCGCTGAAGGTAATGGCGCAGTCGGTGTCGAGCGACGACGAGTACCGGGAGCGGTTCAACCGCGAGGCGCAGAACGTCGCCACGCTGTGGCACCAGAACATCGTCGCCGTGCACGACCGCGGCGAGGACGAGGGCCGGCTGTGGATCGCGATGGACTACGTGGAGGGCACCGACGCCGGGCAGCTGCTGCAGGAGAAGGACTATCGCAGCGGGATGCCGCCGGCCGACGTCGTCCGCATCGTCGGCGCCGTCGCCGACGCACTGGACTACGCCCATCAGCGCCAGCTGCTGCACCGCGACGTCAAGCCCGCCAACATCCTGCTGGCCAACTTGGACTCCGAACGCTGGCGAGCCCTGCTGGCGGACTTCGGGATTGCCCGCCGGGTCGACGACTCCAGTGGGCTGACCGAGACGAACATGGCGGTCGGCACGGTCGCCTACGCCGCTCCCGAACAGTTGATGGGCCAGACGCTCGACGGCCGAGCTGACCAGTATTCGCTGGCCGCAACGGCTTTCGAGTTGCTGACCGGAACGCACATGTTCCTCGACCGCAATCCTGCCGTCGTCATCAGCCGGCACGTGAGCGCCCCGCCCCCGGCGATCACCGAACGCAAACCCGAACTGGCCGAGCTGGAGCCGGTTCTGGCCAAGGCGTTGGCGAAGTCGCCGGCAGACCGTTACGACACCTGCACCGAATTCGCGAGCGCACTGTCCCGGCGGGTCAACGGCACCGGGAGCTTCGCCGACGTGGGCGACACGGTGTTGGCGAGCCGCTTCGGGTCGCCCGCGTCCTCCGCAGGCGGCACCCGCGGCCGGAAGTGGTGGCTCGGGGTGGCCGCCGCGGTCGTGGTCGGGCTGCTGTTGATCGGGGGCGTCGTCACCGGCATCGTCATCGCCCGCGACCAGAGTTCGCGGGTCGCTTCGGCGGCGCCGTCGACGCCCGCGATGCCCGTCGTGCTCGTCGGCGCGGACTGCGAAGTGCTCGGCGCCGCAGGCGTTTCCGACACCGGCCAGAAGGCATACTGCGCGCGGCTGCCCCCGGCCAACACGATCATGTGGTCACTGGTCTCGGGCGTCGTCCCGTCCCCGACGGTCACCCCCGGACCCGGTGACGAGGTCTATCCCGACGGCATCGAGGAGCAGGTGCGCGTCTGCGTCCAGCAGACGCGCGAGACGCGGGCGGAGTGCCGCGAGGACGTGCGGCGCGGCAATTTGTACGGACCCGCCTGAGCGGAAACGCTCACTCGAGTGGGCCGAGGACGCCTTCGGCCGCGCGGACCAGGGCGCCCGAGCGGGCCAGTCCGACGGCGGCGGCGATCTCCGGCGCCAGGAAGCGATCCGGGCCGGGGCCTTCGACCCGTTCGCGCAGCGCGGCGATGACCGCACCGGTGGCCGGTGAGGGCGTCAGCGGTCGGCGCATGTCCAATCCCCTTGCGGCGGTCAGTACTTCGATCGCCAGCACGGTGGTCAGCCCGTCGACCGCGCGGCGCAGCTTACGGGCGGCCGACCACCCCATGGAGACGTGGTCCTCCTGCATCGCCGACGACGGGATCGAGTCCGCGCTGGCCGGGGTGGCCAGCCGCTTGAGTTCGGAGACGATGCCGGCCTGGGTGTACTGCGCGATCATGTGCCCGCTGTCGACGCCGGGATCGTGGGCGAGGAACGGGTTGAGCCCGTGGCTGCGGTTGACGTCGAGGAAGCGGTCGGTGCGCCGCTCGCTGATGCTGGCCACGTCGGCCACGACGATCGCCAGGAAGTCCAGCGCGTAGGCGACGGGCGCGCCGTGGAAGTTGCCGTTGGACTCCACCCGACCGTCGAGGGTGACGACGGGATTGTCGATGACGCTGGCGAGTTCGCGTTCGGCGACGGTGCGGGCGTGGGCGGCGGTGTCGCGGGCCGCGCCGGCGACCTGGGGCGCGCAACGCA
This sequence comes from Mycobacterium sp. NPDC006124, assembly GCF_040614235.1. Classification (NCBI taxonomy): domain Bacteria; kingdom Bacillati; phylum Actinomycetota; class Actinomycetes; order Mycobacteriales; family Mycobacteriaceae; genus Mycobacterium; species Mycobacterium sp. NPDC006124. The sequence continues at coordinate 119,802 of NZ_JBEXUA010000002.1, read as the reverse complement.
ACGAGTAGGCGTCCTGCACTCGGGTGCAGTCCGGGGTCTGGTGGCTGGCGACGATCGCGGAACCCGCGAGCAGGCGGGTCATGTTGGCTGCGGCCGCGGCCTGGCCGGGATGGGGGCGCAGCTGCTGCAGGTCGGCGGCGAAGACACGGTCGGTGCCGAGCTGTCCTTCGACGCTCATGGCGGCTGCGACGTCGGCCAAGCGAAGCAGGTCCTCGAGGTCGGCCAGCGCCAGCACCAGTTGACCGAGCATTCCGTCGGTGCCGTTGATGAGGGCCAGGCCCTCCTTCTCGGCCAGAGTGACGGGGGTCAGGCCGTGCTCGGCGAGAGCGTGCGCCGAGGGTTTGATCTCACCGGTGCGGGTGCGCACGTACCCTTCGCCCATGACCGAGAGTGCCACGTGCGCAAGCGGTGCCAGGTCTCCGGAGCAGCCGAGGCTGCCGTACTCGTGCACCACCGGGGTCAGCCCGGCCGAGAGCAGGTCGGCGTAGGCCTGGGCGGTGTCGCGTCGCACGCCGGTGCGGCCCGTGGCCAGCGTCGAGAGTCGCAACAGCATCATGGCGCGGATGACCTCGCGCTCGACCTCCGGGCCCGATCCCGCGGCGTGCGAACGGATCAGGCTGCGCTGCAGCTGGGTACGGCTCTGTTGAGGAATGTGGCGCGTCGCCAGCGCACCGAAGCCGGTCGAGACGCCGTAGACGGGCGTGGGATCGTTGGCCAGCGCCTCGATGATGTCGCGGCTGGCGCCAATGGCCGCGGCGGCCTCCTCCGACAGCGTGACCGCGGCGTCCTCGCGGGCGACTGCCACCACGTCGCCGAAGCTGACCGGTCCTATCCCGACGGTCACGGTCATGGGTCGCGGTTCTCCTTCTGCGGGGGACACGGAGGTTCTGGCTAGCCCACCGTAGTCTCCCCGCTTGGGGGCTTGGTCGCGATCAGGCCGGGGTAGCCCGGCACCGCTCGCAGAGTCCCCAGAACGTGACCTCGGCCTCTCGAACCTGAAACCCGCTGTCGTCGGCGGGGGTCAGACACGGCGCCCGTCCGACCGTGCAGTCGACGTCGCGTACCGACCCGCATGCGTCGCAGACCAGATGGTGATGGTTGTCGCCGGTGCGACGTTCGTAGAGCGCAGCCGAGCCCGCCGGTTCGAACCGGCGGATGAGGCCGACGCGAGTCAGGTCGTTGAGCACCATGTAGACGGCCTGCGGTGACGTGCCGGGCAGGCCTGCGGAAATCAATGCGTAGACGGTCTCCGCCGTCGAGTGGGGTGCGGACTCTAGTGCGCCGAGGACGGCGAGGCGACCCGACGTCGCCCGCAGCGCGACATCGCGCAACTCCTGCTTGTGGCGGCTGGTCGCGTCATCCATGGCTGCAGCTTAGCATGACCTAACCAATATACTGAGTTAGTGCTTATATTGACTGTATCAAGATAAGGCGTAGAATCGTTGCTACACACACAGGAGGAACGATGACCACCATCACCCGCGACGTCGCCATCGGCGAGTTCGTCGCCTCGCCGGCCCTGGCCGCCGACTTGCAGGCCGTCCTCGTTGGACTCTTGGAGTTGCAGAGCCAGGCCAAGCAGGCGCACTGGACGGTCGTCGGCCCGAACTTCCGGTCCGTCCATCTCGAACTCGACGAGGTGGTCGACTCGGCCCGCGGCTACGCCGATTCGGTCGCCGAGCGCATGCGTGCGCTGGAAGCCGTGCCGGACGGACGCACGGGGACCGTGGCCGCGACGACCTCCCTGGAGGCGTTCCCCGCCGGTGAGGTCGGTGTCGAACGTGCCGTCGCCGTGATCGCCGATCGCATCCTCGCCGTGGTCAACGTCATTCGCGCCGTCCATGACGAGGTCGACGGTGATGATCCCACCAGCGCCGACATCCTGCACACCGTCTTGGAGGGGCTGGAGAAGCAGCGGTGGATGCTCGCCGCGCAGTTGCGACACGTGTCCTGATCAGAAGCCCGCCGACCGCAGGGCAGACCACTGGGCGCGTTCGCGCTCGGTCTCGTCGTTGGAGATGACGGCGCCGAATGCGGCCGCGTCGCGGGCGAATCTCGTCGCGGCGTCGGACAGCGCATCGGGACCCTGCAGCCGAAACTGACTCGGCGCGAGCGGGCCGAACAGCAGCGCACGGCGCAGCTCGGGCCAGTCCTCCAGACGGGGTTCGACGCCCGCCGCGCGCGCGAAACCCACAGCGGCCAGGTTCATCCGGGTCTTCTGGGGCAGGCCTCGCCGGGCGCGGCACAGCCGCACCGCCCGACGCTGGTCGGCCTCGGCGGGGGCCGGGATCGTGCCCGCCCACGTGTAGGCGATCCACCTCGCCTGCAGTTCCAGCGGCACGAAGTATCCGCCGGACTGGTCCCACATGCCCATGAACGCCAGCCCGGGCAGGTCGGGGTGGAACGTGTACCGGTCGGCGTCCAGATGCACCGAGTCCAGCCCGATGAGCTCTCGGATCTCGTCGCTCAGGAACGGCAGGTCGAGGTCGAATCCGGTGCCGAACACGATGGCGTCGAAGTCTTCGACGTGCCCGTCGGCGAAGGTGACGGCCGCGCCGGTCACCGAGGTCAGCCACGGCCGCACGGAGATTCGGCCCTCGGCCACCAGCGGCAGGTATTGCTGGCTGAGGGTGACCCCGGCGGCGAACAACGACGGGTCCGGTGCCGGCGCACCGTACTGTTCCGGGCTGCCGCCCGCCTCGACGACGATCTCCTTGAGCTGACGGTCGACCTCGGCGGCGGGCAGGTTCTCGGCCGCCAGCACGCCGTACCGGGTGAAGATCCGATGGTCCGAGGGCACTCCTGCGGCGAACTTCGGCAGCACGTATCGCTGACGTCGCTGGGTGACGACGACCGTGGCCGCACCCTGCTGGGCGAGCTCGGCGGCCACCTCCAGCGCGCTGACCGCGCAGCCGGCCACCAGGATTCGCTTTCCGGTCAGTTGCGCCGAACCTCGATAGTGGTAGCTGTTCGAGGTGCCCACGCTGCCGGCGAACGTGTCGAGACCGGGTACGGGTGGTGTCGCCGGGGCGTGAAAACGGCCGCTGGCCACCACCACCCGGTCGAACCTGCTGCGCTCACCGTCGTGGCTCAGCGACCAACCGTCGCCGTCGCGGTCGAGGTGCTCGACGGTGGTGTCGAACCGAATCCGCGGTAGCAGCCCGAACGACGCGGCGTAGCGGTGCAGATAGTCGAGCACTTCGCCGCTAGATGGAAAGACGTTGGTGGACAACGGTTCCAGGTCGCTGAAGGCGGTCAGCACGCGACTGGTGTTGGTGTGCATCGCCGGCCACACCCCGCTGGCACCCGGCAGACCGGCCCACTGTCCGCCCAGGACCGGGCTGCGTTCGAACACGGTCGGCTCGAAACCTCGTGCGGTCAGCCAGCGCGCGGCGACGAGACCGCCCGGTCCCGCTCCGATCACCGCCACGTCTCCGGTCATCCGGTCACTCTCGCATGCCCGTCACGAGGTTCGGGGCGTATGAAGGATTGATGCGCATCATCACCGTCGAAGAGCACTTCCACCACCCGCAGTCGGTGGCGCAGGTCCTCGAACTGTCCGGACCGGGGCCCGTGACGCCCGACGCCGGCTTCGGCGAATTCCTCGGCGACTTCATGCCCGATCGCGAGTCCGCCGAGAGCCTGGCCGGCAAACGCCTGGCCCACATGGACGAGGTCGGCATCGACGTCCAGGTCGTCTCCCACGGTGCGAACAGCCCCGGAAACCTGGCGCATCCGGATGCAGTGCAGCTGTGTCGAACGGTGAACGACGAACTCGCGCGGCAGATCTCGGAGCACCCGACCCGCTTCCGCGGCTTTGCTACGCTGCCGCTCTACGAACCCGCCACGGCCGCCGACGAGTTGCGGCGGTGCGTGGAGGAACTGGGCTTCGTGGGGGCGCTGACCCACGGAAGCATCGAGGGCGCGTTCCTCGACCACCCGAGGTTCGAGCCGGTGCTGGCGGCGGCCGAGGCCGTCGGGCGGCCGATCTACGTTCATCCCGGCATGCCCGGACGGGCGATTTCGACGCCGTACTACGCGGGTGAATGGCCCGCGGCCGTCCAATTCCTGTTCGCCGGCCCCGCGTTCGGGTGGCACGCCGAGGCGGGCATCCACGTCATCCGCCTCATCCTGTCCGGCGCACTGGACAGGCATCCCAATCTCACTCTGCTGAGCGGGCACTGGGGCGAGTTGGTGGCCGGCTGGCTCGACCGACTCGACGAGGTCGTGGGATGGGCCGATCACCTCGACCGTGCGCCGAGTGCCTACTACCGCGAGCAGGTGTGGGCGACGCCGTCCGGGATGTTCAGCCAGAACCAGCTGAACTTCATCGTCGCCGAGATCGGCGCGGACCGCATCATCCACTCCGAGGACTACCCGTACGTGGTGCGCGACGACGTCAGCACGTTCCTCGAGCGGGCCGACCTCACCGACGGGCAACGTGCCGCGATCGCTCACGGCAACGCCGAGAAACTGCTCGGAATGTCAGGGCAATAGCAGGAAAGACGTCCTCGAGGACGCGCGCCCGCCCGACTCGCCGCGCCGTCCGTCGCGAGGCGTGGTTGTTCGCACTGCCGGAGCGCGTCGAGATCCTCGAAGTCGGGGGCGACCACCTCGACGAATGGCCTGCCGACGTCGCGACCGTAGAAGCGAATCCCGCCGAGGAGCGCGCCATGGGAGGTCTCGACGACGCGGTGCGCGTAGTCGCCGGGAGCCACCCCAGGCAGGTCGACGTGATCGGTGAACAGCCGGGCGTACGCCGGATCGTCGACCTTGGCGAGCTCCCCGTCCAGCCACCGGCGCACCATGGGCGCACCGTGCGCGCCGAACAGTCCCCGTGCGAGATCGTCGTGCTCCCGCAGTGAGCCGGCGAGAAAGCGCTGGTAGAGCTGCGATCGCTGCATCAGCGCACAGCGTGCCACCTCCCGCCGGACGCGGCCACCGAATCAATCACCCGGGCCAATCGCGCGCAATTGGACCCCGGGGCTCTATCGTGTCGCTGTGCCGGAGATGGATCGTCGAAACCTTCTGTTCATGTCGGGATTGGGCCTCTTGGCCGCGGCGATCCCACTTCCCACCGCAGGCGCGTCGCCAGCTCGACCCGGGCCGGCGCCGTTGGCGCCACCCCCGGAGAACGCCGCCCCCGCCTTCCTGTTCCACGACGAGTTCGACGGGCCGGCGGGTTCGGCGCCCGATCCGTCGAAGTGGATCGTCTCCACGGCCCGGGAGACCATCAAGAACCCCGTCTTCTGGGATCGCCCTGAGAACATGGGGCAGTACCGCAATGACCGTCGCAACGTCTTCCTCGACGGCAACTCCAATCTGGTCATCCGAGCCACGAAGGAGAACGGGAAGTACTTCGGCGGCAAGCTGACCGGTACCTGGCGTGGCGGCATCGGCCTCACGTGGGAGGCCCGAATCAAGTTCGACTGCCTGACCCTGGGGTGCTGGCCGGCATGGTGGCTGCTCAACGACGACCCCGTTCGCGGCGGCGAGATCGACCTGGTCGAGTGGTACGGCAACGGCAGTTGGCCGTCGGGGACCACCGTTCACGCCCGACTGGACGGAACGTCGTTCGCCACACAGCCGTTCGACGTCGACGGTGCGTGGCACGTCTGGCGCTGCACCTGGACCGACGCGGGCATGTACTTCTGGCGGGACTACGCACCGGGGATGGAGCCGTACTTCACCGTGCCCGCCAACTCCCTCGACGACTGGCCGTTCAACGATCCGGGGTACCAGCTGGCCCCGATGCTCAACCTGGCGGTGGCGGGCTCCGGCGGCGGAGATCCCGCCGGCGGCACCTATCCGGCGGACATGCTCGTCGACTGGGTGCGCGTCTGGTGATCGACCCGCCGGGGTCTCGTGAGCACCGTCACCCCGACTGGTTCGACTCGTGTCGGAATAAAAGTCCTCATCCATTCGTCGGTTAAGGCGAAGGACTAATGAGCGTTTGGATGAAGGAGTACCCCATGAGTTCTAGCAGCAGCAGGACATTCGCAGCCATCGCCGGGGGCGCCATGGTCACCCTCGGAATCGTCGGGGCGACCATCGCGCAGGCCACACCGGGGGCCGTCGCCGATTCGGAGATGTCGACCGGCACCACGAGCACCGTGACGACCGCACCCGGCACACCGCCAATTCCCATGGCGCAGCCCAGCATCAAGGGTCCGGCGCCGTTGCCGGCCGAGGAGCAGGGTCTGCCCGGCTGACCTGATCGCGACTACATAACTCGATCTATGTAGATCAGTGGACGCATCGTGAAACGACGGCTCCGGCACCTTGAGGTGCCGGGGCCGTCGTCGTCCAAGGGTCCGTGTCCGGCTTGCACTCTCAGCATCTCCGCAGGCCTCTCGCAGCCCCGTGACTCGGCTCGGCTGCCGGTTCTTCTCCCATCATCTGTATAGGCATCGTGATATACAACGTGGGTGGATGAGGTGTGGTCGCTCGACGCGCCCGACGATTCGGTCGGCGACATGATGGACGTGGCGGCAGACCTCACCATCCGGCATCTCGCCGAGCGCGCGGGGTTGAGTGCCAGCGCCGCGCTGCTCCTGAACCGACTGGCCCAGGAGGGGCCGGCGCGGCTCACCGTGCTGGCAAGCCTGGAGGGCATCTCCCAACCGGCGATGACGCAGATGGTGCAGCGACTCGAACGCCAGGGTCTCCTGGCCCGAACCGGTGATCCCGACGACGGCCGGGCCGCGGTCGTGTGTCTCGCTCCCGAGGCTCGAGCCAGGCTGGACGACCGTACGGTCGCCCGCCGCGCCCGCCTCACGGCCCTGATGGGCACCCTGTCGTCGGACGACGAATTCTCCCTCGCGCTCGCCGCACGGGTCGCGCTGCCGATCCTGCGACGGCTCGGCGAGAACGCCGCCGCAGCGGCCCGGCACGACGCCGACGAACAGTTCTGAGGACGTTCGTCACGGTCAAGCCCATCCCCGTGTGTGCCTCGACTGAGAGGGACGGGAGAATCGTCCCCACACTCGAAGAGGAGGCTGAAGATGCTGCGCGACTTTCCCGACGTCGTCGTCACCGGGTTCGCGACGACCAACGCCCTCGCCACCGACGCCGAAGCGACTTGGACCGCCCTGCTGGACGGCGGCTGCGGGATTCGCCCCCTGTCCGGGGAGTTCGTCGACGAACTCGATCTGCCGGTCACCATCGGTGGCCAGTTGCTCGAGGACTTCGATTCCGAACTCAGCAGGGTGGAGCTGCGTCGGCTGTCCTACCCCCAGAAGATGGCCCTGGTCCTCGGCCGACGGGCGTGGGCCGACTGTGGGGCTCCCGAGATGGACCCCACTCGGCTCGCAGTGTCGGTCAGCACCGGATACGGCAACGCCGAGGAAGTCATCCTCGCCTACATCGCCATGCGCAACCGGGGCCTCAAGGCGGTGTCCCCGCTCGCCGTGCAGATGTTCATGCCCAACGGAGCCGCCGCGGCGATCGGCCTCGATCGGGAGGCCCGCGCGGGCGTGTCCGCCCCCATGATGGGTGACGCGTCCGGTGCGGCGGCCATCGCACAGGCCTGGCAGCAGATCATGTTCGGCGACGCCGACGTCGTCGTCTGCGGTGCCGTGGAGTCACCGATCGAGGGCGTGCCCATCGCCGCCTACTCCCAGATCGACGGCATGATGGCTCCCGAGGACGGCGACCCCGCGAGTGCCTGCCGACCGTTCGACGAGAGCCGCCGCGGCATGGTGCTCGGCGAGGGCGGCGCCCTGCTGATCCTCGAGACCGAGGAGCACGCGAAGGCCCGGGGAGCGCGCATCATCTCGCGGCTGCTCGGGGCGGCGTTCACCTCCGACGGATACGACGCGCTGCTGTCGGATCCCAGTGCCGAACAAGAGGAGCACGCCCTGACCCGGGCGATTCAGCTCGCCGGCCTCACCCCGGGCGACGTGGACCTCGTCAACGCCCACGCCACCGGCACGGTCGCCGGAGACCTCGTCGAGGCCACCGCGTTGCAGAAGGTTTTCGGCACCCACCGTCCCCCCGTCTACGCCCCAAAGGCCTCGCTGGGCAACACCTTTGGATCAGCAGGTGCCATCGAGGCGGTGTTGACGATGCAGGCCCTCCGCGACGGAGTGGTGCCACCGACCCTGAACACCTCACGCCTCGGCGATGGCATCGACCTCGACGTGGTCATCGGTCAGGCCCGCCGATCCGACTTCCGCTACGCGGTGAGCAACACCTTCGCCTTCGGCGGCCACAACGTGGTGCTGGCCTTCGGCAAGTACTAGGGCGAATCGGCCTCAGACGCCGACTGCCTGCTCGAGCTCGGCCAGCGAGTTCTCCAGGTGCATCAGCAGCCGCTGCAGGTGCGGCACGCTGCGTCGGCAGCCGACGAGTCCGAAGTCCAGGTTGTCGGCGTTGTTGGTCATCGTGATGTTAAGCGCCTGACCGTCGAGCGCGATGGAGAACGGATAGTTGCCGTCGAGGCGGGCGCCGTTCCAGTACAACGGTTCCGATGCGCCGGGAACATTGGAGATGACGATGTTGAACGGTGGCGGCGCCGACGAGACGAAGCCGGGGAGCAGCCCCATCGCCAGACCCGACATCAGGACCGCCGACAGGGCGAGCGCCTGCGTCCTCGGCAGCTCGGCGAACACCTTCTTGTTGTCGTCCATCGACGTGCTGATGGCGTCGAGGCGCTTGGCGGGGTCATTCATGTCGGTGGCCAGATTGCACAGGATGGTGCCGACCATGTTGCCGCCGGCGTCCTGTTCGTCCTTGGTGCGCAGGCTGACCGGCACCATCGCCACCAGCGGTGCCTCCGGGAGCGCGGCTCGTTCGATGAGATAGGCGCGCAGAGCCCCCGCGCACATCGCCAGCACCACGTCGTTGACGGTGACACCCGCGGCGGACTTGACCGCCTTGATCCGGGCCAGCGGCCATGACTGGGCGGCAACGCGCCTGGCACCGCCGATGGGCACGTTGAACATCGTCTTGGGAGCGCGGAATGGCAGTGTCAGTTGCTGTTCCAGTAGCGCGGCCCGCGCGAGCGACAAACTCGAGGGGGCCAGCGAGGCGATCGACCCGACGGTCCCCGTCACCGACTGCAGCGCAGACCGACTGCCGTTGGACTGGCGGGTGCGCTGCTTGGGACCCAGCGTCCACGGGATCCGCATCTCGCGGTCGTCGGGGTCCGACGTCATCGAGCGGACGGTCAGCCGCTGGGCACTGACGCCGTCGAGCAACGAGTGGTGGATCTTGGTGTAGACCGCGAACCGACCGTCCCCCAGGCCCTCGATCAGGCTCGCCTCCCACAGCGGACGGTGCCGATCGAGCAGTGTGCCGTGCAACCGTGACACCAACTCCAGGAGGTCGCGGACGCGGCCGGGACGAGGCAGACCGGAGCGACGAAGGTGATAGTCGATGTCGACGTCGTCGTCGAAGGCCCATGCCAGGTTCGAGATACCGCCGAGCAGCCGCCCGGGATGCTTGCGGAACGTCGGCTGGAAGTCGTCGTTCTTGGCGATCGTCTCGTACATGTCGCGGATGTAGTCCGGCCCCGAGCCCTCGGGCGGTTCGAACAGTTGCAGGCCCGCGACGTGCATCGGGTGTTCTCGGGATTCGCCGAGAAGGAACATCGAGTCCGTCGGCGACATCAGCTTCATGGGTGTGACGGTACCCACACTCCCTGGGGTTCACTCACCGCAGGGCCTCGACCTCAGCCTTGGGGCAGCCGGACGACCTGCACGAAGAACTCGTCGATCTGACGGACCGCGTTCATGAACTGGTCGAGGTCCACGGGTTTGGTCACGTAGGCGTTGGCGTGCAGCTTGTAGCTGCGCAGGATGTCCTCCTCGGCCGCCGAGGTGGTCAGCACGACGACCGGGATGTGGTTCAGGTCCGGGTCGGACTTGATCTTCTCGAGCAACTGCCTGCCGTCGTACTTCGGCAGGTTGAGGTCCAGCAGGATCAGGTCGGGCGTGGGAGCGTCGGCGAAGGCGCCGCGGCGGTAGAGGAAGTCCAGACCCTCCTCGCCGTCGTGCGCCACGTGCAGATTGTTCTTGATCTTGTTGTGCTCGAAGGCTTCCCGCGTGATGAGCTCGTCACCCGGGTCGTCCTCCACCAACAGGACGTCGATCGGTCGAGCGGCTGATGTCATGGGGCCGTTCCTTCCAGGGATGGTGCGGGGACCTGCGCCGGGGAGGGTACGGGCAGGGTGAAGCGGAACCGGGTGCCCTCGGTGTAGGACGTGTCGATCCAGATCGTGCCACCGTGGTGTTCGACGATCTTCTTGCACAGGGCGAGTCCGATGCCGGTGCCACCGTAGGTGTCGCGACCGTGTAGCCGCTGGAAGATGATGAACACCTTGTCGACGAACTCGGGGGCGATGCCGATTCCGTTGTCGGACAGGGTGAACGAATACCGAGCATCGTCGGGTCCGGCCGAATCGTCGGCGCGCTCCCATTCGATCGCGATCCGGGGCGCGACGCCCTCGCGGTGGAACTTCATGGCGTTGCCGATCAAGTTCTGCCACAGCATGGCCAGCAGGGTCGGATCGCCGACGACCGGGGGCAGCGGCTCGGCAGGGCGCACGACGACCGCGTCGGACTCCTCGATCGCCACGGACAGGTTGGCCAGGCCGGCTTCCAGCGCGGCACCGAGGTCGACGTCGGTGCGCGCGGCGTTGAGGCGCCCGACGCGGGAGAAGGTGAGCAGGTCGTTGATCAGCACCTGCATGCGCTTGGCGCCGTCGACGGCGAAGTCGATGTACTCGACGCCTCGATCGTCGAGCTTGTCGCGATACCGCTTCTCGAGCAGCTGGCAGAACGAGGTGACCTTGCGCAACGGCTCTTGCAGATCGTGTGAGGCGACGTAGGCGAACTGCTCGAGCTCCGCATTCGACCGCCGCAACTCCACGGTTTGTTCGTCCAGTCGCGCCCCGGCCCGACGGGATGCCTCGAGCTCGTCGACGATCCGCTGCCGCATGTTCTCGACGTCGACGGCGATGGCGCGGATGTCCTTGGGTCCCTGCACCGCGATGCGCTGACCGAAGTCGCCCTCGGTGATGCGCCGGCACGACGCCGCCAGCGACGCCAGCGGCCGGGTGACCGCGGTGTGCATCACCACGGCCAGCGCCGCCGCGGTCAGCAGAAGTGCGACGACGATCGCGCCGAGAACGGCGTTGCGCCACCAGCGGACCCGGTCGAGGTCGACGATTCCGTCGGCCCGGGCCTCGGCGAGGTGCGCGTTCTGGGTGTCGAAGAGCGCCCGGATGCGGTCGAACTCAGCCTTGCCGCGGTCTGCGACACCCGGGTCCATCACGGCGGGGGCGCCGGGGCGGATGGCGGCGATCAGCGGCTCGGCGAACGCGGTGCGCCAGGAGCCGGCGGCCCGGTCGACGGCGTCCATGTCGGCGAGCAGGTCGGAGCGACCGACCGCGTGCTCGCGCAGCTGCTGGGTCGCGGCGGCCTGGGCCTGCTGCCCCGTGTAGTACGGGGTCAGGAACTGGGGATCGGCCGAGATGGCATAGCCCCGAATGGCGGTCTCCTGATCGCGCAACGCCGCCTGCAGTTGGTAGGCGGCCGAACGCGACGGTTGGATCTCGTCGATCAGCTGGTGGGCGACGTCGTCGTAACGGCTCAGCAGCAGCCCGCCCGCGATCCCGGCACCGAGGATGAGCAGGCCCATGATGGTCAGCACCAGGGTCTGCCAGCCCTGCACGGTCAGCGGTGAGGACCGATGGGAGGTCTCCACGGGTTGGGTCGCCATCAGGAAGTCCGTTCCACTCGCACGACGGCGACGTCGTCGGACAGACCGCCGTGCAGCGCCGCCTTCTCCTTGGCGCCCTCGATGAGCGCATCGACGAACGCCGAACCGGTCAGGGCCGCCCGAGACCGGGCCAGCTCGAGCAGGCCGTCCTCGCCGAGCCGTTCGTTGCCGACGCCCGCGTGCCCCTCGAACAGCCCGTCGGTCAGCAGCAGCAGACCGTGCCCGGCCGGCAACTCCAATTCCGCGATGGGCCACGTCGCGGCACCGAGACCCAGAGCGGGGCCGGCGGGCGGCTCGAGCCACTCCACTCCGCCCGGGCCGTGCAGCAGCATGCCGGGATGCCCGGCCCGGACCACGGTGTAGCTGCGGTCATCCGGAGAGAACGCGAGACTCACCACCGTGGCGAAGATCCGCGCACCGGGGCTCTCCGCGCGCAGGATCCGCTCGAGTTGACCCATGCGTTCGTTGCCCCGCAGGCCGGCGAAGGTCAACGCGCGCCAGCCAATTCGCAAGGCGACCCCCAGGGCGGCCTCGTCGGGACCGTGGCCCGCCACGTCGCCGACCATCACGTGGACGGTGCGGTCGGGAGTCTGGACGAAGTCGTAGAAGTCACCGCCGAGCAGTGCGTTCGCCCGGCTCGGGCGGTACGTCGCCACGATGTCGACGCCGGGATCGTCGAGCAGCAGCGGTGACGGCAGCAGCCCGCGTTCGAGGCGGGAGTTCTCCTGGGCCCGCAGCTGGCTGGCGCGGAGGTCTGCCGCGGTGATCTCGGCGCGCTTGCGTTCGATGGCGTACAGCAGGGCCCGCCGAAGCATCTCGGCGTCGACGCGGCCCTTGACCAGGTAGTCCTGCGCGCCCGACGCGAGCGCGGACACGCCGAAGTGCTCGTCGGTCAAACCGGTGAGCACGACGATCGGGATGGCGGGGTCGCACTTGGTGACGCGGTCGAGCGCCGCGATGCCGTTCGCGTCGGGCAGGTTGAGGTCGAGCAGGACGCAATCGGGGCGCAGCGTGTCCAGCTCGACCTCGGCGTCGGCCATCGACGCCGCCCAGACCAACCGGACGTCGATGTCGACGTCGGCGACCAATTCCTCGACCAACAGGGCGTCACCGCGGTCGTCCTCGACCAGCAGCACCGACAAGGGCCCGGTCAGCGGCCCGACGCGGGCACCAGCCGTCGCACCTGGGTCGTGTGGAGCCCCCACCGGCAACCACATCCTTCGAACGTCGCAGTACGGCGCTGCCCATGATCGACAGTCATTAGACAGTACCGGTGCGAGTCCGCGTGGCTAGGCGCCGAGTGCGGCGAGAGCCTCGTCGGCGCTGGGGTAGAGCGCCAGGAACTCGTCGAGCTTGGTCAACTGGATGGGGCGTGCGGTCGCAGGGCCGCTGGCCACGACCGCGAATTTGCCGGTCCCGCCAGCTCTTTCGTGAGTCTCGGCGAGGATTCGCAGCCCAACCGAGGCCAGGAACGTCACCGCGGTCAAGTCGACGACCAGGGCGCTGGCGTGCTGCTCGAGCAGCTCGGCCAGGAGTTCCTCCAGGTGGGGTGAGGTGGCGAGGTCCACCACGCCCTCCACCTTGACCACGGTGGCCCCGTTCCGCCGCTCGACCGAGGTCGAGATCGCATCGGCTGCCGGCAACGGCCGTCCTCCCTACTGACGTTCTGGTTCGTCGCCGCGGCGACGAGACACGCGAAGTCTAGTGTCCGCGTTGGCGCACCCGAAGATCAAACCGGGGTTCGACACGCGCGTCACCCCCAAGGCTAATGTCAAGATCGGCGGGCAAACGAACCGGACGCAAGGACGCGGCGGAGCACTCGGACCCGCCGGACACTCGTGCCCGCTAGTCAAGGAGCATCCTCGTGCCCACGGTGGCGATTGCGAATCGCATTTTGGGGGAACACACGCGCGTGACGGTCGACGCCTCAGCACCTGCTGCGCACGACGGAGTCACGACCCGATGACCGAAGCGGACTTCGCCGGCCGTTACGCGGCGGCTCTTCGGCACTATCTGGACGTCGGCGGGGAGGAGAGTCTGCGCGCCGGACGCGATCTCGGTCGTCGGGCGTTGGAGGACCGCCTCAGCGTGACCGACATGGTCGAATGCCACTTCCAGCTCGCCGAGGACCTTCCCGCCTCGTCGCGTCCGGCGGCCCTGCGGTTCCTGCAGCAGACCCTCGCCGCCGTCGACGCCGCCTCCCGCGGATTCGTCGACGGCGCCGAGCGCTACGAGCAGCAACGCGCGCGGGCCGACGACCTGGAGCTTCGCGACGCCTTCCGCACGGCGCTGGTGAACTCCCTGCAGGAGGGCTTCTTCGTCGTCGACCGTGCGGGCACGATCGTCGAGGTCAACGAGGCGTTCGCCACGATCACCGGCTGCGGACCCGAGGGTTTGCCGTACCGGTGGCCGTATCCCTGGCTGGTCGACCAGGATGACGCCAGTCGGCGGCTGGCCTTGCTGGTCGACGAGGGCAGCGTCGCGGCCGAGACCCAGATTCGCCACCAGGACGGCCGCATCAGCTGGGCCGAGGTCAGCATCAACTCCGTCACCACCGACGTGACCGAAGGGGACGCCTACGTCGGCACGATTCGCGACGTCACGTCGGCGCGGGCGTCCTCCGCCCGGGAGCGTGCCGTGGTGCGGCTGGCCACGGCCGTCGGCATCGCCACCAGCGTCGCCGAGGTGCTCGACATCGTGCTCGAGGAGCTTCGCTCCGCCGTCGACCTCGCCCGGGTGATCGCGGTGACGTCGACGAGGTCGGGGGCCGAGCCCGAGGTCACGGTCGCCGGGTCGGCGGAGCCGATCGCCTGGCGCGACCTCGACCCGTTCCTGCAGGCCCGCTTCACCGAGTCGCGGGATTGGCCGCCGTTGTCGGTCCAGGCGATCGGGACGGCCGGCCCGTCGGGCCCGTGGTTGGGCATCATGGCCGTGCTCTCCGGCGTGACGCCGACTGCCCTGTGGCTGGAGAACGCCGAACCTCGGGTGATCGGAGACGACGACCGGCTGCTCGTCACGACGCTGGTCGGGCATCTGAGTCTCGCCGTCCAGCACGTTCGCCAGTTCGAGATCGCCAGGGAGGCCTCGTCGACCCTGCAGCGGACGATGATGCCGACGACCAAGCCTCCCGTCGGATTCGCGGTCCGGTACGAGCCGGCCGCCTCGCCGCTGGAGATCGGCGGCGATTGGTACGACGTGCTCGCGGTCGGCGACCACCAGGTCGGGATCGTCGTCGGCGACTGCGTGGGCAGCGGGCTGTCGGCCGCGGCGGTGATGGGCCAGCTGCGCAGCTCGGCCCGGGTACTGCTGGTCAACGGCGTCAGCCCGGGGCGGTTGCTCGACGAATTGGATTCCGCGGCCGCGCTCATCGCCGGCGCGTATTGCACCACTGTCTTCGTCGGGATCGTCGACGCCGACACCGGGCAGATGTCCTACAGCAGCGCGGGACACATACCGGCGCTGCTGGCCGCCCCCGGCGAAGCGGCCCGCAGTCTGACCGGTGCCACGTCGGTGCCGCTCGCGGTGCAGAAGTCGGGTCCGCGGCCGGAGGCCTCGGTGTTCCTGCCGCCCGGTTCCACCCTGATGCTCTACACCGACGGTCTGGTGGAACGCCGAGACGAGTTGGTGGACGACGGGATCGAACGAGCGGGCCACGTGCTGGCCGAGACGGTCGAGTCCTCGGCCGACGTCGTCGCCGACGCGGTGCTGGAGCGCTTGGCGCCCAAGGACGGCTTCGACGACGACGTCGCGATCGTGGTGTACCGACGCCCGCCGGCGCCGCTGATGATCGACGTGCTCGCCACCCCCGATCAGCTGAGCGACATCCGGCGTCAGATCACCGCGTGGCTGCAGGCCACCGGGATCCCCGACGACCTCGGCGGGGACATCGTGCTGGTGGTCAACGAGGCGTGCACCAACAGCATCGAACATGCCTACCGCGGAGCGGCGCCGGGGCGCGTGGTGGTTTGCGCCGAGGCCAAGGGGCGCGGGATCTCGATTCGCGTCGACGACTTCGGCTCGTGGAAACTGCCCGACGCCAATCCGCGGACCCGCGGGCGCGGGGTGCCGCTGATGCGCGCGGTCAGCGGTGACGTCTCCCTCGACGGCACCGCGACCGGCACCACCGTGACGATGAACTTCGAACTGTCCTAGACCGCGACGACGTCGGGGGCGACGCTCAGCGCCAGCGTGGCGGCGTCGTCGTCGACCCCGGTGCCGAGGTCCTCGATCAGGGCGCGCATGGCCGCCACGATGCCGTGAGCGTCGTTGGGGGAGTGGGCGAGAGCGAAGCGCAGCAGTGCGCCGTCGTCGTCGTAGCGTGACCCGGCGCCGGTGCGCGCCTCGGTGTATCCGTCGGAGTATGCGACCAGCGTGTCGCCCGGTGACAGCGCGAGCCGGGTGTAGGAGAACCTCGGCTCGGAGAACAGGCCGACGGCCTGCCCCCCGTTGGTGGGCACGTAGTCGGCGGTGCCGTCACTGCGCAGCAGCAGTGGTGGCGGATGCCCGCCGGTCGCAATCTGGACGTCGAAACCGTGTGCAGCGCTTGAGATCACGCCGAAGAGCACCGTGCAGAACCAGTCCCGGCCGCCGTGGGCGTCCTGCTTGAGGACGCTGTCGAGGGTGTGCAACACCGTGACCGGGTGATCGTCACCGACGGCGGCGGCCCGCAACGTGTATCGGGTCAACGACGTCAACGTGGCTGCGCCGACGCCCTTTCCGCATACGTCGCCCAGGAAGAAGCCGTACCTCTCGCGGGACAGCGGGAACAGGTCGTAGAAGTCGCCGCCGACGTCGCCGGCCGACGGGCTGTGGTAGTGCGCGGCGACCTGCAGGCCCGGGGGCGGTGAGAACGACGGCGGGACCAGCGAAAGCTGAAGCGTCTGAGCCAGACTCACGGCGCGACTGCGTTCTTCCTCGGCACGCCTGCGTTCGGCCAGGAGTTCGCGCTCGTAGGAGCGACGGTCTGCGGCGTCGTCGGCGACGATGCGGACCAGCAGGGGTCGGCCGTCGGCGTCGGACTTGACGTTGGCCGTGAGCAGGACAGGGAGTCGTCTGCCGTCGGAGGCGACGATGTCGACGGCGACGCCGCTGAGTGCTCCGGACGCCAGCAGCATCGGGGCGAAGTGGGTCTCGTAGTGGATGCGGCCGCCCGCGGTCAGCATCTGCGCGAAGGGGGTGCCGATCAGCGCGTCTCGCTCGCGCCCCAGCCAGGACGCGATGGTTTGGTTGACGGCCTGGATCTCCCCGTCCGGGGTGGTGATGACGTACCCGCACGGCGCGTTGTCGAAGGCGTCGCGGACGGCCTCGGAGCCGGCCGTCACGCCGGGGTCGCGAAGCTCGCGATGGCCGCCGCGGTCGGGTCGGGAGCGCTGAGCTGAGGGCAGTGACCGGTGGCGTCGATCGTGACGATGGCGCTGCTCGCGATGTGCTGGTGGGTGTAGGCGCCGACCGAACGCGGGGCCAAGGTGTCGTGGAGACACTCGATCACCAAGGACGGAATCCCGACCCGGGGCAGGTCGGCCCGATTGTCCGACAGGAACGTCGTCCGTGCGAACACCCGAGCCATCGCGGGATCGTTGCGGCAGAACGATTCGGTGAGCTCCTCCTCGAGCTGCGGCCGATCGGGGGTACCCATCACCCGCGGCGCCATGGTCCGCGACCACCCGAGGTAGTTGCTCTCCATCGACTCGAGCAGTTCGTCGATGTCCATGCGGGTGAATCCGCCGGTGTAGTCGTCGTCGTCGAGGTAGCAGGGCGACGGGGTCAACAAGACGAGCTTGGCGAAGCGGCGGGGATCCTTCACCACGGCGAGCACGCCCATCATGGCGGCCACGGAATGACCGACGAAGACGACGTCGGTGAGGTCGAGGCGCTCGGCGATCTCGAGGATGTCGTCGGCGTAGTTCTGCAACGAGGAGTACCGCTCGGGGTCCCATGCCTGCGGGTCGGACAGCCCCGATCCGACGTGGTCGAACAGCACGAGGTGGAACCGATCCCGAAGTCGTTCGACCACGAGACGCCACAGGTTCTGGTCGCATCCGAACCCGTGGGCCAGCATCACCGTCGGCCCCGACTCGAGACCGGCGAAGGTCACGTTGTTCCTGGCGCCCACGTCCACGCGGTCATCATTTCACGACCGGCCCGCGAACATTCCCCCGTTGCCGCGGGTTGCCCCGGCCACGCTTGACGGCGTGCGAGATGGGTATTGACGATTCATGGCAAACGACGATTTCTCCAAGGGCGACCACGTGGAATGGAAGAGCCACGGCGGTACCGCCGAGGGCACGGTCGAGAAGAAGATCACCAGCGACACCAAGGCCGCCAAGCGCACCGTGCGGGCCTCGAAGGACGACCCGCAGTACCTGGTGCGCAGTGACAAGAGCGGCGGCGAGGCCGTGCACCGTCCCGATGCGCTCGAGAAGAAGGACTGAGGGTCGGCGTTGCGGCTGCGGCGAAGCGTCCTCACCGGGCCAGGTCTGACCCGGGTTCGGCGCGGCAAGGGGTTCAGCTACCTCGACGCCGAGGGTGATTCGCTGACCGATGGCCGGCACCTCGCACGCATCGAGGAACTGGTCATCCCGCCGGCCTGGAAGAAGGTGTGGATAAGCCCGTACCCCAACGGCCACATCCAAGCCGTCGGAACCGACGCGGCCGGGCGTCGTCAGTACCTGTACCACCGGGCGTGGCAAGAAGAGCGCGCCGAGGCGAAGTTCGACCGGGTGCTCGAGATGTCGAAGCGGCTGCCCGGATGGCGGGCGGAGATCGCGAAGGATCTCGGTGGTCGCGGCTTCACCCGTCAGCGGGTGCTCGCGCTGGCGCTGCACCTCATCGACCTGGGGTACTTCCGCGCCGGCGGCGAGCAGTACGCCGAGGAGAACGACTCCCACGGGTTGGCCACCTTGCTATGCGAGCACGTCAGTGTCGGCAAGGGGGTCGTGTCGTTCGACTTCCCGGCCAAGAGCGGGGTCCGCCGCAGCCTCGAGATCGACGATCCGGCGGTCGTGAGGTCGGTGCGGTCGTTGATGCGGCGGGAATGCCCGAGCGAGCGCTTCCTGGTGGTGCGGGGTGACGGCGGCTGGAAGGACGTACACGCCGACGACCTGAACACCCGGTTCAAGGAGCTGCTCGGGGCCGACTACAGCGTCAAGGATCTGCGCACCTGGCACGGCACGGTGCTGGCGGCGACGGCCTTCGTCGACGCCGATCCGCCGGTGTCGAAGAAGGTGGTCAAGCGGGTGGAGTCGGCGGTCATGAAGGAGGTGTCCGCAGGGCTGGGCAACACGCCCGCCGTGGCGCGGACGTCCTACGTCGACCCTCGGGTGGTGCTGGGGTACGAGCAGGGCCTGACGATCGCAGCGGCCGCCAAGAGGGCGGCCCGCGTCGACGACCCGGCCGAGAAGCAGGCCATCGTCGAGCGCGCCACGAGGACCCTCATTCACCGAGTGGCCAAGTCCTGACGCCTCATCCGCGCTCGGAGACGCTGGCGGCCAGTTGGCCGATCGGTGAGTCCGCCAGGCCGTCGGCGAGATCGCGCGGGTTCCGGTAGACCGCCACCGCGCCCTCGCCGATGAGCCTCGACGCGTCCACGCCGCCACTCTCGACGCCGATGCACTCCACGCCGGCCCGGCCCGCCGCCTCGACGTCCCAGACGGAGTCCCCGACGAAGACCGCCTGACCCGGCGCCACACCCGCGCGCCGCAGCGCGACCTCGACGATGTCGGGACGCGGTTTGGCGGTCTCGACGTCCTCCGACGAGGTCACTGCCGACACGATGTCCTCCTGGTCGAGCACCTTGCGCAACAACGCGAGTTCGTCCTCGGGTGCCGAGGTGGCCAACACGACCTGCAATCCGCTGGCGGCGACCAGGTCGAGCAGACGGCGCGTGCCGGGCAGCGGTTTGAGCAAGCGTGCGGTCTCCAGGTAGAAGCGGGAATGCAGGTCCTTGGCGCGGGCCTTGACCTCGTCGCCGGAGTCCGGAGCCAACTCCTCCAGCAGCGACGAGCCGTCCATCCCGATGCCGCGGTGAATGCGCCACGACTCCACGTCGACGTCCACCTGGGCGAACGCCCGCTGCCAGGCGTGCACGTGAAGATAGTTGGAGTCGACCAGGGTGCCGTCGATGTCGAACAGGACTGCGGGTGTGGGCATGCTCGGAGGGGTTCCCCTGCCCGGTCCGGTGAAACGGGTGTTTCACCCGAGGGACCCTCGGGAACGCAGACTGCCGGGGGAGGGACGGACGCCGTGGCCCGCGAGGCAGTGGCCGGGCGTGAACACCACGATCGTGAAGGGACGTCGAGTCACGGGGAGGTGGGCCGAATGTGCTTCGGCCGCAGGGGTTCTCGAATCCCGTGACTTTCGCTTATGACTATTACTCACAACGCATTCGAGTTCGCAACGGCCTGGGACGGCCTGTGGTCGTCCAGCTTCGGGCGGTGGATGGCCACCAAGGGCCTGCACATCGTGCTGGTGATCGTCGCCACGATCGGTGCCACCAGGGTGATCCGTCACCTCGCCGGTCGCATCAGCAGGCGGCTCGCCGAGAGTGACGACTCCGACGCGACCGTGCAGTCCGAGGCGGTCAAGCACCGTCAGGCCGTGGCGTCGGTGATCTCGTCGGTGGCCATCGCCGTGCTGTACGTGGTGGTGTCCGTCGACGTCGTCAACACCCTCGGTCTGCCGATCGGCTCGCTGGTGGCACCTGCCGCGGTCCTCGGTGCGGCCCTCGGCTTTGGCGCCCAGCGGATCGTCCAGGATCTGTTGAGCGGGTTCTTCATCATCACCGAGAAGCAGTACGGCTTCGGCGATCTCGTCCAGTTGACCATCGGGGCCAGCAACGAGGCGGTCGGCACGGTCGAGGACGTCACGCTGCGGGTCACCAAGCTACGCACCAGCGACGGTGAGATGTTCACCGTGCCCAACGGCCAGATCGTGAAATCGCTCAACCTGTCCAAGGATTGGGCGCGTGCGGTGGTCGACATTCCGGTGCCGGCCTCTGCTGACCTCAACCGGGTCAACGACGTCCTCAAGGGCGTTTCGGACAAGGCCATGAGCGACGAGGTCCTACCGACCCTGCTGCTGGACTCGCCGTCGCTGATGGGCGTGGAGAGCATCGGCGTGGACGAGGTCAAGCTGAGGATGGTGGCGCGCACGTTGCCCGGCAAGCAGTTCGACGCCGGCCGACGTCTACGGCAGCTGGTGGTCGCCGATCTGCGCCGCGAGGGCATCGACAGCAGGACCCCGACGACGGTCGACGCCGTCTGACGGTCAGAACGTCGTGAACAGCACCGCGGCGGCGGCGATGACGACGAGCCACGCGACCGCCGGTACGACGATCCCGTACCGGTGGCGCGCGGTGAGGAACGACAGCCCAACGGCGACCGCAGCCACCGCGGGCGTGCCGTATTCGATGAGGCCGAAGACCGTTTCGTTGGGGCCAAACTCCGTGCACGTCCCGCTGCTGCAGCCGGCGGTACCGAGAACCTGCAGGTAGGAGTAGACGACGACGGCCAGTGCAGCGGGTGCGCTCAAGATCGCCAGGATCCAGTTGACCGCCGTACGGGTGCTGCTCTGAGTTCCGGTGTCCACGGGCGTCAGCCCTGGGCGCGCGCCTCGGCGCCCGTCTCGCCGGAGTCGAAGTCGTCGTCGGAGGCCTGCTCGCCGACGTAGCTGCCGCCACCGTCGCGGTCGGCGCGAGATGCCGCGACGTGGGAGTCGTCGTCGACGTCCGATTCGCTGCTCGACCGATTCTCGGGCTCGTCTGTGTGGTGTCGTTCGGACATGGGCGTACCTCCTGGGTGCCGCCATGGGATACCCCGATCCCGGCCGCCCACACCCCTAGACGTTTCGCACCGTCCGCCGTAGGGCACATGCATGGGGACCAAGGCGGTCCACGGCAAACTCGCAGGAGGTTTGAGCTTGATGCGCATGAAGGCGATGACGGGCATGGCGACGGCGAGCCTGGCTCTCGGAGTGTTGTTGAGCGGTTGCGGCGCGAAGGTCGAAGGCGGGGACACGTCGTGCAAGGACTACCTCAAGGCCAACGACGGTGACCAGCAGACGGCGGTGTCGAAGATGCTGAAGGACGAAAAAGGCACCGACGCAGCGCAACTCGAGATCACCGGGACGAAGCTGTCGGTGCAGACCTTCTGCCAGACCGCAGGCAAGGAAGACAGCAAGATCAAGGAGGCTCCGCACCTGTAGGGGCGGGGTTTCCCCACGTTGCACTCGGGTAAGAGTCGGTCATGGTGGCGCACGAAGCTCGTGCGCCATCGTGACCGACGAGAGGAACCGTTGATGGGGTCCAGTGCGGCGCCGAGGTGGGACGACGTGGTGGTGGTCGTCCCCGCCCACGATGAAGCCCAGACGTTGCCGCAATGTCTGAAGGCCATCGTCACGGCGTCGGCATGCGTTCCGGTGCCGGTGTCGACCGTCGTCGTGCTGGACGCCTGCTCAGACGGAAGCGCATCACTGGCAGGACGATTCGGCCCCGACGTCCACTTCGTCGAGGTCGACGCGCGCAACGTCGGAGCGGCGCGGGCCGCCGGCTTCGCCCACGCGCGCAGCAGTGTGGGGGCCGAGGCGCCCGACGAGTCGCGTACCTGGTACGCCACGACCGATGCCGACAGCGTGGTCGACCCCAGTTGGCTGATCCGGCAGTTGGACGCCGATGCCGACATGGTGCTCGGGGTGGTCCGGGTGGTCAACTGGCGCCAACACTCCGCGGCGGCGGTGCGCAGGTACCTCGCCGGCTACCGGGCAAAGCTTCGTCGGATCGGCGGCGGACACGATCACGTGCACGGGGCCAACATGGGATTCCGGGCCGACGCATATTGGGCGACAGGTGGTTTCGCGGCTCTGGCCTCCGACGAGGACGTCGACCTGGTGCGCCGCTTCGAACAGGCCGGTCGCCGCATCCACCGCGACGCCGGTCTGTCGGTGGTGACCTCGGCCCGGGCGCAGGGTCGGGCACCGCGTGGCTTCGCCACGCACCTCGGGACGGTCGCACGACGCGACGGTGCCGCGTGACCGTCAACCTGGTGAGGCGCTGGCTCGAGGCCGGCGAACTCGACCTTCCCACACCGGGATCCGGACGCACGGGGGCGCGATGGTGGAAGTTGGCCGCCCTCACCGAGAACGACGTCGTGGCCGGACGACTTGCCGAGGCGCACGCCGACGCGCTGGCCATCCTGGCCGAACTCGGCGGACCCGGTCCCGAACCCGGACGGCTCTGGGGGGTGTGGGCAGCCGAGGCCCCGAACGCGGTCCTGACGGCCACCGACGACGGCGACGGCCGGGTGCGGCTCCACGGCACCAAGGCGTGGTGCTCAGGCGCCACGATCTGCAACCACGCCCTGGTCACAGCCCGTCACGACGACACCGGACGCGGCCTCTACGCCGTCGACCTCGGCCAGGCCGAAGTCCAACCGCTGCCCGACGATTGGCACAACGTGGGCATGCACGAATCCGACACCAGGTCGGTATTGCTGACGGGCGCGGCCGCCGTGCCCGTCGGCCGACCGGGTGAATATCTGTCCCGGCCCGGCTTCTGGCACGGCGCCATGGGGGTGGCGGCCTGCTGGCTGGGCGGCGCCCGTGGAGTCGCAGCCCCGCTCTACCGCGCCGTGGCCGCCGAGCACGACGGCAAGGCGCCCGACGAGCACGCCCGCGCCCATCTGGGGGCCGTCGACGCGGCGCTGGCCGCCGCGGAGGCCATCCTGGTCTCGGCCGCGTGCTACGTGGACGCCGAGCCGCGGGGTGGGCGCGCCGAGCTCATCGCCCGGCGGGTGCGTGCCGTCGTCGAGGTGGCCGTCGACGAGGCCGTCGCCCGCACCGGTCGGGCGCTCGGGCCTGCGCCGCTGGTGCTCGACGCAGCGCATGCCCGGCGGGTCGCCGACCTCACCGTCTACGTACGGCAGAGCCATGCGGAGCGAGACCTCGCCGCCCTGGGACGTCTGGCGGCCAAGTGACGTCGACGGCACCGGGCAACGGAGCGCGGTTTGCGGCCGCACCCGTCGTGGACGGCGGAACACCCGCGGCCGAGTGGCATGACTGGGTCCAGCGCCTGCCGACCTTGGACCTGTCCGAGTGCCCGGCGCTCGTCGTCGTGGCGCCGCACCCCGACGACGAGACCCTCGGTTTCGGCGCCACCGCGTCGCTGCTGCGATCGCGCGGCGTCGACGTCACGGTGGTGTCGGTGACCGACGGCGGAGGCTCTGTACCCGGCTTGTCACCCGTGGAGCGGCGCTGGCTGGAACGGGAGCGACGCGACGAAATGCGTTCGGCGACGGCGGTTTTGGGCATTGACCCGCCGGTGACGCTGGGCCTCGCCGACGGTGAGGTCGCCGAGCACCAGGACGAGCTGACCACACTGCTGACCGACGTCCTGGCCGCGCGCCCGCCCGGTACGTGGTGTGCCGCCACCTGGCGCGGCGACGGCCATCCCGACCACGAGGCCGTCGGCCGCGGTGCCGCCGCCGCCGTGGCGGTCACCGACGCCGTGCTGCTGGAGTTCCCGGTGTGGATGTGGCATTGGGCGACGCCCGGTGACGACGCCGTGCCGTGGCACCGGATGTCGGCGGCGCCTCGCGACTCGGCGGCGATGACGCGCAAGCGGCAGGCCGCCGAGGCATATGCGTCGCAGCTGGCGCCCTATCGCGACGGCGCCGAGGTGGTGCTGCCGCCGTTCGTGGTGGAGCGACTCTTCGCGGTTCCGGAGGTGGTGATCCGATGACCGACCGATTGCCCGACGAGTACTTCGACGACGTCTACGCCGACTCCGCGGACCCGTGGGGCATGGCCGAGCGGTGGTACGAGCAGCGCAAGTACACGATCACCATGGCGATGCTGCCCGACCAGCGCTACCGTCACGCGTTCGAACCCGGCTGCTCCATCGGCATGCTGACCGAACGACTCGTCGAGCGGTGTGACCGCGTGACCTCCTACGACGTCGCGCAGGCGGCGCTCGACATCACCCGGACCCGGCTGGGGGACCGCGAGGACCTCGAGCTGGTGCGCTCGTCACTCGATGCGGCGTGGCCGGGCGAGGACGTCGACCTGGTCGTGGTCTCCGAAGTCGCGTACTACCTCGGCGAGGAGTCGCTGCGGCAGGTGCTCGACCGCGAATGCCGGCGATTGGCGGCGGGCGCGACGATCGTCGCCGCGCACTGGCGACACCCCGTGGCGGACTATCCGCTCACCGGGGACCGGGCGAATGCCGTGATCGGGGAGACCGCCGGCCTGACGCCGATGGCGCGCTATCTCGACGACGACGTCGTGGTCGACGTGTTCCGCCGCGGTCCGAGCGAATCGGTCGCCGTCGGAACCGGGGTGCCCGGCGCGGTGGGCCGAGGCTAGCGGCTGGTCACCAGCCGGAGGTGGCTCCGCGGCGGGCGCGTGACCGTGGCGATCGCCGCCTCCATCGTGTCGGCGACCGGGAGCCCACCGTCGGGGTCGCACACCCGCAGCACCCGGTTGACCTCGGTGCCCGCCAGGACCACCCAGTTCACCGCGTGCCGCGAGCACATGACGTTGATGCGGTGCAGAATCGAGAACCCTTGCACGGCAAAGAATTCGAGCTCGCGGAGATCGACGACCAGGCGACTGGCGCTCTCCAGTTCGGCTTCGACGTACTTGCCGAGGAGCAGGGCGTTGGCGGCGTCGACCTCGCCCTCCGCGCTCACCACGAGGACCGGGGAGCGGGTGGCGGAGGTGGCGAACCGCACGCGCTCACGGGGTAGGCCGGGTGGGTCCGGCGAGATACGGGGAGCTAGGGACACGGGGGCCTCCGGTGGGTTTCGCTCACGCGCCTGAGATTGACGTCTGGTGGAGCGCCTTTGTGTCCGGGAAGCTGCGTCTGACCGCCGCTATCATCTCTTGCCGGGCATCGATGACGTGTGGGGGCTGTCAGTTTCAACCTGTCGTAGACACTAACGCCGAACTGCCAGCCGAAACAATGGTGTCTTCCTGAGAGCTTGCCGTGATCTCGAGCCGCGAGACCGGTGCCCACTCGTCGGCCCCGAGTTTCTCGGACGTGGGCCGAGGGTACAGAGGCGGCAGGCAAGGGAAAGTGAGAACCGTCCGTGGCCCCGAGACACCTCAGGAAACAGCGCAGCTCGCACCTGACGAACTCGCTGATCATCGCCTCGATCGCGGTGGCCTTCGTCGCCGTTGCCGCGGCGTTCGTCGTGCTCGTGGTCGACGACGGCCCCACCGCAGTGCGGCACGAAGAGTACGTGACCCCCGCCATGGCCCAACAGCCCGTCAGCCAGGTCGGTCGGCTGGTCGCCGTCACGGCGACCTCGGTCACCGCAAGGAGTGACGACGGGTTCGCCCGCACGTACGTCATCACCCCGGAGACCAACGCCATCACCGCGGCGGGCAGTGCGATCGGCGCCGCGGCGACGTCGTTCGCCGTCGACGACGAAGTGTCGATCGTCGGCGTGGTGCGTGATGGCACCGCCGTCGCCACTGCCGTCGCGCATCAGCAGGTCAGCAACCTCAACGGCCCGCCGATGGACGGGGTCTGAAACGGGCCTCTGCCCGTCTGCCATCCCGTAACGTCGTCGGCGTGACGGGACCACGCACCGTCAGCGCCGAGGAGCTGGCTGCCCTGACGTTCTTCGCAGGGTGTTCCGCCGAGAGTTTGGCCACGTTGGCTCGATTGCTAACACCGCTGGCTGCGCCGGCGGGTCAGGTGCTGATGCGCCAGGGCGAGCACGCCGACTCCTTCTTGCTGATCGGGTCCGGTCGGGCGCGGATCACGCACCTGGGATCCGAGGGCGACGTCATCGAGGTCGACGTGACACCCGGGCTGATCGTGGGGGAGATCGCGCTGCTGCGCGACGCGCCGCGCTCGGCGACGGTCACCGTGGCCGAGGATCTCAGCGGGTGGGTCGGCGGCCGGGAGGCCATCGCCGCCGTCCTCGACGTGCCCCGGATGATGGAGAAGCTGGTGCGCACCGCGCGCCAGCGTCTCGCCACCTACGTCACGCCCATCCCCGTCGTCCTGCGCGACGGCACCGAGCTGCATCTGCGCCCGGTGCTTCCCGGCGACAACGAGCGCACCCTGCACGGGCCCATCCAGTTCTCCAGCGACACCTTCTACCGGCGCTTTCAGACCACCAGAACGCCAACCCCGGCGTTGATGGCCTACCTGTTCGAGGTGGACTACGTGGACCACTTCGTGTGGGTGCTGACCGCCGGGAAGGCCGTCGACGCGCCCATCGTGGCCGACGCCAGATACGTTCGCGACGACACCCAGACCGCCGCCGAGATCGCGTTCATCGTCGGCGACGACTATCAGGGCCGCGGCATCGGCAGCTTTCTCATGGAGGCGATCGTGGTCGCCGCGCGCAGCGAGGGGATCCGTCGCTTCACCGCGCGGGTGCTGGCGGACAATGTTGCGATGCGATCGATCCTCGACCGGTACGGCGCCCAGTGGCACCGCGACGAGATGGGCGTCGTCACCACCGCCTTCGACGTGCCCGTCATGCGTGAACTGACCATCTCGCCCGAGCTGTACCGCGGCATCCGTGCCGCGGCCCAGCAGGTCATCCGGGCGGTCGGCTGATGGGCAGGCCACCGCTGAACAAGGACACCCGGCTCTGCATCTCCCTGGCGGCCCGTCCCAGCAACATCGGCACCCGTTTCCACAACCACCTCTACGACGTCCTCGGCCTCGACTTCGTCTACAAGGCGTTCACCACGACCGACATCGTCGCCGCCATCGGAGGGGTGCGGGCGCTGGGCATCCGCGGCTGTTCGGTGTCGATGCCGTTCAAGGAGGACGTCATCGCGTTGGTCGACGAGGTGGAGGCGTCGGCGAGGGCCATCCATTCGGTCAACACCATCGTCAACGACGATGGTTTCCTGCGGGCGTCCAACACCGACTACCTCGCCGTGCAACGGCTCGTCGACGAGTACCGGCTCGATGCGGCCGGCCGCGTCATGATCCGTGGCAGCGGCGGCATGGCCAGCGCGGTCGGTGCGGCGTTCCGCGACCACGGCTTCGGGTCGGGGATCGTCGTCGCCCGCAACCCCGACAGCGGACGGGCCCTGGCCGAGCGACTGGGCTACGACTACGCCGACGAGGTCGGTTCGCACGTCGCCGACGTCATCGTCAACGTCACGCCGATCGGAATGGCCGGGGCGCCGGAATCCTCCGAAAAGGCCTTCGACGACGCCACGATCGCGCGTGCTCGGACCGTGTTCGACGTGGTCGCGCTGCCGTCGGAGACGCCGTTGATTCAGGCCGCGCGCGCTGCCGGCGTGCAGGTCGTGACGGGCGCCGAGGTGATCGCGCTGCAGGCGGCCGAGCAGTTCGAGCGGTACACCGGGGTGCGGCCGACCGCCGAGCAAGTCGCCGAGGCGTCACAGATCTCGAGGGCGTGACCGTCAGGGGGCGTTGACCACGGTGATCGGACGGCGCACCCGCTCGAGCAGATGGCCGTTGAAGCCGCGGTACATCAGCCGGGCCTGTAGGAACCAGTTGACCGACGAGTGCACTGCGGCTGCCGTGGGTGGCGCGTCATCGGGCAGGGCAACCTGGAACGCGTAGCTCACCGGCGTGCCGGCCCGCAACCGAATGTTCTTGTCGAGCTGCACTATTCGGCCGTCGAGTTGAGTCCCCGGGCCAGGTGTCCTGGTCAACGGATGCGACTCGCGTTCGCGTTGCCACGACACCGCGAGGTCGCCGTCGGGCAGGTCGACGGTGGGCGTCAGCGTCACCCGGCCGATGACGGTCTCGCCGGCGCGCCAGACCGGCTTGTCCAGCTCGAGGTCGAGTACCGTCTCGGCGTTTCCGGAGACGCGCTCGAGTGGTTCGAGGTAGGAGTCGACGTCGCCGGTGCCGATCTGGACGGTGAACTCGCCGCGTGCGTGGGCGTCGCGACCGTCGCGGTCGACGGTGAGCCGGCACTCCCAGCGCGCGATCTCCGGCGCCGAAGCGGGTGCCCAGGACGGGATGCGGAACGTCGAGGACGCGCCGGAGAACTCGCCGGTGGCGATCGGCAGGTCCTCGACGACGACGCTGACCCAGTCGTCGGTGTCGCGGTCACCGCCGTAGTTCGTGCCCACCTGCCCGGCCGTCCACACCGTGTCGTTGCCCTGCGCCGCGACGGAGTCGACGCGGCCGGCCCAGTGATACTGGTAGAAGTTGAGGTAACCCCAGTCCAGGCGCGCTGAGCGGACCTTGGCGAGGGGTTCGTCGGTGGTGATCGTCGCCTGAACCGTCTGCCGGGGCGTGACGACGCCGGGGGTGACGACGACGGAGGCGCCGCCCGCGCGGTCGAAGAGACCCACTAGTGCCCGACTGCGTCCGCCGGGGCGTCCATGACTGCCACGGTCATGTCTCGTACCACTTCTTGCCGGCGTACTTCGCCCGGTTGGCGGCGTACTCCTCGGGGTGATTCTTCTTCTGGCTGGCCCGCACGGGCCAGAACAGGACCCAGAGCACGGGGTAGACCGTCACGTAGAAGAGCAGTTGGAACAGGCCACCGACCAGCACCGCGAACACCCAGGCCGGGTAGATCAGGATCAGGCAGAACTGGATGAATTGCTTGAGCACCACCGGGTAGCCGTCGGCCATCGACCAGACCAGGCGCGGGCTCATCATGTGGAGGAAGCGCCCCCACGTCGACGGCTGCGCCTCGGCCTCGGCCTGTGCGTCGCTGACGTCGCGGCCGCGCTCCTCCCGGGTCAGCCCGCGCTGCGGTGGGGGAGGTTCGCTGGGAATGGGCTGCTCGGCGTACGACATGGCGCCTCTCCTCGGGTTCGTGCGGCTGAGGGTGTGCAGCGCAGCTTAGCTGAGCGGTCAGGGCGTAATAGTGGTTTGCTCGTCGATCTTGGAGGTGGCGTCCATCAGCGGGTTGATCTGGTCTTCACTACCGCTGGCGTTGAGCTGAAGCACGAAGATGCCGTTGCCGTCGGCAGCCGGGATGACGACGGTCTTCTGTGCGATCAGCTTCTTGGTGCCGTCCTTCACGAACGTCGCGCCGATCTGGTAGGCGTCGAAACCGCCGAGCTTGGAGGTGCCGCCCTCGCCCGCGCTCTCGTAGCCCGGAAGGTTCTTGAGCTCGCCCGGTGCGTACTTGAAGATCTCGGCCGGGTCGACGTCACCGGTGAGCCTCGACATGACCGAGACGATCGTCGGCGGGTCTGCGGCCATGGCGGGATCGGTGAAGACGATTGCGCCATAGGCCCCCGGTGGCGTCTTGGCTCCGGCGTCGGCCCAGCCCTCGGGGGGTGGCATGGTCACCGTCGGCGTGCCGGGATCGCCGCGCTTGACCGGTGTCTCGGTGATGCCGTTGTCCTTGATGTAGTCGGCGATCGTCTCGTTGGCGCCGGCCTGCGTGGAGGTCGGGGCGGCGCTGCTGGTGGCGGTGCTGCTACTGGCCGAGCTACTCGACGTCGACGACGTCGTCGATGCCTCGGTCTTGGAGTCCGAACCACAGCCGGAGAGTCCCAGGCCCAGGGCGACGAGTACGGCGGCCGAACCTGCGGCCCTGCTGTGCGTTCTCATCTGATCCCCTGTTCGTCGTCGTTCGGTGAACGTACACGGCGAATGCGTCGCGCGAGCGTGATACCAAGGTGCATGCGCGTCTTCGCGTGGTGCCTTGCGGTCGTCACGTGCCTCGCCGCCTGCTCGCCGTCGCCGGCGCCCGAACCGACACGAGCGCCGAACCCGCCGGCCTCGGCTGCGGGCGTAGACCCGGGGCGGGTGGAACGCGTTCGTGCGGACCTGCCAACGGATTACGAATTCACCCCGCTGCCCGCTCGCGCCGAACCGGTCGCCCTCTGGGGTCTCGGGGCGCAGTGGGTCGCCGACCCGCCCTCCTGTGCCGGGCTCGGCAATCCTGCGGCGGGCTCGTCGCTGCGAGGGTGGTCGGCGTCCGGGCCGAGTGGCATCGTCTACGCGGTGGTGGCCGACGCATCGCCGATCCTCGACGAGACGCTGGTGGACGCGTGTGGCACGTGGCAGGTGTCGGCCGGGCACACCTCCGGGGTGGTCGGCGTCGTCTCGGCGCCGGTCGTCGACGGTGCGCCGACGCTGGGCCTCTCCGCCGACGTCACCACCACCGTCGAGGGTGGCACCGAAACCCATTCGCACGCAGAGACATACCTTGCCTACCTCGGACAGCACGTCGCCTACGTCACGGTGGTGACCGACCCCGGTTCCTCGGCTCCGCCGATCGCACCGGGATTCGCCGCGGACTTGCTCGTGAAGACCGTCGCGGCGATTCGCGGTGGACGGTCCGCGGCCGGGTAGATTGGCCGCGATGTCCAGGACGCCACTCTCGATCCTCGTGTGCTGGGCCGTCGCCATCTCGGTGGCCGGCTGCTCGACCACGTCGACGCCAGACGATTCGAAGGCCGACATCGCCAAGGTGCTCGACGTCAAGGCCGGCTTCGGACCGGAGTTCAAGGTCAGCACCGTGGCGCCGACGGGCATCGACCCGCGTTTGCTTGCGCAGCAACCACTTCCGCCCGGAACGGTGTTCGATCCGCCGGACTGCGCGAAGCTCGCCCAGGGTACGACCGTGCCGCCGGGTCTGAAGGGCAACATGGCCGCGACCACTGCCGAAGGCGACGGCAACCGCTTCATCGCGATCGCATTGGAGATCTCCGAGGTGCTTCCGTTGCCGGATCCGGGCGACGCGTGCAAGAAGGTGGCCTTCGCCGGTGGTGGTGTGCGGGGCCTGGTCGAGGTCGTCGAATCGCCGACCATCGACGGGGTCCGCACCCTTGGCACGCACCGCGTCGTGCAGACGATCGTCGGTGGCAAGCCCGCGACGGGCGAGATCTACAACTACCTCGCCGACTTCTCGACGTTCCGGGTGATCGTCACCGCCAATCCGCTGGTGGAGCCCAACAAGCCGGTCGTGCCCGTGGACACGCAGCGTGCCCGGGATCTGCTGACCGCGGCGGTCAAGGACGTGCGGGGTCGTTAGCGCACGTCGCGCGGACGGAATTGGATGCTGATCCTCGGGCCGGTGGGCTTGGTGGTCTTGGGCACGGAGTGCTCCCAGGTGCGCTGGCACGAGCCGCCCATCACCAGCAGGTCGCCGTGGCTCTGCGGCAGGCGCAGCGCCCGACCGCCGGAGCGGGGCCGCAGCGCCAGCACCCGGGTGGCGCCGAGGCTGAGGATGGCCACCATGGTGTCCTCGATGCTGCTGCGGCCGACGGTGTCGCCGTGCCAGGCCACGCTGTCGTTGCCGTCGCGGTAGAGGCACAGCCCCGCCGAGGTGAACGGCTCGCCGAGTTCGCCGGCGTAGATGTCGTTGAGACGCACGCGCAGTCGTGCGATCTCGGGATGCGGGGTGGGGCTCGCGGTGAGATCGTGAAAGCTGACCAGGCGTGGCACGTCGAGCACCCGGTCGTACATCTGGCGCCGTTCGGAACGCCAGGGAACATCGGTCAACAAGTCCTCGAAGAGGTCCTGGGCGCCGCTGAACCAGCCTGCCCGGACGTCTACCCAGGCGCCGTCGCCCAGTTCACGGCGCTCGTCGTGACCGAACAGTGCATCCTGAATCGCGAGATCGATTCCCGTCACCCACCCAGGTTATCGCACACGCGTTCGAATCTACAGCCTGGCGGCGCCGGGGCCGGTGCTGGCGAGGACGTCGCCGGGGTTGGTCAGCTGGCACGTCTTCAAGCTCAGGCAGCCGCACCCGATGCAGCCGGCCAGGTTGTCGCGCAGGCGCTGCAGGTGCAGGATCCGCTGGTCGAGGTCGGCACGCCACCCGGCCGAGAGGCGGGCCCAGTCCTTGCTGGTGGGAACGCGATCGGCGGGCAACGTGGCGAGGGCCTCGCGAATGCGCGCCAGCGGGATGCCGAGGCGTTGCGACATCCGGATGAACGCGACCCGGCGCAGGGTCTCGCGGGCGTACCGGCGTTGGTTGCCCGACGTGCGCCGGCTGACGATGAGGCCCTCGCGCTCGTAGAAGTGCAGGGCCGAGACCGCCACGCCGCTGCGCTGGCTCAACTCTCCGGGGGTCAGCTCGACCACGTCCATGACCTAAACCATAGTTGGGGTGAGGATTCGCGTTACGGTGCTAGCCATGACAGCCACGACGCTGGGCGCGAATTCAGAGGTGGGACCGCTCAAGGTCGTCATCCTGCACCGTCCGGGGCCCGAACTTCAGCGCCTCACCCCGCGCAACAACGACCGGTTGCTCTTCGACGGGATGCCGTGGGTGGCGCGGGCGCAGGAGGAACACGATGCGTTCGCCTCGCTGCTGCGTTCGCGAGGCGTGGAGGTGCTGCTGCTGGCGGACCTGCTGACCGAAGCGCTCGCCAGCGGCGCGGCGCGGATGCAGGGGATCTCGGCGGCGGTGGACAGCCGACGGCTGGGGCTTCCGTTGGCGCAGGAACTCTCGGCCTATCTGCGCACGCTCGAGGTCGAGCCGTTGGCGCGAATCTTGATGGCGGGCATGACGTTCAACGAGTTGCCGTTCCTCGGCGGTGAGCTGTCGCTGGTGCAGCGCATGCATCACGACGCCGACTTCGTCATCGACCCGCTGCCGAATCTGTTGTTCACCAGGGACTCGTCGTTCTGGATCGGTCCGCGGGTGGCCATCACGTCGCTGGCGCTGCCGGCGCGGATTCGGGAGACGTCGCTGACCGATCTGATCTACGCCCACCATCCGCGGTTCCTGGGGGTGCGGCGGGCCTACGAGTCGCGGTCGGCTCCCGTCGAAGGTGGCGACGTGCTGCTGCTGGCGCCGGGCGTGGTGGCCGTCGGCGTGGGGGAGCGCACGACGCCGGCTGGCGCAGAGGCGTTGGCGCGCAGCCTGTTCGACGACGGGCTGGCGCACACCGTGCTCGCAGTTCCCATTGCGCAGGAGCGCGCGCAGATGCACCTGGACACGGTGTGCACGATGGTCGACGTGGACGCGGTGGTGATGTACCCGAACATCGTGGACACGTTGTCCGCGTTCACGATTCGGCAGAAGTCCGAAGGCGTCTCGATCACCAGCGCGGCGCCGTTCGTCGATGCGGCAGCCGACGCGATGGGGATCGGCAAGCTGCGGGTCATCGATACGGGCCTGGACCCGGTGACCGCCGAGCGGGAGCAATGGGACGACGGCAACAACACGCTGGCGTTGGCACCCGGCGTGGTCGTCGCCTATGAGCGCAACACGGAGACCAATGCCCGCCTTGCCGATTCGGGCATCGAGGTCTTGCCGATCTCAGCCTCGGAGCTCGGCACCGGCCGCGGTGGTCCACGCTGCATGTCGTGTCCGGTCGCGCGCGACCCGCTGTAGTTCGCCGTCGGTGGCGCCGAGCCAGTAGCCAGGGTCGTCGAGTTGCTCGCTCAACGACCGTGGCTGCTGGCTCGGCGGGCCGACCACGCCTGCGCAACCCGGCGGAGGACGTCCGTCGGCCGATCTTCGGAGATCACCTTGACGTGCAGCCAGCCGATCTCCCCGACGAGGCGCAATCGCTTGACGTCCCAGGCGTATTGGGCGCGATCGGTTCGGTGCTGGTCGCCGTCGTACTCGACGGCGATCTTGACGTCCTCCCAGCCCATGTCGAGGTGGGCGAAGTCGCGACCGAACTCGTTGGTCAGCGGTATCTGCGTGCGCGGCCGCGGGTACCCGGCGCCGATCAGCAGAAGCCGCAACCAGGTCTCCTTCGGCGATTGGGAGCCACCGTCCATCACCTCGAGTGCGTACTGCAGCCGCCGGACGTGGCGAGCCCCCGGCCGGCGTTCGATCAACGGTGCGACGTGCTCCGTGGCCAGACCGGTTACCCGAGACAATGCGTCGAGGTGCGCGACGGCCGCGCCTCGCGGCAGGTGTCGGCCCAAGTCGTATGCGGTGCGCTGCGGGGTGGCGACTGCCATGTCGTCGACCTCCACGATGTCGTCGCAGGTGAAGTGATCGTCGCGGGTGATGATGCCTCGCGGTGGCCGGTTGTTGGGCCACAGCAGCTCGACGGGAGCGCAGCGGTCGACCCACTTCGCACCGTGAAGGGCAGACGCGGCTCGGCCGGTGATCGGGGCGCGCCTGCCCGACCACAGCCACGCGCCGAGAGTCCTGTCACGCAGCGACGGCTCGGCCAGCCGAGGTGCGTACACATTCGGGTACATGGCGCGATAGCGGGCGCGCAATTGACCCCGGGTGAGGTCGCGGCGGGCGAGTGCTTCGCTGCCCAGGAAGACGGTGACCATGACCGGAGAATGTCGCCGAGTGCCGACGATTCCCGAGCCAGCAGCCATGGTTGTCCACAGGCGTGCGGGGCGACCGTCAGCGCTGGCTCGACGCCGACACGCTAACGCCAGCTGGGCAGCCAGATCTGCATGTGCCACGTCGCCTGGGAGATCGGCAGGCCCGTCAGGATCGGATACATCCACGCGAAGTTGGTGATCACCGCGGCCACGTAGAAGCACACGACGAGCAGGCCCAACGTTCGACGCTCGGCGTTCTGCCGTGGCGCGTAGAGCACGTCACCGAGTATCAGCGCGATCATCATCACCATGAACGGCGCCATCGGCGCGGCGTAGAAGAAGTACATCTGCCGGTCGATGTCGGCGAACCAGGGCAGGAAGCCCGCGCAGTAGCCAGTCAGCGCCACCGCGTAGCGCCAGTCGCGTTTGACGAAGGACTTCCACACGGCCCACACCAGGATCGGCACCGCGAGGAACCACATCGCCGGCGTCCCCACCAGCATCACGGCCTTGACGCAGGACTGCGCGCCGCAGCCCGCGACGCCGTCCTGGTCGATCGCGTAGAGCACCGGCCGCAGCGACATCGGCCAAGTCCACGGCTTGGACTCCCACGGATGGTGGTTGCCGGCCGCGTTCGTCAGCCCGGAGTGGAACGTGAACGCGCCGTAGGTGAAGTGCCACAGCGACCGGATCGCGTCCGGCATCAGGCCGCCCTCGGCGAACGACTGGCCCTCCTCGTGGCGGTCGATGCCGGTCTCCGAGGCGAACCACGGCGCATACGAGGCGAGGTAGACGGCGAGCGGAACCAGGCCGAAGACGTAGACCGCCGGCGCGACGTCGCGCCGCAGGGTGCCCAGCCACGGCCGCGGAGCCCGGTAGTGCCGGCGCGCGTTGACGTCGAACACCAGCGTCATCACGCCGAAGAACAGCACGAAGTACAGGCCCGACCACTTCGTCGCGACCGCCAGGCCCAGCAGCACGCCGGCGCCGAACCGCCACCACCGCACTCCGAGGCGGGGACCCCACGGCGTCGCGGCCATGCGGCCCTCGAACTGGGCGACGTGCATCCGTTCCCGCACCTGGTCCCGGTCGACGATCAGCGCACCGAACGCCGCCACCACGAACACCACCAGGAAGATGTCCAGCAACGCGGTCCGCGCCGTGACGAAGCTGACGCCGTCGGCGACCAGCAGCAGGCCGGCGATGCCGCCGAGCAGCGTCGACCGGGTGATCCGCCGCGTGATGCGGGCGACCAGCACCACCAGGATGACGCCGCACACCGCGCCCGAGAAGCGCCAGCCCAGCCCGTCGTAGCCGAATATGGCCTCACCGATCGCCAGCAATTCCTTGCCGACGGGAGGATGCACGACGAGCCCGTACCCGGGGTTGTCCTCGACGCCGTGGTTGCCCAACATCTGCCAGGCCTGCGGCGCGTAGTGCTTCTCGTCGAAGATCGGGGTGCCGCCGTCGGTCGGCGAGCCCAGGTTCAGGAATCTGGTCAGGGCGGCCAGCGCCATGACGACCGAGGTCATCGCCCAGCCCTGCGCGCGGTCCAGTGGGCCGAAGTCGCCGAGGGGCACCAGCGGACCAGGGCTGACGACCGGCACCGGCTGCTCGCGGTCGATCGGCGGGGCGGTCACGTCAGCGATCGTATTCTGTTCGATGTGACACCCGGTCGACTGCTCCTGGCCGCCACGCCGTTGGGCCAGGCTGGCGACGCCTCCGCCCGTCTCGTCGAGGCGCTGGGCACCGCCGACGTCGTGGCCGCCGAGGACACCAGGCGCATCCGGACGCTGGCGCAGAGTCTCGACGTCGTGCCCCAGGGCAAGGTGGTCAGTTTCTTCGACCAGAACGAGGCGGCCCGGGTGCCGTGGCTGGTCGAGGAGATTACCGCGGGCGCGACGGTGCTGGTGGTCAGCGACGCCGGCATGCCGCTGATCAGCGATCCCGGCTATCGGCTGGTGGCTGCCTGCGCCGCGGCCGGTCTCACCGTCAGCTGTCTGCCGGGTCCGTCCGCGGTGACGACGGCGCTGGCCGTCTCGGGTCTGCCGTCGGACCGGTTCTGCTTCGAGGGCTTCGCGCCCCGCAAGCATTCCGCGCGCTCGACGTGGCTGGGCACGCTCGCCGGCGAACGACGCACGTGCGTGTTCTTCGAGTCCCCGCGGCGGCTCGCCGAGTGTCTCGACGACGCCGTCGAGAAGCTAGGCCCCGACCGACTCGCCGTCGTCTGCCGCGAGCTGACCAAGACCCACGAGGAGGTCAAGCGCGGCACCCTGGCCGAGCTCGCCGCGTGGGCCGCCGACGGCGTGCTCGGCGAGATCACCGTCGTCGTCGCCGGTGCCGAGCCGCGCGCCGACCTGGACACGCTCGTGGCGGAGGTCAACGAACTGGTTCGGGCCGGCGCCGGAGTCAAGGACGCGTGCGCCGAGGTGATCGCCGAGAATCCCGGGGCGCCGTCACGGCGCGAGCTCTACGACGCGGTGCTGCGCGCCCGAGGCTGAGCGATTCACCACCGGTGCCGCCTTGTGGAGGCACTCCGCCCACTCCGCGTCGGGGTCCGAGTCGGCCGTGATGCCCCCGCCGACGCCGAGTACCGCACCCCCCGCATCGTCGAACTCGACCGTGCGAATCGCGACGTTGAGTTCGGTGCCGGCCATCGGCGACGCCAAACCGACGGTCCCGCAATAGATCCCGCGGCGTGTCGGCTCCCAGGTCTGGAGCAGCTCGCGGGCGCGGGCCTTCGGCGTACCCGTCACCGACGCCGGCGGGAACGCCGCGTCCAGAAGCGTGGACGTCGGGACGTCGGGGTCGACGCGCGCGGAGACCGTCGACACCAGGTGCCAGACGCCGGGCGCGCGTCGCACCACCAGCAACTCGGGAACCGTCACCGAACCCGTGACGGCGACACGGCCGAGATCGTTGCGGACGAGGTCGACGATCATCACGTTCTCGGCAACGTCCTTGACTGAATCACGCAGTGCTGCAGGTGATTCAGTGAGTGGCAGCGTGCCCTTGATTGGGCTGGACGTAACGGTAGCGCCCACCCGGTGCAGGAACAGCTCCGGAGACAGGGAGGCCACCGCACCCCAGTCGCCCGCGACGAACGCCGCGCGTGCGGGCGCCGTGCGTGCGACGGCGTCGGCGAAGAAGTCGACGGGCGATCCCGTCACCGATCCGACCAGTCGAGTGCACACACAGGCCTGGTACACCTCGCCGGCGGCGATGGCCTCCAGGCAGGCCAGGACGCCGGCGCGGTGGGTGTCGCGGTCCGCCTGCCCCCAGTCGACGTGACACCGAGACGGCGTCGGGTCGACGGCCAGTGCGCTCACCATCCACGCGGGTGCCGGTGACCCGGAAAGGCTTTCG
The DNA here is from genome assembly GCF_040614235.1 of Mycobacterium sp. NPDC006124. NCBI lineage: Bacteria > Bacillati > Actinomycetota > Actinomycetes > Mycobacteriales > Mycobacteriaceae > Mycobacterium > Mycobacterium sp. NPDC006124. The sequence goes on along the minus strand of NZ_JBEXUA010000002.1, from coordinate 81,545 downwards.
TACCACCAGTTCCCGTCGACGTCGAGGCGCAGGACGTCATCGGTCCAGCCGCCCGCGGCCTCCGGAATTCGCGGACCCACCCCGTCGCGCCCGGCGTCGGGATAGGACAGGTAGCCGATCCATCCACCGCCGACGGCGTCGGATCCCGACGCGGGAGCGACGTCGAAGACCTGACCGGGGTCGACCGATTCGATCGCGACACTCGGCGCGAGGACCGCCCGGGAGCAAAACCAGTCACCGGTCAACGCCGCCGGTGGCGGCAGACCCAGGCGCGTCGTCGCGGCGGCCAGACACCGCAGCACCTCCGGGGCGCTGCGGGCTGAGGAGACCCGCTCGATCCGCACCGCAACAGCCTGTCACGGACGTTCCTAGCGCGCGATCTCCCGTCGCACCGTCACCCCACCCAGCTTCTCCGGGTTGCGCATCGCGTAGAAGTGCGAAATCAGGCCGTCGGTGATCTCGACGGCGATCACGCCCTCCAGGCCGTCGCCGAGGTAGAGCACCAGCGCGGGTGCGCCGTTGTAGAAGGCCGGCTCGACCCGGCCACCCTCGCCGGTGAAGCGCAGCAGCCCCAGGATCAGGCGGGCGACCTTGTCGGCACCGACGACCGGCCGGCGGGCGGCGCTGGCCTTGCCGTCGCTGTCGGCGGTCCAGACCACGTCGGGGGCCAGCATCGCGATCAGCGCGTCGACGTCGCCCGTCGCGGCCGTCGCGAAGAACTGGGCGGTGATCTCCAATGAGCGCCGGGGGTCGGCGGGCTGAAATCTCTTGCGGCGGGAATGCACGTGCTCTCGGGCGCGGTGGGCCATCTGCCGCACCGCGGCGGTGGACCTACCCAGCGTCTCGGCGATCTCGTCGTGGCCGAAGCCGAACACCTCGTGCAACACGAACACCGCCCGCTCGTCGGGGCTCAGCGTCTCCAGCACCACCATCATCGCCATGGACACCGACTCGGCGAGGACCACGTCGGCGGACGCGTCGGCGGCGTCGACGAGCAGCGGCTCGGGAAGCCACGGGCCGACGTAGGTCTCGCGCCGGCGGGACTGCGCGCGTAGGGCGTTGAGCGCCTGCCGGGTGACGAGCTGGGCGAGGTAGGCCTTGGTGTCGCGGACGCCCTCCAGGTCGACCTCCGCCCAGCGCAGGTAGCTCTCCTGGAGCACGTCGTCGGATTCAGTTGCGGTGCCGAGTATTTCGTACGCGATGGTGAACAAGAGCGGCCGCAGGCTGGTGAATCTCTCGGCATGCTCGGAGGTGTTCACCGCACTGCCGCCGCGACGTGCTCGGCCCGCTTGCCGCCCTTGAGCCAGAAGTACGAGCCGGGCTTGCGTGCCTCGACGCCCAGCTGCCACACCGTGCCCTTGCAGACGACCTCCTTGACCGCCGCCGCGGCCCGACCGCCGAGGAACACCCGCGTGGGGCGGTCGTCGAGGTGGGCGATCTGGATGACCCCGGCTTTACGGCCCAGGCTGACGCACTGCCCGGTGAAGGCCTGGTCCACCGGGGCCGGCTCGTCGCCGGCGATGCGGCTCAGCACGGTGTTGGCGGCTTGGGCACCCAGCGGGATCGCGGCCTGGCAGCTCATCCTCAGTGGAGCGTTCGAGGGTGCGACCGCGTCGCCGGCCCCGATTACGCGCGAATCGTCCACGCTGGTGAGGGTTTCGTCGGTGAGCAGCCGCCCGATGCCGTCGGTGGCCAGGCCGCTGCGCCTCGCGAGGTCTGGCACGCCGAAGCCGGCCGTCCAGATGGTGACGACGCTGGGCAGCTCGCGCCCGTCAGCCAGCAGCACGGAATCTCGTCGCACCTCGGTGACCGTGGCACCGGCGCCGTCGACGACGGTCACGCCGAGCCGGCGCATCCGCTTGGCCACCGCGCGACGGCCGGGCCCGCCGAGGTACGGACCGAGGACGCCGCCGCACACCAGCGTCACCGACTGCCCCTGTTCGCCGAGTTCGGCGGCGACCTCGAGACCCGTCGGGCCCCCGCCCACGACGACGACGGGGGCGGCGGGGTGCACCTCGGCCAACGCGGCGCGCAACGGCTCGGCATGCTCGAATTCGGCGATGGGGTAGGCGAATTCGGCGGCACCGGGAATCACGGCCGCGGCGCCGGTGCTGCCGAGGGCGTAGATCAGGTAGTCATAACCAAGCACCTCGCCCGAGGCCAGCGTCACCGTCCTCGAGGACGGGTCGACCAGGTCGGCGGTGTCGACGACCAGGCGGACCTCACCGGACAGCACGTCGGCGAAGTCGACCACGGCGTCGTCGGACCCGGTGACGTACTGGTGCAGCCGGATTCGTTCGACGAACTGGGGTCTGGGGTTGACCAGCGTGACGGCGACGGCGTCGTCGACCCGAAGACGGTTGGCGGCCAGGACCCCGGCGTACCCGCCACCGATGACGACGACCTTCGTGGCTTGCTCGTGTGCGTTCATGCCATCAAGACACCTCCGACCACCGAAGTGTGACATGGCGTGACGCAGGTCACAGTCCGATGGCTCGACTCACTCGACCTGGTAGCGGGGGAACACGCCCTCGGGCTTCGGCAGCGGCGTCCCGGGCACGATGCGGGCGCCGACGGCGGTGAAGTCCCGCCGATCGGCGGGCTGGCCGAGCAGGTCGAGCAGTTTGGCGGCCGAGTCGGGCATCACCGGCTGGATCAGCAGCGCCGCGATGCGCACTGCCTCCAGCGTCGTGTAGAGCACGGTGCCGAATCGCTCCTGATCGGCGGCGGCGTCGGACTTGCGCAGCACCCACGGCTCCTGACCGGAGAAGTACCGGTTGGCCGCTCCGAGCATCAGCCAGATGGCCTCGAGCGCCAGATGCATGGCGGGGACGTCGAACTGGGCGCGAACCTGCTCCAGCAGTCCGTCGGCGAGGGCCAGCAGTTCGCGGTCCTCGGCGGTGAATTCACCCGGCTGGGGCACCTTGGCGTCGAGGTTCTTGTTCACCATCGACAGCGAGCGCTGGGCCAGGTTGCCCAACTCGTTGGCCAGGTCGGAGTTGATCCGACCGATGATGGATTCCTCGCTGTAGCTGCCGTCCTGACCAAACGGCACCTCCCGGAGCAGGAAGTAGCGCACCGCGTCGACGCCGAACTCGTCGACCAGGGCGATCGGGTCGACGACGTTGCCGACCGACTTGCTCATCTTCTCGCCGCGGACGTTGATGAACCCGTGGGCGAAGACCCGCCGCGGCAGCGCGATACCTGCCGACATGAGGAAGGCGGGCCAGTACACCGCGTGGAACCGGATGATGTCCTTGCCGATCATGTGCAGGTCGGCGGGCCAGTACTTGCGGAAGGACTCGGAGTCGGTGTCGGGGAACCCCGCGCCGGTCAGGTAGTTGGTCAGCGCGTCGACCCAGACGTACATGACGTGGTCGGGGTGATCCGGCACCGGCACGCCCCAGTCGAACGTGGTGCGCGAGATCGACAGGTCGCGAAGTCCACCGGAGACGAAGCTGACGACCTCGTTGCGCCGGGCGTCCGGACCGATGAACTCCGGATGCGCCTCGTAGTGCGCGAGCAGCTTCTCGGTGTACGAGGACAGCCGGAAGAAGTAGGTCTGCTCCTCGGTCCACGTGACGGGCGTGCCGGTCTCGATCGAATACCTCGTGCCGTCGGCGCGCTCCTCGAGTTCGTCGTCGGCGAAGAATCGCTCGTCGCGCACCGAGTACCAACCGGAGTAGGAGTCGAGGTAGACGTCGCCGGCGGCGTTCATCCGATTCCAGATGTCGGCCGACGCCTCGAGGTGGTCGGCATCGCTGGTGCGGATGAAGCGGTCGAAGGAGACGTTCAACCGCTCCTGCATGGCCTGGAACGTGTCGGAGTTGCGCAGAGCCAGCTCCGCGGTTGGGACGCCTTCCCGCTCTGCGGTCTGTGCCATCTTCAGGCCGTGCACGTCGGTGCCGGTGAGGAACCGGACGTCGTAACCGTCGAGTCGCTTGAACCGCGCGATCGCATCGGTGGCGGTCTTCTCGTAGGCGTGGCCGATGTGCGGCGCACCGTTGGGGTAGTCGATGGCCGTCGTGATGTAGTACCCGGAGGTGCGCGTCCCCGCGCCGGGGGGAATGGTCGGCTCGCTCATTTGGACTCACCTTATTGTGTGGTGTGAGTTCAAGACGCGAGAGGCCGCCGGCGCCGGAACCCGTCGGCAACCTGGTCGACGCCCACACCCACCTCGACGCGTGCGGAGCCTCCGACGCCGACGACGTGCGCGCCATCCTCGACCGGGCCGAGGCCGTCGGCGTGACGGCTGTCGTCACCATCGCCGACGATCTGGACTCCGCCCGGTGGGCCGTTCGGGCGGCGGAGTGGGATTCCCGCGTGTACGCCGCGGTGGCCTTGCACCCGACGCGCGCCAACGCGCTGACCGAGTCGGCTCGCGCGGAGATCGAGGAGCTCGCCGCCCATCCCCGCGTCGTCGCCATCGGGGAGACGGGCATGGATCTCTACTGGCCTGGCAAGCTCGACGGCTGCGCCGAGCCCGCCGAGCAGCGGGAGGCGTTCGCCTGGCACGTCGACCTCGCCAAGCGCACCGGCAAGCCGCTGATGATCCACAACCGCGATGCCGACGCGACCGTCCTCGACGTGTTAGCCACCGAGGGCGCGCCGGAGTCCGTCATCTTCCACTGCTTCTCGTCGGGCCCCGAGATGGCGCGCACGTGCGTCGACGCCGGCTGGCTGCTGAGCCTGTCGGGGACCGTCAGCTTTCGCAACGCCCATCAGCTGAGGGAGGCCGCCGCCGTGATTCCGCCGGGGCAGCTACTGGTCGAGACCGACGCCCCCTTCCTGACGCCACATCCGTTCCGTGGGGCGCCGAATGAGTCGTACTGTCTGCCGTACACCGTGCGGGCGTTGGCCGAGGTCGTGGGTAGATCGGCCGTCGACGTCGCCCGCGAGACGTCGGAGAACGCGCGTCGGACCTACGGAATGAGCAGCTGAACGCGAGTTGCTGCCACCAGGGGACTTGGTTACCGTCCTGTAATAGGTGTGGTCGGCCCCGGTTCTCTGCAGGTCGCCGACCCGATAGTCGGGAAAGTAATCGTTGAACTACTTACATAGGCTTCATGAAGCGCGCTCACCGCATCTGCGGCTCTTGGTCGGCGGCCTGCTGGTCGCGCTGACGTTTGCCGGCGGGTACGCCGTCGGCACCCACAAGACCGTCACGTTGACCGTCGACGGCACGTCCATGACCGTCTCCACGATGAAGTCTCACGTGATCGACGTCGTGCAGGAGAACGGTTTCACCGTCGGAGAACGCGACGATCTGTACCCCGCGGCAAACGAGACCGTCGAGCAATCCGAGACGATCGTGCTGCGCCGGAGCCGTCCGCTGCAGATTTCGTTGGACGGTCGCAACAGCCGTGAGGTCTGGACGACGGCGTCGACCGTGCAGGGGGCCCTGGCCCAGCTGTCGATGACCGACACCGCGCCCGCGGCGGCCTCGCGGGGCAGTCGGGTGCCGCTGGAGGGGATGTCGCTCCCGGTGGTGGGTGCGCGCACCGCGCAGGTCGACGACGGCGGAGTGATCAAGACCGTGCGCGTGGCGGCGGCGAACGTGGCCGGTTTCCTCGAGGCGGCGGGCATGCCGCTGCAGCAGAGCGACACCGTCGTGCCGGCAGCGAACTCGCCGGTGTCGGACGGGATGCAGATCCAGGTCACCCGGGTCCGGGTGTCCAGGTCGACCGAGCGGGTGCCGCTGGTTCCCACGAACGACGTGGTCCCGGACGTGACCATGAACATGAGCCGGACGGTCGTCGACGACCCCGGAACACCGGGTCTTCAGGACGTGACGTACGCCGTCGCGACGGTCAACGGAGTGGAGACGGGGAGGCTGCCAGTAGCCAATGTCGTCATCGTTCCGGCCGTCGACGGCAAGATTCGCGTCGGCGCCAAGCCCGGTACGGAGGTGCCTGCGGTGTCCCAAGGTGAGACCTGGGACGCCCTCTCTCGGTGCGAAGCCGGAGGTAATTGGGCTATAAACACTGGTAACGGTTTCTACGGTGGAGTGCAATTCGACCAAAACACATGGGAGCGCAACGGTGGTTTGCGGTATGCTCAGCGGGCCGATCTGGCTTCGAGAGAAGAGCAGATCGCGATTGCTGAGGTCACCCGGGCGCGCCAGGGTTGGGGTGCGTGGCCCGTGTGTAGTGGAAGGTTGGGTGTGCGCTGACGATTCGGCTCCTCGGGCGGACCGAGATAAGGCATCTGGCAAAGGAACTCGAGTTCCGGCCCCGGAAGGCGTTTGGACAGAACTTCGTCCACGACGCCAACACCGTGCGTCGGATCGTGTCGGCGTCGGGGGTGAACCGCAATGACGTGGTGCTCGAAGTGGGGCCCGGTCTCGGTTCGTTGACCCTGGCTCTCCTCGATCGCGGTTCCAAGGTAACCGCGGTCGAGATCGACCCCGTTCTGGCGGCTCAGCTTCCCAGGACCATCGGCGACCATTCCCACAGTGAGATCAACAGGCTCGTCGTCATCAACAAGGACGTCCTCGACCTGATGCCGTCCGACGTCGACGAGCAGCCAACCGCGGTCGTCGCGAACCTGCCCTACAACGTCGCGGTCCCCGCGCTGCTGCACCTGCTCGCCCAGTTCCCGACCATCCGGACCGTCATGGTCATGGTTCAGTTGGAGGTCGCCGAGCGTCTCGCGGCCGAGCCCGGCGGCAAGGACTACGGCGTGCCGAGCGCCAAGGTGCGCTTCTACGGCAACGTCCGTCGGCACGGCACGGTCTCGCCGACGGTGTTCTGGCCGATTCCACGCGTCTACTCCGGTCTGGTGCGCATCGACCGCTACGAGACGTCGCCCTGGCCCGTCGAGGACGAGTTTCGCAAGAAGGTCTTCGAGCTGATCGACATCGCCTTCGCGCAGCGCCGCAAGACCTCGCGCAACGCCTTCGCGGAGTGGGCCGGCTCCGGCAACGAATCCGCGGAGCGTCTGCTGTCGGCGAGCATCGACCCGGCACGCCGGGGCGAGACTCTCGGCATCGCCGACTTCGTGCGTCTACTTCAGCGGTCGGGCCAGGTCGAGGCCGCACCCCGGCAGCCCAACGTCCGCGTGTACTGAAGCGCCTGAGCGCTCAGCACACGCGGACGCCGTCCGCTTCTAGCTCTCGTCCTCGTGTGACTTCGCCTTGGCTGCCTCGCGCGCCCTGGCATCCTTGGCCAGGAACTCGTCCTGCAACGGGGTCTCCGCGTAGATCGGGTAGTTGCCCGTGATGCCGACGCGCTCCTGAGCCACCGCCAGCACCCGTCCCCGCACGGCGTACCAGCCGCCGACCAGCGCGGGCACGATGATCACCAGGGCGATGGCGTTCCAGTAGTTCTCGATGCACATCAGCACGGTCACCGCCGCGAGGAACACCAGGGTGGCGTAGCTGGTGTACGGGGTGCCGAACAACCGGAAGCTGGGCCGCTCCAGGATGCCCTTCTGCGACCACCGGTACAGCTGAATCTGGCAGATCACGATCGTGGCCCACGACGCGATGATGCCCAGCGCCGACAGGTCGAGGGCGATGTTGAACGCCTCGGCAGGCACCACGAGGTTGAGGAACACGCCGACGACGGTGAAGCACGCCGTCAGCGCGATCCCGGCCCACGGCACGCCCTTCTTCGACATCTTGGCGGTGAACTTCGGTGCGCTGCCGTTCATCGACATCGACCGCAGGATGCGGCCGGTCGAGTACAGCCCGGCGTTGAGGCTCGACAACGCCGCCGTCAACACGACGAAGTTCATGATGTCGCCGGCCGCGGGAACACCGATGCTGGAGAAGAACGTCACGAACGGGCTGGTGCCCTGCTTGTACGCGGTGAAGGGCAGAAGCAGGGCCAACAGGATCAGCGATCCGACGTAGAAGATCGCGATTCGGAAGATGACGGAGTTGATGGCCCGCGGCATGATCTTGGCGGGATTCTCGGTCTCACCGGCCGCCGTGCCGACCAATTCGACTGCGGCGTAGGCGAAGATGACGCCCGAGGTGATCACGACCAGGGCGATGAGCCCGTTGGGAAGCAGACCACCGTTGTCGGCGATCACCGACGGTCCGGTGCTCGCACCCTCGACCTTGAAGCGGCCCGCCAGGAACACGATGCCGACGACGAGGAAGGTGACCAGCGCGACGACCTTGATGAGCGCCGCCCAGAACTCCATCTCGCCGAACCACTTGACCGAGATCATGTTGATCGTCAGCACGATCACCAAGGCGATCAAGGCGATCAGCCACTGCGGTATGGCGCCGAAGGTGCCCCAGTAGTGCATGTAGAGGGCGATGGCGGTGACGTCCACGATCGACGTACACGCCCAGTTGAAGAAGTACATCCAGCCGGCGACGTAAGCGGCCTTCTCACCGAGGAATTCGCGGGCATAGGAGACGAACGATCCCGACGACGGGCGATGGAGCACCAGTTCGCCGAGGGCCCGCAGGATGAAGAAGACGAACACGCCGCAGACGGCGTAGACGATGAACAGGCCGGGGCCGGCGCTGGCGAGTCTGCCGCCGGCGCCCATGAACAAGCCCGTGCCGATCGCTCCACCGATGGCGATCATCTGCACCTGCCGGGGCTTGAGCCCCTTCTCGTAGCCCGCTTCTTCGTGTGCGAGCGCGGAATTGTCGTAAGCGCTCTGAGATTCGGTGGTCATCCGATGAAGCTAGCCGCCGACGATCAAGACCGCTCCCGAAGGGGTAAAAACTGAGTAAAGAACGCGATGTGCACCGTTTGGGTGTGCTCACCCAATGGCGTGCGCGATCAGCGAAATGAACTCCGCGCAGGACTGATACCGCAGGTCGGGTGACTTCGCCATCGCCTTGGCGAGGATCGAATCGAAGGCGTGCGGCATCCAGGCGATCCGTCGGGAGTACTTCGGCACCTGAGCGTTGAGGTGGGCGTCGACCAGCGCCATCGGGGTGCTGGCGCGAAAGGGCGGCGATCCGACCAGCAGTTCGACGGCCGTGCACGCCAGTGCGTATTCGTCGGATGCGGCCGAGGGAGGATGGCCGTGCAGCACTTCGGGTGCGGCGTAGGGCAGTGAGGCTTCGACGTGGGTCATCCGGTGGGTCCCCTCGTGGGCCAGCGAGCGGGCGATGCCGAAGTCGACGAGGATGGCGCCGGCTGGTGAGAATGGTTCGGAGACAAGGATGTTGGTCGGCTTGACGTCGCAGTGCACGATGCCGAGGGCATGAACGTGGTCCAGGGCGTCGGCGATGTGGGCCAGGGCGGTGAGGCGTAGCTCGCGGCTGGGCAGGTTCCCCGCCGTGCCGCCTGTGATCAGCTGCATGGACAGCCAGCCGGGGCCGTATTCGTAGACCGTCACCACGTGGGGGTGTGCGGTGGCCCTGGCGAAGTCGAATTCGCGTCGCAGCCGGGTCATGTGGGCGGCGTCCCGGTGGTCTTCGTCGAGCACCTTGAGTGCGACGGGTGGGGTCGACCCCGCGGCGTGATGGGCCCGGTAGACCGTGGCGGAGCCGCCGTGGCCGACGACACCGTCGATCACGTAGTCCCCGAACGCGTCCATTGTCGTGCACATTCTCGCAGAACCGACAGTGATCCGCGGATCTCGCGGCTTCCTTTTCCGTTGCGGACGGGCTTCGTTACTGTTCGGTGCGTGCCCCGCTCCGACGCAGCTGCCGAATGGGTGTCGACGGGGTCGGTGACCGTGCGCGTGCCGGGCAAGGTGAACCTCTACCTCGGCGTCGGTGACCTGCGTGAGGACGGCTATCACGAACTCACCACGGTGTTCCACGCCGTGTCTCTGTTCGACGAGATCACGGTGCGCAACGCCGACCTGCTGTCGCTGGAGCTGGCCGGGGACGGGCTGGGTGGCGACGGCGAGTCGCTGCCGCTGGACCACCGCAACCTGGCGTGGCGTGCCGCGGAGTTGATGGCGTCGCACGTCGGCCGGGAGCCGGACGTGGCCATCGTGTTGGAGAAGTCCATTCCCGTGGCGGGCGGCATGGCGGGCGGCAGCGCGGACGCCGCCGCGGTGCTGGTGGCCATGAACGCACTGTGGGAGCTGGGGGTGCCGCGGCGGGACCTGCACGCGCTCGGCGCCGAACTCGGCAGCGACGTGCCCTTCGCCCTGCACGGTGGCACGGCGCTCGGCACCGGCCGCGGTGAACAGCTGGCAACGGTGTTGTCCCGCAACACCTTCCACTGGGTGTTGGCATTCGCCGACGGGGGACTGTCCACGCCCAAGGTGTTCGCCGAGATCGACCGGATCAGAGCCGACGACGCCAAGACCACGCCGCCGCGGCTCGAAGATCCCGAGCCGCTGCTGACCGCGCTGGCCTCTGGCGACCCCTACGAGCTGGCGCCGCTGCTCGGCAACGACCTGCAGCCGGCGGCGCTGAACCTCGACCCCGGGCTGCGCAGGACGCTGCGGGCGGGGGTCGACGCGGGCGCGCTGGCAGGCATCGTCTCCGGCTCGGGCCCGACGTGCGCCTTCCTCTGCCCGACGGCCTCGGCCGCGGTCGACGTCGGCGTTCAGCTCGCCGGGGCCGGCGTGTGCCGCACGGTGCGCGCGGCGAGCGGCCCCGTGCACGGCGCCCGGGTGGTGCCGGCGCCCTCGAACACCGCATGACGCAGCCCACCGCATGACGCAGCCGCAGAGGTGTGACCCACGCCTCAATCGAGCCAGAAGTTTGGTAGTTACTTAAGGGTCTCTTAAGATGATCGGCGGTGATGACGAGCGGCTTCACGTGCGGCGCGACGACTTCGCCCACCGTGGTCCTCGGTGGGCGTTCCGCCAGCGGCGGCGCCGATCAGGCCCGGCCCGGTGCAGCGCCTTTCACCGCATCCGTTTCGAGACGAAATCGCACCCCAATCGTGTGCGCGTTCCGCTCGGAACGCACGCGCGAACGGGTGGAACATGGAACAGCGCGCGTTGGCTTCACGTCCAACACTGGGGCCCACGGCGGGCTCCCCAGATCCAGGAGGTTGTCGTGAGCAGGTTTACCGACAAGATGTACCGCAACGCTGCCACGGTCACCACTGGCATGGTGACCGGTGAGCCGCACGAGCCGGTGCGTCACACCTGGGGTGAGGTGCACGAACGTGCGCGCCGCATCGCGGGCGGTCTGGCCGCGGCCGGCGTCGGACCCGGGGATGCCGTCGGCGTACTGGCCGGTTATCCCGTCGAGATCGCGCCGACCGCGCAGGCGCTCTGGATGCGCGGCGCCAGCCTGACCATGCTGCACCAGCCCACGCCGCGCACCGACCTCGTCGTCTGGGCCGAGGACACCATGAACGTCATCGGCATGATCGAGGCGACCGCCGTCGTCGTCTCCGAGCCGTTCCTCGTCGCCATCCCGGTCCTCGAGGAGAAGGGCATCAAGGTCCTCAAGATCGGCGACCTGCTGCAGGCCGAGCCCGTCGACCCGGTCGAGACCGACGAGGACGACCTGGCCCTGATGCAGCTGACGTCCGGTTCGACCGGGTCGCCGAAGGCCGTGCAGATCACGCACCGCAACATCTACTCGAATGCCGAGGCGATGTTCATCGGCGCCCAGTACGACGTCAACAAGGACGTCATGGTGAGCTGGCTGCCCTGCTTCCACGACATGGGCATGGTCGGCTTCCTGACGATCCCGATGTACTTCGGCGCGGAGCTGGTCAAGGTCACGCCGATGGACTTCCTGCGCGACACGCTGCTGTGGGCCAAGTTGATCGACAAGTACAAGGGCACCATGACCGCGGCGCCCAACTTCGCCTACGCGCTGTTCGCCAAGCGCCTGCGCAACCAGGCCGAGCCCGGCCAGTTCGACCTGTCCACGCTGCGCTTCGCGCTCTCGGGCGCCGAGCCCGTGGAACCGGCCGACGTCGAGGACCTGCTGGACGCGGGCAAGCCGTTCGGTCTGAGCCCCAAGGCCATCCTGCCCGCCTACGGAATGGCCGAGACGACGCTCGCGGTCTCGTTCTCGGAGTGCGGTGCCGGCCTGGTCGTCGACGAGGTCGACGCCGATCTGCTGGCCGCCCTGCGGCGTGCGGTGCCGTCGACGAAGGGCAACACCCGCCGGCTGGCCTCGCTGGGCCCGCTGCTGCGAGACCTCGAGGCCCGCGTCGTCGACGAGCACGGCGAGATCATGCCCGCGCGCGGCGTCGGCGTCATCGAACTGCGCGGCGAGTCGCTGACCCCCGGCTACATCACCATGGGCGGCTTCCTGCCCGCCCAGGACCAGCACGGCTGGTACGACACCGGCGACCTCGGCTACCAGATGGAGAACGGCCACATCGTCGTCTGCGGTCGCGTCAAGGACGTCATCATCATGGCGGGCCGCAACATCTACCCGACCGACATCGAGCGGGCCGCGGGTCGCGTCAAGGGCGTCCGACCCGGCTGCGCCGTCGCGGTGCGCCTCGACGCCGGGCACTCCCGCGAGACGTTCGCCGTCGCCGTGGAGTCCAACGCCTGGGAGGACCCCGCCGAGGTGCGGCGCATCGAACACCAGGTCGCCCACGAGGTCGTCACCGAGGTCGACGTCCGGCCGCGCAACGTCGTGGTCCTCGGGCCCGGCACCATCCCGAAGACGCCCTCGGGCAAGCTGCGTCGCGCCAACTCGGTCTCCCTGGTCACCTAGCGTCCCCCACTGGTGCACCGAATGGGGACTCTTCGTCACGGCTGGCGCGCGCAGTCCCGTGGCAAGAGTCCACGTTCGGCTGTGAGTCGGCGATGCGTTGCGGCCGCCCCCTCGGAATGAGCTGCTACAACGTGTGCACGTGTACTGCCTTGGTGGCGTGCGCCTTCGAGCGGCATACCACGTCGTCGGCCCCGACCTGTCGAAGCAGGCGACTCGCGACCCCGGCGAGTGCCTGATCGCCGGCGACGTGACCCGGTCGGCGGCCGTGCACAGGTACCTGGTCCCGAAGGTGGTTCCGTCGACCCGGCGCACCGCGACGTAGACCCAACGTTCCCAGGGGTGTCCGCGAGGATGCCGAAGAGCTCGAGGAGCGCGCGTCGTTGGAGATCGGGCGTGCGCACCTTGGCTCACGCCGGCACCCCTTCTCGGCTAACCGCGTTCGGCGTCCGTGTGCGCTCGGGCGATCCGGTCGTAGGCGCGCCACACGGCCACTTCGTGTTCGACGGGCTCCATCGCATCGGCGGCGAGCGCGTGGTCGGCCTCGATCAGCTCGTGGGCCACCACGTAGAACTCGAGGAACTGCTCGGCGGCCTGCGGGTCGTGCACTCCCGAGTGGCGGATCGCGACCATCGTGCGGACGCCGCCGCGGTACGGTGCCGTCATCGCCATCATCACCGCGCCCCCGCCGAGGAAGACGGTCGAGGAGATCCAGAGTGCGGCAACGGGTCCGATCGCGGGCACCAGGAGGATCTCCAGGGCCAGGAACGTCGCCATGCCCCAGGTCGGCCAGGCTCTCCAGATGCGAAGCAGGGCCCGGTCGTCGGGGGACAGGCCGGGCGGGAACACCACCAGTCGGTAGCGGGTGACGCCGTAACGAGAGGGGGACACCTCCAGGGAGCCCCAGGAGTGCCCGCCGTCGAGCAATCGTCGCCACAGGGGCGTGGTCGTCGTGTCGTTCACGCCCTCAGGTCTACGCCCGACCGGCGGGCGCGGCGAGCATCCCTACGGAGTCCTTACGGGTTTCGGCCGAATCCTGACACATGCTAGATATTGTGTACTATACCTAGCATGACGGACCGCCTCGCCGGACGAATCTCCAACCACCCCACCGTGCGAAAGGTGCTCGCCAACAAGGCCGAACCGCCGCCGGCGGTGATCGACGCCGACTGGCTGCGCGAGGTCTGCCTGGCCGCAGGCGCAGACGACGTCGCCTTCGCCAGCGTCGAGAATCCCGCCCTCGAGTCCGAACGCGAGCACGTCGAGTCCGCGCTGCCGGGCGCCAAGACCTTCATCTCACTGGTGGTCCGAATGAACCGCGACAACGTCCGGTCGCCGGCCCGCAGCGTGGCCAACCAGGAGTTCCACCGCACCGGCGAGATCATCAACGAGGCCGCCCACCGAATCACCCGAACGCTGCAGGACGCCGGTCACCGGGCACTGAACCCGTCGGCGACCTTCCCGATGGAGATGGATCAGTTCCCCGGCCGCATCTGGGTCGTCGCCCACAAGCCGGTCGCGGTGGCCTCCGGCCTGGGAGTCATGGGCATCCACCGCAACGTGATTCACCCCAAGTTCGGCAACTTCATCCTGCTGGCGACCATCCTGGTCGACGCTCCGGTCACCAGTTACGGTGAGCCGCTGGACTATTCACCGTGCCTGGAGTGCAAGCTCTGCGTCGCGGCGTGCCCCGTTGGGGCGATCGGCAAGGACGGTGAATTCGACTTCGTCGCGTGTTCGGTGCACAACTACCGCGAGTTCATGGGCGGCTTCACCGACTACGTGCAGACCATCGCCGACAGCGCCGACGCGGCCGACTTCCGTTCGCGCGTCACTGATTCGGAGAACGCCTCCATGTGGCAGAGCTTGTCGTTCAAGGCGAACTACAAGGCCGCCTACTGTCTGGCGGTGTGCCCGGCGGGAGAGGACGTCATCGAGCCCTACCTCGAGGACCGCAAGGGCTTCATGGACCTGGTGCTCAAACCGCTTCAGGCCAAGCGCGAGACGCTCTACGTGCTGCCGAATTCGGCGGCCAAGGACCACGCCGAGAAGCGCTATCCGCACAAGCCGGTGAAGGTGGTCGACAGCGGCATCGCCGGCCGAGGCTGAATCACCCCCGGCGCCCCATCGGGTGTGCTGGGAGATCGCATTCTTCGTCGAATTCGCGATCTGGCAGCACACTCGATGGGAAGAGGGGGTGCCGCATCACCAGGCGTGCACGGTGTTCTGCGCGGTCTCCAGACCCAACTCGATCAACAGCTCGGTGGCGTCGGCGGACTGCTCGCAGATCAACCCGACCTCCGGACGCTCGGCGGCGCTGAAGTTCTCCAGCACGAAGGTCGCCGGATCCTTGCGGCCCGGCGGCCGGCCGACACCCACGCGGACACGTTGAAAGTCCTTGGTGCCCAACGCCGACGCCACCGAACGCAGTCCGTTGTGACCGCCCTCGCCGCCACCCAGCTTGAGCCGGATGCGACCGAAGTCGATGTCCAGCTCATCGTGGATGGCGATGACGTCGGCGGGTGCCACGGAGTAGAAGTTGGCCAGTGGACCGATCTGGCGTCCCGACTCGTTCATGTAGGTACGCGGCTTGGCCAGCACCACCGACCGACCACCGAGCCGACCCGTCGTCACCAAGGCACCCGACTTCTTGTGCACCTTGAATCCCGAGCCGAGACGATCGGCCAGGACGTCGGCGACGAGGAAGCCGAAGTTGTGCCGCGTCGTCTCGTACCGCGGTCCGGGATTGCCAAGGCCGACCACCAGTAGTGGTTCGGCCACCGGGACCTACTCGGACTCGGACTCGGTGGACTCGGACTCCTCGGACTCCTCGGCCTCCGCGTCGGCGGCGGGCTCGTCGACTGCCTCGCCGGCACCCTCGGCCTCGAGGTCTTCGGCGGTCGGCGCCGGAATCACGTTGACCACGAGCAGTTCCGGATCCGAGATCAGCGTGACGCCCTCGGGCAGCGGGACCTGCGAGGCGAGGAACTGCGTGCCCGCCGGGACACCCTCGACCGACAGGGTCAGGTTCTCCGGAATGGACATCGCGTCGGACTCGATCTCGATGGTGTTGGACTCCACGTTGACCAGGGTGTCCGGTCCGGCGTCGCCCTCGACGTTGACGTTGATCTCGACGGTGACCCGCTCGCCACGACGGACGATGATCAGGTCGACGTGCTGGATGTTGCGGCGGATCGGGTGGATCTCGATGGCCTTGGGCAGCGCGAGGGCTTCCTTGCCGGCGATATCGAGGGTCAGCACGGCGTTGGTGCCGAAGTTGCGGAGCACGGCGGCGAATTCTCGGGCCGGCAGCGTCAGGTGCTGCGGGTCGGCACCGTGGCCGTATAGCACCGCGGGCACCTTGCCATCGCGACGAGCCTGACGCGAGGCGCCCTTGCCGGTCTTGGTGCGGACCTCAGCGGTCAGATTGTTCGATGCGTGGGCCGCAGTCTTGGCCATGTGTGTCGCTCCTGTGCCGTTCGTCTGGTGGCACGGTGAGGGCGACTGGAGGCAGCGGGGCTGCGAATCGGTTCCCGTCGATAACGGTAGGCCCAGAAGTTCGAGACTTCAGCGGTCCACCCTCGCCGTGATCGTCGCCAAGGCTAGCGCACGAACCCCTCAGATCGAAAATTTGGTGCCCGTGAGCTGCTCGGACAGATCCCAGAGCGCCCTGGCGGTGGCGGCGTTGCTCGCCAGCGGGCTCCGCGACGTCAAGCCGGTCGGGCCGCGCATGGCGAACTTTGGCCCGATGAATGCGTCCCCGGGCAGGGCCTGCGATGCCGCGAAGAGGGTCTGGCGCGCGCCGAAGTCGGCGTTGGTGGCCACCTTGTTGCCCAGCGACATCAGCGAGCCGCTGAGCTTGCCCTCGGCGTGCCCCTGCAGGTTGGTCGCCGAGTACCCGGGGTGGGCGGTCACCGCCAGGATTGCCGAGTCGACCGCGTCGAGGCGGCGCTGCAGTTCCTTGGTGAACAACAGGTTGGCCAGCTTGGACTGACCGTAGGCCAGCCACGCCGAGTACGGGCGGGCCGTCCAGTTGGGGTCCTTCAGGCTGATCTTGCCGAGCAGGTGCAGCATCGACGACACCGTCACCACCCGGTCGGAGATCTTCGGCAGCAGCAGGTTGGTCAGCGCGAAGTGACCGAGGTGGTTGGTGCCGAACTGGCTCTCGAACCCGTCGACGGTCCGCGCGTACGGCACCGCCATGATTCCGGCGTTGTTGACCAGGACGTCGACCGCGTCGACGGTGTCGGCGAAGGCCCGCACCGATGACAAGTCCTGCAGGTCGAGGTGACGCACCTCCACGTCACCGGTCATGCCCGCGGCGGCGTCGCTGCCCTTGTCCAGGTTGCGCACCGCGATGACGACCTTTGCGCCGACGCGGGCCAGCTCGCGTGCGGTGACTTCGCCGAGTCCGCTGTTGGCGCCGGTGACGATCACGGTGCGGCCGGCGAACGAGGGCAGGTCTGCGGCGGTCCACTCAGTCATGGCTGAACCATAATCGCGGTCACTTCGGGGCGACGACGAAGCCCTTGATGATCGACTCGATGTCCGGGCCGTCGGCCTGCGCCTTGTCCGCGAACGAGGTCACGGTGAGCTGGACGAGGTACATCTGGCCGGGCAGATTGGCCCGGGCGGGCGTGCCCCTCGCGAAGACGATGCGGTTGTAGCTCTGCATCCGCTGCCCGTTGAGGTCGTAGGTGCCCTCGATCATCGAGGACGGAAAGCCGCGGAAGTCGTCGGTGGAGGCGTTGAGCTGCTTGAAGTTCTCCGACAGTTCGGCGTCGCCGTTGGCGTGCTTGAGGGCCTCGGCCACGTCGAAGTTTCCGTCGAGCTGGAAGACCAGGATCATCGCCGTGGGGTAGGTGTCGCCCTTGGCGATGGTGCGGGTGCCGGGGGAGAGGTTGACGTTGAAGTACGGCTTCCAGCCCGGCGGCTCGGGCACGGTCACCGTCAGGTCGGTCAGCTTGTCGGGGGCGACGGGCGCGCCGGTGATCCCGATGTTCTCGAAGTAGGTCGACAAGGAGATCGGCTTCTCGGCGTTCGCGGCGGTGGTGGTCGTCGAGGTGGTCGTCGTCCAGATCGACTTGTAGTCGGGCGTCGACGGACCGCAGCCGGCCACGGCGAGCGTGATCGCGGCCCCGGCGACGACGATTCCGGCGCGCTTCAGGAGACCGCCACCTTGAATCCGGCCACGGCGCTCTTCAGCGGTGGGTTGGCGGCGATCAGCTGATCGGTGGGCGTGGTGACGGTCAGTTGCACCAGGTACCGCTTGCCGGTCGACGGGACGTCGGCGAGGACGATGCGGTTGTAGTGCTGGGTCGAGGCGGTCACGCCCTGGGCTGCCGCCGAGGGAAAGCCGTCGTAGTCGTCATAGGACTCGGTGACGTCGGTGGCGGTGGGGGGCAGCGCGTCGGCGTTGGCGTGGCGGATCGCGTCCTTCGGATCGAATGGGCCGGTGAGCTCGACGGCCATCAGCGTCACCGACGGCCCGTTGCCGCTCTGCCCGACCGGCTGGATGAACTCGACGCCGGTCGAGAACAGCGGGTCGCTGGTCTGTGCCCAGCCCTCGGGCACCGGCACCGTGACGGTCAGTCCGGGCGCCTGGTCGAGGTGTACCGGAGCGCCGGTCACGTTGATCGACGCCAGGTAGTCGCGAAAGCCCTGTGGCCGGTCGGTCGGAGCCGCGGCGGTCGGTGGCGCCGGCGTCATGGCGGGGGTGTCGGTCGTCGACGCCGCGGAGGACGACGTGGTCGACGACGGCGCCGCATCCCGTCCGGCGGTCGAACATCCCGCCAGTGCCAGTGCAGTGACCACGACGGCCGCGGTGCGCAGCAGCGTCATCGGGTCTCGCGGACGTCGTCCACTGGACGCGCCATCTCAGGCATCCCCGTCGAACAGTCCCGTCACAGAGCCGTTCTCGAATACCGCGCGGATGGTGCTGGCCAGCAGGGGGGCAATCGACAACACGGTCAGCTGCGGGAACATCTTGTCCTCGCCGATGGGCAGCGTGTTGGTGACGACGACTTCGCGCGCACCGCTCTCGGCCAGCCGGTCGCGGGCCGGGTCCGACAGCACGCCGTGGGTGGCGGCGATGACGACGTCGGCGGCACCGTCTGCCTTCAGCAGCTTGACCGCGCCGGCGATCGTGCCACCGGTGTCGATCATGTCGTCGGTGAGGATGCAGGTCTTGCCCTTGACGTCGCCGACGACGCGGTTGGACTTCACCTGGTTGGGCACCAGCGGGTCGCGCGTCTTGTGGATGAAGGCCAGCGGGACGCCGCCGAGCGAGTCGGCCCACTTCTCGGCGACGCGCACGCGACCCGAGTCGGGGGAGACGACGACCATGTCGTGGTCGGCGTAGTTGTCACGGATGTAACCGCACAGCAGCGACTGCCCGCGCATGTGGTCCACGGGTCCGTCGAAGAAGCCCTGGATCTGATCGGTGTGCAGGTCCACCGACACGATGCGGTCGGCGCCGGCGGTCTTGTAGAGGTCGGCGACCAGACGCGCGGAGATGGGCTCGCGGCCGCGGTGCTTCTTGTCCTGGCGGGCGTAGGGGTAGAACGGCAGGATCGCCGTGATGCGCTTGGCGCTGCCGCGCTTGAGCGCGTCGATCATCAGCAGCTGTTCCATCAGCCACTTGTTCAGCGGCGCGGGGTGCGACTGCAGCACGAAGGCGTCGCAGCCACGTACCGACTCGTCGAAGCGCACGAAGATCTCGCCGTTGGCGAAGTCGCGGGCCGTCTGCGCGGTGACGCTGACGTCGAGCTCCTTGGCGACCTGTTCGGCGAGCTCAGGATGCGCACGACCCGAGAACAACATCAGGTTCTTGCGATTGTCGGTCCAGTCCGTGGCCACGTCGAAGCTGCCTTTGCCGTCGGGGATCGATACGGGTTGATCGTACGTAGCCATTCTGGGGACGCGTGGTCCGGGTTGCCACGAGGCCAACGTCAGGTGTCCGAACGGTCGGCTTCCGCGGCCGCCTTGCGTGCGGCGTTGGCAGCCGCGCTGTGGGGACGCTTTCGTTCCACCCAGCCCTCGATGTTGCGTTGTGGACCCGCCGAGACGGCAAGCGCGCCGGGTGGCACGTCCTGCCGCACGACGGTGCCGGCGCCGGTGTACGCGCCGTCGCCGATGGTCACCGGGGCGACGAACATGTTGTCCGAGCCCGTCTTCGCGTGCGATCCAATCGTGGTGCGCTGCTTGACTTCTCCGTCGTAGTTGACGAAGACGCTGGAGGCGCCGATGTTGGTGTGCTCGCCGATGTCGGCGTCGCCGACGTAGGTCAGGTGCGGCACCTTGGTGCCTGCGCCGATGGTCGAATTCTTGGTCTCGACGAACGTACCGATCTTGCCCTCGGCGCCGAGTTCGGTGCCGGGCCGCAGGTAGGCGAACGGCCCGACGACGGCGTCGTCGCCGACCACCGACGACGAGCCGTGCGTGCGGATGACGGTGGCGCCGTCACCGACGGTGACGCCGGTCAGCGTCGTGTCCGGGCCGATCTGGCAGCGTGCGCCGATGCGGGTGGTGCCCAGGAGCTGGGTGCCGGGGGCCACGACGGTGTCGCGGCCGACGGTCACGTCCACGTCGACCCAGGTGGTGGCCGGGTCGACGACCGTCACGCCGCTGCGTTGAAGGTCGGCGACGATGCGCCGGTTGAGCTCACGGTGTAGGTCGGCCAATTGGACTCGATCGTTGACGCCCGCGACCAGGGCACTGTCGTCGACGTGGCGGCCGCGGACCCGCTGACCGTCGCGACGGAGGATCTCCACCGCGTCGGTGAGGTATAGCTCCCGCTGGGCGTTGTCGGCCCGCAGCTGCGTCAGTGCCCCGCGCAGGGCCCCGGCGTCGAAGGCGTAGACCGCGGCGTTGACCTCGCGGATCGCCCGCTGGGACTCCGTCGCGTCAGCTTGCTCGACGATGCTCTGCACCTCGCCGTCCTGGGTGCGCAGGATGCGGCCGTACCCGGTCGGGTCGGTCAGCGTGGTGGTCAGCAGCGTCGCCGCGGTGGACTGGCTGACGTGGTCGTCGACCAGACCGGCGAGGGTGTCCGAATCCAGCAGCGGCACGTCGCTGGCGGTGATGAGGATGGTGCCGTCGAAGTCGTCGGGCAACGCGGCCAGGCCGCAGCCGACGGCGTGGCCGGTGCCCAGCTGCTCCTCCTGCACGGCCACGTCGATGGGGCGGTCCAGGTCGTCGGCGAGCCCGTTGACCGCGGGGATGACGTGGTCGCGGCCCATGCCGACGACCACCACGAGGTGCCGCGGTGAGACCTTGGCGATCGCGTGCAGGGTGTGGGAGAGCATGCTGCGGCCGGCCAGCGTGTGCAGCATCTTGGGGATGTCGGACTTCATCCTGGTGCCCGAGCCGGCTGCCAGGACGATGACCGCGGTGTCGCCTCGTGTCGCCATGTGGGTGGGCTCCTTCATGCGATCTCGGCGTGATCGGTCCCGCTCACCGCGACTAATCACGCCGAAATCGCAGCTTCGTGCTCCGTCGCCAGGACTCGAACCTGAACTATCTGAACCAAAATCAGAGGTGCTGCCGATTACACCACGACGGACTGCGCGAACGACTTTAGTCGACTCGGTGGGAGCGGGGATTACGCGCGGCGGGCAGGAGCGAAGCGACCCGGGGATTACCCTGATGGCCGTGGCGGCGCCGGAGAAGGAAGCGCGTGCACCCCGCGCGCGCATGACGGGCAGCGAACGGCGCCAGCAACTGGTCGAGATCGCCAAGTCGCTGTTCGCCGAGCGCGGCTACGACGCGACGTCGATCGAGGAGATCGCTCAACGGGCCAGCGTGTCCAAGCCGGTCGTCTACGAGCACTTCGGCGGCAAGGAAGGTCTCTACGCCGTCGTGGTGGACCGGGAGATGTCGGCGCTGCTGGACGGCATCACCTCGTCGCTGACCAACAACCGGTCCCGGGTGCGGGTGGAGCGGGTGGCCCTGGCCCTGCTCACCTACGTCGAGGAACGCACCGACGGCTTCCGGATCCTGATCCGCGACTCCCCGGCCAGCATTGCCTCCGGCACGTATTCGAGTCTGCTCAACGACGCCGTGAGCCAGGTCGCGTCGATCTTGGCCGGCGACTTCGCGCGGCGCGGGCTCGACCCCGAGCTGGCCCCGCTCTACGCCCAAGCCCTCGTCGGGTCGGTGTCTATGACCGCCCAGTGGTGGCTCGACACCAGGGAGCCCAAGAAGGAAGTCGTCGCCGCGCACCTGGTCAACCTGATGTGGAACGGGCTGACCCACCTCGAGGCCGACCCCGAATTGCACGACCAGCACTAGCCGGCGACCCGAATGGCCAGTTGACGCAGGGTTTTTCGACGTCAGCGCGGGGTAAGTGGCCACTGGGCGTCCGAGCGGCGCCGACGACTAGACTGGGAGAACAATGACTACATCGGGGCACCCCCATGTCCAGACCCCGATGGCCGGCCTGGTGCGTCTCGCGCTGTCCGACCCCGGTCTGGCAGAGCTCACCCGTCGCGCCGCCGACGCCACCGCGGAACTCGCCCTCGTCGGGCCGCCCGCCGCACGGCTGTTCGTCGCCGCGGCGTTGGCCGAGGCCGGCCCGCTGCTGGTCGTCACCGCCACGGGCCGCGAGGCAGACGACCTGACCGCCGAACTGCGCGCCGTGCTGGGCGACGCCGTCGCGATGTTCCCGTCCTGGGAGACCCTGCCGCACGAGCGGTTGTCGCCGGGCGTGGAGACCGTGGGCGCCCGGATGATGGTGCTGCGACGGCTGGCCAAACCCGACGACCGGCGTCTCGGCGCCCCGCTGCGGGTCGTGGTCACCACCGCACGGTCGCTGCTGCAGCCGATGGCGCCCGACCTGGCCGACGTGGAGCCGGTGACGCTGACCGTCGGGCAGGAACCCGAGCTCGCCGCCGGAGCCGCCCCGGCGGCGACCTTCGACTCGGTGCTGGAGCGGCTGGTCGAGCTGGCGTACACGCGGGTGGACATGGTCGGCAAGCGCGGCGAGTTCGCCGTCCGCGGCGGCATCCTCGACGTCTTCCCGCCGACCGCCGAGCATCCGATCCGCGTCGAGTTCTGGGGTGACGAGGTCTCGGAGATGCGGATGTTCTCCGTCGCCGACCAGCGCTCCATCCCCGACATCGCCGTCACCGAGATGATCGCGGTCCCGTGCCGGGAGCTGATGCTCACCGATGACGTGCGCACGCGGGCGGCGGCGCTGTCGGCCGATCAGCCGCACGACGACAACCGGGTCACCGGCACGGTCAGCGACATGCTGGCCAAGCTCGCCGAAGGCATCCCGGCCGACGGCATGGAGGCGCTGCTGCCGGTGCTGCGCCCCACCGAGCTCTCCCTGCTGTCCGACCACTTGCCCGCCGGCGCGCCGGTGCTGGTGTGCGATCCGGAGAAGGTGCGCACCCGCGCGGCGGATCTAATCAAGACCGGGCAGGAGTTCCTCGAGGCGTCGTGGTCGGTGGCGGCGATGGGTGCCGACGCACCGATCGACCTCGAGCAGCTCGGCGGGTCGGGCTTCCGCGACCTCGCCGACGTGCGGGCGAACGCCGCGGTCGGCGGGCACCCATGGTGGACGTTGAGCCAGCTCGCCGACGGCACGGCGATCGAATTGAACGTCAAGGCCGCCCCGTCGGCGCGGGGTCAGCAGAACAATCTCGACGAGATGTTCGCGATGCTGCGGGCCCACGTGACCACCGGTGGACTGGCCGCGGTCGTTACCCCCGGTGCCGGCACGGCGCAGCGCATCGTCGAGCAGTTGGGCGAATCCGACACGGCGGCAGCGATGTTGGCGCCCGGCGACGTACCCAAGCCCGGCGTGGTCGGGGTGCTGAAGAGTCCACTGCGCGACGGCGTCGTGCTCCCGGGGGCCAACCTCGTCGTCATCACCGAGACCGACCTGACCGGCAACCGGGCCGCCGCCACCGAGGGCAAGCGGCTGGCGGCCAAGCGCCGCAACGTCGTCGACCCGCTTGCACTGGCCGCCGGCGACCTCGTCGTGCACGACCAGCACGGCATCGGCCGCTTCGTGGAGATGGTCGAGCGCACCGTCGGCGGTGCCCGCCGCGAGTACCTCGTGCTGGAGTACGCCTCGGCCAAGCGCGGCGGCGGCTCGGACAAGCTCTTCGTGCCGATGGACTCGCTGGATCAGCTGTCGCGTTACGTCGGCGGTACCGAACCGTCGCTCAGCAAGCTGGGCGGTAGCGACTGGACCAACACGAAGACCAAGGCGCGCAAGGCCGTTCGTGAGATCGCCGGAGAGCTGGTGACGTTGTACGCCAAGCGTCAGGCCGCGCCCGGCTTCGCCTTCGGCCCGGACACCCCGTGGCAGGCCGAGATGGAGGACGCGTTCGGATTCACCGAGACCGTCGACCAGCTGACCGCCATCACCGAGGTCAAGTCCGACATGGAGAAGGCGGTCCCGATGGACCGTGTCATCTGCGGCGATGTCGGCTACGGCAAGACCGAGATCGCGGTGCGCGCGGCGTTCAAGGCCGTTCAGGCGGGTAAGCAGGTGGCGGTGCTGGTGCCCACCACGCTGCTCGCCGACCAACACCTGCAGACGTTCTCCCAGCGGATGGCCGGGTTCCCGGTGACGGTGAAGGGTCTGTCGCGGTTCACCGACACGGCCGAGTCCCGCACGGTGATCGACGGCATGAAGGACGGTTCGGTCGACGTCGTGATCGGCACCCACCGGCTGTTGCAGACCGGTGTCACGTGGAAGGACCTTGGACTGGTCATCGTCGACGAGGAGCAGCGCTTCGGCGTCGAGCACAAGGAGCACATCAAGTCGATGCGCACCCACGTCGACGTGCTGACCATGAGTGCGACGCCCATCCCGCGAACGTTGGAGATGAGCCTGGCCGGCATCCGCGAGATGTCGACGATCCTCACCCCGCCCGAGGAGCGGTTCCCGGTGCTGACCTACGTCGGGCCCCATGACGACAAGCAGGTCGGCGCGGCGCTGCGGCGCGAGCTGCTGCGTGACGGGCAGGCGTTCTACATCCACAACCGGGTGAAGTCGATCGACTCCGCGGCCGCGAGGGTGCGTGCGTTGGTGCCGGAGGCGCGGGTGGTGGTGGCCCACGGCCAGATGCCCGAGGAGCAGTTGGAGCGCACCGTCGAGGGCTTCTGGAACCGCGAGTTCGACATCCTGGTGTGCACCACGATCGTGGAGACGGGGCTCGACATCTCCAACGCCAACACCCTGATCGTCGAGCGCGCCGACACGTTCGGCCTCTCGCAGCTGCACCAGCTGCGCGGCCGGGTGGGACGCAGCCGCGAACGTGGCTACGCCTACATGCTCTATCCGCCGGAGGTCCCGTTGACCGAGACCGCGTACGACCGGTTGGCCACCATCGCCCAGAACAACGAACTCGGTGCCGGCATGGCCGTGGCGATGAAGGACCTCGAGATCCGCGGCGCAGGAAACGTTCTCGGCGCCGAGCAGTCAGGGCACGTCGCCGGCGTGGGCTTCGACCTGTACGTGCGGCTGGTCGGAGAGGCGGTCGAGGCCTACCGCGCGGTGGTCGACGGCAACACCGTCACCACCGCCGAGGAACCCAAGGACGTCCGCATCGACCTGCCGGTCGACGCCCACCTGCCGCCCGATTACATCGGCAGCGACCGGCTGCGACTCGAGGGCTACCGACGGTTGGCCGCCGCCCAGGACGAGGCCGGGGTCGCCAGTGTGGTGGAGGAGTTGGTCGACCGGTACGGACCGCTGCCCGAGCCGGCGCAGCTGCTGGTGGCGGCCGCCCGGCTCCGCCTGCTCTGCCGCCAGTACGGCGTGACCGAGGTGACCGCGTCCGCGACGACCATTCGGGTTACGCCGTTGACTCTGCTGGATTCTCAGCAGCTGCGGCTCAAGCGCATGTACCCGTCGGCGACCTACCGCGCGACGACGTCGACCATCACGATCCCGATTCCCCGTGTCGGCAGCGGGGTCAGCGCCCCACGGGTCCGCGACGCCGAATTGCTGCGCGTGGTGGCGGGTCTGCTGCTGGCGCTGGACGGCCGGCCGCAGAACGACGTCGACGTCACGGATCTGGCGGGGGTCGCCGGGTGAGCGCGGAGCAGGTCGCGTCGACCGTCGTCCTGGTCGACCCGCGGCGGCCGTCGCTGATGCCCGTGGAGGCTGTCGCTCTACTCGCCGGTGACGTGCAGTACACCGAGGAGATGCCGGTCAAGGTGCCGTGGTCGCTACCAGGTTCCCGGCCGGCGTACCTCGGCGAGGATGCCCCGGTGCTGTTGTCCTCTGACCCCGATCATCCGGTGGTCAAGGCCCGGTTGGCCGCGGGCGCGAGGCTGATCGCCACGCCGGCACCGGCTTCCGGTGAGCGGCTGGTGGACGCCGTCGCGATCATGGACACGCTGCGCACGGCGGGGCCGTGGGAGGGCGAGCAGACCCACGACTCGCTGCGGCGCTATCTGCTCGAAGAGGTCTACGAGCTGTTCGACGCGGTCCGCGGCGGCAACGCCGACGAGCTGCGTGAAGAACTCGGCGACGTGTTGCTGCAGGTGCTGTTCCATGCCCGCATCGCCCAGGACTCCGACGAGTCACCCTTCGGCATCGACGAGGTGGCCGACGCGCTGGTGCGCAAGCTCGGCAACCGGGTCCCGGCAGTGCTTGCCGGAGAAGCGATCTCACTCGACGACCAGCTGGCCCAGTGGGAGGAACGCAAGGCCCGCGAGGTCAAGGTCAAGGCGCGCGGCTCGGTCATGGACGACGTGCCGACCGGGCAGCCGGCGCTGGCGCTGGCGCAGAAGGTCGTCGAGCGGGCCACGGCGGCCGGCCTGCCGGCCGACCTGATGCCCGAGGGTCTGGTGTCGATCGGCACCACGTTCGGCGGCGATCCCGAGAGTGCCGTGCGTGCAGAGGCATTGGACTTCGTCGACGTCGTCCGCACGGTCGAGCAGAGCATTCTGGCGAGCCGGCGCAGCGCCGAGGACGCCGCCGATCTCGGCAACGCGCCGTTGGGGGCCGTCACCGAAGAGGAGTGGCGGGCGCATTGGCCGAGCACCGTCGAACCCGACGCCGAACCCCGCCGAGAGTGAAGTAGATGTCGACCATCGGCGGAGAATTCGCCATCTACTTCACGTTCGACGATCACGACAGCAGCGTCGAGCCCCAGTAGGCCGAGGCGTCGCCGTCGCGCATGCCAGGAGGGCAGGCGAAGAGCGCGGTCCCGGTGTGGGTGATGTACTCGTTGAGCGCGTCCCGGCGGGACAGCTCCATCTGCATCGGCACGAACGAGGAGCGCGGGTCGCGCACGAATGCAATGAAGAACAGGCCTGCGTCGAGGTGGCCGACGCCGTCGGTGCCGTCGGTGAAGTTGTAACCCCGCCGCAGGATCTCGATGCCGTTGAGGTTCTCCTTCGACGCCAGCCGCACGTGCGCGGCCATGTCGATCAGGGGTGTGCCCTTGGAGCTCTTGGTGGTGAAGTCCAGCGCGTCGAATTCGTCGGCGTAGCCGATGGGTGCGCCAGATCCCTTGAGGCGCCCGATGACTCGCTCCTGCTCCATGAGCGTGGTGTGGTCCCAGTTCTCGATGCGCATGCGGATGCGGCGGGTCACCAGGTAGGAACCGCCGGTCATCCAGGCCGGCCCGTCACCGTTGGCGACCCAGACGTGCTCGTCGAGTGCGCCGGTGTCCTCGGCCTTCAGGTTGGACGTGCCGTCCTTGAAGCCAAACAGGTTTCGCGGCGTGGCCTGGTCGCGGGTGGTCGAGGAGGTGCGGCCGAAGCCCAACTGCGAGTAGCGCACGGCGGCGGTGCCGAACGCGACCCGGGCGAGGTTGCGGATGGCGTGCACGGCGACCTGCGGGTCATTGGCGCAGGCCTGCACGCAGATGTCGCCGTGGCTGCGAGCCGGGTCCATGGTCTCGTTGGGGAACTTCGGCAGGTCGATCAACGCCTCGGGCCGCTTGTCGGCGATGCCGAAGCGGTCCTTGCCGTCCTTGGTGAAGAACGTGGGCCCGAAGCCGACGGTGAGGGTCAGCTGCGAGGCCGGAAGGCCAAGGGCCTCACCGGTGTCCGCAGGAGGAGCGTAGGGATTGAGGCCGACGGCGCCGTTGGACACGGCCTCCTGGGCGAGCGTCATCCGCTCGGCCATCTCGGTCCACTGCTTGAGCATCGCCACGACGTCGTCGCGGTCGTCGGTGGTGACGTCGAAGGAGCAAAAGTGCATGCGGTCCTGCGCCGCGGTGACGATGCCCGCCTGGTGCTCGCCGCGGAAGGGCACCGAGCCCTGCAGTTCCTCGGTGGCGGTGCTGGCCGCCGAGGCACGGCCGGCCAGCGCACCCGCGCCCGCCGCGCCGACGACCGCGGCCGTCACTCCGGCGGCGCCGAACAACCGGCGGCGGGACAATCCGCCGCCGGCCGACTCCGGCGCCCGTGGGGCGTCACTGTCCGGCGATGACACCCTGCACCTGGCTGACTTCCTTGCTGAGCGCGTCGATGGAGCGGGAGAGCTCTTGGCGCTGCGGTTCGGTCACGGTGTCGTACAGGACGAATCCGTCACCCTGGCGGTACTTCTGCAGCAATGCCTCGGACTCGGCGAAGCGCTGGTCGACCAACTTGGCGAGGTCGGGGTTGCGTTCGTCGAGGATCGGCCGCACCGAGGACACCGCGGTCTGCGAGCCCTGCAGGTTGGCCTCGAAGTCCCACAGGTCGGTGTGGCTGAAGATGTCCTCTTCGCCGCTGATCTTGCTGGAGGCGATCTCGTCGAGCAGACCCTGGGCGCCGCCCGCGATCTGGGTGGAGTCGACCGTGAAGTCGGGGGCATTCACCCGAGTGTTGAGCTCCTTGACGTCGGCGACGAGCTGGTCGGCCAGCGCGTTGGCGTCGGGTTGCAGGCCGGTGACCCACAGCTGCTTCTCCAGCGCGTGGAATCCGGTCCACTTCTGGCCGGGCTCCAGATCGGCCTCGCGAAGATCGATTCGGGGGTCGAGGTCGTCGGGGAAGGACTCGGCGACGGGCTCGATGCGCTCGTAATAGGTTCGGGCGATGGGGTATTGGGCCTTGGCGGCATTGACGTCGCCCTTCTTGACCGCGGCGACGAATACGTCGACCGCCGGGATCAGGGCCTCGGTCTGACTGTTTACGTACCGCTTGTAGTTGTCCGCGGCTTCCTTGAACTTGCCCTCGGTGTCGACCTCGACCGCGTCGCCGGTGACGGTGAAGTCGCCGCGCATGCCGTCGCCGATCATGCCCGGCTTGCATGCGGTCTGGTACTTGCCCGGCTCGGTGAGCTGGACGATGAGCTTGCGCTCGAGTCCGGGGGAGATGTTCTCGACCTCACCCATCACCCGGTCACCGGCACCGTAGACGTAGAACTCGGTGACCTTGGTGCCGTTGTTGGTGATGACGAAGGTGCTTGGGCCGGTAGTGCTTTCGGTGCCCGACAGCTCGCACGTCGTGTCCGAGGCGTTGACCGTGATCTGGGCCGGGGCGTTGTCGCCGCCGCCCGCCGGGGTTTGGGCTTCCTTGGCCTGGCAGCCCACCAGTGAGAGGCCCGTCAAGAGGGCGGCCGCGGCGGCGGCACCCGTCCTCGCGGTGTGAGGAGAGACGATCACGTGTTCGACCTTTCGGGTGCGGTGGTGCGTTCCGACTCGTGGGCGTCGGAACTGGAGGAGGGGGAGTCCGGCGTAGGCGAGGCCGACGGCTTCGCGGGCGCCTTGGTGGGGCGCAGGAAGACGGTGAGGATGACGACGAGGTAGGCCACCCAGGCGAGGAACTGCAACCACGTCGGCGTCGGGGTGACGTTGAAGACGCCCTGGACTATCTGGCCGTACCAGGACGACCAGTCCATCCCCGAGCTGATGTCGAAGGCCCGGTGAGACAGCCCGGGGAGCCAGCCGACGGTCTGCAGCGCGCCGATGCCGTAGGACAGGATGCCCGCGGCGACGACGACGAGGAACGCGCCGGTGTACTTGAAGAACTTGGCCAGGTTGATGTGCAGCGCGCCCCGGTACATGGCGTAGGCGATCACGACCGCGATCACGACGCCGACGACGAGACCCGCGAGCGGCCACAGCGTCTTGGCCTCGGCGAAGCCGACCATGAACAGCGCGGTCTCGACGCCCTCGCGGCCGACGGCCAGGAACGACAGCGACAGCACGGCTAACGCACCTGCCTCGAGTGCCTTGGCCATGTCACCGCGCAGCTGGCCGGACATGCTCGCCGCGGCCTTGCGCATCCAGAGCACCATCGTCGTGACGATGGCGACGGCGATCAGCGACGCGACCCCGGCAATGGCCTCGGCACCGAGCCCGGAGATGGTGCTGGTGCCGAACTGGATGACCAGGAACACCGCGACGGTCATGACGACGGCCGCGCCGACTCCCAGCCAGACCCATCTGAGCGCGTCGCGCCGGTCGGCCTTGACCAGGAATGCCACCAGGATCGTGACGACGATGGCGGCTTCGAGGCCTTCGCGGACTCCGATCAGCGCGCTGCCGAAGAGTTGGGAGGTGACGCTGGGGCCGGCAGCCAGTAGCGACACCGAGAGGTCTGCGACCGCGGTCATGCACCCGTCCTTGCTGCTCGTGAACGTCAACCAAAGATTGGCTAGCCATAGCTAGGTGTGGCTCACCTTAGCAAGGTGGGCGACGGAACGGCACGCCCCGCCATCCGTCGTGAACCGGGGCACTCCCGGGGGCGTGGGACGATGGCGGGAGTCCTAGAGCGTCGAGGGAGTCCGGTGTCGTCAGTGCGTTGGCTGCGGGCCGTCTTGGTCGTCGCCGCCGCCGTGCTGCTGATGGCTTCGTCGTGCTCGTGGCAGACGGGCATCCCGATTCCCGACGGCGTGCCACCCCCACCCGGTGACCCGGTGCCCCAGGTCGACACTCACGCCAAGGGCCGGCCCGCCGACCAACTGCACGAGTGGGCGGCGGAACGTTCGGCGACCCTGGGCATTCCGGCGACGGCGCTCGAGGCCTATGCCTACGCCGCGCGCGTCGCCGAGGTCGAGAACCCCAAGTGCCACCTCGCGTGGACGACGTTGGCCGGGATCGGGATGGTCGAGAGCCACCACGGCACCTACCGCGGCGCGACCATTGCCCCCGACGGAGACGTGACCCCGCCCATCCGTGGCGTCATGCTGGACGGCTCGATGGGCAACATGTCCATCCCGGACACCGACGGCGGCACGCTGGACGGCGACCGGTCGTTCGACCGGGCCATGGGGCCGATGCAGTTCATCCCCGCGACGTGGAAGCTCTACGGCGTCGACGCCAACAACGACGGCGTCGTCAGCCCCGACAACATCGACGACGCGGCCCTCTCGGCGGCCGGATACCTGTGCTGGCGCGGCAAGGACCTCGCCACGCCGAGGGGTTGGATGGAGGCGCTTCGGGCCTACAACCTGTCCGACCAGTACGCCAGGACGGTCCGCGACTGGGCCACCGCCTACGCGGAGGGGCACTCGCTGTAGCTCTCTCGGCGTCGGTAAACCTCAGGCTCTAGGCTGTCCTGGTCCGCATCAGCACCACGCGAGGAGACGTCAGTGCCCGTCATCGAGCAGATCGCAGCGCGAGAGATTCTCGACTCCCGCGGCAACCCGACCGTCGAGGTCGAGGTGGCGCTCGACGACGGGTCCGCCGCCCGCGCGGCGGTGCCGTCCGGCGCCTCGACCGGGGAGCACGAGGCCGTCGAGCTTCGAGACGGCGGCAGCCGCTATCTGGGCAAGGGCGTCGAGAAGGCAGTTCAGGGCGTCCTGGCCGAACTCGGACCCGCGGTGATCGGCCTGAACGCCGACGACCAGCGTCTGGTCGACCAGGCACTGCTCGACTGCGACGGCACGCCCGACAAGTCGCGCCTCGGCGCGAACGCCATCCTCGGGGTGTCGCTGGCCGTGGCGAAGGCTGCCGCCGACGCCGCCGGCCTGCCGCTGTTCCGCTACCTGGGCGGCCCGAACGCCCACATCCTGCCGGTGCCGATGATGAACATCGTCAACGGCGGCGCGCACGCCGACACCGGCGTCGACGTGCAGGAGTTCATGGTCGCGCCGATCGGCGCCGCGTCGTTCAAGGAGGCGCTGCGCTGGGGTGCCGAGGTGTACCACTCGCTGAAGTCGGTGCTCAAGAAGCAGGGCCTGGCCACCGGCCTCGGCGACGAGGGCGGGTTCGCCCCCGACATCGCGGGCACCGTCGCCGCGCTCGACCTGATCAGCTCCGCCATCGAGGGCGCCGGGTTCAAGCTGGGCTCCGACGTGGCCCTGGCGCTCGACGTCGCCGCCACCGAGTTCTACACCGACGGCAAGGGATACGCCTTCGAGAAGCAGACCCGCACCGCCGAGCAGATGACGGAGTTCTACACCGGCCTGCTCGACGCGTACCCGCTGGTGTCGGTGGAGGATCCGCTCTCCGAGGACGACTGGGACGGCTGGGTCTCGCTGACCACCGCCATCGGCGACCGCATCCAGATCGTCGGCGACGACCTCTTCGTCACCAACCCGGAGCGTCTGGAGGAGGGCATCGACAAGGGTGCGGCCAACGCACTCCTGGTGAAGGTCAACCAGATCGGCACGCTCACCGAGACGCTGGACGCGGTGAACCTCGCGCACGGCAGCGGCTACCGCACCATGATGAGCCACCGTTCCGGCGAGACCGAGGACACCACGATCGCCGACCTGGCCGTGGCCGTCGGCAGCGGTCAGATCAAGACCGGTGCCCCCGCCCGCAGCGAGCGCGTCGCCAAGTACAACCAGCTGCTGCGCATCGAAGAAGAACTCGGTGACGCCGCCCGTTACGCCGGCGATCTGGCCTTCCCGCGCTTCTCGGTCGAGACCAAGTAGATCCGGTCCGAGTTCCCAGGCCATGCCCGACGCCAAGCGGCCCGACCCCAAGCGACGGACTCCCGCGTCGTCGCGGCCGGGCAAGGGTGGCGGGCGTCCGCGTGGGGCGTCTCCGATCCGGCGCGAGCCACGTGCCATCGAGGCGCGTCCCGCACCCGCCGAGGCAGCCGCGGAGTTCGACGAGGGCGACGAGCCGACCGGTGTCATCGAACCCATCCGCAGGGCCATCGCCGAGGCGGCCGAGCAGCAGTCCGATCAGCGCCTGGGTTCGGCGGCCCGGCGCGCCGCGATCCTCGCGGTCGTGGTGTGCGTCTTGACGCTGACGATCGCCGGGCCGGTGCGCACGTACTTCGCGCAGCGCACCGAGATGAAGCAGCTCGTCGAGGCCGAGGCGCAATTGCGTTCGCAGATCGCCGATCTCCAGCAGCAGAAATTGAAGCTCGGGGACCCGGTGTACATCGCGGCCCAGGCGCGCGAGCGGCTCGGCTTCGTGATGCCCGGCGACATCCCGTATCAGGTTCAGCTGCCGCCGGGGGCCGCTCCGGTCGAGGCGCCGGGGGTGGACGCGGTGAAGCCGCCGAGCAACCAGCCGTGGTACACCTCGCTGTGGCACACGATCGCCGATGCGCCCCATGGCGTGAGGCAAATTCCGTCGGCCCCGGAGCCGCCGCCCCCCGGCGCGCCCGCACCGGACGTGCCACCACCCCCCGCACCACCGCCAGCGGGTCCCGGTGGTTGACGCGGCAGATCTCGACGCCGTCGCCCGGCAGCTGGGCCGCGCACCGCGGGGGGTCTTGGAGATCGCCTACCGCTGCCCCAACGGCGAGCCCGCCGTGGTGAAGACGGCCCCGAAACTGCCTGACGGAACACCTTTTCCGACCTTGTACTACCTGACGCATCCGGCGCTGACGGCGGCCGCGAGCCGGCTGGAGTCCTCGGGGATGATGCGGGAGATGACCGAACGCCTCGCCGCGGATCCCGAGCTGGCCGTCGCCTACCGCCGCGCCCACGAATCGTTCCTGGCAGAACGCGACGCCGTCGAACCGCTGGGCACGACGTTCTCCGGCGGCGGCATGCCCGACCGGGTCAAGTGCCTGCACGTCGTCATCGCGCATTCGCTGGCCAAGGGGCCCGGCGTGAACCCCTTCGGCGACGAGGCGCTGGCCGTCCTGGCCGCCGAGCCGGCGATGGCCGGAATCCTGGACCGAGAGGTGTGGAGCACGTGACGAGGGTGGCGGCGATCGACTGCGGCACCAACTCCATTCGACTGCTGATCGCCGACGTGGCCGACGGTCGTCTGACCGACGTGCACCGCGAGATGCGCATCGTGCGCCTCGGCGAGGGCGTCGACGCGACCGGCAGCTTCGCCGAGCCGGCGCTGGAACGGACGCGTGCCGCGTTGGTCGATTACGCGGCGTTACTGGCCGAGCACTCGGTCGCCGCGGTGCGGATGGTCGCCACCTCGGCGACCCGGGACGCAGCCAACCGCGACGAGTTCTTCGCGATGACCGCCGAGGTGCTCGGCGCGGTGGTCCCCGGCGCGGTCGCCGAGGTGATCACCGGTACCGAGGAGGCCGCGCTGTCCTTCCACGGCGCGGTCGGTGAATTGGACTCCGCCGGAGCACCTTTCGTCGTCGTCGACCTCGGCGGCGGGTCCACCGAAGTGGTGGTGGGCACCTCGGCCGGGGTGGACGCGAGCTACTCGGCCAACATCGGATGCGTGCGGTTGACCGAACGGTGTCTGGCGTCCGACCCTCCCACGGCGACCGAGGTCGCCGACGCTCGAACCGTCGTCCGCGACGCGCTCGACGCCGTCTTCGACGTCGTGCCCGTCGAACGGGCCAAGACCTGGGTCGGGGTCGCCGGCACCATGACCACGCTGTCGGCGTTGGCGATGAACCTGCCCACCTACGACTCCGAGGCCATCCACCTGTCGCGGGTGAGCTTCGAAGACCTTCTGAAGGTGTGCGAGGGGCTGCTGAGCATGACCCGCCGCCAACGGGCGGCGCTGGGGCCCATGCACGAGGGTCGGGTCGACGTGATCGGCGGCGGCGCGATCGTGGTGGAGGAACTGGCCCGCGCGCTCGGCGGGCGAGCCGGGATCGGCGAACTGGTCGTCAGCGAACACGACATCCTCGACGGCATCGCGTTGTCGCTTGCGTGACGACGAGTTTTGAACTCCTCAGCGCAGGGTAAGAATCGAGCGTGACCAAGCAGAAGAGCACCTACAGCGACGATCCGAGCGCCGAGATCTTGGCGACTGGCGGCTTGGTCACCATGATTGGCGCCGTCATGGCGGCCGTGATCTCCGTCGTCACCCTCGGGGGCGGCAACCTGATGGCGGCCGGCATCCTCGGGACCGTCGCGCTCGTGAGTTTCGCGGTGAGCCTGGTCCTCTTCAGCGCCGACAGCAAGCGGTCCGAGGGCACCCCGCTGCCGTTCCCGAGCTGGTTACGGGCCGAGCCGGAAACGGCAGCCGAGGTCTCCTAGCGTCGGACGTTGCAGTTGGGCGCGTTACCGCAGTGATGGCCGTTGTCGCACGCATTGCAATGGCAGTTGCACCCACCGGCGCGTTGATCAGGTACCCGCATGGCAGTTCACCTCTGTCGAATCGGTCGAACATTCACCTATGACCATTCGAGAATAGTTCGGATCATCGTGATGCGGATCAAGACTTCAGGATGGGTGTCAGCGCGTCGAGCACCCCGGCGTCCTCGATCGTCGATGGCACCGGTTCGTCGCGGCCGTCGGCGATTCCACGCATGGTCTTGCGCAGGATCTTCCCCGAGCGCGTCTTCGGCAGCGCCGCCACGACGTCGACCCTCTTGAGTGCCGCGACGGCACCGATGTTCTCGCGCACGGCCAGAACCAGTTCGTCGACCAGACCGTCGGCCGACGCGCCGGCCTTGAGCACCACGAAACCGCGCGGCACCTGACCCTTGAGCTCGTCGGCCGCCCCGATCACCGCGCACTCGGCGACGGCGGGGTGCGTCGCGAGGACGGCTTCGATCGAACCCGTCGACAGGCGATGTCCCGCCACGTTGATGACGTCGTCGGTGCGACCCATGACGAACAGGTAGCCATCCTCGTCGAGGTAGCCGCCGTCCCCGGAGAGGTAGTAACCGTCGAACGCCGACAGATACGAGGCGACGTAACGGTCGTCGTCGCCCCACAGTGTCGGAAGCGTGCCGGGCGGTAGCGGCAGCTTGACGCAGATCGAACCTTCTTCTCCCGGTTCGCATTCCGTGCCGTCCGGACGCAGGATGCGGACGTCGTACCCCGGCATCGGCACCGTCGCCGAACCGGCCTTGATTGGCAGCGCCTCGACGCCCATCGGCGCGGCGGCGATGGACCATCCGGTCTCGGTCTGCCACCAATGGTCGACGACGGGGATGCCCAGTTTCTCGGCCGCCCAGTGGTAGGTGCTGGGGTCCAGCCGCTCGCCGGCCTGGAACAGGTACCGCAGCGCCGAGAGGTCGTGGCCGGCGAGGAGGTTGCCGTCGGGGTCGACCTTCTTGATCGCCCGGATGGCCGTCGGGGCCGAGAACAGTGCCTTCACACCATGTTCGGCGGCCACCCGCCAGAAGGCGCCGGCGTCGGGGGTGCCGACGGGCTTGCCCTCGTACAGCACCGTGGTCGCGCCCAGCAGCAGCGGACCGTAGACGATGTAGGAGTGGCCGACGACCCAGCCGACGTCCGAGGCGGCCCAGAACACGTCACCCGGTTCGGTGTCGTAGATGTGCTTCATGGTCCACAGCAGGGCCACCGCGTGGCCGCCGTTGTCGCGGACGATGCCCTTCGGCTTTCCGGTGGTGCCGGAGGTGTAGAGCACGTACAGCGGATCGGTGGCCGCGACGGGAACGGGGTCGACGGCCTCGGCGTCGGCCATGGCCTCGGTCCACGACACGTCGCGATCCGGCGTCAGATGGCAGGGGTGCTGTTCGCGTTGCAGGACGACGCACGCCGGGGTGCGGTGCTCGGCGAGGTGCAGCGCCCCGTCGACGATCATCTTGTAGTCGACGATGCGGGTGGGTTCGATGCCGCACGACGCCGTCACCAGAACTGCCGGCCGGGCGTCGTCGATACGGGCGGCGAGCTCGTGGGCCGCGAAACCGCCGAACACCACCGAGTGCACGGCGCCCAGGCGGGCCGAGGCCAGCATCGCGACGAGGGCCTCGGGCACCATCGGCATGTAGATCACCACGCGGTCGCCCTTCTCGACGCCGAGTCCGCGCAGCACGCCGGCGAAGCGCGCGGTCTCGTCGAGCAGTTCGCGATAGGTGTAGGTGCGCTTGGTGCCGGCCAAGGGCGAGTCGTAGATCAGCGCGGCCTGCTCGCCGCGACCACCGGCGACGTGGCGGTCGAGCGCGTTGGCGCACGTGTTGAGCTCGCCGTCTGGAAACCACCGATAGAACGGGGGATTGGAGTCGTCGAGGATGCGTCGAGGTGCACGGATCCACGTGACGGCCTCGGCCGCCCGAGCCCAGAAGGCGCACGGGTCCTCGATACTGGCGTCGAACATTTCGCGATAGCCCGGCATATCGGGAGCGTACTGGCTTCACGGGTCCCATAACCTGGACTTATGACTAGTCTTGTTCCGCCGATCGAGGGTGTCCGCAGATCGTTCGTGCAGGCGCGCGGCGTGCGCTTTCACGTCACGGAGTCCGGGCCCGAGGACGGGCGGCCGGTGCTGGCCCTGCACGGCTGGCCACAACATCATTGGGTCTACCGCGGGCTGCTGGCCGACCCGCCGCCCGGCTTGCGCGTCATCGCGCCCGACCTGCCGGGCTACGGCTGGTCCGGGCCCGCGCCGCACCGCTGGGCCAAGGACGACGTGGCGGCCGACGTGCTCGCGCTGATGGATGCGATGGGTCTGGATCGCGTGCTGCTGGTGGGCCACGACTGGGGTGGCTACGTCGGATACCGAATGCTGCTCGCCGCGCCGGAGCGGTTCGAGGCCTATCTGGTGATGAACATGGCGCATCCGTGGCAGACGACCAAGTCGATCCTGCCGCACTTCTGGAGGTTCCTCCTCTACCAGCCGTTCGTCGCCACCATCGGCGTGCCGCTGCAGCGACGCACGCCGTATCTGCGGTATCTGTTCGCCGTCGGCCCCAAGGCGCACCGGCTGGACCCCGCCGCGGCGCGGGTGTACGCCGACCGCTTCCGCGACCCCATGGTGGCGCGGACGGCGACCGACACCTATCGCACCTTCCTTCTGCGCGAATTACCCCAGGGTGCAAGGGAACCCGAGGAGCGTCGCGCCACGGTGCCCATCCGCGTGCTGTTCGGCATGGGTGACATCGCGGTGCATCCGGCACTCGCCGATCCCGCGACGGCCAACGCCGACGACTACACGTTCGAGCCGGTCGACGCCGGGCACTTCATCCTCGACGAGCGCCCGGACGTGGTGCGGGCGCGGTTGATCGCATTGGCCGAGGAGACGGCGGGCGGGTAGCGCGTCGGGAATGATGACGGCATGACCGACGACTGGCGCGACGTCAATCTGGCCAACTGGGAGTCGCGGGTGCCGATGCACACCGGGCCGGGTGGCTACGACCTGGCCAGCTTCGAGGACCCCGGCTACCTCTCGGGGGTGGTGACCTACGACCTGCCCCGACTGGGGCGACTCGACGGCCTCGACGTGGTGCACCTGCAATGCCACATCGGCACCGACACCGTGTCGTTGGCCCGGTTGGGCGCTAAATCGGTGACCGGGCTGGACTTCTCGCCGTCGGCCGTCGAGGCGGGACGGGCGCTGGCCACCCGGGCCAATGCAGACGTCAGGTTCGTCGAGGCCGATGTCGCCGCCGCGGTGGACGCTCTCGGCGTCCAGTGCGCCGACCTCGTCTACACCGGCATCGGGGCGTTGTGTTGGTTGCCCGACATTCGCGAGTGGGCCGGCGTCGTCGCGGGTCTGCTGCGCCCGGGGGGACGCCTGTTCGTCAGGGAGGGGCACCCGATCCTGTGGGCGATGAGCGACCCGCGGCCCGACGGTTTGCTGGTGGTGGAGTATCCGTACTTCGAGACGCCGGGGACGCGCTTCGTCTACGAGGACACCTATGCCGGAACGGGCACGGTGCCGTCGCCGGAGTCGATCTCGTTCAACCACGGGCTCGGTGAGATCTTCACGGCGCTCTTGGACGTGGGTCTTCGGATCACCGGGTTCGAGGAACACCGGGAGTTGGCCTGGAACTTCTTCGACGACGCGATGGTCGCGAGCCCGGACTTCGAGGGCGAGTTCCTGCTGGCCGAGGGGGGCGAGCGGCTGCCGTTGACCTATACGCTGCAGGCGGTGAAGGAGCAGGCTCGCTGACGACGATCGAATCGGGCGGATCCAGTCCCCTCATCTGGACCCGCCCGTCGGAGCAAATATAGACACTCCTGTTCATCATTGGCAATCCGTAGACCAGCAGATCTAGCGCCTACACTCAGCACTCGCACAGCATTCACGTCTACCTGGTGGCGGTGGCATGGACAGCAGCAAACAGCTTCGACCTGGTCGGCATCAACTCAGCCGTGACGAGGTTCGAACTAATCAACGCGAGCGAATATTTGGCGCGCTGGAAGCCGAGATGTCCGCGCGCGGCTACTCCGGAACCAGCGTGGCCGACATCGTCCGCAGCGCCGGTGTGTCGCGGCAGACGTTCTACGAGATCTTCGAATCCAAGCAGAGCTGTTTCCTGGAGAGCTACGAACGTCGCCAGGACGCGCTGATCGACGTCATCTTCTCGACCCCGGCCGCCGACGCCCCGATGGACCGGTTCGCGAGCTTCCTGACCACGTACCTGAAGGTGATCGCGTCCCGCCCGGAGACCTCCCAGCTCTACCTCGTCGGCGTGTACTGCGCTGGACCCAAGGCCGTCGCCATCAAGCTCGACAAGCAAAAGCGATTCGTCGACGGTGTGGCGGACGTGTTCGACGCTCGCACCGATGCCGCCCGCTTCGCGTGTCGCACGCTGGTGGCGGCGATCTCGACGCTGGTGGTCGAAGCGCTCCTCGTCGGGGACCCGAACTCGATAGAGGACCTGCACAGTCCAATCGTCGCGGTGGCAGCGAAGTTGCTGGCGACGCCGTGACCGCACGTCACTGCGCGAAGCGGTATCCCATGCCGGTCTCGGTGATCAGGTGGCGCGGATGGGACGGATCGTCTTCGAGCTTGCGGCGCAACTGGGCGAGATACACCCGCAGGTAGTGGGTCTCCTTGGCGTAGGCGGGTCCCCACACCTCCTTGAGCAGTTCCTCGCGGCCGACGAGCTTGCCGCGGTTGCGCACCAGCATCTCCAGCATGCCCCACTCGGTGGGGGTGAGGTGAACCTCCACCCCGTGTCTGGTGACCAGCTTGGCAGCGAGATCGACTGTGAAGGAATCGGTTTCGACGACGGGCTGATCGGTGTCGACGGAGGCGTCGGCCCGCCGCACCGCCGCGCGCAGCCGGGCCAGGAACTCGTCCATGCCGAAGGGCTTGGTCACGTAGTCGTCGGCGCCGGCGTCGAGGGCCTCCACCTTGTCGGAGGAGTCGGTGCGCGCCGAGAGCACGATGACCGGCGCGGTCAGCCAGCCTCGCAGGCCCTCGAGCACCTCGATGCCGGAGATGTCGGGCAGCCCGAGGTCCAGGACGACGACGTCGGGCTTGTGCTCCGCGGCGACGGTGAGGGCTTGGGCGCCGGTGGCCGCGGTGTGCACCTCGTAACCGCGCACCGAGAGGTTGATGCGCAGGGCGCGGAGGATCTGCGGCTCGTCGTCGATCACCAGCACCCGGGTCATGGGGTGTCCTCCTTCGGGGCGGCGAGGTCGACCTCGACGGTAAGCCCGCCGCCGGGGGTGTCGGTGGCGCTGATGGTGCCGCCCATGGCCTCGACGAAACCCCGCGCCACCGACAATCCCAGCCCGACGCCGGTGGTGTTGTCCTGGTCGCCGAGTCGCTGGAAGGGGGCGAACAGTTCGTCGACCTGCGCACGTCGCACACCAGGGCCCTCGTCGACGACGTTGACCAGGACGCGGTCGCCGACCCGGCCGGCGTTGACGCGGACCATGCCGTCGGGTGCGTAGCGCATCGCGTTGTCGACGACGTTGACCAGGACGCGTTCCAGCAGGCCGGCGTCGGCCATCACCGCGGTGTCGCCGACGTCGACCTTGATGCGGTCCAATCCTGCCGTGCCCCGGGGTATTCCGAGAATGGCGCGGTGCACGATCTCGTCGAGATAGACCCGCTGCAGCTCGGGTCGCACCACGCCGGCGGCCAGCCGTGAGGAGTCGAGCAGGTTGCCGACCAGTGAGGTCAGCTGGTCGACGGACTCCTCGATGGTGGCGAGCAGTTCGGCGGTGTCCTCGGGAGAGAACCCGACGTCGTCGGCGCGCAGGCTCGACACCGCGGCCTTGGCTCCGGCCAGTGGCGTCCGGAGGTCGTGGCTGACCGCCGAGAGCAGCGAGCGGCGCAGTTCGTCGGCCCGCGCGATGGCCTCGGCCTGCCCGGCCTCGTCGATCAGTTCGCGTTGGCGCACCAGCCCGGCGGCCTGGGTGGCCACCGCCGTCAGCACGCGTCGGTCGCGGGCGGCAAGCTGCCGTCCGCTCATCAACATCCAGAACTCGTCGTCGCCGACTTCGATGGCGGTGTCGGCCGATTCGACGTCGACGCACGGATCGGCTCCGACACAGGCGACGATTCGTTGTTCGCCGTCGCGCTCGCGCAAGATGCTCACCGCGCGTTGGGAATAGGCCTCTCGGACGCGTTCGAGCAGTGTGCTCAGGTCGGCGCCGCGCAACACCGAGCCGGCGAACAAGGCCAGCAGTTCGGCCTCCTGCGACGCGCGGCGGGCCTCCCTGGCGCGCTTGGCCGCGCTGTCGACCAGTGCGGCCACCGCCACGGCGACGAGGATCAGCACGACGACGGTGACGGCGCTGTCGGGTTGGGCGATGGTGAAGCTGTAGCGCGGTGCGACGAGGAAGTAGTTGAGCAGCAGTCCCGACAGCAGTGCCGACACCGTCGCCGGCCCGACGCCGCCGAGCAGCGCCACGACGACCACACCGACGAAGAACAGCACGCTCTCCCCGGCGATGCCGAGGACGCGGTCGAGCAGAAGGGCGATCACCGCGCACAGCACCGACGGCACGACGATCGCGGCGAGCCATGACGCGAGTCGTCTCTCGCGCGGGGCGATCTGCCATGACCGGCCACCCTTGGCCTGGTCGTGGGTGACCATGTGGATGTCGATCTTGCCCGAGCGCTGCACCGTGGCGGCGCCGATGCCCTCGTCGAACATGCGGGCCCACCGGGAACGCCGCGACGTGCCGAGAACCAGCTGGGTGGCGTTCATCTCGCGGGCGAAGTCCAGCAGCGCGGTCGAGACGTCGTCGCCGGCCACGGTGTGCACCGTCGCCCCCAGGCTGACGGCGAGTTCGCGGATCTTGCCCATCTGCGGCGCCGAGACGCCGGACAGTCCGTCGCCGCGTACCACGTGCACCACGATCAGCTCGGCGCTGGACCGCGACGCGATGCGAGAAGCCCTACGCACCAGCGTCTCCGACTCGTCGCCGCCGGTGACGGCGACGGCCACCCGCTCCCGGGCCTCCCAGGTGTCGCTGATCTCGTGGTCGGCGCGGTACTTGGCCAGCGCGGCGTCGACCTGATCGGCCAGCCACAGCAGTGCCAGTTCGCGCAGGGCGGTGAGGTTGCCCTGGCGGAAGTAGTTGCTCAGCGCAGCGTCGATGCGTTCAGGTGCATAGACGTTTCCGTGAGAGAGTCTGCGCCGCAACGCCTCCGGGGTGATGTCGACCAGCTCGATCTGGTTGGCCCGCCGGACCACCTCGTCGGGCACGGTCTCCTGTTGTTCGATGCCGGTGATCTGGGCGACGACGTCGTTGAGGCTCTCCAGGTGCTGCACGTTGACAGTGGACACCACCGCGATGCCCGCGTCGAGCAGTTCGGTGACGTCCTGCCAGCGCTTGGTGTTCCTTGAGCCGGGAGTGTTGGTGTGGGCCAACTCGTCGACCAGCACGACCTCGGGGCGCCGCGCCAGCACCGCCTCGACGTCCAGTTCGGCGAACTCGGTGCCGCGGTAGGAGATGAGTCGCGGTGCCACCAGTTCGATGCCCTCGAGCAGGTCGGCGGTTCGCTTGCGGCCGTGGGTCTCCACGACCGCGGCCACGACGTCGGTGCCCCGTTCGAGGCGGCGGTGCGCCTCGCCGAGCATCGCGAAGGTCTTGCCCACGCCCGGCGCCGCGCCGAGGTAGATCCGCAGCTCGCCCCGCTTCGGGCGGTGCGTGGACGCGTCGGGACTCACGTGCCCATCATCCCCTCATTCGTCGGCCGTCGAGCGCACGGTCGACTTGGCCACCACGGTAGGGCCGACTTCCGGTCGACGGGTCCGCCCTTGCGT
Source organism: Mycobacterium sp. NPDC006124 (assembly GCF_040614235.1). NCBI lineage: Bacteria > Bacillati > Actinomycetota > Actinomycetes > Mycobacteriales > Mycobacteriaceae > Mycobacterium > Mycobacterium sp. NPDC006124. Next base: position 38,809 of record NZ_JBEXUA010000002.1, on the reverse strand, counting down.
TTTCTTGACGCGTCCGAGCTGCGTCTTTACGCCTTCCCTACGGCGTGCGGCGAATAGCCGACCTGTGAGGGCGCTGCGGGTTACTGTCAAGATCGTCAATTTACGTCGGGGGTTGGAGTAGGACATGGAAGCTGCCATTCGACCGTGGTTCACCACGGGTGTCGCACTCGTCGGTGCCGGCGCGATCGCGTTGACTCCGGTCAGCCCGATTGCGCCCGCACGGATGTCCGCCGAGGTCGCGAGCGTGACGGCCGCGGTGTCGCGCGAGGTCCAACTGACGGCCATCGACTGGCCCTACATCCTGTCCCTGCCGATCGTGCGGCAGAACATCCGCAACACCATCGAGAACTGGGCGGTGTACCTCGGCGGCTTCGCCAAGTCCGGTGTCGGCCTTGCCCAGTCGCTGCTGGCGATCCCCGGCGTGACCGTCGAGGCGATCCAACAGGTGCTGGCCCTCGACTTCGTCGGCGCCTTCGACACCGTGGCGGCCGCGATCCGCGACTCGGTGATCGCCGTGGGGCAGCCGTTGCTCGATTCGCTGATCTGGCGCAACCAGCGGGCCGCCCTGGTGCAGGCCGCGTTGAGCGAGGCGGTGCCGCTGGCCTACCTCAGCGTGGCCAACGGGTTCCTGACCGCGGCCAACGGGGTGACGACGGCGGCGATCGTCGGCGTCCAGGACTTCGTCGCCGCGGTGCTGACCCTGAACCTGGGCAACATCGTCAACGCCGCATTGGAGGGCACCAGGAACTTCGTCGTGTCCCTGGGCGCCGGTGCCGGTGCCATCGTGGGCGGCATCGAGGCCGCACAGTTCGGCATCGCGACCGCGCTCGCGACGACGCCACCGCCGCCGCCGACGTTCGCCGCCGCGGACGTGTCCGACGTGTCGTCGTTCAGCACGCTCTCCACTGCGAACACCCTGATGTCGTCGCGGTCCGCGGGCGTCTCGAGTGACCCCAAGGCGGGGGAGTCCGAAGGCGTTGCATCCGTTGGTGATCCGGTGGTCGACGACACCGTCGCACCGGTGGTGAGCGATGAGCCGCCGACGGTCGTCACCCCGGTCGAGGTCGAGCCGGAGAAGACTCCGGCGCCGACGGCCGAACCCGCGCCGGTGAAGGACGTCACCCTCGCGCCCGATCCCGTCACCCCGGTCAAGGTCACCCCGGAGGTCAAGGACACCATCAAGGACACCCCGGAGGTCAAGGACACCGTCAAGGAGTCGGTCAAGGCCGTGCCCGGCGTCCACGCCACGGGCAACGACAAGCCCGCCGGTCCGGCCAATGACGACGGCGCTGATGCGAACGCCAAGCCCGCGTCCGGGACAGAAGGCCAGTAGCGGGTCTGGCTACGGGGCACCGGCCGGGCGGACGCCGACCTCGTCGAAGCGGTTCAGGTAGTCGCGCGACTCGCCGGCTGTCACCGACGCGAGCAGGTTGACGGCCTCGCGGCCAAAGGTCCACGGGGCCAGGTCGACGACCGTCATCAGCGGGTTGCCCAGTTCCGTCGTCGGGTCACTGCTCAACGACGCCAATCCGAAGCCAGGGCCGACGGGGCGACCAAGGGATTCCAAGACGGCCAGGGATCGACCGGCGAATCCCTGGGGCGCACACACCAGGGCGTCGACGTCGGCCGGGGCGACCGCCGACCGGACGGCGGCGCCGAGTTCCTCGGTGGTGGCACCCAGGGGGCAGTCGAATGCTGACGGCTCGACGACGTGCGCCGCGCACCAGTCGAGGTAGCTCTGCCGGACGTCGTCGGCCCATGACGAATAGAACTGCTGATCGGATCCGACGAAGGCCGGTCGACGAAAACCGCTGTCGTGCAGATGATCCAGCACGGCACGGGCGAGGTCGGCGTGCGGAGCCTCGATCACTGCGGCGACCGCGCCGGCGAGCGCTTCGGGCGGGCGCCCAGCGGTCACCATGGGGATGCCGGCCTCGACGAGTCGCTCGAGCATGGGGTCACCGGGCAGCGGGTCCACCGCGATCACGCCGTCGACCTGGAAGTGGCGTGGACCGACGTGGGCGTCGCGGGCGAACAACGTCAGATCGGCGTCGTGCTCGGCCGAACCGTGCGCCGCTCCGAAGGCAAACTCCATGTAGAAGTTGAAGTTTCGCGCGATTGGCGGGATGTAGATGCCGAACGCGCCGACGTTGCGGCCGCGAAGCTGGCGGGCCGCCCGGTTGGTCACGTAGCCGAGTTCACTGGCTGCGGCGGCCACCCGGGCGGCAGTCGGCGGCGACACCCGGCCACCGCCGTGCAGCGCATCGGACACGGTGGTCTTGGACAGGCCGACGTGCTGGGCGATCTCCACGATCGTCACGCGTCGCGCTGCCATGGCGCCATCGTAACCAGCACTCGAGTCCGCGTCGGACCCTTGACAACGCGCGCCCGTGGCGCGAGTCTCAGTCATGCCGGAACGTTCCGGCACGAATGGAGACGCCGATGGCCCCGCCCGTCCCACGCCCACCGAGGACCCGTGCCGCCCGCATCGTGCTCGCGATCGCCGTCCTGAACTTCGTCATCCTGCTGTTCCCGCCGCTGACGTGGATCGTCGGTCAGGGTGGGGTCTGGTTCTTCGTCGTCACCGGCGTCCTCGGGGTGCTCTCGTTGGTGGTCATGTATCGCGTCGACGCGGCCGGGGAGGAGTGAGCGTGGACGTGCTCATCGGTTACGGCGGCGTCGTCGTGTTCCTGGTCGTCCTGCTCGTGGTGCTTCAGCGCACCAAGGGCAGCGCCGACTTCAGCGAATACGCCACCGCCGGAAGATCTTTCGGCCCAGTGTTCTCGGCCATGGCCTTCGTCAACACCTGGCTGCCCGGCACCATCTTCATCGCGTTCGCGGGCTATGCCGCCAGCGCCGGTGCCATCGGCTTCTACTTCGTCGCCTACTCCATCCTCGCCGTGGTGCTGATGTTCCTGCTGGCCCGCCCCGTCCACGAATGGGGGCGACGGTTCGACCTGCGCACCCAAGCCGACCTGCTGGGTCTGCGTTACGGGTCCACCGCGGTGCGGGTGACCGCCGCCGTCATCGGCGCCATCGCGTCGTTCCCGTGGGTGGTGCTCGGCATGCAGTCGCTGACGCTGGTGTTCGAATACCTGTCCTTCGGCAGGGTGTCGGCGACCGTCGCCGCGCTGATCGGCATCGGGGTCCTGGTGGTCCGGCAGTGGTGGACGGTGCGCCTGGGTGCCCGTGGCCTGGTCATCAGCGACTTCGTCCAGGGCGTCGTCGCCTACCTCTTCGGCACCGTCCTGATCCTCGGGTTGCTGACGTGGTTGCTCACCAACGGCCACGGGTTCGGCGAGGTGGCGCCGTCGTTCTTCACCTTGCCCGGGCCCGGCAGCGTCGACGGTCCGCTCTACCTCTTCTCCCTGATCGCCACCGGCGCCCTCGGCGGCTGGTGCTGGCCGGACATCTTCGTGCGGCTGTTCGCCTCCAACAGCACCAAGTCGATCAAGCGAGCCGCGGTGATGGCCTCCCCGCTGCTGGTGATCTTCGGGTGCTCGCTGTGCTTGCTGGCCATGGCCGCGTCGACCCTGCCCGGTGTCGCCGACGCGCCCGACGAGGTCTGGTTCATCACCGCGTCGGTGGGCGGACCGCTGGTGCTGACGCTGGCGGGCGTGTGCGTGCTCGCCGCGACGATGGGCAACGTGGGCGCCAATCTTCAGGCCCTGGGCGCCCAGATCGCCAACGACGTCGTGGGCGTGGCCCGCGGCACCCGGGTCGAGGATCCCCGCTGGGGCAAGGTCTCGGTCGCGGTGCTGACACTGCTGGCAGGCGCCGTCGCGGTCGCGACCACCGACGTGCTGTCCTCGGGCATGGTGGCCCTGGCCCAGGTGTCCTACCAGGGCATCGTGCAGTTGGCGCCGACGGTGTTCCTCGGCATCTTCTGGCGGCGGGGCAACGCGGCGGCGGCCGTCTCGGCGATGGTGCTCGGCTTCGCGACCGCCTGCGTGCTTCAGGTGTCCTTCCCCATCGCGATTCCCGTGCTCGGCGGCATGACCTCCGGGGTGGCCGCACTGGCGGTCAACTTCGCCGTCTACGTCGCGGTGGCATACCTCAAGCCCGACGACGAAGACGAACGGCGACGCGTGGACGAGCTGTTCGACTCCCTGCACACACCAGAACGGATCGCACGATGACGGCAACACGGCGCACGGGATACATCTGGCACGAGCGCTACGCCTGGCACGACACCGGAACCCACGTCGGGATCTTCCCGGCGGGCGGCTTCAACCAGCCCCACATGACGTTCGAGAGTGCCGAGTCGAAGTCGAGAATGGCTGGGCTGGTGGAAGTCTCGGGCATGATCGACGAACTCGTCCGGGTCACGCCTCGGATGGCGACGCGCGAAGACCTGCTGCGGGTGCACGACGCCGCGCACGTCGACCGCATCGAACGCGAAAGCGCCGACCGCGGCGGTGACGGCGGCGACGGCTTCACGCCGTTCGGGCGCGGGTCCTACGACATCGCCCGGCTGGCCGCAGGGGGCACCATCGCCGCTGCCGAGGCGGTGCTGAGCGGCGCGGTCGACAACGCGTACGCGTTGGTGCGACCACCGGGCCACCATGCCCGCCGCGACATGGGCATGGGGTATTGCCTGTTCTCGAACGTCTGCGTCGCAATCGAATACGTGCGCGCGACGCTCGGAGTGCGTCGAGTCGCGATCGTCGACTACGACGTGCACCATGGCAACGGAGCCGAGTCGATCTACGCCGACGACGCCGACGTGCTGACCATCTCGCTGCACCAGGACCGGCTGTTCCCGCAGGACACCGGCAGCGTTACCGAGACCGGCGCGCAGGGCACCAACATCAACGTGCCCCTGCCGGCGGGGTCGGGCAACGGGGCCTACCTCGCGTCGATCGAGCGCGTCGCCGTACCAGCCGTCACCGCCTTTCGGCCCGAGATCATCTTCGTCTCCAGTGGTTTCGACCCCAGCCCCGTCGACCCGCTGGGCTGCATGACCGTCACCTCTGGCGGATTCAAGGACATGGCCGCCACGCTGGTGCGCCTGGCCGAGGACGTGTGCGGCGGCAACATCGTGTTCTCCCACGAAGGTGGGTATTCGCCTGTGCACGTGCCGTTTTGCGGGCTGGCAGTGCTCGAGGCCCTGTCCGGGCACGAGACCGGCGTGCCGGATCCGTTCGGCCAGAGTTTCGACGCTTCCCCCGCGCACACCCTGCAGCCCTGGCAGGACGCGGTGATCGCGCAAGCGGCGCTGATCGCCGACGCACTGCGGTTGTAAAGCGAGTCGAGGACCGGGGTGGCTATAGCCGTCCTCGTCGAATCGTCAGGTGCGTCGGCCAGTGCAACACGAGGTCGCCTCCGACGGGAACTCCGTTCCACTGCGTCATGACCGCGTCGAGTCGGCCGTTGATCGACTCCCGCAACGTCGGCGAGACAGTCGCCGGGTCCACCTCCGGCGAGATCGCGCCATCTCGAGCAAGACTCGCCAGCACCTCGGATCTGTCGACCTGCGAGCGCCCGGCCCCACCGAGTCGGCGAGATCGCTTGATTTGGCGGGCCCTGCCGCGCTTGCCGATGGTGGCACGAAAGAACCCGCCGACGTCACCGCCGGCCGCGCACTGACCGAAGATCCCCAGCGTCAGTTCGGCCTGCTCCTCGACGACGAAGTGCACGAGGTCGTGCGGCACGTCGCTGTCTCCGGGAGCCAGCCTCATCGCGACGTCGCCGCCGACGTCTCGAACTCCGTCCCGGATCACTCCTATCGCGTACTGCCGATCGCTGAGCCTTCTGAACACCACCTCCATGAACAGCATCGCAACACGACCAGTAATGCTCGGCAACCGAATAATCAGGTCCCCCATCGTGATCGACGGAAGAGGGCATCCGGGGCCGTCGTCGCACAGGCTTCGCTGACCGCCGACGCGTGGCGGCTCTCACGGGTGTCGAGGCGTCGGCTCGTACCCGCCCGGAGAGCCGCCCGATTGCAGGAATGCATTGAGGGACAATGCATTCAGGTAGTTGCCAGGTTTGAAATCTTCAGTTTGGATTCAGGTTCATCGGTCAACATCACTCCCAGCAATACATCGCCGTGGTGTTTGCCGCCCGGTTCATCCGGGTCTCTTCTTGAGAGAGAAGCCGATGACCCTGGTGACACTCGACGTCGTGTTCGTCCTACCGCCACGGCTACGTCAATTGGCCGTGACGTGTAGCAACCAATTGGCCGACGCCATGGAGGCCCACGGCGGAGCGTGTTTCCGGCTCGGTGCGAACTTTCCGGGGCAATCCGACGGTCCGTGTGAGCCCCACGTGTCGATCTTCATGATGGCCGTCGAGGACGACGAGGTGCCCGAGGTCGGTGCCGCGTTGGCCGAGGTGGCCCGGACGTGTGGACCGGTGTCGGCCACCGCGTCGGAGTACCGGCACAACCACGAGGGTGCGCCCGAAGTCTTCTTCGAGCGCAGCGACGAGTTCCGGGCCGTGCAGCGGGCGGTGGTCAACGCGGTGGAGCCGCTGCGCCGCGGCCGGCTCAGGGAACGCGGGCCGGGCGGCGAACCGCTGGCGGCGATCGTCGACGCCCCTGATCCCGAGGATCCGGCGCGCGTGCGGCAGCTGCGGCGCTACGGCTTCGACGACGTCTCCGACGACGAGGACGACCGCTTCAATCCACACGTCACGCTCACCTGGCCTCGCGACGAGACCAGCCGCACCGACCTGTTCGTCCTGCCGGCGATCGAGGAGTTCAGCGGTGAACTCGGCGAGTTGGCCCTCTACGGGATGAGCCCCAACGGAACCTGCACGGCCCACCACGGTTCGTGGGCCTTGGCCGGGAGCCGAGACCGATGACGGACAGCCCCGAACTCAAGCGATCCCTCTGGGCGCTGGACGGGGTCAACTTCTTCCTCGCCGACGTCCAGGCCGGCCTAGGACCCTTCCTCGGGGTGTACCTGATCAACAAGGAGACGTGGAACCCCGCCAACATCGGGCTGATCCTCACCCTCGGCGGGGCGGTCGGCCTGCTGCTCAACGCGCCGGCCGGGGCGCTGATCGACGCCACTCGGCACAAGCGCGCCCTGCTCGCGGCCGCGGCCGCGTTGACGTCCTTCGGCACGTTCATCGTCACGCTCAAGCCGACCTTCGCCATCGTGACCGCGGCGCAGCTGATCACGGGGGTTGCGGGCGTCGTGCTTGGCCCGGTGATCGCGGCGATTGCACTGGGCATGGTGGGCCCCAAGCGCTACGCCGCCCAGACCGGACGCATGCAGGCCTTCAACCACGCGGGCAACGTGATGGGCTCGGCCGTCGCCGGGCTCGCGGGGTACCTCATCAGCCTCAAGATGGGCTTCTGGTTGGCCAGCCTGTTCGGCATCTTCGTCGTGCTGGCCACCCTGATGATCAAGGGGCACTTGATCAACGACGATCTGGCTCGCGGGCTGAAGCCCAAGGACGACGACGGTGACGACGAGAAGCCCTCGGGGTTCCGGATGCTCCTTCGGAACCGGCCGCTGCTGCTGCTCGCGGCCGTGGTCGGGTTGTGGCAGTTGGCCAACGGGGCGATGCTGCCCATCACCGGGCAGAAGTTGGCCGTGGGCAACACCGGTGACGGCGCGCTCTACCAGGCGGCGCTGATCATCGTCGCGCAGGTCGTGATGATCCCGATGGCGCTGCTGGTGTCCAAGCGGGGCGACCAGTGGGGCCGAAAACCGTTGATGGTGGCGGCTTTCGTGGTGCTGCCCGTCCGCGGGCTGCTGTTCGTCATGGCGAACAACCCCGGTGAGGTGATCGCGGTGCAGGCGCTCGACGGCATCGGCGCCGGGCTGCAGGGTGCGCTGTTCGCCATCATGGTGGCCGACCTGACCCGCGGCAGCGGCCGTTTCAACGTGGCGTTCGGCGCCGCGACGATGGTGCAGGGCATCGGCGGAACCCTGAGCCCGGCGCTGGCCGGCGCGATCGACCAGGCGGCCGGCTACACCACCGCGATGCTTGCGCTGACCGCCATCGCCGTCGTCGCGCTGGTTCTGCTCATCTTCACCGTGCCCGAGACCCGCTCCTCGGTCGACGAACCACCGAAGTCCAAGTCCACCGAGTCCGAACCAAGCCCGGTCGGGTAGGCGGTTTCGAGGTTTCCGAAGGTCGCGCCAACGACTCTGTCCGACAGGCGAAGTGGGCGAGCAGTGGCCGTCGGGAGACTGGTCGGCTCGGCAACGATGCTCATCGGCCAAGCCCGCGACGCCAGGGGGATGCGTTCCGGCGCCGGCACCAACGGACCCCAGGGGCGAAAATGGCGGTGCCTGAACTAGCCTACGAGCTTGGGCGGCCCCCATAGCCCAATTGGCAGAGGCAGCGGACTTAAAATCCGCCAAGTGTCGGTTCGAGTCCGACTGGGGGCACCGTACCGCTCCTCTCCCAGAGTCGTCAGTCAGATGGGAACGCCTGCCTAGGGGCTGTTGACATAGGTGGCGAAGGCACCCCGGGTGGTTCCGGCAGGCGACGATGGCGTTGGCATCGGGCGCCGAGCCGCGGATCTTGCTTACGGGTCCCGGGAGTGTGCAACTGTTTCCAGACGGCTTGAGCACGGTGTTGCCGTTGTAGCAGTCGTCAGCCTGAGCTGAACTGAACCGTTCGACGACTTGAGGATTGCCGTCGGCGCGATGGTGAACGCCGTGGCGGCAACTGCGGAAATGGTCCACCTGAGCCAGGTTCGTGATTCCATGCTTCTAGCACCTGCATCGACGTCCTATGCATTCCGAAGGGCGAAACACATCGACATGACAGCTTCGTGACAGCACGAAGACGCACCCCTGCGACGAGGCTCAGTCAGCGGTAGACGATGGACGGCTCGGCGGTCGGAGCCGGTGCGACCGTCGCATAGGGCTCAGGCTCAGGGGTAGTCGCGAAGGGCTCAGGGGCAGGCGGCGGTTGGGCGAACACGAGCCGTGCGGCCACGAAGGTCGCGGCCTGGTCGGTGTAGACGGGTACGTAGCCTTCCGTGTGCCCGCTCCACTCGTTGCCTGCGCCCGCGTGACAAATCGGATCTCGTGGGTTGCAGAGGTCGATTGCCTTGGAACCGAACAGCGGACTGCTGGTCGTGATGGGTGTGCCGACGCGATCGGCCACGTTGCCGAACGTGACGACTGCCGCGACGACGTCTGCGTACTGCGCGGGCAACGGCGTGCCCTTGAGGATGCCGCCCGCCGAAACCCCGGTGACGATGTCCACCAGCGACGCTCCCTGCGAATATCCGCCCAGGATCTGCTGGGTGTTCGGGCACTTGGCGGCCATGGCAACGATGTGCGACACCGCGTCCTTGGAGCCGGCGTCGGTGTGCAATTGCAGGAGGCTCGCCTTGTAGTTCACCGCATACACACCGATGTTCAGCCCGGTCTGTTCACGCAACGAGTCGACGAGGGCTTGCCCGACGCGCCCGACGCCGGCCGGTTCGTCGGTGCCGCGGGCAAAGGTCACCTCGGCGTCTGGGCAGTCGTCGGCGCCAGCGTGGGGCATGCCCGTCAAGACCGTCATCGGCGCAATGAGAATGACCAGGGCAGCCAGGACCACGGCGGCGCGGGGCCAAGAGTCACGAAACGCCCCGCGTACCGGTTGGGGGTTGCTCATCGGCCAGATGGTACAGCCGGGAACGCGAAGGCGAAAGGTTTGCCAAACTCAGCCCTGCGGAGGAACGTTCTGCCCACCTCGGGCAGGCGGAAGTATCCGACCGGTTCGCATTATCGTGCTAGTTCACTTTGCTGCTCGGCCGTGGACGCAGCGCCGAAGGCTACTTACCTGCGCGACCACGGGCCTCGGCCTTCGGCGTGGGTCGCATCCATGCTGAAATCAACCCATTCACCTGGATCGCGAGGGCAACGCCGATGAAGAGTCTTGGAGGATGCAGCCTCGGAACAGTTTTCGTCGACTCCTTCGCCAGCGAATCCGCGCCTCTTCGACAGTCGCCCGGGCGCGACCGTCCGCTTGCCCGTCGGAACCGGACGATGCGTCAATAAGATCCCGTTCGCGAGGTCGTCGGCGTATTTTCTGGTCTCATGACGCTCTGCGAGAACACCGAAGACCAGGCAGTATCGTCCTCCGCCGACGCCGCGGAAGCGGCCGTCCTTTGTCTCATCAACGAAGCGCGCGCCGCCGAGGGGGTTGGGCCGCTCACTCTCAACGCAAAGCTGCGGAAGGCCGCGCGCGAACACGCGATGGCGGCGGCCACCATCAAGTGGTGGCCCGACTCCGGTGACAGCGGGCACATTCCGCATGTCAATCCCGTCACGGGCAAGGACGAGCAGGTGCGCATCAAGGAGGCTGGTTACTGCCCCGCGGACCCGGATGGCGTGCCGCGCAACGAGAATGCCTATTCCGCATGGTTCACTGGCGCGGCGGCGCAGCATGGCCGCGGGACGACACCGGCGGCCGCCGTCGAGTGGTGGCTGCAAAGCGAGGGCCACCACCGGACGCTTGTGGATCCCAAGTACACCGAAACCGGCGTAGGCGTGGTCCACGGCACCGCGTCGACCGGAATTCCGTCGAACGCCGACGGTGCGATATTCGTGCAGTGTTTTGGCGGATGCAGTGAACCTGAGCCGCTAGTCGCCACGCAACTGTGGGCCTGGGGCGGCAACGGCCACGGTCAACTCGGCGTCGGCGGCGGTACGGCCCAGTCGTCGAGCCCAGTCCGTCCGGCCGAATCCGACGGCTTCATCATGGTGGCGGCCTCGCATCACAGTGTCGGACTCAAACACGACGGCACCGTGTGGACGTGGGGGCCACGTGACAACAAGGGCTCGGTGTCTGGTGGGTCTCAGGTGCCCGCACAGGTGCCCGACATCGACCAGGTGATAGCAATTAGCGCCGGCTACGAACACAACCTTGCAGTGAAGTCGGACGGGTCGGTGTGGGCGTGGGGGGACAACCGATACGGCCAGTTGGGTGACGGCTCCGGTATGGATCAGGAGGTACCGGTCCGCGTGCAGGGACTCAGCGGAGTCAAGGCGGTGTCAGCCGGCGGGTGGCACAGTTTGGCGCTGCGATCCGATGGATCTGTCTGGGGGTGGGGAAGCAACGGCGATGGGCAACTCGGCCGCGACCCGGCGTCACCCAACGACCAGTTCGACTTCCCGATCCGAATCACGTCGCTGATCAACGGCACCTCGGCCATCGCGGCGGGCCTTTACCACACGGTGGCGTTGGAGGAAACGACTGGGCAGATGTGGGTATTTGGAATGAACATCGCGGGCTGTTTAGGCACCGGCGATCCGGACCGGCTGTTCTTCCGCGATCCGCAGAAGCCCGCGGAGACCGGCGCCTTCACCGGACGCGACATCGTCGCGATTGCGGCAGCGGACTTCAACAGCTACGCGGTCGACCGCGATGGGCATGTTTGGGCCATGGGCAGCAACAGCTTTCACCAGCTGGGTCCCAACGTGGACCCATTGAGCCACGACGCGCTTGCACACCAGATTCCGAACTTGTCGCGGGTCGTAGACGTCTCTGCTGGTCTGGGTCATGCGCTCGCGCTCACGTCTGGCAACGAGCTGTGGAGCTGGGGTAGCAACTCTGCGGGTCAACTTGGCCAAGGCGTCGCGATCGGTCCCGCTCACGGTCCGGGACGGGTGGGGGTGGACAACGTCGCCAGCTTCTCGGCCGGCTACCTGCACAGCCTTACGATCGCGCATCGAGACGACTAGGCATACCGGAGACCCTCACCCCGTCGTTCGCTCGCACTGCTTCCAGAAACTGGTGAACGACGCGTACGACCTCTCCGGCACCTTGGGGAACATCCGCGGCATCTCGTCGGCGGCGCCACGCCAGTGCGGCACCGACGGGTGGCGCATGAAGGTGACGTCGTCCCCGAGGTCGAGGTCGTCGAACTCGGCGACGACCACCTGGGCGCCCGGGATCTCCCGCGCGCACCGCACCAGGTAGTCGGTGACCATCGGCGAGACCGGGAAGCGGGCGAACCAGCTCGGCTCCAGCAGCACGATCCGGTTGGCGTCGACCTCATCGCGCCACGCCGCGTTCAACCAGAACGAGTGATACAGCAACGTGGGCTTGGCCGGGTCGACCAACGGCTCGTCGCCCGGCGGTGGCGTCCAGGCGAGGTCGAGATCCGCCCGGTCGGTGAGAACGTCCGGAACCGCCATGTCGGCGAGCACGCCGTAACCGTGGTCGATGATGGTGCCGTGCTGCCGCAGCGGTGAATACTTGTTGACGTTCTGCTGGGCCGGCACGTACTTCTTGTGGCTGTTGGTGCCCGCCACCCACTGCCAGGACAGGCTGTTGCTGGCCGGGTCGCCGTCGAGAAGGTAATAGTGCAGCCACCGGCTGGGCTCCCACCAATGGGTACGACTCAGGTTGCAGATCAAGCCCGCCAACCACATTCGCTCGTGGTTGTGCATGTAGCCGGTGTCGTGGAGACCGCGGACCGCGGCGTCGAGCGCGTCGACCCCGGTGTCGGCGTCGCGCACGGCCCGCGGCATCCGCCGCGAGCTGACGGGGTGCTGCGGACGCTTCACGTCGGTGAAGATGCGGTCACCGAGGAACGTCCACTCCCGCTGCCAATACTCGCGCCACGCCAACTCGAAGACGAACTTGTACGCCTGCGCCGGCGTGTGCCGCTCGAGGATCAGGTCGCGCACCTCGGGCAGCGTCACCAATCCGCGGGTGAGGTACGGCGAGATCTGCGTGCCACCGTTGGTGTGGTTTCGCGTCCTGGCGTACCGCGCGGCGTCGATTCGCGACACGCGATCCAGCACGTCCTGACGAGACACTGCAAACGACTCCACCAACCCGAGGGTAGCCACGGGGTCGGACACGCCCTGGTCGCGCGACGGGTGCAAGGATGTCCACCCATGACCACACGCGAACCGGACCTGGTCGACGGCGTGCCCCGCGGGCGGATCGTCGTCGCCTCGATGGTGGGCACCACCATCGAGTTCTACGACTTCTACGCCTACGCCACCGCGGCCGTCGTGGTCTTCCCGCACCTCTTCTTCCCCAAGGGCGACCCGACGACGGCGCTGCTCGCCTCGCTGGCCACCTTCGGCCTCGCGTTCGTCGCGCGTCCACTCGGTTCGATCTTGTTCGGGCACTTCGGCGATCGGATCGGACGCAAGACCACCCTGGTGGCCTCGCTGCTGGTGATGGGCATCGCGACGTTCCTCATCGGCGTGCTGCCCACCTACCACCAGGTGGGGCTGCTTGCGCCGGCACTGCTCGCGATCATGCGCTTCAGCCAGGGCCTTGCCCTCGGCGGGGAGTGGAGCGGGGCGGCACTCCTGGCCACCGAGACCGCCAAACCCGGCAAGCGCGCGTGGGCGGCGATGTGGCCGCAGCTCGGCGCCCCGTTCGGGTTCCTGCTGGCCAATGGCGTGTTCCTCATCCTGGTGCTGTGGTTGGGCTTCAACACCGCCAGTCCGGACCTCGACGGTGCGTTCCTGACGTGGGGCTGGCGCATCCCGTTCCTCCTCAGCGCGGTGATGGTGGCCATCGGTCTCTACGTTCGGCTGCGCCTGACCGAGACCCCGGTATTCGCCCGAGCGATCGCCCGCGGTGAGCGGGTCCGCGCGCCGCTGGCCGAGGTGTTCCGCAACCATTGGCGCCAACTCGTCATCGGCACGTTCGTCATGCTGGCGACCTATACGTTGTTCTACGTCGTCACCACGTGGGCACTGAGCTTCGGCACCGGCAAGAAGACCGCCAGCGGTGGGGGATTGGGCATCCCGTATCTCGAATTCCTTCAGCTGCAACTGATCTCGGTGCTCTTCTTTGCTGCGATGCTGCCGGTCACCGGACTGCTGGCCGACAAGTTCGGCCGCCGGGTCACATTGCTGGTGATCACCGTCGCAATCATGATCTACGGCACCACCTTCGGGCTACTGCTCGACCCGGCGTCGGCGACGACCACGTCGACGCTGGTGTTCCTGATCGTCGGCATGACGTTGATGGGCCTGACCTTCGGGCCGATGAGTGCCGTGCTCCCCGAACTGTTTCCGACCAACGTGCGGTACACCGGTTCCGGCATCGCCTACAACGTCGCCAGCATCCTCGGCGCAGCGATCGCGCCGTTCGTCGCGACGTGGCTGGCCACCTCCTACGGGGTGGCGTGGGTGGGCGTCTACCTGCTGTGCGCCGCGGTGCTGACCGGCATTGCGCTGTTGGTGATGCGCGAGACGCGCGACGCATCGCTCGACGACGTCGAGGAACTCGTTCCGTAGGGGGAGGGGACGCCCTTGGTGGCTCTGGTCGGAACCACCAAGGGCTTGAGAACATCACATCCCGGGATGTGACCCCTCCGCTTGTGTTGCTACCCAACTGGCTCGGTGGCTACGCATCGTTCTCGGATCGTTCCTCGCCCTGGCGTTCGGCCGACGACACCACCCGCTGATGGGCGGTGAGCAGCACCCTGTCGTGTTCGAGCCGATTGGGAAGCGGATTGCGCTTGCCCAGCTCGGCGATGTCCTTCACGACCTGTTCGGCGAGTGCCCTGAGCTTGACGTTGTGCTGCTGGGACTGCCAACGGAGCAGGTCGAACGCCGCATGCTCGTCCAAGCCGTAGATGAACATCAACATGCCCTTGGCCTGTTCGATGAAGGCGCGTTGCTCGGCGATGTCGCGTACCGCATCGGAGATCCGCGCCTCGTCGTCGGGCTGCGGTATGTCAGACGGCCGATGACCGTCGGTCGCGGTACTCATTATCCTCCCCAAGCGAACGACTCCTACGAGTTGCCCACCGCCGAGACGGGGCGTGCCGAAACCGCCGTCGCCGGGGTCTTGGGCGACGCCCTCAATGTTCCGCCGAGACGCGGACCGTTTCAAGCACTGTTGCGTGGTGACGATTCAGATGCCGAGGATTACGCGCCGAGCGGATCTCCGGTGACGACGTCGGTCACCGTCACGTCGACCGGTCCTTGGCCGACGGCCTGACCGAGCAGGTCGGCGACCACGCCCAGCGTCGTCACGCGGATGTGATCGGCGAGCTGCCGAAGGTCGGTTCCGTAGCTGCCGGTGAGTTCGATCGTCACGCCGAGAAGCGTCTTGGTCCGGTCGTCCATGTCGAACGTGATGCGCGTGGGAGCGCAGAGGTAGCGCTGCCGCAGCTCTATCGCCAAGGTGCTGCGCAGCACGTGGTCGCTCACGAAGAGCCGACCGGGACCGGCCATGCCGGTCGGGTCTTGCGCGGCAAGGGGGTGCCCGCCGGGCCGGGCGGTCGTGCGGATCGAGGAGATGACGCGGCCGGCGATGGCGTCCCACCCTGGCTCGGGTGCCGCGCGGAGGAACTCGATCGCACGGAAGAGAGGGTCTGGTTCCGGAGGCGAAGAAGTCATTGCCACCTTTCCAGTCGGGCTCTAAGTGTCGCGGTGGCGCGGAAGTGATGGCCGCGTGCCGCGTCGGGACTCGTGTCCAGAGCCGCCCCGATCTCGGGGAACGTCATGGACTCTATTTCCCGTAGTACCCAGGATGCGCGCTGACGATACGGCAGCTCGGCCAGCGCTGCCTCCAACGCCGCCAAGAATGCCGAGTTCGAGGCCGCGGTGAACGGGTCCGAGTCGCGCGTCGGAGCGGGGATCGCCTCCATGAGCTGGTCGTCGATCGGTTGGGCACGCTTGACGCGGTAATTGTCGGCGATCTTGTGGGAGCAAATCGAGAACAACCAGGTCTTCAGCGACGACCGGCCTTGGAAGGTCTCCAGCTGCTTCCACGCGGCGATGAACGTGGCCTGCACGACGTCGGCCGCGTCGGCCTCGTTGGCGAGCAATCTTCGCGCATACCGGTGCAGCGGCGGGCCGTAGCGGTGGACCACCACTTCGAACGCCTCACGGTCGCCGAGCGCCGCCGCGTGGAGCAGGGCGGCATCGCCCGCATCGGCGATTCGTCCGCCGGTGCCTGTCGTCACGCACGCTCCCTACACGTCCGCACCCGAACTCGAAGGGGGTCAGATGGTGCTCGGGCAGATAGTACTGGCACATCGGTCGGCGGCCGCCCGGTTGGGCGCGGTCGCCCCGATTCGACGATATGTGAGCCGGTTCACGTCGAGACGACGTTCGGTTTTGGCGTGCTCGCCCGACTCAACTTCCGACATCTCGAAACGGGGTGGCTTTGGCCGACATTCGGTCGGGGCGAGGACTCCAAGGAAGGACGACGCTGATGGCAGATTTCACGGACAAGGCTCAGGAGGCCGTCGGACGGGCCAAGGAGGCCGCCGGTGACCTGACCGGCAACGACGACCTGAAGGCCGAAGGTACCGCGGAGACCGCCGAGGCCAAGGTCAAGCAGGGCGTAGACGCGGTCGCAGACAAGGCCGGCGACGCCGTCGAGGCAGCGTCGGACAAGGCCGAAGACGTCAAGAAGTCCGTGGGAGAGGCAGTCGACGGGGCCAAGCATCAGCTCTCCAGCCTCGCCGACGACACCGCCGACGCGGCCCGCCAGCTCCACCTCGACGACGCCGCCTCCAAGCTGGGCGACACGCGCGTCGTCATCGGCGCGGTCGCCGCCGCAGTGCTGGTCGCGATCGTCGTGCGCCGGCGTCGTCAGCCGACGCGCCGAGGGCGCCGCGACGCCAAGCGCGCCGCCAAGCGCGTGGCCAAGGCAGGTATCGGGCGCGCACTGACGCGCTAATCAAGACTCCCCCGAGGAACGCTCGGGGGCAACAGATGATCGACACAACGAAGGGAAGCACCATGGGCATCGTGGACAAGGCCAAGAACGCCGCAGAAGACGCCATCGGCAAGGCCAAGGAAGTCGTGGGTGACGTCACCAACAACGACGACCTCAAGGCCGAGGGCAAGAAGGACCAGGGTGTGTCCGGCGCGAAGAAGGTCGGCGAGAACATCAAGGACACCTTCAAGTAGCCAGCCACGAGGGCCGCGTCGCGCCGCGTCAGCGGCGGGCGCGGCCCTCGTTCATGCCGGGCACCGCGTTGTGAGTCAGCTCACGCGAATCGGACGTTCGGATTGGCCCCCGCGCCCCGACTACACCAAGTACGACGTCACCCAAGCACGAAGTGCACCACCCGACAAGGAGTTAGGAACGATGACCAGCACCCAGCCCGTCACCACCGCCACCACGACCTCCGGCAAGTCCGTCACGGCCGCCAGTAGCTCGAACCTGGTCAGCTCGCAGGGCAAGACCACGATCGCCGACACCGTCGTCTCGAAGATCGCCGGCATCGCCGCCCGCGAGGTCAGCGGCGTCTACGCCCTCGGCGGTGGAGCCTCCCGAGTGGTCGGCGCGCTGCGGGAACGCATCCCGGGCGCCAACGTCAACCACTCCCAGGGCGTGTCGGTCGAGGTCGGCGAGAAGCAGGCCGCCGTGGACCTCGACATCGTCGCCGAATACGGCGTCTCCATCTCCGATCTGGCTGGCGGCCTGCGCCGCAACGTCATCACCGCCATCGAGCGGATGACCGGTCTCGAGGTCACCGAGGTCAACGTCACCGTCCATGACATCCACCTCGCCGGCGACGACGACGACGTCGACGACGCCGTCACCCGGGTGCAGTGACCGGCACCGACACGGGCGCAGGGGCGACCTCGACGAGCGAGCCGGACCAGGCTGATCTCGTCGCCGCCGCCGTCACCGCGGTCCCGGGGGTGGTCGGCTTGCACGCCGGCATGTTCGGCGAAGTCGCGACCTATCTCCCCGGGCACCGCGTGGCGGGTATCCGCACCGGCTCGGACGACGTCACCGAGGTCCACGTGACGCTGCGCTACGGCAGCCCCGTGCGGGAGACCGCGGCGCTCGTCCGCGACGCCGCCGCGGCAGTCACCGGAGGCGTCGTGGACGTCACGGTGGAGGACGTCGTCACCGAGGCGTCCGCGCCGTGACAGTGGCGCGGTGGGACCGCTACCCGGATCGGGCCAGCGCCCGCCGCGCCGCAGCCCGCGAGCTGCATCCCGATCACGGCGGCAGCTCAGCGGACTTCCAAGCCGCGCTTCGCGAGATCGACGTCCACTTCCGCCCGCCGGCGGTGCAGGTGACCGTCCGCCGTACCCGGCGCCGCCCCATCATTTCCCACCCACTTCGACTGTTGCGCCGGCGGCGCCGCTACATCGAACTTTGACCGATATCCCCCGCAGACCGGAAACGCCGTGCTGCAACATCTTTCGGAGGTTGACATGACCACATCGAGTTTGGGCTTGATCGCCGGACTGCTGCTCGGCATCGCCGCGGCCGCGGGCGGGCTGACCGGGTTCGTCATCGCCCTGATCCTGGGCGTCGCCGGATATCTGGTCGGCGGCCAGCGCGACGGCGAGTTCGACCTGTCGGCGTTGTTCCCCGGGAGCCGTCGTGGCTGACGACGACATCGGCGTCGACCCCGCCGAGGACCCCGGCGGACGCGGCGATCTCGTCGTACGCGACAAGGTGGCCCAACGGCTCGCCGTGCACGCCGCCCGACTGACCGAAGGAGTGCACCCGCACTCCGCGGGTCTGGACAAGATCACCGGCCGCGAACTGCCGCGCGCCAGCGTCGCCGTCGCCGGTGACCGGGCACGCGTACAGGTCAACATCGCCGTCGCGTGGCCCGAGTCCGCCGTCGTCGTCGGCGCCGCCGTCCAACGCAACGTCGTCGCCGCCCTGAAGGACTACGCCGCGCTGACCGTCGACCGCGTGGACGTCGCCGTCGACGCCGTCCTACCCCTGACCGCTTCATCGAGGACCGTGCAATGACCACCACCCAAGAACACGCAGTCGGGACCGCCCGGCCCGCACCGGGCCGTCCGCCCGTGGCTGCGCCTGCCGCCGGCTACGTCGGGGCGCTGCTGGCCCTGCTGATCCTCGCCGCGGGCGCCATCGCGCTGCGCGACGCCGCCGTGCACTTCGGCTGGCTGACCGGCACGGCGTGGATCGACGCCGCCGTCTCCGGTCTCGACGGTCTGACCCCTCAGGGCTGGATGCTGCCAGCCGGCGTCGTCGCGGTGCTCGTCGGACTGTGGTGGATCTACGCCGCGATCCGGCCGCGGCGACGCACCGCACTGGAGGTCCCGGCCTCGACCAGCGTCTGGATCACGAAGGCCGACCTCGCCCGGTTGGCCCGCGCCGCAGCCGGTTCCGTGCCTGGCGTGCTCGACAGCCGCGCCTCGGCGAGCTTGCGGTCCGTCAAGGTCACCGCCGACGTCACCGGGGACGACCCCACCCTCAAGGCCGCTATCACCACGGCCGTCGCCGACGCAATCGGCGGCTTCACCACCACCACCCCGCGCATCACGGTGCGCACCCGCACGGGAGCCAACTGACATGACCCGCACCGCCGTCACCTTCGACCGGTTCGCCGCCGTCGTCGCCGGACTCGCGCTCGTCGCGCTCGGCGCCGCACTGGTGGTGTGGACCACCGGCCGAGTGTCCAACCTGCCTCGCAACGTCTCGGTGCCCGGACTGCACTCGGCCACCACGACCGGATGGTGGCCCTTCGCGCTCGCCGGCGCCGGCGTCGTGCTGGTCGTCCTGGCACTGCGGTGGCTGTTCGCGCACTCGCCGGCCGCCAAGGTCAAGGACCTGCCGTTGCGTCGCGACGACTCCGGGTCGATCACCGTCGACCTCGGTGAGGTTGCCTCCGCGGCGGCCCAGGCCCTAGAGCAGACCCTCGACGTCGAATCAGCCAGCGGCAAGGCCGTCATCGACCGGGGCACCCGCACCGTCGACCTCACCGTCACCACGAGTGCGTCCCCGCGATCCGACCGGCTCATCCCGGCCATCGACGCCGTGTGCGCGCAGATCGCGGGCGTGCTCACCGACCCGTCGGTCGCCACCCGCACCACCATTCACACCGGCAAGCGCGAGCGTCGCCGGGTTCGATGACGGCATCCGCCGTCGACTAGAAGGGACCGTTCCATGCTTGCCCTCTTGGCCACCCCGGTCAGACGCTGGATCCTGGCCAGCTTGTTGCTTCCCGTCGTGGCCACGGTGCTGACCAAGCTCGGCCAGTACCTTCAGCGCCGCAACGGCGGAACGCCCACCGCGATCTCGCGGGCCCTGCTCGGACTGTCGTCGGTCACCCGGCGCTTCACCCGCAAACATGGGCCGGAGGCGGATGAGACGACGGCGAGTCCGGAGTCGACCCACGTCAAACGCCTACCGTAAAGGCGCTGCCGCACAGAGATATTCGGCGAATGTGAGGAGTTGACATGCACGTCGAGTCTCCACCACCTCAGCCCGACCGGCCGTCGGTCGACCGGAGGCGTCCACGCACCCACGACGAGACGCAGATGGACACGCTGCGACGCCTGCCCGCATTGCGGGTGCTGGATCAACTGCCCGTGCCCGTCGTGGCGGTCACCGAGAAGGGCACGGTGCTCTTCGCCAACGACGCGATGGCCGAGATGCTCGGCCTCAGGCGCGAGGAACTGCAGGTCATGAACTTCACCGACGTCTTCGAGGCGCCCCTGAAGTCCGACGGTGCCGTCACCGAGCTGCAACGGCATGCCGGCTCGCTGGTTCGGCTGTCGCACGCCGACGGATCCGTCGTTCGCGCCGTCATGAGTCGATCGGCGCTTCAACGCGCGGACGACGACATCGCCCTGGTGACGTTCCAGGACCTGACCGAGCAACTGTGGGCGCAGGGACGCTGACGAGTGGTCGCCGACAGGTGGTCATCTCCGAATTTCGGGGTATGCCCCGAACATGACAGCGATGCGCGCACCAGTGGGGACCAGTACGCAGCTGCACCGAACGCGCCGGTCCGACGCCGTCGAGGCGTCGCGATTGCGCCAGGATCTCGATGCCTGGCTGCATCAGTCCGACGTCCCGCTGACCCAATCGCGTTGTGCCGACGTGCTGCTCGGGGTGAACGAGGCGCTGGCCAACTGCGCCGAACATGCCTACCACGGGCGTCATGGCGGCGACATCACGATTCACGCCCACTACGACGGGGGGCACCGGCTCCGCGTGCGGATCAGCGATCGCGGGCGATGGCGACCCAGCCCGGCCGTGGCGCTCAACCGGCGGGGCCGGGGTCTGGCCTTGATGCGCGCCCTGTCCGACCAATGCACCGTCGACCGGCGCCATGACGGCACCACGGTGCGGCTGGACTACGACCTCTCGGGAGACACCGCGGAATAGGGCCGTCCCCACGCCAAACGGGCGGGCAGAACCGTTGGAGGATCTGCCCGCCCGTTACAGCCTTCGCGAAAGTGCGTTACTCGGCGGCCTTTTGACGTGCCTCGGCGGACTTCTCGGCGGCGCGTGCAGCCTCGGCCTCGGCCTCCTTCTTGGCGACGTCGCGCTGAGCCTCGGCCTTGTCCTGTTGTGCCTTGCCGGCTTCGCGGAGGCCGTCGTTGCCGCTGACGATGCCGACGACCTCCTTGGCCTTGCCCGCGACGTCCTCGACGACGCCCTTCACTGCTTCTTCGGGTCCACTGTCACCCATGGGTGAGCTCCATTCGTCGGCGTGTGACGTTCCCGTTCTCCGGGAACCGATCGCGGAGTACCCAGAGTCTCCGACGTCTGAACATGGACCCGTCTTCAGGTTGGATTCAGGTAGGCCCCGTAGCGTCGGGCAACGATCCGGCCGTTGCCGGCGCGTGCGTATGGCAATGTATCCCGTGCCGGATGACCGTCGTGCCCAAGTGTCGAGGGAGTGTCGGCCAACCTGTCTGATGCGTGAATAACCAATGATGGCAATCGATTCCGGCGAGCTGAGAGTGATGAAAGAACTTCCCGCGAAGAAGACAGTCGGCAAGGCGCCCGCCAAGAAGGTCGCCACGAAGGCGCCGGCGAAGAAGGCGCCCGCGAAGAAGGTGGCCGCCAAGAAGGCTCCCGCCAAGAAGGCGCCGGCGAAGAAGGCCGCGAAGAAGGCGCCGGCGAAGAAGGCCGCGAAGAAGGCGCCGGCGAAGAAGGCGCCGGCGAAGAAGTCCGCTGCCACGACGGGTGCGGCGCGCAGCACCTCGCCGAGGAACGCCTCGGCACCAAAGCGCCCGGCGCTGCCGGCACCGTCCACCGATCCGCTCACCGTGCTGGGGCTCATGCCCGACTTCACGCTGGCCGAACTTCGGCGTGCGTGGCGCGACCACGCCGCGGCGCACCATCCGGACACCGGGGGCGACGCCGCGACGTTCAGTCGTGGCAGGCACGCCTACGAGACGCTCCGGAAGGACCGCGGCCGGTGATCCTTCGAGTACGCCGATGACCGGGATCTGGGCCGAGGTCGCCGCGTTGGTGGCGCTGGCGGCGGTGCTGGTGTTCGCGATGGTCCAACCCCGCGGACTGCCCGAGGCGACGCTGGCGGTGCCGGTGGCCGCCGTCCTGGTGGTGTGCGGCGCGGTCAGTCCCGGTGCCGCACTCGAACAGATGAAGCTGCTGGGTCCGACCGTCGGATTCCTCGCCGCCATCCTGGTTCTCGCGCATCTGGCCGACGAGGAGGGGGTCTTCCGGTGGCTGGGCGCTGCGCTCGCGCGGGCCTCCGGCGACAGCTCGCAGCGGCTCATGGCATTGGTCTTCGTCTCCGCGTCGGTCACGACGGCCGTGCTGAGTCTGGATGCGACCGTGGTCCTCCTGACCCCGGTCGTGTTGGCGACGGCCCGTCTCGTGCGGGTCCGCGCCAAGCCGCACGTCTACGCGTGCGCCCACCTGTCGAATTCGGCGTCGACCTTGCTGCCGGTGTCGAATTTGACCAACCTGCTGGCATTCTCGGCCTCGGGACTGACGTTCGTCTCGTTCGCCGCGGTGATGGCGCTGCCGTGGTTGGTCGTCGTCGGCCTCGAGTACGCCGTGTTTCGCATCTTCTTCCGCAAGGACCTCGCCGCCGAACGCGACGCGGAGTCGGTCGAGGAGGAAGCGCCCGCCGAGCAGGCCACGCCCGTCTACGCATTCGTCGTCCTCGCCGCGACCCTGGTCGGTTTCGGTGCCTCGGGCTTCGCCGGCATCGAACCCGTGTGGGTGGCGGTGGTGGGTGCCGTCGTGCTGGCCATCCCCGGCCTCCGCCGCGGCTCGGTGACGATCCCGACGATCGTCCGGGCCGGCTCACCACTGTTCTGTCTGTTCGTCTTCGCCCTCGGCGTGGTGGTCGCCGGGGTGAGCGAGCACGGACTCGGCCGCGCGGTCGCCCGGGTGTTGCCCGAGGCGCCGACGCTCGTCGGCTTGTTGGTGGTGGCCGCCGTGTCGGCGGTGCTGGCCAACGTCGTCAACAACCTGCCCGCCACGCTGCTGATGCTCACGGCGCTGGGCTCCGGTGCGCCGGCAGGTCTGATCCTGGCGATGCTCGTCGGCGTCAACATCGGACCCAACCTGACCTATGTCGGATCACTCGCGACCCTGCTGTGGCGACGGGTGCTCTCCGGTGCCGGGATCCGGCCGCGGCTAGGTGAGTTCACGCTGCTGGGGTTGGCGACCGTGCCGCTATGCGTCGTCGGGGCCGTCGCAGCCCTGTGGGCAGGCCTGGAACTCGGGTTCGCATGAGCCGCCGCGGGGTCCTCGGGTCGTCCCGAGAACCCCGCGGCGACCTTGGCTCAGCGAGCCGGCTGTTCGGCCGGGAGCAAGGGGGTCGTGGGTGCGGCCGGGGCCGGTGCGGAGCCGCCGGGTTGCGGTGCCGGGGCTTGCTGAGGGCCCGGGGCCGCAGGAGCAGCGGGGGCAGCTTGCCCGCCGGGTCCACCGGGCGCACCTGGTCCACCGGGAGGCGGGGGCGGGGGGCCGCCGAACTGGCCGCCGGGTCCACCGGGTCCACCTGGTCCACCGGGAGGCGGGGGCGGGGGGCCACCGAACTGACCGCCGGGTCCGCCGGGTCCACCTGGTCCACCGGGAGGCGGGGGCGGCGGGCCGCCGAACTGGCCGCCAGGTCCACCCGGAGGCGGTCCGGGCGCGCACATCTCACCCTGGGCCGCATAGTGATTCGACATCCCGGCCGGCCCCACGTCCGTCGACGGTCCGCCGAAGAGCGCGGCGCCCAGGATGCCGCCCACGATCAGGGCGGCGACACCCGTTCCCACCGCAACCCCGACGGGGTGCTGGCGGACGCGGTCGCCGGTGCCGGACCAGCGGCTGGCCGGCTTCTCGGCCGGCGGCGCGGGTTCCACGTGCTGGGCGGTCAAATCGTCGGTGTCGGTGGTGTCGGCAGTGTCGTTGTTCTTGTCGTCGTTCACGTCGTCCTCACTTTCGGTTGGCTGTTGCTGGTGACGACGTTGCTGGGCGAACTTGAAGCCAACCTGAAGAATGCGGGTGCAGGCCGAATCCTTCAGCTTCGCTTCAGGAAGGCGCCCCCGGCACGGGACACAATGAACGCATGACCAGTCGCGCACCGTTGCGTCCAGAGCCGCGCGCCCGCGTCCTGGTCGTCGAAGACTCCGAGACGATCCGCGAAATGGTCAGCGAAGCGCTCGACGACGCGGGATACGTCACCGGCGCACGCTCGGACGGCACGGGCCTGGAGGAGACGCTGCGCGGCTTCCGTCCCGATTTGGTGGTGCTCGACGTGATGATGCCGGGCCGTGACGGGTTCGCGCTGATCAACGTCGTGCGGGACTACGGCGACACCGGCATCGTGCTGCTCACCGCCCGCGATGGGCTCGACGACCGGCTGCGCGGCCTGGACGGCGGGGCCGACGACTACGTCGTCAAACCGTTCGAGCTGGCCGAGTTGGTGTCGCGGGTCGGGTCGGTGTTGCGCCGCCGCGGCCGGCTGCCGTCGGCCGTGCAACTCGGGGACCTGATGCTCGACGTCGACGCCGGCACGGCCACCCGCGCCGGTCAGCCGTTGGACCTGACGGCCACCGAGCTACGCCTGCTGGCCTACCTCGCCGACCAACGGGGCAGGCTGGTCAGCAAGGAGCAGATCCTCACCGCGGTGTGGGGTTACGACGCCTACGACCCCAATCTGGTGCAGGTCTACATCAGCGCCCTCCGTCGCAAGCTCGAGGCACACGGCCCACGAATCCTGCACACCAGCAGGGGAATTGGCTATCAACTGACACCGACGACATCGTGACCGAGACCCCGTCGTTGCGCCGCCGCGTCACGCTCTCCGCGGTGGCCCTTCTGGCGACCGCGCTGGTGGTCTTCGGCGTGGTGATCGACTTCGCCTTCGGCGCCCAGGTCAGTCGCGACCTGCACGACCGATTGGTGGCGACCGCGACGCGCGCCGACGCCCTCGCGCAGTCGGGCGCCTCGCCGCAACAGACGGCGGCCGAGTTGAACGGGGGCGGCATCCGGGCGCTGCTGGTGACCGCCGACGGGCAGTCCTATGGCGACCCGGCGATCAGCCCCGACACCGTCGAGGGGCCGGGAGCGGCGCTGGCGCCCTCCGGGCCGCCGCCAGGTCCTCCGGGCGGGCCGGGACGGCCTCCCGGGCAGGGTGATCCGATCGGTCCGCCACCGCCGCCGGGTGGTCCGGGCGGGCCGCCGCCTCCTCCGCCGCCACCCGATGAGACCAACACCGCGCTGGTGCATCCGCTGCCCGACGGCTCGCGGGTGATCCTGGTCGCCGACACCACGCCGGCCACCGCGGCGGTGCGCGATCTGCGTGAGTTGCTCATCGGCGCGGGTGCCATCACCCTCGTCGTGGCGGCCGTGCTGCTCGTCGTCGTCGCGCGCAGTGCGCTGCGTCCCCTGGACCGGTTGACCATGGTGGCCAGGGCGATCAGCACCGGCGACCGTGGCCGTCGTCTGCATCCGGATCGCCCGAACACCGAACTCGGCCGTGCCGCAGCGGCTTTCGACGTGATGCTCGATGCGTTGGAGGCTGCCGAGCGCAACGCGCAGGAGGCCGCGGAGGCGGCCCGCCGCGCCGAGGCGCAGACGAGAGACTTCCTGGCCGACGCCGCGCACGAACTGCGCACGCCGCTGGCCGGCATTCAGGTCGCCGCCGAGCAGTTGACCAACACCGCCGACGACACCACGCCGGAGGCGTCGTCGCGTACGAAGCGCCGACTCTCGCTGCTGCTGTCCGACGCCCGCCGGGCCGGCCGGCTCGTCACCGACATGCTGGACCTGAGCCGCATCGACGCCGGGCTGCCGCTGCGGATGGCAGAGGTCGACCTGGTGGGCATCGCCGAGGCTCAGGTGGAGCGAGCCGACATGCTCGCACCCCAGACGTCGGTGGTGCGCACGGGTGCGGAACGCCTGATGATTCGGGCCGACCCCCATCGCGTGGGTCAGATCTTGGCCAATCTGCTCGACAACGCGCGCCGCTACACCCCGGCCGGCGGCCGGATCACCGTCCACGTCGACGTGGACGCGGGTGCCGCCAACCCGGTCGCCAACGTGGTCGTCGGCGACACCGGGCAGGGGGTCGCCCCGGCCGACCGCGAGCGGATCTTCGACCGTCTGGTGCGCTTGGACGCCTCGCGCAACCGCGACCACGGCGGGGCCGGACTGGGGTTGTCGATCGCCCGGGCCCTGGCGCGGGCGCATGGCGGCGACCTGGTGTGTGAACCGTCCGAGGTGGGTGCTCGTTTCCGGCTGACCCTGCCCGTGACCAGCGCGGACACCGCGGGGCGTTGACCTGGGTGCCGAGCACAGGGCACTATTGGACGAATAGTTCAGAAAAGGACTACTCGTTCAGTTTCGTTGGGGGGGTCATGCAGTCCGAGCGGCAGCGGATGGGCATCCCGTGCCCGGACCCCGGACACGGCCGATCCGGGGACGAGGAGTCGGTCGCGACGACCAACGCCGCCTTCGAATACGACTCGAACCGGGCTGTCATCGAGCAGGCGAAGGGCATGCTGATGTTCGTGTACGGGATCGACGCCGACGAAGCGTTCCTGCGCCTGCGGGAGCAGTCCCAGCAGCACAACGTGAAACTGCGGCTGATCGCCCGGCAGGTCTCCGACGACCTGGTGCAACTGGCCCGCACGTCGTCACCGCAGCGCCGCATCCAGCACGACCTGTTGCTGCGCACCGCGCACCAGCGCGTGACCGACGCCGCTACCCGGCACGTCGGCGCCGAGGCCGAACTGGGTGGTCACCTCGCCTGATCCACGCCGATGCGGAAATATCGTCCACGTCACACACCGCCGGATTCACCTCGGCTCCGAATCTCCTGCCGTGGGGACCAGCGCAACGACACCGACGGACCAGAACGTACGCAGTCGCATGACGCGTGGAAGCGAGGCGTGAACCCGTGCCGAGTGGGCAATCCGTGCACATGACCGGCGACGACCACGAGGCGCCGGGTGTCGTCCTGTCCCATCGGCGCCATCGCGGGCATCGCGGCCGGTCACCCGTCAGAGCCGTCCAAGGTTCGGCCGACGTGCGGGCCGCCGTGCGGGGCCTGCTCGTCGACTTCGTGACCACCGAGTGCCTTCCCCAACTCGACGGCACCGGCGTCGACGTCGCGAGCGGCGTGCTGTCAGACTTCCTCGACGGCGGCAAGTACGTTCGGTCGACCTTCATGTACCTGGGGTGGTTGTGTGGCGCGGAGCAGGACGAGGCGGCGTTGCGCGCCTCGGCCAGCCTGGAGTTGCTCCACGCCTTCGCCCTTCTGCAGGACGACGTGATGGACGAGTCGACGTTGCGTCGCGGCCGCCCGGCCGCCCACGTCGCGTTGAGCGCCTGGCACCGCGGGCGCGGGCTGACCGATTCCTCGGATCGCTTCGGTGAGTCGGCGGCGACCATCCTGGGTGACCTCTGCCTGGTGTGGGCCGAGAAGATGCTCCGCCAGAGCGGCGTCAGCGCCGAGGCGCTCGCGCGCATCTGGCCCCGCTACGACGAGATGCGGGTCGAACTGGCAGTCGGTCAACTCGCCGACCTGGTCAACGATTCGCATGCGTTCCCCACGTTCGAGGAAGTCCTCGACGTGGCGCGGCGCAAGTCCGGCAACTACACCGTGCGGCGACCGCTGGAGATCGGCGCGGCGATGGCCGGCTGTAGAGAAGCCGTCGTCGACGCCGTCGGGCGGTACGGCACCGCGATCGGCGAGGCCTTCCAGCTGCGCGACGACCTCCTCGGCATCTCGGGGTCCCCGACGGTGACGGGCAAGTCCGTCGGCACCGACCTGGAGGCGCAGAAGGCCACCAGCGTCGTCGTCGCCGCTCACCAGATGGCCGACGCCGGACTGCGACGCCAACTGGCAGACCTGATGACCACCCCCACCCTGACGACCGAGGACGCCGAACGATGGCGGACGCTGATCATCGCCAGCGGCGCCATCCAATGGATCGAGGAACTCATCGAGCAGCGGCTGGCCCAGGCGATCGGCTACCTCGACGTGGCCGGGATTCCACAAGACGCCCGTGCCGCAATGGAGGACATGGCCGTGTACTGCACCGAGAGGAGTGCGTGATGCGCACCGTAAAGGGTAAGACCGACCGGGTCGTCGTGGTCGGCGGTGGCCTGTCGGGACTGTCGGCGGCGCTCTACCTCGCCGGCCGTGGCCGCAACGTCACCGTCGTCGAACGGGAGGATCACCCCGGCGGACGAGTGGGCCGGGCCGACGTCTCCGGCTACCGCCTCGACATGGGGCCCACCGTGCTGACGATGCCCGACATCATCGACGACGCCATGGGCGCGGTCGGGGAGAAGCTCACCGACCGCATCGAATTGATGCCGGTGCACCCCGCGTACAACGCGGTGTTCGCCGGAGGCGAGACCCTGCAGGTCCACACCGATCCGATGGCGATGTACGCGGAGGTTCAGCGGTTCGCGGGCACCAAGGAGGCCGACGCCTACCTGCAGATGCGCCAGTGGCTGACCTCGCTGTACGAAACCGAGTTCGACGGCTTCATCGGCGCCAATTTCGACTCGCCGCTCTCGCTGCTGACTCCGCAACTGGGCCGACTGCTGGCCATGGGCGGATTCCGCAAGTGGGAGAGCGTGATTCGCAAGTTCCTCAGCGACGAACGCCTGTTGCGGGTGTTCACCTTCCAGGCGCTCTACGCCGGGGTGCCCCCGCAGAGTGCACTGGCCGTCTACGCGGTGATCGCCTACATGGACACCGTCGCCGGGGTCTACTTCCCCCGTGGCGGCATGCGGGCCCTGCCCGACGCGATGGCCGCCGCGGCGGCCAACGCGGGCGTCGAATTCGTCTACGGCGCCACCGTGTCCGCCATCGAGCGCAGCGGCTCACGGGCCACCGCGGTCATCACCGACGGGGGCCAGCGCATCCCGGCCGACGCCGTGGTGCTCACCACCGAACTACCCGACACCTACCGGCTGTTGGACTACGCGCCCCGCCGGTTGCTCAAGCTGCGGCCGGCGCCGTCGGCGGTCGTGGCTCACGTCGGCGTGCCCGCCCTGGACTCGTCGGTCGGCCACCACACGATCCTCTTCGGCGAGGCCTGGAAGCAGACCTTCACCGACATCATCACCGACGGTCGGGTGATGGGTGACCCGTCGCTGCTGGTCACGCGACCGACCGCCGGTGACCCGTCCCTGGCCCCGCCCGGGCGTGACCTGCTCTACGTCTTGGCCCCGACTCCCAACACCGAGATCGGCAAGATGGACTGGGACGCGACGTCGTCGGCCTACGTCGAGCACATGCTCGGCGCCGTCCAAGAGCGACTGCCTCAGGTCGGCGACGACATGGAGGTGCTCTCGGTGGTGACACCCGCGGACTGGGGTCGCCAGGGCATGCTGGCCGGAACGCCCTTCGCGCTGGCGCACACCTTCGCCCAGACCGGACCGTTCCGCCCGGCGAACACCGTGCGCGGCGTGGACAACGTGGTGCTGGCCGGATCGTCCACGGTGCCCGGTGTCGGCGTTCCGACCGCCGTGATGTCGGGCCGGTTGGCCGCCGACCGGATCACCGGAGTGCCGGTGGCGCAAGCGAATCGAGAGGTCGCATCACGATGATCGGCTCGGAACTGGACGCCGCGGGCGTGCTCGACCCGTCGTTGCGCGACGCCTACCGGACGTGCCGGGAGATCAACGCCCGCGACGGCAAGACCTTCTTCCTGGCGACGCGGCTGCTGGCCCCCGCCCAACGCCCCGCGGTGCACGCGCTCTACGGTTTCGCACGCCGCGCCGACGACATCCTCGACGAGTTCGACGACACCCGCGGTGACGAGGTGCGTGCTCAGCAGCTGCAGCTGTTCTCCACGCAACTCTTCAACTGCCTGGTCGAGAACCAGGCCTGCGCCGATGACCCCACCCTCACGGCGGTGGTGCACACCGCGCGCCGCTACGACATCGGGTGGCAGCTCTTCGACGACTTCCTCGCCTCGATGCGGATGGACCTGACGGTCACCGACTATCCCGACCGGGCCGCCCTCGAGCGGTACATGTACGGCTCGGCCGAGGTGATCGGTCTGCAGATGCTGCCCATCCTCGGAACCGTCGGCCCGCGGGAGGACGCCGCGCCGTTCGCAGCCGCACTGGGCAAGGCGTTCCAGCTGACCAACTTCCTGCGCGACGTCGACGAGGACCTGCGGCGCGGACGGGTCTACCTGCCCGCTGACGAACTCGCCGTCCACGGCGTCGACCGCGACGTCCTGACCTGGTGCCAGGGCAACCGCAAGATCGACGCCCGGGTGCGTCGCGCCCTGCGCGAACAGCACGACGTCACGCGGCGGGTGTACGACGCCGCCCGACCGGGCATCACGGCTCTGGCGCCGGTGTCACGACCATGCGTCGAGACCGCCCTGAAGCTCTACTCCGAGATTCTCGACCAAATCGAGGAGATGGACTTCGAGATCTTCAGCCGACGTGCCAGTGTCGGTAACGGACGCCGCGCGGCCGTCGCCGGAGCGGGTGTCGTCAAGGCCTGGGGCGCGCGGCTTCGGCACCGGAAGGGGTAGGAGTGGACAAGCTTCACGAGACCGTGCCCGCGCGAGCCGGTCTGCCCCACGCCGACGCGCTGGCGACGAGGCCGCGAGTGGTGGTCGTCGGTGCGGGTATCGCCGGCCTGGCAGCCGCCGCCGGTCTGAGCGAACGCGGTGTGGCCGTCGACGTCGTCGAGGCCACCGACTACGTCGGCGGGCGGGTCGGTGGTTGGCCCGACACCCTGGCCGACGGATCCGCGGTGGCGATGAACCGTGGATTCCACGCGTTCTTCCGTCAGTACTACAACCTGCGTGCCCTGCTGCGTCGCTCGGATCCGCACCTGTCGGCGCTGACTCCCGTCGAGGACTACCCGTTGGTCGACGAGTACGGTCGCCGCGACACGTTCCGCGGTCTGCCGCGCACGCCGCCGTTCAACGCCCTGACCTTCGCCCTGCGCAGCCCCACCTTCCGGTTGCGCGACCTCATGCGGATCGACGGCATGGCCGCCGCGCCACTGGCCACCGCGTCGGTGCCGCAGACCTACCGCGACCTCGACGACCGGACCGCCGCGGAATTCTTGCAGGACATCAACTTTCCGGACGCGGCGCGCCACCTGGCGTTCGAGGTATTCGCGAGGAGCTTCTTCGTCAAGCCCGAGAAGCTCTCGGCCGCCGAGCTGGTGACGATGTTCCACATCTACTTCCTGGGCTCCAACGAGGGTTTGGTGTTCGACGTCGCCAACGCCAATTTCGACGAGGCGCTGTGGAATCCGCTGCGAAAGTACTTGGAGGGCAACGGCGTCCGATTCCACACCGGGACCTCTGTGCGTTCGGTGGAGATGGGCGACGAGGTGCGGGTCGACTGCGGCTCCGACGAGCCGCTCGCCGCGGACGCCGTGGTGCTGGCGACCGACGTCGCCGGGTTGCGGCGGATCGTGGCGGCGTCGCCCACCCTGGGTGACGACGACTGGCGGGGACGTGTCGCCGGCGTAGGCAACGCGCCGCCGTTCGTGGTGCTGCGACTGTGGTTGGACCGCCCGGTGCGTGCCGACCGGGCGGCGTTCCTCGGCACGGGCGGCAGGCCGCCCCTGGACAACGTCAGCGTGCTGGAACGCTACGAACGCGAAGCGGCACAGTGGGCCTCACGTACCGGAGGCTCGGTGGTGGAGTTGCACGGCTACTCCGTGACCGGCGACGACGCCGAGGTGCGCGAGGGTCTGCTGACCCGGATGTACGACCTCTATCCCGAGACCGCCGCGGCGACCGTCGTCGACGAGCGGTTGCTGCGGCGCGAGGACTGTCCGACCTTCGGGCCCGGCGACTTCGAACGACGGCCCACCGTGCGCACACCCGATCCCCGGGTGATGCTGGCCGGGGACGGCATCCGCATCGATCTGCCGGTCGCGCTGATGGAGCGGGCCGCCACGACGGGGTGGACGGCGGCCAACGAGTTGCTCGACACCTTCGGTCTGGCCGGTCACACGCTGCACACCGTGCCCAACCGCGGCCGTTCCGCGCGGCTCGGTCGCCTGATCGCGCGAGCGGAAGGTCAACGCACATGAGCTCCTTCACCGAGTTCCGCGCCAACATGGCCAAGAGTTGGCCGTTCACCACGCTGCCGCCCCTGGACTGGTCGGCGCAGACGCCGACCTTCGCCGACGCCGACCCGCGGGTGATCTCCACCGCTCTGAGCCGCGCCGAACGCCGACCCAGCGGCAACTGGTTCCCGTTCGCCGCGAGCTCCCAGATCGCCGGCAAGGCAACGGGTTCGGTGGTCGCCGGCGTTCAGATCGTGGCCTGGCGTGGTGCCGACGGCGGATTGCTCGTCGCGCCGCGCGCTTGCCCGCACCTCGGTGCCGACCTCGCCACCGCGCCGGTGGAGTGCGGCACGCTGGTGTGTCCGTGGCACGGACTGCGGCTCTCCGATCGCCGGCACGGCGCCTGGAAGCCGTACCCCGCCCATGACGACGGCGTGCTGTGCTGGGTGCGCCTCGACGCCGTCGGGGGCGAGGAGCCCACCGACGCACCCATCGTCCCGGAACGGCCCGGCCACCCCCAGATGGCCGCCGTCGCCCGACTCGAGGGAACGTGCGAGCCCCGCGACATCGTCGCCAACCGGCTGGACCCCTGGCACGGCGCCTGGTTCCACCCGTATTCCTTCACACAGCTCAAGGTGCTCAGCGCACCGCCTGCGGTCGACGAGCTTCCCGACGCCCAAGACCGCTTCCTCGTCGACGTGACCTTCCGGCTCGGAAAGCTGGGCGTCCCGGTCATCGCGGAGTTCACCGCACCGGGGCCGCGGACCGTGGTCATGCGCATCGTCGAGGGGGAGGGTGTCGGCAGCGTCGTCGAAACCCATGGCACGCCACTGGGTCCCGGCGCCGACGGGTTGCCGCGCACCGCGGTGCTGGAGGCAGTCATCGCGCACTCCGACCGACCCAACTTCGGCAAGGGTCTGGTCGCGGCGCCCGTGATCCGGCCCCTGATGCGGGCCGCCGCCGCGCGGCTGTGGCGCGACGACCTCGCCTACGCCGAGCGGCTGTTCGCGTTGAGGTCCGGTCGCTGAGCTAGCGCGCGACGTTTGCGGCGTCGAGTAGCGGCACCTGCTCCACGGCCCACGGGCTGATGGCCCACGGCATCGAGGTGGCCGCCCGCAGCTGATCCCACGGCACCCACGCGGAGTCCATGATCTCCTCGGGGTCGGCGTCGAGAGGTCCGTCGACCCGCGCGCAGAAGACGGGGCACACTTCGTTCTCCACGACGCCGCCGGCGTCCACGGCGCGGTAGCGGAAGTCGGGCAGAACGCAGCGCAGGTCGGAGACGTCGACGCCGAGTTCGGCACGGGCCCGGCGGGCCACGGCGTCCTCGAGGGGCTCCCCGGGTGCCGGGTGGCCGCAGAACGAGTTGGTCCACACCCCCGGAAACGCCCGCTTGTCCAGCGCCCGCCGCGTCAGCAGAACTCGTCCTTCGTCGTCGAAGAGATAGCAGGAGAACGCCAGGTGCAGCGGAGTCGCCGTGCCGTGGACGTCGGCCTTGCGGGCCGTGCCGATGCTGCGGCCCGCGTCGTCGAGGAGGACGACCAACTCGTCGGTCTGAATCGAGGTCATGAACACCCGCAACATCACTCGTAGGAACTTCTCGAAGAATTCGTCACCGCCACCGCTCTGGACGGGTCCGAGGTCAGAGCACCTTAGTGCCGTACATCTCACCGAGGGGGTCGGCGATCAACTCGATTCGTGCTCCGTCGGGGTCGCGGAAGTACAGCGACACCCCACTGTGTTCGGAGACCTCGACGCCAGCCGCGGCCAGCTTCTCCCGCAGGTGCTGCCACCGCTGCGGCTCGACGCTGACGGCCACGTGATGCAACCCGCCGAGCACCTCTCGGTACGGTTGCAGGTCCAGGCCCGGGAAGTCGAAGAACGCCAGCAGGTTCGAGTTGCCGATGTCGAAGAAGAAGTGCGTGGAACCGTCGTAGTCGCGGTTCTCGATGAGCTCGGTGAGCGGAAACTCCAGCAGTTCCTGGTAGAACCGGATGGTCCGTTCGACGTCACCGCTGATCAGCGCCGTGTGGTGCACTCCTCGGCCCGACGACGCCGGCCGGGTGGCCGGGGACCGCAGGTACGTCTCGGCCAGTTCGTGGCGCCGCGAACCGAAGCGTTGCGAGGACACGTCGTCCGTAGCGGTCATGCGGTGCATTCTCCCCGAAGTCGGCGCTCTGCGGTGGATGTGTCACAGAACACGCGGTACGGGGCGCCGGCGCGGCCCGTCGGCACCGAATACCCGACATGGCACACGACATCCCCGACGACCGACACGAGGGCGGAGCGGCTGAGGCGACCAACAAACCCGGACCCATCGCCGGCGAGGCCCTCAAGGACGCCGCCCGGTGGCCCGGTTACGCCCTGATCGCCGCCGGCCTCGCCCTGACGGCCCTGAGCCTTGCCGGCTTCGCCGTCGGCCGAAGCTCGTTGGCCACCGGTGGTGCCCTGCTCGCGGGGCTGGCCGTCGTCGCCGGGGTGGCCTGGCAGTTCGTCGAGCATCGGCGACTCGCCGCCAGGCACGGCTCGGGCACCCCGGAGCGTCCCGAGGACGCGGCTCCCCTGGAGTAGCCGGACCGTCACCCCCTGGTCGAGGCCCGGCGGCGGCCAGCACCGTCGACCCTCGGTGCGCAGCGCCGATCGAGGCGGCGACGAGTGCCCAGACCACCGCGGCCACGTAACCCGGCGAACCGCGCAGCACGTAGGTGAGGACCAGCGCGGCCGCCGTGGCGGCCACCAGGATCGCCGCCTGCCAGCCGACGTCGCCGGCCGGTGCCCCGGTGCCGATCGCCGCGGCTGCCACGTTGACGAACACCGCCACGCTGCTCCAGCCGAGGTAGAGGCCGAAGGTCACCGTGGCGAGCCCGCGGACCCAGCCCGGACAGGTCAGATCGCGGGCCCGGCACACCGTCAGGCGGACGGCGTCGACCAGGGCTACGTTCATGATCGCGAAGACGGCCACGCTGACCCACAGCCAGTCCTGCGCCGCGACGACCAACCACGTGGTGAAGCCGGTGTAGACCACCGACAGCTCGACGAGGACGCGGGTCTCCCATGGCGAGCCGAGTCCGTGGCGCAGGACGGCGACCCCGGTGACGACGGTCAGCAGCGTGATCACGCCCCAGATGGAGAACGCGTAGCCCGACGGCGTGATGAGTGCCCGGTTGGTGTCGCCGGAGGCCAGGAAGTCACCGAACAGTCGCGCGACGACCGGCGGGCTGGCCAGCTGGCTCACCGCCAGCAGGGTCGAGATCCATCGCCACGCCCGGACCGACGACTTCGTCGGTCGCATCGTGGTGTCGCTAGTGGACATGGTCAACCTCCCGCTGGGTGTGGTGGTGGTGGATGGCCGGGTCGACGCGTGCCGGCCACCAGATGCGCGGTCCGACGAGGGTGAACAGGGCCGGGATCATCACGGTCCGCACCAGGAAGGTGTCCAGGAGGATGCCGAGCCCCACGATGATGCCGATCTGGGTGAGCACGATCAGGGGCAGCACGCCCAGGACCGCGAAGACCGCGGCGAGCACGATGCCGGCACTGGTGATGACCCCGCCGGTGGCCGAGACGGCCCGTACGACGCCCTCGCGGGTGCCGTGCTCGTGGGTCTCCTCCCGGGCCCTGGTGATCAAGAAGATGGTGTAGTCCACGCCGAGTGCGACCAGGAACAGAATCGCGAAGAGGGGAGTGGTGTCGTCCAGCGCCGGAAAGCCGAGCGCGTGGACGCTGAGCCACCCGCCGAAGCCCAGGGCCGCGAGGGCACTGAGCACCGTCACCGCCACCAGGACCACGGGGGCCAGCGCCGCCCGCAGCAGGACGTAGAGCACCAGCAGGACCACGACGAGGATCGCCGGGATGACGACGCGCTGATCACGCTGAGCGGCGTTGCGGGCGTCGAGTGCCTGGGCATCGGGCCCGCCGACCAGGGCCTGTCCGTCGACGGCCCGGACCGCTCCGCGCAGGCGTTCGACGACGTCGAAGGCCGCGTCCGAGGCGGGAGGGGCGTCGACGACGACCGAGAACTGCGTCAGACCGGATTCCGAGGTGCCGGCGGCACGCGCCGACACGACGCCGGTGGTGGCGCCGATGGCCCGCTGGAGATCATCGGCGCGGTCGGTGCGTCCGAGGACCGACGTGGGTGAGGACAGTCCGCCGGGGAAGTGTGCGGCGAGGGTGTCGTAGGCCGACACCGATTCCGCCTTCACCCGGAACTGGTCGGTCTGCGACAGGCCGATCGGCGTGCTCAACACCCCGGTGCAGAGGACGGCCAGCAAGGCCACGGTGCCGACGGTGACCCGTCCGGCGTGATCGCTCACCCACGTCGCGACGCGGTACCACGCTCCTGCGCGCTGTGGCTCGCGGTGGTTGGCCTGCCGGGGGATGA
The DNA here is from genome assembly GCF_040614235.1 of Mycobacterium sp. NPDC006124. Lineage (NCBI taxonomy): Bacteria > Bacillati > Actinomycetota > Actinomycetes > Mycobacteriales > Mycobacteriaceae > Mycobacterium > Mycobacterium sp. NPDC006124. The sequence goes on along the minus strand of NZ_JBEXUA010000002.1, from coordinate 2,303 downwards.
AGGGCCAGAACAACTTCGGGCCGAACAGTGCGAGCAGTGGTGGGAGGACGCCGAGGACGAACACCGCGGCGACCACGAGTCCGCAGGCAGCTTGCGCGCCGAGGCTGCGGGTGGACGGCACCACGGCCAGCAGCAACGTCAGCAGTGCGAGCACGACGGTGGCGTTGCTGGCCAGGATGGCCGGGCCGGCATGTCGCAGTGCGACTCTCAGTGCCTCGCGGTGGTGCGGGGTGCGCACCAGCTCCTCGCGGTAGCGCGAGATCAACAGCAGGGCGTAGTTGGTGCCGGCGCCGAACACCAGCACGCTGGTGATTCCGGTGGTGGAACCGTCGGAGGTCAGACCGCCCGCTCCGACGACCACGCCGCCGAGCGCGGCGGCGGTCTGGTCGGCCAGGGCGACGACGGCCAGTGGCACCAGCCACAGGATGGGCGAACGATAGGTGAGGATGAGCAGCAGCGCGACGACCGCGGCGGTCACCGCCAGAAGGGTGACGTTGGCCCCGGAGAACGAGTCGGCGATGTCGGCGCCGAAGGCCGGTCCGCCGGTGACCTGGAGCCGCAGTCCCTCGGGTGCGCCGTCCGTCGCGGCGTCGCGAAGGCCCGTGACGGTGTCGGCGAGCTCGAAACCGGAGAGGTCGGCGGCGATCGACACCGGTGCCACGGCGACGACGCCGTCCTCGGAGGTGGCGAGCGGAGCGCCGCCCTGCGTGCCGGCGCGAGCCAGGACCCGTTGGCGTGCTTCGCGGGCGGACGCGAGATCGGCCGGGGACAGTGCCGCGCCGTCGGCGCGTGAGACCACCAGGAGTACCGGTGCTTGGTCACCCGCCGGAAAGTCCTTGGCGAGCGAGGCCGCGCGGGCAGACTCGGCCGAGGCGGGCACCGGCACGGGCGATTTGGTGGATCCGTCGTCCGCGCCCGTGAGGGCCATCAGCAGGCCCGCTGCGACGGTGATCAACAGCGTGACGATCCACGACCGTCGACCGGAGATGATGGTGGCGTATCGATCCCACGAGTTCATGACGACGACTATATTAAGATGATTAACCATTAATCAAATTAAGGATTATTGAGTGAGCCCCAGCAGGGATGCCGTCGAGGCGTCGATCGTGTCCGACGTGCAGGCGCTGTCCGCCGAGTCCGATGATCTGAGTCGGGTGTTCTGTGATCGACATGACTTGACTGACAACGACTTTCGTGCGCTGCTACACGTCATGGTGTCCGAGCGCGACGGCGAGCCGCTGACGCAGAGCCAGTTGGGCCACCGCATCGGCGTCTCCGGCGCCGCGATCACCTACCTCGTCGACCGGATGGTGCAGTCCGGACATATGACGCGTGAGCCGCATCCGTCCGACCGGCGCAAGGTGCTGCTGCGCTACGCAGACCACCCCAATGCCGTCGCCCGGGCGTTCTTCACGCCGCTGGGAGTCCACACCGCAGCCTCGCTGCGAGAATTCTCCGTCGCGGAGCTGACGGTCGCCCATCGCGTGCTCGAAGCGCTGGTGGGATCCATGCGGGACTTCAGCGCCGAATTGAGCAGTGATGTCACACCGATGACCGATTCATGACGAAGCGTGCATAAGCCATTCATGACGAGAATATGACGCGCTACGAGCGGCACAATGAAGGTCGACACACGGGAGCGAACACATGAGTCCCAAGCTCGCTGAACTTGCCGCCCATCAGGGCGATGCGATTGATTCGCGGTATCACCCCTCGGCGGCGGTGCGCCGTCAGTTGAACAAGGTGTTTCCGACGCATTGGTCGTTCCTGTTGGGTGAGATCGCGTTGTACAGCTTCATCGTGTTGCTGTTGACCGGTGTGTACTTGACGTTGTTCTTCGATCCGTCGATGGCCGAGGTCACTTATCACGGGGTGTATCAGCCGCTCAACGGGATTCAGATGTCGCGGGCCTATGAGACCGCGTTGGACATCTCCTTCGAGGTGCGTGGTGGGTTGTTCGTCCGCCAGGTCCACCATTGGGCGGCGCTGCTGTTCGCCGCCTCGATCATGGTGCACTTGGCGCGGGTGTTCTTCACCGGTGCGTTCCGCCGGCCCCGGGAGGCGAACTGGGTGATCGGGTCGCTGCTGCTGATCTTGGCGATGTTCGAGGGGTACTTCGGGTATTCGTTGCCCGATGACCTGCTCTCGGGCACCGGGTTGCGGGCGGCGTTCTCCTCGATCACGTTGGGGATGCCGTTGATCGGGACGTGGTTGCACTGGGCGCTGTTCGGTGGGGACTTCCCGGGCAGCATCATCATCCCGCGGCTGTATGCGCTGCACATCTTGTTGATCCCGGGGATCAT